>NZ_JAOARZ010000022.1:0-641446 GCF_025210255.1 Donghicola sp. | reverse complement strand
CGTCATCGTCGAAGCCCTCCGCAAGAACGCCATCGACGAAGCGCAAATCATGGCGCTGCTGACCCATGGCATGGACGTATTCGAGAGCAACAAGAACATGACAAAGAGCGAAGCCTTTGGCGCGCTCGGCACCCTGACAAGCATTGCTGACACAATCAAACGCATGAAAGACGCGAAGCTCATCGGCTGAGCACCAACGACAACCCAAGTATCGTCAAGACACAACTCGGCGGGTGGTCAGCCGGCGCTTACCGAAAAGAACGCCTATACGATCCAGAAAATCACCAGCCAGATGACCATGCTAGCCTTGAACGCCAAGATCGAGAGCGCCAAGGCGGGCCCCTATGGCCGTGGATTCGCCGTGGTCGCGGACGAGGTGCGCGCGGTCGGAGAAGAGATAAACGGCATCGCCAAGGGCCTAGAGGACAACCTCAGCAAAGAGCTGTCCGTGCTGCGCAATCTGGTCGCCGAGATGGAGCGCTCTGCCACCGGCGAGCGTGTGGTCGATCTGGCCTACAACGCCATCGACGTCTTTGACCGCAACCTCTACGAACGGACTTGTGACGTGCGTTGGTGGGCCACTGACAGCAGCTTTGTCGATTGCCTGACCAACCCGACGCCCGAGCGTGCCGCCCATGCCAGCAAACGTCTGGGTGTCATTCTGGACGCTTACAACATCTACCTCGATATCTGGGTTTGCGATCTGGACGGGCGCATCGTGGCCAATGGACGGCCCGACAATTATAGCGTCACTGGCGCCTCGGTCCGTGATATGCCGTGGTTCGCCAACAGCCTGCGCCTTGCCACAGGGGATGACTATGTGGCGGACGAAGTGGTTGTCTCTCGGCTGCTCAAAGGGCAGCAGACCCTGACATACGCCACATTGATCCGAGAGAACGGCGACGCCCACGGCAAACCTATCGGGATTATGGCGACCTGCTTTGACTGGGCCAGCCAAGCGCGCTCTGTGGTCCAAGGGGTCCGCCTCGACCAGCGTATGATTGATGCGGGCGTGCGCGTCCTGATCCTTGACCGAAACAACCGCGTCATCGCGTCATCGGACGAAGAAGGCATCTTGCTGGAAACCTTTCCCTTGCGCCGGAAGCCCGCGCAAACTGCAGGCTACTACGTGGAAAACCACCAGATCATTGGCTTCCACGACACGCCTGGGTTTGAAACCTACCCCGGACTCGGGTGGAAAGGCGTGGTCATTCAGAACAGCATGACCCGCTAGAACCGGATTGCGCAGCAATCCCAAACGGATAGAGCGCGCGCCTCATTCAGAGGCGCACTCCTTTTGACAATATTATTGGGCCGCTTCGATGGCAGGACGCAGGGTGTCTGCAACGTTCCGCTCCAAGAGCGGGCCCGCGATCCGCGTGACAATCTGGCCATCGCCGTTGATCAAGTAAGTTTCGGGCACCCCATAAACGCCCCACTCCAACGCCATCCGGCCCGACTCATCCGCCCCAATCGCGGAATAAGGATTGCCAAGCTCTGCCAAAAACTTCATCGCCGCTTCTGGCTTGTCCTTGTAGTTCACGCCGTAGATCGGGATGCCTTCCTCGGCCAAGTCCGTCAGCATCGGATGTTCGACCCGACACGGCGCGCACCAACTGGCCCAGAAGTTCACCAGCTTGACCTCGCCATCCTTCAGATCCTCGATGGTAAAGGGCAGATCCCCGCCAAGCGGCGTCACCGAAACCACCGGCACCTCGCGCCCGATCTGCGCACTCGGCAGGCTCTCGGGATCTTCGCGCATCATGCCCACATAGAACATGGCGGCCAGCCCCCCGAAAATCACGGGCGGCAAAATCATTAACGGGGACAACTTAGCCACGGCCTTTAATCCTCTCTTCCACCTCTGCCAGCGCCGCGCGGGTCTTACGCGACCGCATCACAGCCCATCCGACCAACGCGAACACCAGCAGCAAAGACAGCGCATAGGACGACAGAACCGCGTCCGCATATTTCCCAAGATCAGGCATCAAACCATTCTCTCCCGTGCCAGCAGCGCGCGCATCCGGCGCGCCCGGATTTCAGTGTGGGTGCCTAGGAACACAAGGAAGATGAACAGCAGGACAAAGCCCGCAATCGACACGAGCAGCGGGTAGTAGAACACGTCCGCCACGTTCTCTTCCTTATCCAGGCTCAGGGACGCCCCCTGATGCAGCCCTTGGTTCCAGAAGTTCACCGCATAGCGCGACAGCACCGCAAAGACCGACCCCACAAGGCACAGAATGCTGGTCAGGTCCGCGGCCGTGTCGTCGTTTTCAATCGCGCCCCACAGCGCCATGTAGCCCAGATAAAACAGGAACAACACAAGGAACGAGGTCAGGCGCGGATCCCACGCCCACCACGTGCCCCACATCGGCTGTCCCCAAATCGCGCCGGTCAGCAAGGCAATCACGGTCATGGTCGCGCCCACAGGTGCAGCCGCCTTGGCCGCTAGCGCACTGACGTGGTGACGACGGATCAGCCAGATCAGGCTGGCGACCAGCATCATGAACCACGCATTGATCGCCATCAGCGCCGAAGGCACGTGCAGGTAAATGATCTTGACGGTTGAGCCCTGACGGTAATCGTCCGGCGTAAAGAAAAAGCCCCAGACCAGCCCCGTCACGATACAGAGCAGCGACGCGCCACCAATCCACGGCAGCAGCGGCCCCGTGGTGTCCATGAATTTCTTCGGGTTGGCGTATTGCCAGATCGACATGAAAGCTCCCTTTCCAGATCAGTGGCCCGGACGGGCTTATCTCAGGTTAATGCGCAAAACGGCGGCGCTGGCAAATGGCAAAAGCGCGAGGGTGCCAAAGGTGATCCCCCCAAGCATCAGGAGTGGCGTCATGACCTCGAACCCTTCGGCCCCGCGCCGCGCCACCTCTGCGCCGAAAATCAGCGTCGGCACATACAGCGGCAGCACCAAAAGCGACAGCAACAATCCGCCCCGCTTGATCCCCACGGTCAGCGCCGCGCCGAAGGTCCCGATGACACTCAGCGCAGGGGTCCCCACAGCCAGCGACGCAACCAGCCAAACATAGCCCCCTTGGGGCAAACTCAAGAGCACCCCGAGCGCGGGCGCGGCCAGCACCAGCGGCAAGCCCGTGGTCAGCCAATGGGCCAGCGCCTTCATCGACACGATCCCTTCGAGCGGTACAGGCGCGGTCGCCAGCAAATCCAGCGATCCGTCCTCCCAGTCCAGCGCGAAAATCCGGTCCAAAGACAGCAGACAGGCCAGCAAGGCCCCGATCCACAGCACACCCGGCGCGATCTTGGACAGCAGCCCACTTTCGGGCCCGACGCCAAAGGGCACCAGAACCACCACGATCAAAAAGAACGCCAGCCCCAGCCCAAAACCGCCCCCTGCCCGCACCGCAAGGCGAAGATCCCGTACCAGCAGTGCAATCACAGAAAGGCCTCGTCAAAATCTTCGATCGCGGTGCTCAAGACGGCCTTGTGCGGCGTCACGTCCAGCACCTCGGTCTCAAGCCCCAGATCGATATGGGTCGCCATCAGCGCACTGCCACCAGCCGCCAGATGCGCCCGAACGGCATCTGCAAAGAGCGCAACCGATGCCACATCCAGCGACACTGTCGGCTCGTCCAGAACCCAGACCGGCCGCCCTGTCACCATCAGCCGCGCCAAGCCCAAACGGCGCTTCTGCCCTGCCGATAAACTGCCCGCGGCACGATCCCGCAAGTCCCGCAGATTGAACGCCTCTAGCGCAGGCTCGATATCCGACTGCCCGAACACATCCGCCCAGAGCGATAGGTTCTCGGCCACGGTCAGAACCTGCTTGATCCCATCCGCATGGGCCGCATAGGCAATCCGGTCTTCGGCGCCAGAAACCGTCCCCGCCATGGGTGGCTGCAATCCCGCAACCGTTCGCAGCAGCGTGGTTTTCCCCGCTCCATTCGGCCCGCGCAGCACCAATGCCGCACCAGAGGTCAACACAAAGCTCACCCCTTCCAGCACCGGCACACCGCCGCGCGCAACTGTCAGATCAGATACAATCAGGTCCATCGCCACAGACCTACCCCAGCGCCGCATTCAGGAAAAGCGCAACCTTATGCGCATTCCGCCGCAGCCTAGGCAATACCCGTTGCCCTGCATCTTTCTGCTTTGAGAAAATACTCACGGCACCAGCGCCCGCCAAAGGCCCTGCCCTCAAACAGGCAGCAGCGCCGCCGCAATCCGGCGCCCTTCGCTCAGCAGAACGTTATAGGTCCGGCACGCCGCAGGGGATGTCATCGACTCGACCCCAAGACCTGCCTCTTCCAACCGAGACCGCAAATCCGCTGGAATATGTGCGACATCCGCGCCTGTGCCGATGAACAGCACATCCACGTCGCCCACCAGCGCCATCAGGCTTTCGGCATCCGCATACCCGCCCCAAGGCGCAATGCCTGTATCGGACAGCAGCACAGCGCCTTCGACCACCTGACCGCCGACACGGAAAAACCCGGGGCCGTACCCGTCAACGGGCATCGCGTCGGTAAAGGACACTTCGTTCATGCGCATTGGAAACTCTCCGCTCGTCCAAAGAAAAAGGCGCGGGGGGTACCCGCGCCTCGCATTGTGCACTTAGGCGTCGATATTGGCAAACTGGTTGCCTTCCTGACTGCCCTTGTCCTTGGTCCAGTCCCGCTTGACCCCCAACACCAAAAGGATTGTCGAGGCGACAAAGATCGAACTGTAGGTACCCACCACGATACCCCAAGTCATCGCAAAGACGAACCCGCGGATCACGTCGCCCCCTAAAACCAGCAGCGCAATCAGCGCCACCAAAGTGGTGAACGAGGTCATAAACGTCCGGCTCAAAGTCTCGTTGATCGACAGGTTGAGCAGGTCCTTCAGGCTCATCTTCTTGTACTTGCGCAGGTTCTCGCGGACGCGGTCAAAGACAACCACGGTATCGTTCAGCGAATAGCCGACGATGGTCAGCAGCGCCGCGATGATCGCAAGGTCAAAGCGGATCTGCAGCTCCGAAAAGATGCCGATTGTCAGAACTACGTCGTGCACCAGCGCAACCACGGCGCCCAAGGCGAACTGCCATTCGAACCGCAGCCAGATGTACACAAGCACAGTACCAATCGCGGCGATCACCGCCAGTACCGCCGTCTGGATCAGCTCGCCAGAGACTTTGGGGCCAACGCTTTCGACGGACAGGAACTTCACATCAGGCGTCACGGTCGTCAGAGCCGCTTCGACATTCGCGATCATCTCGGCGCTGACGGACTCCGTGTCGTCCTGCGCCTGAATACGAATCATCGCGACGTGCTGGTCCGCCTCGAAGCTGGGATCAAACACCTCTGTGATTGTGATGTCCCCCAGTTCCAGCGGCGACAGGGCGTCTCGATAGGCCCCCACATCAACCGGCTGCGTGCTCTCGGTCCGGATGGTGGTACCACCACGGAAGTCGATGCCGTAGTTCAGGCCCTGCAGCAAGAAGCTAGCCAGCGCGACAAAGATCATCAGGATCGAAATCCCAAGCCACAGCTTGCCGCGACCAAAGAAGTCCCACTTTGTTTCCTGTGGTACGAGTTTCAGGCGCATGTCAGACCTCGATGGTTCTCGGACGTTTCCGCTCGAACCACATGACGACCAACAGGCGCGTCACGTAGATAGCGGTAAAGACCGATGTGATGATGCCCAGACCCAGCGTGACGGCAAAGCCGCGCACAGGACCAGAGCCAGCTGCAAACAGGATAACCGCTGTGATCAAGGTGGTGATGTTGGCGTCGACAATCGCGCTCAGAGCCTTTTCATAGCCCAAGGAGATTGCGCGCGCCGGACCCTTGGCGGTTTTCAACTCTTCGCGGATACGTTCGAAAATCAGCACGTTGGCGTCCACCGCCATACCGATTGTCAGAACGATGCCCGCGATGCCCGGCAATGTCAGGGTCGCCCCCAGCATCGACAGGACGCCGAACACCATGGCCACGTTGATGATCAAGGCGATGTTCGCAAATATCCCGAACAGACCATAGCTGGCGAACATGAATACCAGAACGGCGATGCCCGCGACCATACAGGCAAGTTTACCTGCATCGATGCTGTCCTGCCCCAGTTCCGGCCCGATGGTCCGTTCCTCGAGGAAGTCCATCCCAGCAGGCAAAGCCCCTGCACGCAACAGAACCGCGAGATTGGTGCTTTCTTCGATGGTGAAGTTGCCGGTGATGATGCCGCTACCGCCCGGAATGTGGCTCTGGATGGTCGGGGCGCTGATCACCTCGCCATCAAGAACGATGGCAAAGGGGCTGCCGATGTTGGCCGCCGTGTAGTCGCCGAACTTGCGTGCCCCTTGGGGGTTAAAGCGGAAGTTCACCGCAGGACGGCCATTCTGGTCAAAGCTTGGCTGCGCGTCGGTCAGCTGCTCGCCGGTCACGACAGGCGCTTGTTCCAGCACGTAGAACAGGCCAGGCTCGTCCACCGAAGGCAGCAGCTCGTTGCCCACGCCGGGGCTGGTCTCTGCATTGGTGGTGCGGCTGATCACAGGCTGGAAGGTCAGCTGCGCGGTGGTGCCAATGATCTCTTTGACTTCGTCCGCACTGCCGATACCGGGCACCTGAATCAGGATGCGGTCTGTACCTTGGCGCAGAATCGTCGGCTCTCGTGTGCCAACCTCGTCAATCCGGCGGCGAATGATTTCCAACGCTTGGCTCAGAGTGCGCTGGTCTGTCGCCTGCTTTTCAGCGTCGGACAGTTGAACCACCACATCGGCGCCGTCAGAGCTGACGGCCAGATCGGTCGCGCCGGCGCCGGTCAGGCTAGTGACCGGACGGGCCAGACCTTCGACGGTCTGGATCGCGGTGGCCATGCCGTCAGGCTGGCTGATACGCACCCGCAGAATGCCCGGCTCGCTCTCTTGCAGACGGATGGTGCCAACAGTGGCCCGCTCGTCGCGTAACGCGTCGCGGACTTCGGGCCACAGGGCCTCCATCCGCTGCGCGTACACGTCCTCGACCTTGACCTCGGCCAGCAAGTGCGCCCCGCCACGCAGGTCCAGACCCAGATTGATCAGGCCCGACGGCAGAAAGGACGGCCACTGGGCCGCGATCTCTTGGTTTTCCGGTGTGTCAATGCCCGCCTCGATCGCGGCGTTGGCATCGTTCGACTGTTCCACGCGAGAGTAGAACAGGTTTGGCAGCGCAAGCACCAATCCGGCGGCCACAAGCCCCCAGATCAGGATGCGCTTCCACAACTCGAGTTGCAGCATTGACTGCCCCTTATTGAAAACGAGTGACGGATTACTCGGCCTTGGCAGGCTCGGTCTTGCTGAGAACCTGCGTGACGGTCGCTTTGACAACGCGGACCTTCACATTCTCTGCAATCTCAACTTCGACTTCGTTGTCGTCTTTGACCTTCGAAACCTTGCCGATAACACCGCCCTGCGTAACAACCTGATCGCCGCGGCGCAGGTTGGAGACCATGTTCTGGTGCTCTTTCATCTTTTTCTGCTGGGGACGGATCAGCAGGAAGTACATGATCGCGAAGATGAGGATCAGAGGCACGAACTGCGCAAATGCTTCCATTGGGATGGTTCCTTTGTAATCGGCGGGCAACGCCCGAAATGTGTCGGGCGGAACCTATGCGCGCCTCTGGCCCATTGCAAGGCGAAGGGGGCGCAATTGCCACTGCGCCCCCCTGAAGTTTGATGCTCTCTACCGAAATCAGTTCAGAAGCACATCTTCACCCACTGGCGTACTCTGGGGAACATACTCTTTGAACGTCAGGTCGGGGCTTACCTCATCGATTGTCGTGTGAGCGATAAATACCAAGCCCAATCCCTCTTCTTCTGCGGTATTCCAAACTGCAACCAGAACGCCCTCTTCTTCCTGCCGCATGAAGAACGTTAGATTGTCATTGGAACCTTCAAGTGCCGCTAGCTCATCGTCATCCAAAGTGCCGTCAAGGTAGTGCATTGGGTCATATTCGATGATGATTTTCTCACCCGGCTCCCAGTCGTCAATAGACGCCATATCGTCGAGCATAAGATGCTGACCGTTATCTTCTATGACAGAGTCGATATAAACCTCGAAGGTATCGACACCTGCTCCGCCTTGGAGGGTATCGCCGTCATCCCCGATAAGCGTGTCGTTCCCCTCACCACCGCGCAGAATATCGGCGTATTCACGGATTTCGGTGGTAACGTAGTCTTTTACAAACGATGCTTCGAAGCCTTCGACCGCGACAAGAACGTCATCACCAGCACCACCGTTTAGCGTCGAAGAGCCGTCAAAATCGAAAATTCGATCATCGCCGTCACCGCCTTCTAGAAGGTCGAAGTCAACCTGTTCTTCAACCTCGGTGTATGAATATCCATCGTAAAGAATGTCATCACCGGCACCGCCATAATAGCTGTCATCGCCATCGTTTACTCCATCTGGCTCAGCCGACAGGAATTCCCGCAAAGCATTGCTATTCGCCAGAGTAAGATTGGGCGCGGCCCCCAACGCATCCAAGTCATCAATCTGATCCAAGGTCCGCTGGTCACCAAAGAGCACGTCATTGTCATCGCCGCCTTCGACACTGTCGTCCCCATTGCCTGCGGTCACGACATCTTCGCCGGTGCCCGCTGTGATGGTGTCATTGCCTTCGCCGCCCTCGATGGTGTCCGCGCCGTCACCACCTTGGATGTAGTCCAGCCCAAGACCGCCAGAGATTACGTCTGCGTCGTCTCCGCCATTGATCGAGTCGTTGCCATCTCCGCCATCAATAGTGTCCGCGCCGCTGTCACCTGTGATCCGGTCGTCATTTTCACCGCCATTAATGTTGTCGGCCCCTGCGCCACCGGAGAGCAGGTCGAGACCCGCGCCGCCATCCAGTGTGTCGTCACCTTCGCCCGCGATCAGCGTGTCGTCATCTGCGCCCCCGTCCATGGAATCATTACCAGTGCCACCAACCAGAGAGTCGAGACCAGCGCCGCCATTCAGAGTATCGTTCCCCGCCTGACCGTTCAGGTGATCATCACCGTCATCCCCGTTCAGCAGATCGTCCCCATCGCCGCCCATCAGGGTGTCACTTTCGGTCCCGCCATCCAGCGTGTCGTCACCCGCATCACCAAGTAGCAAGTCACTCTCGGCATAGCCGGAAATCCAGTCGTTGCCGTCTCCACCATTCAGGCTGTTGGCCGTTGAGTCGCCCACCATGGTGTTATCAGCCCCGTTCCCGAGCGTTTCGAAGTCTTCGTTCTCGTAGTCAGGGACGTACTGGTTCAGCGTGATATGAGGCACCGCCGACAGGTCTGCGTGTTTGATGAACATCACGGTTTGGCCCATGAATTCGACCCGCAAGCCCTCTTCCTCTTGGAAGACAGAGGCAAAGGCGCCGGTCTCGTCGGTATCTTCTTCGACGCGCAACTCGATCTGGGTCTGGGTGCCATCCAGAACGTGCATGGGATCGTAGTCAAAGATGATGTCTTCGCCCTGTTCCCAATCGTCGATCACAACCATGTCGTCGATTTCGCCGTCTTGCGCGGTGTCAACGATCAACGAGTCCGCATAGACGTTGAACTGGTCGTTGCCTGCGCCGCCAGCCATGGTGTCACCGTCGTCACCCCACAGAATGTCGTCGCCGCCATCACCGCGCAGGACGTCAGCACCCTTAGCAGCAGGCGCATATCCATCCACAGCGACGATGGTGTCATTTCCCAAACCGCCGTAGAAGCGCGACGCGCCGTCGAAGTCCATCATAATGTCATTGCCCGACCCGCCGTACAGACGGTCAGCGTCAGCCTGATCCGAGTGACCGTCAAAGATCACATCGTCGCCATCGCCGCCGTAGTAAGAGTCGTCGCCGTCATTCTCGTCATCGGGCGCCGCCGACAGAATGTGGTTCAGCTCTTCGTAGTTTTCCGCAGTCAGGTTCGGGGCCGCCATCAAGGCATCGATCGCCTCAAGGCGCTCTTCGGTCGCGCTATTGCCAAGCAAGGTGTCGTTGCCCTGCCCGCCGTCCAGCAAATCGTTCCCCTCTTCGCCAAGCAGCAGATCGTTCCCGTCTGCGCCTTCTAGAGTGTCGTCTTCCGCGTCACCGACGATCCGATCATCATCGCTTTCGCCAGAGTCTTCAGAGCCCATGCCGCCCGACAATCCACCCAGAATGCCGAGGCTTGCCAGACCCATAAGGAACATTACTGCACCACTCATAACCCTAATCCTCATGACTGTTTTTATAGTCGTTTGGGTTAGTGCTGACACACCAGAGGCCACCCTCAAAACGCTTTCTGCAAGGTCACAATCCGGCCATTTTTCCTTGCGCCACAATGGTTAACAGCGAAACAACCAAGTTTTTCAGGCCCCCGAAGCCACGCGTCACAGTGCCAGCCAGAAAGAGCCACATCGCGGCCCAGAACATTCCCCATTCCGAACCCATCCGCGCCGCCCGATGGCCGCATCGGTGCCCGCCCGCTGCCACATTTGCCGCCCCGTTCCTCCTTCAGGAAACAATCGCGCCGCGAATCACCTCATTTCTTCATCTTTGCGGGAAATACTCCTGGGGGTCCGGGGGCAGGCAGCCCCCGGCCTCTGCCACCTGCCCCAATCTGCGGCAATTTTTTTCCCGACCGATCAAACCGCTCAGACTACCCCTCGCGCAAAAGATGTTGCATAACGCCCGCGAAGATTCACTGGAGAGACCCATGCACGACATTCGCTATATCCGCGAGAACGCAGCAGCCTTTGACGCCGCCTTGGCCCGCCGTGGCCTTGATCCGGTCTCACCCTCGATCCTCGCCCTTGATGCGGACCGCCGCGCGAAAATCGCAGCCGCCGAGACCGCCAAAGCCGAGCAGAACAAAGCGTCCAAAGAAGTCGGTGCCGCCAAAGCCCGCGGGGACGACGCAGAGTTCGAACGCCTGCGCGCCCTTGTCGGCGACAAGAAAGCTGAAATCGCCCGCCTGAACGACGAAGCCAAGGCCGACGACGAAGCCTTGAACGCCATGCTCATGGAAATCCCGAACCTACCGTTCGACGATGTCCCTGATGGCGCCGACGAAGACGACAACGTCGAGGTCAAGAAATGGGGCACCCCTGCGACCCTCGACTTCGACGCCAAAGAGCATTTCGAAATCGCCGGCGTCATCCCTGGCATGGACTTCGCCACTGCTGGCAAACTCTCCGGCTCCCGCTTTGTGGTGCTGACCGGCGCGGTCGCCCGGATCCACCGCGCTCTGGCCCAGTTTATGCTGAACACCCACGTGGATGAAAACGGCTTGACCGAAGCATGGACCCCCGTGCTCGTCAAAGAAGAGATGATGTACGGCACCGGCCAGCTACCCAAGTTCGGCGAGGACAGCTACAAAACCACCAACGGCTGGTGGATGGTCCCGACCGCCGAGGTCACCCTGACCAACTTCGTCAACGGCGAAGTCATCGACGAGGCAACCTTGCCCCGCCGTTACGCCGCGCACACCCAGTGCTTCCGCTCCGAAGCGGGCAGCGCAGGCCGCGACACCTCGGGCATGCTGCGCCAGCACCAGTTCGAAAAAGTCGAAATGGTCTCGATCACCCACCCCGACACCAGCCGCGAAGAGTTGGACCGCATGACCGGCTGCGCCGAAGGCATCCTCGAGCGCCTCGGCCTGCCCTACCGCACCGTTGCACTCTGCACCGGCGACATGGGCTTTGGCGCGCGCCGCACCCACGACATCGAAGTCTGGCTGCCTGGCCAAAACAAATATCGCGAGATCAGCTCGGTCTCGGTCTGCGGTGACTTCCAAGCCCGCCGCATGAACGCCCGGTTCAAGCCCACCGCGGGCGGCAAGCCTGAATTCGTGCACACCCTGAACGGCTCGGGCCTTGCCGTCGGCCGCTGCCTGATCGCCGTCCTCGAAAACGGTCAACAAGCCGACGGGTCGGTCACACTACCCGAGGTTCTGCACGCCTATCTTGGGGGACGCACCACCCTCACCGCCGAGGGCCAATTGGTCTAAGCGGAACGCATATCCCAACCAAACGCCCGCGGCACAGCCCGCGGGCGTTCTTGTTTCCACACACGAAATATTTGGCCAACATGCATATTTCATCCCTTCCCCTCCCCAGCCACGTCCTGTCGCCCGCTGCCTCCGGCCTCCTCGCGCCGCTGGCCCTCACCCTTGTCGCCAGTCTCGCGGGCTCGACCGAAGCCGTCTGGCTCACCGGCGCTTTTCTGGCAGCACAGACCATCTTCCTACTGATCATCGCCAACAGTCCTTTCTGCCCGCGCCTGTTCGCTCCGCTGATTGCCGTCAGCGCACTGGTCACCCTGACCCTTAGCCCGCTTCTGCTCCCGCTTGGTCTCCTTATCCACGCGCTTTGGACCCTACTGCACCAATCGGCCCGCATCACAGGTCACCTGCCGCGCCCATATCTCTACTTCACGCTGACCGCAGACCTGACTGCAGCGACCGTCCTCACCTTCGCCCTACACTTCACCCAATAAAAAGGACGCCCGCAAAGGGGCGCCCTCTTTCATCTTTGTCAAAATACTCTCGGGGGTCCGGGGGCAGACAGCCCCCGGCCGCGCCCCGCAAGCCCCACAGGGCTTATGTCCGCTGGCCCTTGCCCAAGTGCTTTTTCAACTTCGAAGGCTGTGCCTTCTTCTTGTTCTGATAGGGGTTCCGATCCCCTTGTCCACGCATATGCAGACGGATCGGCGTGCCGGGCATATCAAAGTCCTCGCGCAACCCATTGATAAGATAGCGCGAATAGCTATCCGGCATCTTATCGGGATGCGAACACATGACCACAAATCCCGGCGGACGAGTCTTGGCTTGGGTCATGTAGCGCAGCTTTATCCGGCGGCCGTTCGGCGCGGGCGGCGGGTGGGCCGAGATCATGCCTTCCAGCCAGCGGTTCAGCTTGGCTGTCGACACGCGGCGGTTCCAAACGTCGTGGGCGCGCTCAATGGCGTTGCGCAGACGGTCCAAACCACGGCCTGTTTTCGCAGAGACCGTCACCAGCGGCGCGCCGCGGAGCTGAGGCAGCAGACGCTCGAACGACTCTTTCAAATCGCGCAGCTTCTCTTGCTTCTCGTCTTCGATGTCCCACTTGTTGACAGCGACGCCCACAGCCCGCCCCTCGCGCTCGGCAAGGTCGGCAATCCGCAAATCCTGCTGCTCGAACGGGATCGCCGCATCCAGCAGAACGACCACGACCTCGGCAAATTTGACCGCGCGCAAACCGTCAGAGACTGACAGCTTCTCGACCTTGTCCTGCACCTTGGCGCGCTTGCGCATGCCAGCAGTGTCAAAGATCCGCATCGGCAGCCCGTCCCACTCGATCCGCAATGCGATCGCGTCGCGGGTGATGCCCGCTTCGGGTCCAGTCAGCAGGCGATCCTCGCCCAAAATCTTGTTGATCAGCGTCGACTTTCCCGCATTCGGACGGCCAACGACAGCAACCTGCAACGGCTTTGCCGCAGTTGGGCGGTGCACCTTCAGGTTCTCGTCACCGTCGAAATCGTCCTCGTCATCGCCCACTTCGACCTCGGTCTCGGGCGCTTCGGCTTCGGCGCGCTCGGCGTACTCATCGGCCAAGGGCAGCAAAGTCGTGTACAGGTCGTTCAGGCCTTCGCCATGCTCAGCTGACAAACGGATCGGCTCGCCAATCCCCAGACCATACGCCTCAATCACACCTGCATCCGCGGCAGCGCCTTCGGCCTTGTTCGCGGCAAGGATCACATGCTTGGCCCGTTTGCGCAGGATTTCGGCAAAAATCTCGTCTACGGGGGTCACGCCCACGCGCGCATCGATCATGAACAGACAGATGTCCGCCATATCCACGGCCCGCTCGGTCAGGCGGCGCATCCGCCCTTGAAGGCTGTCATCCGTCGCATCCTCGAGGCCCGCGGTGTCGATCACGGTAAAGCGCAGGTCCGCAAGGCGTGCATCGCCTTCGCGCAGGTCGCGCGTGACGCCGGGCTGGTCGTCGACCAGCGCCAGCCGTTTACCAACGAGGCGGTTGAACAGCGTGGACTTGCCCACATTGGGGCGGCCCACGATGGCCAGCGAAAATGTCATAGTAGCGACTCCGTCAGGATCAAGCCGCAGCCCTTAACGCATATTTGCGTCAACGGAAAGCGATCAGTTTGCCCTTGCGCGACACAACATACACCAAACCGTTCACAACGATGGGTGCGGTTGCCGCGCCGCCATCAACGACCACACCGCCGGTAAACGCACCGCTCGTCGCGTCAAAGCTGCGGAGCGAGCCGTCGCCCGACGCAATCAGCAACTGGTCATTCACCAGAAGCGGACCGTAGTGGGCATAAACGTCCGCCCGCTTGCGCGGCGTGCGGGCCATATAGTTTGGCAATTTGGTGCCCCAGATGCGGCTACCATCAGCAGCATCCAAGCGCAGCAATTCGTTCCGGTCCGAAATAAGGAAGACCGAGCCGCCGCCGACAGACACGGGGCTGAGCGCGCCTTCTTGGGCCGTCCACATACGATCACCGGTATCCAGATCCAGCGCCGCCAAGCGGCCAGAGTGGTTCGACACGTAAACCGTGCCGCCATCAATCACCGGATCGCCTGTCACCGCGCTGATCTGGGCCAAGGCGCTGCCTGTCCGCGTCCCCGACACCGACGCGCGCCAACGCTGCACACCGCCAAGACGGAACGCAGACACCAGCTCACCGTTCGAGAAAGGGAACAGAACCAACTGGTCTGTCACGGCGGGCGCAGGACCGCCCACGATGGACGCGCCACCTTCGACGCCATTCAGTTGCCAACGCACGCGGCCAGTGTCTTTCTCCAGCGCCCAACCACGGTTGTCGCTCGAGACAAAGTAGACCAGATCACCCGCAACGGTGGGTGTGCCGGTCCCGCCCGCGTTCAACTGCTGTTCCCATAGGATGCGGCCAGTCGCGATATCCATCGCGGTCAGGCTGCCAAAACCCGAGGACGCGTAAACCAAATTACCATCCACAGCGAGCCCGCCGCCCGAGGCTTGGCTCGAGTCGTCACGCATCGGGGTTAGGTCCCGGCGCCACAAGACACGGCCATCCGGTGCGGTCGCCTGAACGGTCGCTTGGGCATCCAAGGTAAAGATCCGGTTGTCCGCCACTACGGGCTGCGCCGTAATACGGTGCTTGCGATCCTCGGCCGCGCCGATCGACACTTCGAACACCTGCTCCAGCGGGTAGTTCACGCGCAGATGTCCTGGGTTGTTCTGGATGTTCGCTTGCGACTGGGGCCACGAGGTTAGGTTCTGGGCCGCAGCAAAGGAAATCGGCGACGAGATATTCTCTGGCGCGGCCTCGGGGGTTTCGCCCCGCAAGGTCAGGCGTTCACCAGGTAGGATCACCTCTTGCTGTGCGCAGCCCGCCAGCAGGGTTGTCGCGGCAAGAACCGCAGTCAAGGCAGTGCGGCGGCAAAGCGTCATGGCAATCTTCCTCGTCAAACTATTATTGGGCCGCAGCCTCGGGGTCGGCCCCCAAAGCGGTCAATGCATCACGGACACGCTGACGCTGGTCAGGGGCGACCTCTGCGTCGTTCAGAATACGGTTCAAAGTCTCGACCGCCACATCACGATTGCCGGCACCCGCCTCAAGATAAGCCAACTCTTCCAAGGCCAGCAGGCGCAGGGGCGCGCCGGGTGCGGCCAAAGCCTCTAGCGAAACGCGGCGCGCATCGGTGTCTTGGGTTTCGGGCGCGATCAGCAGCGCCTTGAACGCTGCGATATCACGGTAGATGCGGGGCAATTCGCCGTCAGCGGCCACTTCGTTCAGGGCGGTGATCGCCCCTTCTGCGTCGCCAGCCTCGACCAGTTGCTGCGCGCGCATCTGTGCCACGATCGCAGAGGCGGTCGCATCCGGCGCTTCGATCATGCCCAGAGCGTCAGCGCGCTGTTCGGGGGTCTCTGCGGTGGATGCGTCAAGCAGGCTATCACCAAAGGCCTCTGCCTCGGCCCGTTCTTGCGCCTTGGACCACTCGTTCCAAGCGGCGCCGCCAACGACCACAACGACGGCCAAACCCACGATCCATCCATACCGCTTGATATAGGCGAAGGTCCGATCGCGACGCACCTCTTCGGTGACTTCGTCGATAAAGCTGTCGGTATTGCTCATAGTCTGCCCCGTAACTCTTTGCCCCTCTGTAACCCTAGACGCGTTCCCTTGCCAAGGGCGATGGTGCTTTTGCATTCATCCTAAAGGGTCTACGGGCTATCGGAATTCCTCCATTTGCCGTTTATATGTCGCACAGCTAATCTAAACTATGTGGTTTAGCGTATACGTTTTCGGTGTAGGAATAGCCCGCAACGATTCCCGCCTTTGTGTGATAGACTGTGTTGCGGGCCAAGACCGAGGATATCCATGCGCATCGTCCAACTTCTGACTGCCCTGATTGTAACCGGAGTTCTGTATCTGGTTGTGTTCGAGCGCGAGCAATTGCTGGCCTTTGCAGGTGCTGCCCCAACCGAGGAGACCGCATCCGAAGACGAGGCGCGCACCACTCGTAAGGTGGGTGTGGTCGTGCAGACCATGGAAGCCCAAGAAATCGACAGCGCCGTGATTTTGCGCGGCCAGACCGAAGCCGCCCGTCAGGTCGAGCTGCGGTCGGAAAGCTCTGGTCAGGTGATCTCGGCGCCTCTGCGCAAGGGTAAGTACGTGACCAAAGACACAGTCATGTGTGAGCTTGATCCCGGCACGCTCGAAGCCACGCTGGCCGAAGCCGAAGCCGCCCTGGCCGAGGCCGAGGCCGCCCGCCCCGAAGCGCAGGCCCGCGTGGTCGAGGCCAAAGCCAGATTGCGCGAGGCTGAGATCAATGCCCGTGCCGCGAGCGAGCTGTCCAAGAATGGCTTTGCCTCTGAGACGCAGGTTGCCAACGCCGAGGCCGCAATCGAAAGCGCCCGAGCTTCGGTCGAGGCAGCAACAGGCGGACTGTCCAGCGCAGAAGCGCGCATTTTGTCCGCCAAAGCCTCGATCGCGTCGGTGAAGAAGGAGATTGATCGCCTGACCATCGAAGCCCCTTTTGATGGCATCATCGAAAACGACACCGCCGAGCTGGGCAGTTTGATGCAGCCCGGCTCGCTCTGTGGCACCGTCATCCAGCTGGACCCGATCAAGGTCGTGGGCTTTGTCCCCGAAACCGAGGTGAACCGCATTGATCTGGGGGCCAAGGCGGGCGCGCGTCTGACCACCGGCCAAGAAGTTGTGGGCCAAGTGACGTTCCTGTCCCGCTCCGCAGACGAGATCACCCGCACCTTCCGCGTGGAAATCGACGTCCCCAACGCGGACCTGAACATCCGCGAGGGCCAAACTGCCGAGGTTGCAATCTCTGCCCCGGGCGAGAATGCACATCTGCTGCCCCAATCCGCGCTGACCCTGAACGACGAGGGCGCTTTGGGCGTGCGTGTGGTCGATACGGGTGATGTGGCGCACTATATGCCTGTATCTGTTCTGCGTGACACCATCGACGGCATCTGGGTCAGCGGCCTGCCCCAAACCGTGTCCGTGATCGTGGTCGGTCAGGAATACGTAGTGGATGGCGTCGCCGTAGACCCCACTTATCGAGAGGCCAGTAAATGATCGGCATCGTCGACTGGGCTGCGGCCCGTGCACGGATGGTTCTGTTCTTTGTCGTGATCTCGATCGCGGTGGGGGCCTTTGCCTATGTGGGCCTGCCCAAAGAGGGCGAGCCGGACATCGAAATTCCCGCGCTGTTCGTCTCGGTTCCATTCCAAGGCATCAGCGCCGAAGACAGCGAAACCCTGTTGGTCAAACCCATGGAGACAGAGCTGTCCGATCTGGACGGGCTAAAGTCCATGTCCTCGACCGCGTCCGAAGGGTACGCAGGTGTCGCGCTGGAATTCGAGTTTGGCTGGGACAAGACCAAAACGCTGGCCGATGTGCGCGACGCGATGAACACTGCCGAAGGAAACTTCCCCGCAGGCGCTGAGAAATACTCGATCAACGAGATCAACTTTTCCGAATTTCCGATCATTATTGTGAACCTGACCGGCGCCGTTCCGGAACGCACAATGAACCGCATTGCCAAGGACTTACAAGAAGACATTGAAGGACTGGATGCGGTTCTGGAAGCCGGTATCGCGGGCAATCGCGACGAGATGCTCGAGGTCGTGATCGACCCACTTAAGCTAGAAAGCTACAACGTCACAGCCGATGAGCTGATCAGCGTAGTTCAGAACAACAACCAGCTGATCGCAGCGGGCGAAGTGAAGACCGAACAAGGTTCTTTTGCCGTCAAAATCCCTTCGTCCTTTGACGAGCCGCGCGATGTTTATGACCTGCCCGTGAAAACAAACGGCGACCGTGTTGTGACTTTGGGCGATATCGCTGACATTCGCCTGACCTTCGAAGACCGACAGGGCACCGCGCGCTTTAACGGCGAGAAAACCGTTGCCCTGCAGGTGGTCAAGCGCAAGGGCTACAACCTGATCGACACCGCAAACGAGGTCAAAGAGGTCATCGCCACCGCCAGCGCCGCTTGGCCTGACGAGATGCGCGCCGCCGTGCAAGTGGGCAGCTCGAACGACCAGTCCCACACTGTGGACAGCATGGTCAAACAGCTCGAAGGATCGGTGCTGACGGCCATTGCGCTGGTGATGATCGTGGTACTGGCGTCGTTGGGGATTCGCCCTGCTCTTCTGGTGGGCTTCTCAATCCCGACCTCTTTCCTGCTGTGTTTTGCGATCCTCGGGGCGTCCGGCATCGCCATTTCGAACATCGTGATGTTCGGCCTCATCCTCGCCGTGGGGATGCTCGTGGACGGCGCGATCGTGGTGGTGGAATACGCCGACAAACGCATCTCCGAAGGCTCCGGCCCTATGCACGCCTATGTCGAGGCGGCAAAGCGCATGTTCTGGCCCATCGTCAGTTCGACCGCGACAACGCTCTGCGCCTTCTTGCCCATGCTGTTCTGGCCCGGTGTGCCCGGCGAATTCATGGGAATGCTGCCCGTTACCCTGATCTATGTTCTGTCTGCCTCGTTGGTGGTGGCGCTGATCTACCTGCCTGTCCTTGGCGGCGTGACCGGCCGCTTGAGCCGCACGTTCCACAATTCAGGCGAAGGTCTGCGCCGCATCGCGCCTTGGTGGGTGCGCATCCTTCTGGTTCCCCCCAGCCTCTACCTGATTTTTATCGGCGTCATGCAGACCCTGAACCCGGGCTATCTGACCAACGGTCAGGGTGGCGGCAGCTTTGGCGCCTATTTGCCCGGTATCATGATTTTCCTCGTCGGGGCTGTGCTATCCAGCATCACCATCGACGCTGCCCGCGTGGATTGGCGCAAGAAGCGCAGCGTGGATGCAGGCTACAAACGGTCGCCGTTCGGTTGGCTCATGCACGGGATCGTGGGCAATCCCATCATGCCGCTTGCGGTCATTGGCGGGGTCATCTTCTTTGTCATCTCGACCTTTGGTTATTATGGCGCGAACAACAATGGAGTCGAATTCTTCGTCGCGTCCGAACCCGAGCAAGCGCAGGTCTACGTCCGCGCCCGCGGCAACCTGAGCCTGCAGGAAAAGGATGCGCTGGTGCGCGAGGTCGAGGAAGTCGTGATCGCCCACCCCGGTGTACGCTCGGTCTTCTCCTTTGCCGGATCGGGCGGCTTGGACAGCAACAACGGTGGCGCGCAGGCCCCATCGGACACCATCGGTCAGGTCCAATTCGAAACCATCCGCTGGGAAGAGCGGATGGGCCGCGCCGATCTGGACGGCAACGTGGTGCTCGAGGAATTGACCACACAGCTCAACCAGATTCCGGGCATACAGGCCGAAGTGCTTGAGCTGGCCATGGGCCCCGCTTCTGGGAAACCTGTGCACCTGCGGCTCAAGGGCGACGACTGGGACGAACTGTTGGGCGCGACGCAAACGGCCCGCACCCAGTTCGAAAGCCTGCCCGGCCTGACGCTGATCGAAGACACCCTGCCCCTGCCCGGCATCGACTGGCAAATCGACGTGGACGTGGCCAAGGCGGGTCGCTATGGCGCGAACGTGGCAGCCGTGGGCGCGATGGTTCAGCTGGTCACAAACGGTCTGCTCTTGGACACCATGCGCGTGGACACCAGTGACGAAGAGATCGACATCCGCGTCCGCCTGCCCGAGCAGGACCGCGTGCTGTCGACATTAGATACGCTCAAGGTCCGTACCGCCGAAGGGCTCGTGCCCTTGGCCAACTTCATCACGCGCCAGCCCGTCGCGCAGTTGGCCGAGATCAACCGCGTCGATCAGAAGCGGCACTTTGACATCAAGGCAGACGTGGCCCCCGGCCTGTGGAAACTGGTGCAGGACGGCGAAATCACCGCCATGCTGCAGGACCTGACTGTGCTGCCCTTGGGTGAACGCGGCCAAGCCTTTGCGACCAAGGGAGAAACCCCCTACGGTCTGTACTGGCTAGCCGAGGGTACGGACCGTGAGGCCGTGCGCGACGCAGTCAACGGCGACGCTGTGCTCAGCGCCGTGAATGGCAACGAACGGATCGAAGCACTGAACGCTTGGCTCGACACAGAGCCATTCCCCGCCAGCATAGAGGCAGAGTGGACTGGTGACCAAGAAGATCAGGCCGAGTCCGCAGCCTTCCTTCAGAGTGCGTTTGCAGGTGCGCTTGGGCTGATGTTTGTGATCCTTCTGGCGCAGTTCAACAGCTTCTATAACTCAGTACTCGTGCTCTTGGCGGTCATTCTATCAACGGCAGGTGTGCTGATCGGGATGCTGGTGATGAACCAGCCGTTCTCGATCATCATGACCGGCACAGGGATCGTCGCGCTTGCGGGGATCGTCGTGAACAACAACATCGTTCTGATTGACACCTATCAGGAATTCTCGCGGTACATGCCGCGGATCGATGCGATCACGCGCACAGCCGAAGCCCGCATCCGTCCCGTTCTGCTGACCACCATCACCACGATGGCGGGTCTGGCCCCGATGATGTTTGGCCTCAGCCTCGATTTCATCAACGGCGGCTACTCGATCGACAGCCCCACTGCCCTGTGGTGGAAGCAGCTTGCCACCGCAGTGGTCTTTGGTCTGGGGATCGCCACGGTTCTGACGCTGGTCTTTACGCCATCACTGCTGGCGCTGCGGGTTTGGGCGGGCACATATCTGCACTGGATCGCGACTCTGCTGGCCAAGATATCCCTTGGCAAAGGCAGCCGTGCCGCGCGCGATCTGGCACTGGCCCGTGCTGCGAGACGTGTCAAACGGCCCGAAATCATTTGGGAGGTCGAGGATATCTCGGCCCCCGTGCCGCACCACACCAGCACGATGCGCGCCGCCGAGTAACATCTCAGCCCCTTCTGCACCAGAAGGGGCTGTTTTCGTTCAGGCCGCCGCTGCAGGTTTCTGGTTGGCTTTCTCCTTTAGGTGATCAGCCAGACGCACGGCGATGCCCATCATCATCAAGGTCGGGTTCGCGTGCCCGCTGGTCGGAAAGACCGAGCCGCCCGCTACATAGAGCCCTTCGGTCCCGTAGACCTGACAGTTCTGATCCACAACACCGGTCGCCGGATCATGGCTCATGCGTGTCGTCCCCAAGGTGTGCGCCATATCAATGATGACTGCATCTTCGGGGCGGTCGTTCTGCACCCAATCGGCCAATTGCGGACGCGGCAGACCAGATGCCTCTAATTCGTCTGCAACCAGTTTTGCAATGCCCGCGAGCGCGCAGCGTGGCGCTGCTCCGATCTCCCACTCCACACGGGGCAGCGGGTTTCCAAAACGGTCGGTCTGATCAGACAAGGTCACGCGGTTTTCAGCGCGCGGGGGCTGTTCGGTAATCGCATGAATCGCAACGCCGGTGAGCTTGTGCGGGATGCCGCGGGTCTCGAATTCTTCGACCACGAAATTAGGACTGATCAGGATTGCGGCGTTGGACACCATCTGCTTGACCTTGCGCGGAACGATCCCGCTTTGCAGCGCCTTTTGCGCGACACCTGCGCCGACGATGCCCGCGTTGGCGATGATGTTCTTGATATCTGCCAGCGGCCGGTCGCTCTGGCGTTTCAGCAAACGCTTGAGCGCATCAAACGGGTTGTCCTCGGCACGCTCCATCATGAAGTAGACCGCGCAATTCAACTGCTCTTCCTCGCGCTGCAACTCCGGCGCCATGGAAAGGCCCGGCATGTACATCAGCGTACAACCATTATGGGACAGACCATAGAAGCTGAACCTTTTCTTAATCGGCTTCAGATCCTTCTCGGGGAAGCTCGCCACATGCGCGCCCGGATGGTCCATCAGGTAGCGGCCCACCTGATCAGTGTCGTTGCCAAGCCCCGCCGGTTTGGCGTCATTGGACAGCAGCAGAAGACGCGCATTTTCCACCGCGCTCGCCGCGATCACGCAGGTGTCGGCGTGCAGTTCGAACACCTCTCCGGCGATGTTCGCCACGGACACCCCGCGCACAAAACGCCCCGTTGGATCGGTCAGGATTTTTTGCGCCGTCGCATCGGTCACGATGGTCACATCATTCCGCTGTTCTTCCAGAAATTCCGGGCCCGAGCGATAGATATCCAACGGGTCCACACGCGACCGCGCAAATTGCCAGAAGAAAGGCTTCAGCCGGCTTTCGTTGATTTTGGGTTCAGGCGCCTTGCGGCCCGCGACATCCCAGAACTTTTCATCGTACACATTCGGGCCAAGGTTCAGGATATCGGCCGCACGGTCGAGGTAGGGCATCAACTCGGGTCGGCTGATCGGCCACCCCGACAGCGGCACCCAAGGGCGCTCTGCAAAATCGGTCTCGTCGAACGTCGCGGATTTTCCCGCCCAAGCAATCGTTGATCCGCCAATCACGCGGCAGCGCACGCCATAGCGCTGAACGTCGGGGTCCCAGTGCATCGTCGACTCCGCATGAAATTCCTGCCGCTTGGCCAAGGGCGCGGGGCTGCGCAAATCTCCGTCATGGTCCACGCGGCACAGTTCGGCCGTTTCCGGCGTTTCGATCAGACCCGCGCTTTCCAGCACGACGATATTCAAACCTTGGCCTGACATCTCTTGGGCCACGGCCAGACCGGACGGGCCAGCGCCAACAATCAACAAATCGATTTTTCCGGGATTTTGGGAGAATTGCGACAGGGGAACGAGCGTCGTCATACAACAAATCTTTCAAAATTTTGGGACCGCGAACCGGCAAAAAACCAAGCGGTGCCCCACAAAGAATCTAAAAATACGCGGATAGTTTACTGCGTTCCGCGCAAACACCCTATGGTAGAATTGCTGTCGACTTGCGCTGATTGCCGCAACCTGTGGGCGACAGCCAACAAAAAGGGCGATCCGAAAAGGACCGCCCTAATTTCACTGGAGATTTGCCCACGTCAGGCCGCGTCTTGTGCCTCGGCGGCTTGGCGGCGCCAGAGGCTGGCGTACCGCCTATCTTGGGCCAAAAGGTCATTATGGGTCCCGCGCTCGACGATTTCGCCATCTTGCAGAACCACAATCAAATCCGCATCCGCAATGGTGGACAGACGGTGTGCGATGGTCAGCACAGTCCGCCCTTGGGCCGCGTGCACCAGCGCCTCTTGGATACCGCGCTCGGTCTCGGTGTCGAGCGCGCTTGTCGCCTCGTCCAGCATCAGGATCGGCGGGTTCTTGAGCAGGGTCCGCGCAATGCCGACGCGCTGCTTTTCACCGCCTGACAGTTTTAGGCCCCGCTCGCCCACCTGCGTGTCGTACCCGTCAGGCAAGCGCAGGATGAAATCGTGGATCTGTGCGGCTTTGGCGGCTTCGATAATCTCATCCTCCGATGCGCCATCGCGACCGTAGGCGATGTTGTAGCGGATGGTGTCGTTGAACAGCACCGTATCCTGCGGCACCACGCCGATCGCGGCGTGAAGGCTGGTTTGAGAAACATCGCGCAGGTCTTGCCCGTCAATCCTGATGGCGCCACCGCTCACGTCGTAGAACCGGAACAACAAACGGCTGATCGTAGACTTGCCAGAGCCCGACGGGCCCACAATCGCGACGGTCTGCCCCGCGCTGATGGTCAAAGACACGCCTTTTAGAACTTCGCGCTCTGGGTCATAAGAAAACCGCACGTCGTCCAGCGTAATCTCGCCGCGGGTGACCTTCAGCTCTTTGGCGTCGGGCTTGTCGGTGACCTCGGACGGCTGATCCAGCAGGTTGAACATCTCTGCCATGTCCACAAGGCTCTGACGGATTTCGCGGTACACGGTCCCGAGGAAACCGAGCGGGCTGGTGATCTGCACCATGTAGGCGTTCACCATGACGAAATCCCCTACTGTCAGGTCACCCCGCTGGACGCCCAAAGCGGCCAAGATCATCACCGCTGCCAAACCGACAGAGATGAAAAAGGACTGCCCCGAATTTAGGAAGGCCAGCGAATAACTCGTCTTGAGCGCGGCCTTCTGATAGCCCGCCATGCTTTCATCGTATCGTGTCGCTTCGCGCTCTTCGGCGTTGAAATATTTGACAGTTTCGAAGTTCAGCAGACTGTCGATCGCCTTCTGATTGGCGGTCGTGTCCTCTTTGTTCATTTGGCGGCGCAGCTTCACGCGCCACTCAGTCACCACAAAAGTAAAGGTGGTATAGGCCACCACGGTCCCCAGCACGATCAGCAGATACCACACATCAAACAGAACCATCAGCCAGATCGAAATCAGCAGCAGTTCGATGGTCAGCGGGCCGATCGACAACAGGGTAAAGCGCAGCAGGAACTCCACGCCCTTGATGCCCCGCTCGATAATCCGCGAAAGCCCGCCAGTCTTGCGCGTCAGATGATAGCGCAGGGACAGGTTGTGGATGTGGCGAAAGGTTTCGTGGGCCAGTTTGCGCACCGCCCTCTGCCCGACAGGGGCAAAGAATACATCACGCAACTGCTGCAACGATACGGTCAGGAACCGCGCCGTCGCGTAGATCACCGTCAGCGCCACCGCGCCCAAGGCAAAGCCCGCGACATCCGGAATTTCGCCATCTGGCGACAGGGTGTCCACGGCCAGCTTGTACATATAGGGCGACGCGGTCGCGACCAGCTTGGCCACCAAGAGCGACAGCAACGCCAGAACCACGCGGACGCGGATCCACTTGGGCTCCTTGGGCCAAAGATATGGGGCAACGCGGCGCAACACGCGCCAGCCGCCGCTACGTTCTTCGGCGGCGGTCGGATCGGTCTGGGTTTCGGGGGGCATTCGGGCTCCGCTCTAAGTCTGGGGCAGAGAATAGGTCAGCCCCCTACCCTTGGCCAGTGCTTGCCCGTTAGTCCCGTGGCAAATCAAAGATTTGACCGGGGTAGATCAGATCGGGGTTACGGATTTTGTCGCGGTTCGCTTCAAAGACACGCACATACAGCACGCCCTCGCCATAAGTGTCCGCCGCAATGGCCCACAGAGTCGATCCGGGCACGACAGTCGCGGTCACAGCGCCGCTCGCATCGCGCGGCGCATCGGCCAGCACATCCTCGCTCTCGCGTCGGAAAGGCGTTTCCAGACGAGAGGCGACAGAGCCATCTTCGGCAATCTCGTCCACGCGCAGAGTGTAGTTCCCGCTGTCGATCTCAGGCAGTTGGACGCGCCAGCTGCCGTTATCGTCAATAGCGCTGGTGATCACAGGCTCGTTGTCCACATAGACCCGCACATGACCGGCTCCGGTGCTGCGACCGGCAAGGTTCACGTCGCCCTCAGCGTCGTAGCTGATCACGTCCAGCGCCACCTGCTCCATCACCTCGGGGGCCGAGCCGCCCGGTTGCAGCACGCGCATCCCTTTGTCATCGGCCAGCAGAACAGTTGGCGCGCCGGGCGCGTCAGACGCGATCGGCAGGGGCGCTGGTGCTGCGGGCGCGTCGGGCGCGGTCATCGCTGTTTCGAGTTCGGGCTGTTCGGGCGCGCTGCTCTCCGCCTCGGGCACGGGCAAGGCCGCGACGCCTTGCGCAGCATCCTCTTCGGTCGGCGCGGGCAAGGACACAGGCGCGAGGATAACGCGCTGGTTGCCTTGGGTGCCGTTGGTGTCACCATCCCGATGGGCCAGTGTCAGCACGCGGGGGCGCGGCGCGGGCGGCAGATCGAGGAAGCTAACGAACTTGCCGTCGGCCCCCGCATCCGCGGTCGCCACACGCGCGCCGTCCACCAGAATGGCCAATTGCAGACCGGCAGGCGCGCGTCCAGCAACCAACGTGCTGCCGTTGGGCTCGACCCGCACCAGATCAAACTGGAGCGCGGGGTCAGAGGGCTCTGTTGTAGGGGTCGTGACATCGGCGCTTTCCGCCGTTGCGGTCGCCTCTTCCATGGCTTCGGGTGCGGCGCTGACCTCTGGCTCGGGCAACGCTGCGACCACTGGGGCCTCTGCACTTTCAGCTGTTGAAGCGGTCTCTGCGGCGGGCTCTGTAAGCTCAACTTGAGACTCATCTGCGGCCATTTCAGCCGATTGCGCATCACCTGTTTCCCCATCAAGGAACGCAGGCACGTCCATCTCATCGGCAAAGAAGAAAACCGCCAGCGTCGCAAAGACCACACCGGTGCCAAGACCCATCAGAATTGTGCGTGTATTGGTCATTTTTCTGTGGTTTCCCCGCTTGTCGAAGCCATCACGACGTATTGATCGAGGATACCAACCCGCTTAAACGGGGTCTAGGCGAATTCCCGCCGAAGGAGAGCCACCCATGTCCTTGTTTTCCGTTTGTGTCTTTTGCGGCGCACGTTCAGGCAAAAACCCCGCATTTGAAAGCGCTGCCGACGCGATGGGCCGCGCCATCGCCGCTGAAAATTGGCGGTTGGTGTACGGTGCTGGCGACGTTGGTCTGATGGGCGTGGTCGCCCGCAGCGCCCAAACCGCAGGGGCGCAGACCTTTGGCGTGATCCCCGAGCACCTGATGAAATGGGAAGTCGGCAAGCGTGATCTGTCCCAGTTCATCGTCACGGAAAACATGCACGAGCGTAAGAAAGTGATGTTCATGAACTCGGACGCCGTGGTCGTTCTGCCGGGCGGCGCGGGGTCTCTGGACGAGTTTTTTGAAGTGCTCACATGGCGGCAACTGGAGCTGCACGCACGGCCCATTATTCTGGTGAACACCGACGGCTACTGGGGCCCCTTGGTGGACCTGCTGCAGCACGTGGTGGATCAGGGTTTTGCCGGTGCTTCGATGCTGGAATTCGTGACGGTGGTGGACACGGTCGAGGACGCGGTCTTGCGTCTGCGCGAGGCCGCCCGCGCCCCTGCGGTCGAGTAAATCGCAAGCGCGGTCCAGATCATCCCAAAGGCTATGGCGTACCAGATGCCAAAGGGCTCTTTGAACAACAGGACCGCGACCAGAAATTGCAGGGTCGGGTTCAGGTACTGCAGAATGCCAACCGTCGCCATCGGAATGCGGCGGCTGGCATAGCTGAACAGGATCAGCGGGAAACCCGTCAGCGGACCCGAGAACAGCAGAAGCGCGGTCTGGTACGGGCTGTCCATATGCGTGCCACCGATCCAAAGCACCGTCAGCGAGATCGGGATCAGCAGCACAACCTCTGCCGTCACACTGACGACAGGTCCGATGCTGAGAAGCTTCTTGAGCACCCCATAAAAGCCAAAGCTAAAGGCGAGGATCAACGAAATCCACGGAGCCACGCCAAGCCCCCATGTAAGCAAAGACACCGCCCCCGCAGCCAGCGCCACAGCGACCATCTGCCATCGGTTCAGGCTCTCGGCAAAGAAGATGCGCCCGAGCAAAACCGCGACCAGCGGAAAGATGTAATAGCCCAAGCTGGCTTGGGTCGCGTGGCCCGTGTTGACCGAATAAATAAAGAAAAACCAGTTGAGCGAGATCGTCAGCGACGCTCCCGCGATGACAAGCAGCGTTCGGCGGTTACCAAGCGCGGCAGGCAACTGCGCAATGCGGCCCTGTACGGACAGAACCAGCGCGAAGAACACCGCCGACCACAGGGTCCGGTGCGCGAGGATGGTCAGCGGCGGAACATCCGACAAAAGCTTGTAGAAGATCGAAGACAGCCCCCACACCACACAGGCCGAGATCATCGCTAGAATGCCGCGAACGGTCTGGGTCATGGCAGGCTCCTTGGGGTCGTCTGCCAAATGTCTGCGCCTCTGCCGCGCAGATTGCAATGGTGTCAGGCGGATGCCCCTGTGCAAAGGTGCAGATGCGTTTGCGCCCCCTGTAGGTGGGGGCGCGACGCGGGATCAGGCCGCCAATTCCTGTTTGATCAACTCTTCGATCTTGTCGATCGGGTGGTTGGTCAGGGTTTTGGGGATTTCGGCAATCACCTTGTCACTGACCTCTTGGTGCATTTCCTTGCGCAGTTCGCCCAGGGTCTGCGGGGGCGCGACAACGACAATCTCGTCGAATTTGCCCTTGTGCGCCTGCTTGTACAAAATGTCGGCCATATCGCTCGCAAAGCGCTCTTTGGCCAGTTCGTGCCAATCGGTGTCATCCACCGCCGACTTTTGGCCGGGGCCACCGTCGTGCATGCGGCCAGGACGGTTTGCGGATTGCTCGCGGTCCGATGGGTTTTCTTGTTCTTCGATCCGCACCACATTCAGATCAAGGTCCTGCGCATCAAGATCGTTGCGGAGGAACAAGGCCTTTTCGCCATCTGCGATCAAAACCCATGCGCCGTTTTTCAACTTAGTCATTAGCTGTCCTCCTTTTCGTCTGCTTTGGTCACTCGGGTGTCACCTGCGGGACGCTCGGTTGCGCGCTTCTGCTCGTCGCGGGTGCCGATGTCGCGCTGCAAGTTGCCGCCCTGTCGTCCCTGCTGATCCATCTCTCCCTCAGCGCCCATCACCTTATCGGTGTCTCGGCTGCCGTCTTTCGACCTGACGCGTTCGGCCATAACATCCTCCTGTGCATTGATTTCATTAAGAAAACGCAAGGGATGCCTAAAAGTTCCCCCAAAAGAAAACGCCCCGCGGAAAACCGCAGGGCGTCCAGAAATTCGCGTTGCGCGGGAAAGCCTTAGGCTTTCGACAGGCGCTCTGCCACGTTTTCCCAGTTAACCAGTTTCTCGAGGAAGTTGGTCAAGTAGGCGGGACGCTTGTTGCGGAAGTCGATGTAGTAGCTGTGCTCCCACACGTCGCAACCCAGCAGTGCGGTCTGGCCAAAGCAGACGGGGTTCACGCCGTTCTCGGTTTTGGTGACCTTCAGGGTGCCATCGGTGTCGACGACCAGCCATGCCCACCCCGAACCGAACTGGCCTGCGCCAGCTGCCGAAAAGTCTTCTTTGAACTTGTCGACCGAGCCGAACGCGTCAACGATGCGGGCTTCCAGCTCCGACGGCATCGCGTCGCCTTTGGGGCCCATCATTTCCCAGAACTGCATGTGGTTCCAGTGCTGCGACGCGTTGTTGAAGATGCCGTTCTGGGCAACTGCGTCCGCGTTGTAGGTGCCTTTGATGATCTCTTCCAGCGACTTGTCCGCCCACTCGGTGCCGTCGATCAGCTTGTTGCCGTTGTCGACGTAGGCCTTGTGGTGGATGTCGTGGTGAAACTCCAGCGTTTCCTTCGACATGCCCAGATCTGCCAGAGCGTCGTGGGCGTAGGGAAGTGCGGGAAGTTCGAAAGCCATAGTAGCCCCCTTGAATTCGTGTGAAATTAATATGCCTCTTAGGTGATCCGACACAGGCCTCACGTCAAGCCTGAGTTTGAATTTCCCACCAGAGAGTCGTCAAACAAACGGTCTGATGGCTCTGTTGTTCCGCATATCCTGCGGAAAATCATCAGATATTCTGTGCACCCCGTCACATTGGACCTACACATAAGAAAACCCTGCCCAATCTCTCGGGCAGGGTTTGTCTGTCTCGTCCAAAACAGAACTTAGAAGTAGCCGACTTCGCCGCCCTTGGCTGCCGAAACGCTCAGCAGTTTAAAGGCGTAATCCCCAACCGAGCGGAAGCAGATCAAGCGGAAGCTGTCGTCACCGGCCATCCAGAACGCGGCCGCGACCTGAGCGATGCGGGTGCGGCGCAGATCACCAGTGGTGAAGGCCTCGGGGGACATGTCAACGGGGGCGACCTTGGCGATCACTTCGCGTGCCCCTGCCCCGTCGATGCCGAACACCGCGCGGGCGTCTGACACGTTCACGGCCAAGAAGTGCGAGCCAGCAAGCGTGCTGTTCAGCTCATCCACTTTGTCGACGACTTGGGCATAGGGCACGAACACCATCAGCTCGTCCGGCGACATCCAAGCGATGCCCCCTTCCAAACCGCCAACCATTTTGCGGACCTCTGGCAGCGAGTCGACGCCCGCCACCGCGCAGAGCGCTTTGGCCAGATCGGCGTTCGACAGATCACCGCGGACGGTGATCATGCCATGCAGGCCCAGTTCAGAGACGCGGCAGAACCCTTCGGTGTTCGCGCCAGCCAATACGCTGATTGCTTCAGACATTCTGCTTTTCCCCTTCTTTGTCGTACCAGACAGGGTCAACGATTTTCGCCATAACGGTCGAGCCGTCGGTTTTCGCGAATTCCACCAATTCGCCCATACGCTCGGGTCCGTGCTTGACTAGACCCATCGCGATACCGCGGCCCAAGGTGGGCGAGTAGTAGGTCGAGGTCACGCGGCCGATCATGGTGCGCTGGCCGTTCTCGTTGTGGCCGTGAACCACAGCGTAGGCACCATCGGGCAGCACGCTGCCATCGACGGTTTCCAGACCCACCAGACGCCAGCGATCTTCGCTTGCCAAGAAGGTGCGCTGCTGACCGCGTTTGCCGATGAAGTCCTCTTTCTTTTTCGAGATCGCCCAATTCAGCCCCAGATCTTGCGGGATCACGGTGCCATCGGTTTCGTCCCCGATCATGATAAAGCCCTTCTCGGCGCGCATGACGTGCAGACATTCGGTGCCATAGGGCATGACGCCATGCTCTTCGCCAGCTTCCATCAGCGCATCCCAGAAGGCGCGACCTTGGCTTGCAGGCACCGCGATCTCGTAGGACAGTTCACCCGAGAACGAGATGCGGAAGATGCGAGCATCAAAGCCACCCAGCTTGCCTTGGGTCCACTCCATGAACTTGAGCGCGTCTTTGGACACGTCCATGCCACCCAGCTTTTCCAGAACCTTGCGGGCTTTGGGGCCCACAACGGCGATCTGTGCGTACTGCTCGGTAACATCGGCGGTGTAGACTTTCATGTCCCACCACTCGGTCTGCAGCCACTCTTCCATGTGGGCGTGGGTGTGCGCCGCGCCGCCAGAGGTGGTGTGCACAAGGAAGGTTTCCTCGTCCAAGCGGGCCACAACGCCGTCGTCCATCAAGAAGCCGTTCTCGTTGCACATCAGGCCGTAGCGGCATTTGCCCGGCTTCAGAGTGCTCATCATGTTGGTGTACATGAGGTCGAGGAACTTGGCCGCGTCGGGACCTTTGACGATGATCTTACCTAGCGTCGAGGCATCCAGCAGACCCACATTGGTGCGGGTGTTGGTGATCTCGCGGTTCACCGCCTGCTCGTGGGTCTCGGACCCGCGGGGGAAGGTGTAGGGACGACGCCAGTGACCGACGGGCTCCATGTAGGCACCGTTGTCGATGTGCCACTGCTGGATCGGAGTCTGACGGATCGGCTGGAAGATTTCGCCGCGCGCTTCGCCACCGATCGAGCCCATCGAGATAGGGGTATACGGCGGACGGAAAGTGGTGGTGCCCACCTGCGGAATCTCTGCACCCAATGTATCAGCAAGGATCGCCAAGCCGTTGATATTGCTGAGCTTACCCTGATCGGTCGCCATACCCAGCGTGGTGTAACGCTTGGTGTGCTCGACGCTCTCGTAGCCTTCGCGGGCAGCCAGCTGAACGTCGGACACTTTGACGTCGTTCTGGTAGTCCAGCCACATCTTCATGCGCAGCTCATAGACAGCGTCCGCGGGCATCATCCACACGGGCTGCATCGGCTTCTCGTCGCGCTCGTCGCCGCTGGGTGCGGGGGTCGAGGCAGCGGTGAAGCCAGCAGCCTCGGCGGCTTTCTTGCCCGCTGCATCCGCATCCGCCAGAACTTCGCCAAGGCCGAGGGGGCCAGAGGCGCTGCCTGCGGTGATGACAAAGGGTTTGCCCTCTTGGTTGGTGGGCGCGCGGTCGGGATCGGGTTTGAAGTGGCTTTCGACCTCGTCCCAAACCAGCTTGCCACCGCAGTGCGACCACAGGTGCACAACAGGCGACCAGCCTCCGGACATGGCAACCGCGTCACATTTGATCGTTTCGATCACAGCGCCGCCATTGCCTTGCATTCGGCAGAGCTCGACGCCTTCAACGCGCTTGCCACCTTTGACTTTGGCGATCGCCTTGCCGGGTTCGACACGAATGCCAGCCTTGCGCGCCGCATCGGCCAGAGCGCCTGCACCGTCTTCGCGAGCGTCGATGATTGCAGGAACCTCGACACCAAGCTCCTTGAGCTTGAGCGCGGTGCGGTAGCCATCGTCATTGTTGGTGACGACGACAGTTTTCTGACCTACGGCGACACCGTAGTTCACCGCGTAGTCGCGGACAGCACTTGCCAACATGACACCAGGGATGTCGTTGCCTGCAAAGCTGATGGGGCGTTCAATCGCACCAGTCGCGGTCACGATCTGCTTGGCGCGGATGCGCCATAGACGGTGACGGGGGGCGTCCAGTTCGGGCGCGTGGTCTTTGACCCGCTCGTAGCCCAACAGGTAGCCGTGGTCATAGACCCCTGCCCCCATCATGCGGCGACGGACAGTGACGTTGGGCATCTCGTCCAGACGGGCCAGAGCGCCAGCGATCCATGTTTCGGCTTCGATGCCGTCGATGGTGCCGCCGTCCACGGGAGCGCGGCCACCAAAGTGCGCAGTCTGCTCCATCAGCAAAACCTTGGCACCGGCTTCACCAGCGGCCAAAGCCGCCTGAAGGCCAGCCACACCGCCGCCGATCACAGCAACGTCGACATACGCATAGAAGTGCTCGTAGCGGTCGCCATCAGTGTCCTTGGGCGCCTTACCCAGACCAGCGGACTGGCGGATGAAGGGCTCGTAGACGTATTTCCACAGCGGACGCGGGTGGATGAACATTTTGTAGTAGAAGCCAGCGGTCAGGTAGTTCGCGAACAGACCGTTCACCGCGCCGATGTCGAAATCGAGCGAGGGCCAGTGGTTCTGGCTGGTCGCGGACAGACCGTCAAAGAGTTCGGTCGTCGTGGTGCGCTGGTTCGGCTCGAATGTGTTGCCAGAGCCGAGGTTCACCAGAGCGTTCGGCTCTTCGGCGCCAGAGGCCACGATCCCGCGGGGACGGTGGTACTTGAACGACCGACCGACCATCATCTGGTCGTTGGCCAGCAATGCAGAGGCCAGCGTATCGCCCGCGTGGCCTTGCATTTTCTTGCCGTTAAACGTGAACGCGACAGATTTCGAGGTGTCGACCAGACGGCCTGCCTTGGAAAGTCGGGTGCTCATTCTCTCAGACCTCGCTTTTGCCGGAGAACGGGGGGATTTGAGTATTTACGCAAAGCAGAAAGGTCATTCGAACTCTCTCCACTTAAAGCCGGGGCGCGCTGCGCGGATTTTTTCCAGAAGATCTGCGGGCGGCACAGAGGTTTGGGCGGTGTAGGTGCCGAAAACCTCAAGCGTGACGGTATCTCGCGCCGCGTGGAACCACTTGCCGCAGCCATTTGCATGGCGCCAGCGTTCGAAATGTACGCCGCGCGGGTTTTCACGCATGAACATATAGCTCTCGAACTCTTCGTCGTTCGAGCCCGGTCCGAAACGTTTCAGATGAGCCTCGCCGCCAGCGGAGAGTTCGGTTTCCTCGGCCATGACGCCGCAATAGGGGCACTGGAGTGTCAGCATGAGGCCAATCCTTTTGCACGGAAAGAGGTGGAAATTGCGCACGACAAAGACCGCAGGGCACGGAATGCGTGCTGCGAGGCGGCGGTGCTGGTGTGTCGGGAATAAGTGTCGCCGCCCCCCTGAGGTAAGTCGGAAAGCGGGGTGCGGCGACGGTATGCTTCGGCCATTCGATCTTTGAACGACCGGCCGAAAGGCAAGTCGGTGTTATTGGCCGGTAACGTCTTCGGCTGCGTCATCAACAGCGTTGGCCGCGCCTTCAAGCGCTTCGCCAGCTTGCTCAGCAGCCGGGCCTGCGCCTTCGATGCTGATGTTGATGTCGTCTTCTGAGCCAAAATCCATGCCGTTATACAGCGCGAAACCAAGGACAACGACTGCGACGACGAGCGCGCCGACGATGAACGCGAGAACGCTGTTCGAGCTGTTGCTTGTTCCGGTGTTGCTGTCGTGGGCAGCCATGATTTCGCTCCTGTGTAATGGTCAGTTACACAGCAAACGCCGGATATGCGAAAAAGGTTCCGCATTTTAGTGCGCCACACCAGCGGCCACGGATTCGTCGATGAAACGGCCTTCTTTGAAGCGGTCCACGGAGAATTCGTTTGCCAGCGGCGAGTAGCCCTTGGCCATCAGTTCCGCCATCGCCCAACCGGAGCCGGGGATCGCCTTGAAGCCGCCGGTGCCCCAGCCGCAGTTGATAAAGCAGTTTTCCAGCGGGGTTTTCGAGATGATGGGCGAGCGGTCGCCGGTCATGTCCACGATCCCACCCCACTGACGCAGCATCTTCAGGCGGCTGATCATCGGGAAGGTTTCGACCAGAGCGCGCACGGTTTCCTCGATGTGGTGGAAGCTGCCGCGCTGGGTGTAGTTGTTGAAGCTGTCGGTGCCCCCGCCGATCACCATCTCGCCCTTGTCGGACTGAGACATGTAACCGTGAACGGTGTTCGCCATAACGACAACGTCCATGCAGGGTTTGATGGGTTCGGAAACCAGAGCCTGCAGCGCCGCCGATTCAATCGGCAGACGGAAGCCCGCCATATCGGCCAGAACGCCCGAGTGACCCGCGACCACGATGCCAAGTTTGTTGCAGTCGATGGAGCCTTTGGTGGTTTCGACACCTACAACACGGCCCGCCACGCGGCGCACGCCGGTGACTTCGCACTTTTGGATGATGTCCATGCCCATGTCAGAGCAAGCACGGGCATAGCCCCACGCCACAGCATCGTGACGCGCAGTACCGCCGCGTTTCTGCAAGAGACCACCCAGAACAGGGTAACGCGGGCCGTCAATGTTGATGATCGGCACGATTTCTTTGACCTTTTCGCGGCCAATGAATTCGGTCTTCACGCCCTGCAGCGCGTTCGCATGGGCGGTGCGCTGGTAACCGCGGACCTCGTGATGGGTCTGGGCCAGCATGATGACGCCGCGGGGGCTGAACATGACGTTGTAGTTCAGATCCTGCGACAAAGTCTCATACAGGTCGCGCGCCTTTTCATAGATCGCGGCAGACGGATCCTGCAGGTAGTTCGAGCGGATGATGGTGGTGTTCCGGCCGGTGTTGCCGCCGCCGAGCCATCCCTTCTCGATGATGGCAACGTTTGTGATGCCAAAATTCTTGCCCAGGTAATAGGCCGTCGCCAAACCGTGGCCGCCCGCGCCTACGATAATGACATCGTAGGATTTTTTGGGCTCGGGCGAACGCCATGCGCGCTCCCAGCCACTGTGGTAACGTTGTGCCTCTCGGGCAACCGCGAAGACGGAATAGCGTTTCATCAGACTCGAATCCGTAGGTGTGTCAGTTCATGATCCGTCATGGACCTGTCGCAATTCTGGACCGCCTCTCTCAGCGTCACAATACCGACTGGATGCGACATGAGGCCGTGGCGGCCTGCGACATACCATGGTTATGGCGCGATTTTGACTTTTTCCAAGAGCCATTCCTGCCTAAATAGCGGTCAGACTTGGGAGACGACATGACATTTTGGATCATCACACTCGGCCTGGCTGCAATGGTTGCGGCGCTGCTCGTTCTGGCACTCATCCGAGGCAAGGCGGGCGCTGAACCCCCTGCGGCCTATGACCTGAAGGTCTATCGCGACCAGATGGCCGAGGTGGAGCGCGATTCTGCGCGCGGCGTGATCGCCCCCGAAGAGGTCGAGCGCCTGAAAGCCGAAATCGGTCGCCGGATTCTAGCAGCCGATGCCAAATTGCAAGAGCAGCAGTCTGGTGCAGGACAGCCGAAATCCGCGACTTTGGCCATGGCAGCGGTCGTCGGCGTCTTTCTGCTGGGGGGCGCTTGGTGGATGTACAACCACTATGGCGCGTTTGGATATGGTGATCTGGCGCTGAAGGACCGGATCGAGATGGCCGAAGAGCGCCGCGCAGATCGTCCTACTCAGGCGCAGGCCGAGGCGGAACTGCCGCCGATGCCGAACCCCGACCGCGATCCCAAATATCTAGAACTGGTCGAAAAATTGCGCGCCGCAGTCGAGCAGCGCCCCGACGATCTGCAAGGCCAAGCCCTGCTCGTGCGCAACGAAGCGGTCTTGGGCAACTTTGCCCGCGCCCACGCCGCTCAAGCCCGCGTCTTAGAGATCAAGGGCGACGAGGCTACCGCGACCGACTACGCGGATTATGCGGACGTCCTGATCCTTGCCGCCGGCGGTTATGTCAGCCCCGAGGCTGAGACCGCTCTAAAGCAAGCGCTGTCTCGCGATCCTAAAAACGGCACCGCTCTGTATTACTGGGGCCTGATGCTGACCCAAAACGACCGCCCTGATCAGGCATTCGGCATTTGGCGCAGCCTGCTGCGTCAGGGGCCCGACGATGCGGCGTGGATTCCGCCAATCCGCGCGCAGATCGAAGAGATCGCCATGCGTGCTGGTGTCGAATACACCCTGCCCCCCGTTTCTGACGCGCCAATGCTGCGCGGCCCCAGTGCCGAGGATATGCAGAACGCCGCCGAACTCTCTGACGAAGATCGTCAAAACATGATCCGCGGCATGGTCGCCAACCTGTCAGAGCGCCTTGCTACCGAGGGCGGGACCGCCCCAGAATGGGCGCGCCTGATCAATGCTTATGGTGTTCTTGGTGAACAGGACCGCGCAGCCGCCATCTGGGCCGAAGCCCAAGGCCGTTTCGCTAAACGCCCCGATGAACTGGCCGCCATCCGCGCCGCTGCAGAGCAAGCAGGGGTCGCACAGTGATCCACGAAGACATCGCGGAATTTGCCGCCGCCTGCCCGCCCATGACAGCCTTGGCCGGACTGGATTTCGGGGACAAAACCATCGGTGTTGCCGTTTCGGACACGTTCCGTGGCGTGGCGACCCCGCTAGAAACCATCCGCCGCAAGAAGTTCGGAGTGGACGCTGATGCGCTCTTGGCCATCCTGACCAAGCGCAATATCTCTGGCATCGTGCTGGGGCTGCCGCGCAACATGGATGGTACCGAGGGACCCCGCTGCCAAAAAACCCGTGCCTTTGCGCGCAACCTAACAAAACTGACCGACTTGCCGATCACATTCTGGGACGAACGCTTGTCCACAGTGGCCGCCGAGCGCGCGCTGCTCGAGGCTGACACGTCCCGCCGCCGCCGCGCCGAGGTGATCGACCACGTGGCGGCCAGTTACATCCTTCAGGGCGCATTGGATCGCCTTGGCCATCTTGGGAGAGCGGATTGACCGACGACATCTGGAAACGGGACGAAATCGAAAGTCCCTGCGTCAAAATCTGTGTGATTCACCCAGAAACCAAACTATGCACAGGCTGCTTGCGTTCGCTGGATGAAATCGGCGCTTGGTCACGGATGACTCCCGAAGTGCGCCGCCAAATCATGGGCGAACTTCCGGCGCGCGCAGACCTACACAAACAGCGCCGTGGCGGGCGCGCCGCGCGGCTCAAACGCGCCTGATATTCGAAGATTCTTCGAAATTCCATCTGCACTAGGGCGACTTGCCTAATATTCAGTCGCCCTTACGGCGATTGGGCGGCATTTCCGTTCTTTACAAGCTGTTGTCACGCATCTTACTTACCCAACATGACGCAGCGCAAACCCATGACCCGCATCCAACGCAAGAATACCGAAGCGATTCTCGAGGCCGCTTTGGTCGTGTTCTCGCAATACGGGTTCCGTGGCAGCACTCTGGATCAAATCGCCAAGGCCGCAGGCCTGTCGAAACCCAACCTGCTCTATTACTTCAAAAGCAAAGAAGCGATCTTTACCGAGGTGCTCGAAGGGCTGCTGGACAACTGGCTCGATCCCCTCCGTGAGATGAAGGAAGACGGCGACGCGATCGAAGAAATCTTGGCCTATATGAAGCGCAAACTTCAGATGAGCCGCGACTTCCCGCGCGAAAGCCGCCTCTTTGCGAACGAGATCATTCAAGGCGCCCCGCGCATGATGCACGCCATCGAAGGCGAGCTCAAAGAACTTGTCGACGAGAAGGTCAAGATCATCCGCAAGTGGAGTGCCGATGGCCGCATCGCAGAGATCGATCCATACCACCTGATCTTCTCGATCTGGTCGCTGACCCAGCACTACGCGGACTTTGACGTTCAGGTCCGCGCCATCCTGCGCGAAGACACCGACGAGATTTTCGACGAGGCCGAGAGCTATTTGACCACCCTCTTTACGCGAATGCTGACGCCCTAAACATGGGCCCTTCGGGCAGGAAAATTGCCCCGCCTCGATAGGTTTTGAATTTATCTATCATCCGGGGTCATTTTATAGATAATCCATTCGCGTTATAGGCGAAACCCGTCTTTTCCCGCCCTGAAACAGTGATCCGAAGCTTTTCACGCATTCTTAGACCGCGTATAAGCCGTTCAAATTCGTGACCCGCTTCCGGCCACTCCGGCGCGGGATATCCACCTATCGAGGACGGTATGAGCAAACAAAACCACGACGCAGATGTCGCCTTCATTCAGGCTCTTGCAGAGCTGCTGCGCGAAAACGATCTGACCGAACTGCAGGTCAAGCGTGAATACGCCGAGGATGATAGTCTTGATGTGCGCGTGTCGCGCGCAGCCCCTGTCGCGGCCCCTGCCCCTGTCCAGTACGCAGCCCCCGCTGCTGCAGCGCCTGCCGCTGCCCCCGCAGCCGCACCCGCCGCTGCCGAAGCCCCCGCAAGCGACAATCCCGCCGACCACCCCGGCGCTGTTACCTCGCCCATGGTTGGCACCATCTACCTGCAGGCAGAGCCCGGTGCACCGGCGTTCATCTCTGTCGGCGCACAGGTCAAGGAGGGTGACACCATCGTCATCATCGAAGCGATGAAGACCATGAACCACATCCCCGCGCCCAAGTCGGGCACCGTCAAGCGTATCCTCGTCGAAGACGGCTCGGCAGTAGAGTACGGCGCACCGCTCGTTATCATCGAGTGAGGCTGAACCATGTTCGATAAAATTCTGATTGCGAATCGGGGCGAAATCGCGCTGCGCGTCATCCGCGCCTGCCGCGAGATGGGCATCGCCTCTGTCGCGGTCCACTCTACAGCAGACGCCAACGCTATGCATGTGCGCATGGCAGACGAGGCTGTCTGCATCGGCCCCAATTCTAGCACTGACAGCTACTTGTCCTTCCCCGCGATCATCGCGGCCTGTGAAGTGACCGGCGCGCAGGCAATCCACCCGGGCTATGGCTTCCTGTCGGAAAACCAGAACTTCGTGCAGATCGTCGAAGACCACGGCATCACCTTTATCGGCCCCTCGGCCGAGCACATCAGCCAGATGGGCGACAAGATCACGGCCAAGGAAACGGCTGAAAAGCTGGGGATCCCCGTGGTGCCCGGCTCTGCTGGCGGCGTACCCACCGTGGAAGACGCCAAGAAGGTCGCCGCTGACATGGGCTACCCCGTCATTATCAAAGCGACCGCCGGTGGCGGTGGCCGCGGAATGAAGGTGGCCTTGAACGAGCAAGAGATCGAGAATTCGTTCCGCACCGCGCGGTCCGAAGCCAAAGCGGCCTTCGGCAACGACGAAGTCTACATCGAGAAGTACCTGCAAAAGCCCCGCCACATCGAAATTCAGGTGTTCGGCGACGGTCAGGGCAACGGTGTGCACTTGGGCGAGCGCGACTGCTCGCTGCAGCGTCGTCACCAGAAAGTACTCGAAGAGGCCCCCGGCCCCTGCATCACCGAAGAAGAGCGCGCGCGCATCGGTAAAATCTGTGCCGACGCCATCGGCGCAATGAACTACCGCGGCGCAGGCACCATCGAGTTCCTGTACGAGAACGGCGAGTTCTACTTCATCGAGATGAACACACGTCTGCAGGTTGAACACCCTGTGACCGAAGCCATCTTTGGCGTCGATCTGGTGCGCGAACAGATTCGCGTCGCGGCGGGTCAGAAGCTGTCGTTCACTCAGGACGAGTTGCAGATCAACGGTCACGCCATCGAGGTTCGCATCAACGCAGAGCGTCTGCCGAACTTTGCGCCTTGCCCCGGCAAGATCACCCAGTACCACGCCCCCGGCGGTCTGGGTGTGCGGATGGACAGCGCGCTCTATCAGGGCTACTCGATTCCTCCCTATTACGACAGCTTGATCGGCAAACTGATCGTGCATGGCCGCGATCGAACCGAGGCTTTGGCCCGTCTGAACCGCGCTTTGGGCGAGTTGATCGTTGATGGCGTTGACACCACTGTACCCCTGTTCCACGCGCTGCTCGCGGAAAAGGATATTCACACCGGTGACTACGACATCCACTGGTTGGAAAAGTGGCTGGCCGCGAATTTCGGCTGATCTTTCAGGCTGCTAGACACAATTTCCAAGGGCAGGCCATCGCGCCTGCCCTTGCGCATTCCGGCGGGCGGATTAGGATTATCCTCTATGACGATCACGCCGGAACTCCTCTTGAATGCCTACGCCGCAGGTGTCTTTCCCATGTCGGAGGGCCGCGATGATCCCGACCTATTTTGGGTCGATCCCAAGATGCGCGGCATCATTCCCCTGAATGCATTCCACATCTCGCGCAGCCTCGCCCGGCGGATCAAGCGGGGGGGATATTCGGTATCCATCAACGGCGATTTTCGCGGCGTGATGGAGGCCTGTGCAGAACGTCCAGAGACGTGGATCAACGCGGAGATTCTGGCTCTGTACACCAAGCTTCACGAGATCGGATATGGCCATTCTCTCGAAATCTGGTCCGAAGACGGAGAGCTGATTGGTGGGGTCTATGGCCTTGCCCTTGGCACTGCCTATTTTGGAGAGAGCATGTTCTCGCGCCAGACCGACGCGTCAAAACTGGCGCTAGCGTGGCTAGTGGACCACCTGCGCCGCACGGGCTTTACCCTATTTGACACGCAGTTCCTGACGCCGCACTTGGCCAGCCTTGGGGCGATAGAGATTCCTCGCGCCGAATATCACGCAAGGCTGTCCAACGCGCTGGAAAATGTTGCTGATATTTACTCTGTCCCGCTCGAAGACAATCCGTCGGCGGTGGTGCAGCGCAATACCCAGACGTCATAACGGGCGTGGTCCATCGGATTCAGTGCTGGCGATGACGCGACCATCCAGCCCTGAAAAACAGAGGCACCGTCCTGTTCGGCAATCGACAAAAATGCATAGCCTTCGCCAGCCGGATCATCCGGCGGGTAGCGACATTCACCGAGCGCGATGGTAACGCGCCCCAGACGCGCGTATCCGCCGGCTTCAATTTCCAGATCAGTGACGGCGCCGGTGATTTTATCCAAGCCGCGCAGCAACGCGCCGGTACCGCGCGTTGTCGCTTCTTGAGCTGCCGCAGGCAGCGAAACGGCCATCAACAAAGCTGCGGCGTACCGGATCACTCGGAGCCCCCGGACACGAACTTCATCATCAGCGACACAAGGCTGATCGCGCTCTGCGTATCCTCAATCTCGTCCCCAGCAGCAAGGTTATCGAGCGAGCCGCCAGGCACAATCTCGATGTAGTTGCCCCCGAGCAAACCCTCGGATGCGACGGTAATCGCACTGTCATAGGGCAGTTCGATCCCGTTCTGGATCTGGATTTCGGTCTCGGCGCGGAACGTGGTCGGATTCAGCTCCATGTCGCTGACGGTGCCGATTTTAACACCGGCCAAGCGCACGTCGGTCCCTAGGGTGATCCCCTCGGCCGAGCGGAAGCTCGCAGTCAGCGGATAGGTCGCAGACTGTCCTAGCGACAGGCCAGCCACCTGCCCTGCATACACCACAAACCCAATGGCGAGCGCCATAACAGCGCCGCCGACCAGTACTTCGGTACGGTTCTCAGCCATGATGATGCCTTACTCGGGCTGCCAGGCTTCGTAGTCCTGACGCGGTGCGGGCTCAGGGCGACGGATCGACCCTGCGGGCGCATAGGCCAGCGGCGTACCGGTCAGGTTTTCCTGGTGCGGCTTTTCCCACTCTTTGTGGGCCAGCGGACGATCGGTCGGCGGCTCATCATAGGTGTAGTGCAGCCAACCATGCCAGTCGGGGCTGACGCGGCTTGCTTCGGCTTCGCCGTTAAAGATCACCCAGCGGCGCTTGCCACCTTCGGTTTGGTAAAAGACGTTGCCCTGCTCGTCCTCGCCCACTTTTTGCCCGTGACGGTTGGTCCAGAGCATGGTGTTCAAGGTCGCGCCGTTCCACCAGGTCACAGCTTTCAGCAGCGTGTTCAGAATACCCATAGGTGCCTCCGATCTAATTACATTCCGTATGGCCGATTGGCCTCGAAAGGTCCAGTCCCTTAGCCGTGAGCGAGGGCGGTAACTTCGATTTCGATGCGGTATTTATCGTCGATCAGGCGACATTCCACCATGGTCGCGGCTGGCGGGTTTTCCCCAAAGGTTTCCGCGAGGATCGGCCAGCAAGCTTCGAATTCCGCGCGGTCCGGCAGGTAGTAGTTCACGCGCACCACATCGGCAAAGGAGCTGCCCGCTTTTTCAAGGGCGCCGCCAATGACCTCGAGTGCGGATTTGCACTGCTCTTCGACCGTATCGCCCTGCCCCACGGTGCCTGCCACATGGACGAAACCGCCCGCAACGACTGCACGGCAGTAGCCGATCTTTTCCTCGAACACACCGCCGGATTTGATGCGCTTCATCTGTCTTCAACCTTTTCGGGAAATGCGGCCACACTGGACCGGACAAGAAAAATGCCCGCCCCATCGGGGCAGGCATTGGAATGTCAGTCAGCCTCGGGCCTTAGCCCGCGCTGGCACCGCCCTTTTTGGCGGTTTCGGCGTAGATCATCAGCGGTTTCGCGTCCGAAGAGTTCACAGCTTCTTCGTTGACGACAACCTCTTCGACTTCGCTCATGCCGGGCAGGTCGAACATGGTATCCAGCAGGATGTCTTCCATGATCGAGCGCAGACCACGTGCACCGGTCTTGCGGGCAATCGCCTTGCGCGCAATCGCGAGCAGCGCGTCGTCGGTGAAGGTCAGCTTGGTGTCCTCCAGTTCGAACAGACGCTGGTACTGCTTGACCAGAGCGTTCTTGGGCATGGTCAGGATGGTGACCAGAGCGTCCTCGTCCAAATCCTCGAGCGTAGCGATGACCGGAAGGCGACCAACGAATTCGGGGATCAGGCCAAACTTCAGCAGATCCTCAGGCTCGAGCTCAGCCAGCAATTCGCCGACCCCTTTGGAGGTCTCGTCCCGCACATCCGCACCAAAGCCCATCGCGCTGCCTTTGCCGCGCTGCGCAATGATCTTGTCGATGCCCGCAAAGGCGCCGCCGCAGATGAACAGGATGTTCGTGGTGTCCACCTGCAGGAATTCCTGCTGGGGGTGCTTACGGCCGCCTTGGGGCGGAACCGAGGCCACGGTACCTTCCATCAGCTTCAGCAAAGCCTGCTGAACGCCCTCGCCCGAGACGTCGCGGGTGATCGAAGGGTTTTCCGACTTGCGGGTGATCTTGTCGACCTCGTCGATGTACACGATGCCGCGCTGTGCGCGCTCAACGTTGTATTCCGATGCCTGCAAGAGCTTCAGGATGATGTTTTCCACGTCCTCGCCCACGTAACCGGCTTCGGTCAGTGTGGTCGCATCGGCCATGGTAAACGGCACATCCAGAATACGCGCCAATGTCTGGGCCAGCAGCGTTTTACCGCAACCGGTCGGACCCAAAAGCAGGATGTTGGATTTGGACAGTTCAATCTCGGAACTACCCTGTGCGTGGTTCAGACGCTTGTAGTGGTTATGGACAGCCACCGACAAAACACGCTTGGCGCGGGCTTGACCGATCACATAGTCATCCAGAACTTCGCAAATCTCTTTGGGGGTCGGGACGCCGTCGTGCGACTTGAGCCCGCCGCCCTTCGTTTCTTCGCGGATGATGTCCATGCACAGCTCGACGCATTCATCGCAGATGAACACGGTCGGGCCGGCGATCAGCTTGCGCACCTCGTGCTGGCTCTTTCCGCAGAAAGAACAGTAGAGGGTATTTTTGCTGTCGCCGTTGCTATTGTTCGACATATCTCACCTTCTCGGCATTGTAGGTCTGTGCGGCCGATGCCGACAAAACCCCTTGGTCTTGAGCAATGCTAGGGCAGCACGCCCACCGCCACAATGTCAAATGTGCCACAGTGCGGTAATCTGTGGCACAAAACTGTTATGTTACGCCTCGTCTTCAGGCTTTGTGCGGTTTTCCACGATTTCGTCGATCAGACCCCATTCTTTGGCGTCCTCGGCCGACATGAAGTTGTCACGCTCCAGCGCGGCTTCGACTGTTTCGTAGTCGTTACCGGTGTGCTTTACGTAAATTTCGTTGAGACGACGCTTCAGTTTCTCGGTCTCGCGAGCGTGGATCATAATGTCCGTCGCCTGACCCTGATAGCCACCAGAGGGCTGGTGCACCATGACGCGGCTGTTCGGCAGCGAGAAACGCATGCCCTTTTCGCCAGCAGTCAGCAGGAGCGAGCCCATCGACGCGGCCTGACCAATCACGAGGGTCGAGACCTTGGGTTTGATGTACTGCATGGTGTCGTAGATCGACAGGCCCGAGGTCACAACGCCGCCGGGGCTGTTGATGTACATGCTGATTTCTTTCGAGGGGTTTTCCGCCTCGAGATGCAGCAGCTGTGCGACGATCAGGCTCGACATACCGTCGTGGACGGGGCCCGACAGAAAGATGATGCGTTCCTTCAGAAGGCGCGAGTAAATGTCATATGCACGTTCCCCGCGGCTGGTCTGCTCGACCACCATAGGGACCAGGGTGTTCATGTAAGTATCAATAGGATCGTGCATTCTCTGCCTCTGCCTGCTGTCTTTCGGACACTAAAATTCAAATTAGCTCCCTGAGTCTTAGTCTCGCACCAGACCCCCTGCAAGGGGCGTGCCCTTTTTTAAACGTCTCATTTGCTCAGATATTGATCAAAACCTGTTGCGCCCTAGCCTTCGGGATAACTTTCTAAGCAATGCCCATCCCCAAGAGGCTAGGCCCATGACCGACTTTTCCCCAACACGCACAGCAGCGCTGGAACGCCTGAGCGCGTTTTTACCCAAAGCTGGCAGCACTTATGCCAAGCGCCGGAACTACGACCTTGGTCCCGACCGCCACACAGAGGGCGTGTCAACACTGTCGCCCTATCTACGGCATCGGCTGATCACTGAAGCCGAAGTTCTAGAGGCCGTGCTCGCCCGCCACAGCTTGAAGTCAGCGGAAAAGTTTGTCCAAGAAGTTTACTGGCGCACCTATTGGAAGGGCTGGCTCGAGATGCGGCCCGGGGTCTGGACCGCCTATCGCGCTGACCTGCAGCGTCAGTTGGACCGACTGAAATCCGAGGGTGGTCTGCGCCGGATGTGGCAGGACGCCTGCGAAGGGGAAACAGGCATTGAACCGTTCGATTTCTGGGCCAAAGAGTTGGCGCAGACCGGCTATTTGCACAACCACGCACGGATGTGGTTCGCCTCGATCTGGGTATTCACCTTGGGGCTGCCGTGGTCGCTGGGGGCCGATTTCTTTATGCGGCATTTGCAGGATGGGGACCCCGCGTCGAACACTCTGTCGTGGCGCTGGGTGTCGGGGCTGCAGACCAAGGGCAAGACCTACATGGCCGCGTCATCAAACATTTCCAAATACACTGAGGGACGGTTCGGCGGCATTCACGGATTGGCGCAAGAACCACGTATCCCAGAGGCACCTGCAGACCCCGAACGCATGCCAATCCCGCTGACCCAGCCAGTGTCCAAAGGTCTGCCGACCGCTCTTCTGGTGCATTCCGACGACCTTGCCCTTGGGGATGTGCTGAAGTCAGCGCCGCAAGTCTTGGGAGCCGGAGTACTAACGGATGTGGGCCACCGAAGCCCGCTGGCCATCGCACCCCATGTCCAAGAGTTCGCAACTGCCGCAATCAACGACGCCCTGAACCGCTGGTCCGATCGTCTGGCAGAGCAAACCTTCCTGTCGCCTGATGCCGTGGCCGATTGGGCCACAGGTTTGGGCGCACAGCAGATCGTCACGCCATATGCCCCTGTCGGACCTGTCGCGGATGATCTAGCACGGATCGAAACGGCATTGCGCAGCAAGGGCATCACGCTGGCACGGGTGCGCAAGGACTACGACAGTGCTGCTTGGCCCCACGCCACCCACGGTTTCTTTCGCTTCAAAGAAAAAATCCCCGCACTGCTCGGGGCACTGCGGGGACTGACAACGGTTTAAAGCGGTTTACTGGGCCGCCATCGGCTGGCGGGCCAGTTCACACTGATGCCAGAGATCTTCGAGCGCGGTGACCAGACGCTCCATATCCTCGGCGCTGTGCACGGGGCTGGGGGTGATCCGCAGCCTCTCGGTTCCTTTGGGAACTGTGGGATAGTTGATTGGCTGGATGTAGACGCCGTGCTCGTTTAGCAGCTTGTCCGAGATAAACTTGCACTTCACCGGATCGCCAACCATCACCGGAATGATGTGGCTGGGGTTCGGGATGTGCGGGATGCCGATCTGGTCCAGCTTGGCGCGTAGCTCGGCCACGCGGGCTTGCTGCAACTCCCGCTCCGCACTGCTGTCCTTCAGGTGCCGGATTGAGGCCGCTGCCCCAGCCGCGACCGCAGGCGGCAAAGCGGTGGTAAAGATAAAGCCGCTCGCAAAGCTGCGGACGAAATCCACCATCTGGGCCGAGCCGGTGATGTAGCCCCCCACGACGCCAAAGGCTTTGCCCAAGGTGCCCTGAATGATGTCTACACGGTGCATCACGCCATCGCGCTCTGCCACGCCGCCCCCGCGGGGACCGTACATGCCCACGGCGTGCACTTCGTCTAAGTAGGTCAGAGCGCCGAACTCTTCGGCCAAATCGCAAATCTCTGCGATCGGGGCGATGTCGCCGTCCATTGAGTAGACGGATTCGAACGCAATGATCTTGGGCTGATCTTTGGGCAGCGTCTCAAGATGAGCGCGCAAGTCATTCAGATCATTGTGCTTCCAGATCACGCGCTGCGCGCGGGAATGGCGCATCCCTTCGATCATGGAGGCGTGGTTTAACGCATCCGACAGGATCACACAGTTCGGAATTTTTGCAGCCAGAGTGCCCAACGCAGCCCAGTTCGACACGTACCCGCTGGTGAACAGCAGCGCCGCCTCTTTACCGTGCAGGTCGGCCAATTCGCGCTCCAGCAGCACATGGTCATGGGTCGTGCCAGAGATGTTGCGCGTACCGCCCGCACCCGCGCCGCAGCGGTCCAGAGCGTCATGCATGGCGGTCAGGACTTTGGGGTGCTGCCCCATGCCCAGATAATCGTTCGAGCACCAGATCGTGACGGGGCGCTCTTTGCCCGCAGCATCACGATGGGTCGCATGGGGGAAATCACCTGTCCGGCGCTCCAGATCGGCAAAGTGGCGATAATTGCCCTGCTCTCGCAGATCGGTCAGTGCGCCATCGAAAAACTGGTTGTAATCCATAAGTCCCTTGGTCCCTTGGGGGCGGTGCACGCATGCGCCGCCCGTTGTCTTTCCAGCCTTAGCCGAACATGTCAGCAGTGATGCCCGCATACCAACCAACGGACTCTTCGTAGGTGGTTTTACGAAGATCTGCGTCTTCACCCGTTTGGGATATGAACCCATCCACTTTAGCGATTTTCTCGTCTGTCGCCTCGTAGGTCGCGCCGACTTTGACGCCATCGTCGGTGTCGATCAGCGACCAGCAGGTGTTCGAGAATTTGGCAGGGAAGACCTTGGAGCCGGTCAGAGCGCCACGCACCGCCATCGCCGCCACCTTGGCCTGAGAGTTCGCAGAGAAGCCGGACTTGGGCATGTCCCCTTGCGAGCACGCATCGCCAAGGACGTGGATATTCTCATCGATCTTGCTCTGCATGGTGTGGCCGCTCACGGGGGCCCAGTTGCCCTCGGTCACGCCTGCCATCTCGCAGATTTTGCCGGCTTTCATGGCGGGGATCACGTTGCAGACGTCCGCTTTGATCACTTCGCCATCCACATTCACCGTCATCTCGTCGGGGTTCACCTCAACGTTCGCACCGCCGAAATCGGGACCAATGCGTTCAACCATGCCGGTGTAATGCTTGCCCCACCCCTCTTCGAACAGCGCCTGTTTCGAGAATTTCTCTTTGGGATCGACGATGATGATCTTGGCTTTGGGGTTATTGGCCTTGAGCGTGTGCGCGACCATGCTGACCCGCTCGTAGGGGCCAGGGGGGCAGCGGTAGGGGTTCGGCGGCGCGACCATGACGAAGGTCCCGCCTTCGGGCATCGCGTTAATCTGAGCGCGCAGCAGCTCGGTCTGGCTGCCGCCCTTGTAGGCGTGGGGCATCGCGTTCTGGGCCATGGTCGACCAACCGGGCACCGCGCCGTCCACGAAATCAATGCCGGGGCTCAGGACCAGACGGTCATAGGGGACAGAGCCACCACCGGCCAGCGCCACCGTCTTGGCATCGCGGTCGATCCCGATGGCCCAATCGTGGACGACGTTCACACCACCTGCGGCCAGATTGCCGTAAGAATGGCCAAGGCTGTCCATTTCGCGGAAGCCGCCCAAATAGAGGTTCGAGAAGAAACAGGTGTAGTACTGGCGTGTGGGTTCGATCAGCGTCACGTCGATCTCGCCCTTGCTGTCCTTGGCGACATAGCGCGCGACGGTGGCACCGCCTGCGCCGCCCCCGATCACGACAACCCGCGGCTTGGTATTGGCCCGCAATGACGGCGCCCCCAGCGTCGCGGTTGCCGCGCCTGCAGCAATGAACGAACGTCTGTTCAATTTCATGGTTCTTCCTCCCTAGATGTGCGGCCCGGATGGTGTTGTTTTATTGGTCTCCGAGGTCCGCGAAATACGCAGCCAAGGCCGCGATCTCTTCGTCCGACAACCGCCCTGCCATCATCTGCATGACGGGATGGGGCCGGATCTTTTCTTTGTAGGCATGCATGGCGACCACGAAGTCCTCGGTCGGCCAGCCCGTGATGGACGGGATGCCTTGGTCACTGCCATTTCTCTGATGGCATGTGCTGCATTCACTTGAGAGATATTCTCCGTAGGCAGGGTCGCCGACGATAGCTAGCACTTCGGCGGACAGCTCTACCTCTTTGGGTAGGGCCGTTGGTTGGGCCTCGGGGATATCGAGTGGGCTATCCGAGAACTGGCGCAAATAAGCGAGAACATCGTGGCGGTCCTGCTCCTCTTTCAGGCCGCGGAAGTTCATGCGCGTATCGCTGACCAGCGCTTTGGGGTTGTCGAGATAGGCATCAAGGTGCTCGTAATCCCAGACCAGCCCGTTCTTGCCCTCGCGGATCAGACCGTCGGAATAGCGGAAATCCTCGATCGTGCCGGCCGTGCGGCCAAAGATACCGTTCAGCTGGGGGCCGACCTTGTTCTTGGCCCCTGCCCCAACCGCATGGCAGCTGGCGCATTTGCGGAACACTTTCTCGCCGTTTGCTGCGTCCCCGAGGGGTGCTGCGATCTCTTCAGCATGGGCTTGATGCACAAAGGCAGCGGCGATGACCGCCGCTGCCCCCAGATATGTCGCAATCCGCGTCATGGATCACTGACCAAAGGTCTTGAGGTACTCAATGACAGCCGCCACGTCGTCCTCTTTCTTGAGACCCGCAAAGGACATCTTGGTGCCTTTGATCTCTGCCTTGGGCTTTGCGATGAAGGCTGCCAGACGCTCTGGCGTCCATTCTCCGCCGTAGTCAACCATCGCGCCCGAGTACTTGAACCCGTCCGCCGAAGCGACCGAGCGGCCAACGATACCGTTCAACTGAGGGCCAGAGCCATTTTTCGCGCCATCACCAATCTTGTGGCAGGCTTTACACTTCTTAAAGACCTTCTCGCCCTTGTCGGCCAGCGCCTGATCAATCGCCATCGCAGGCGAGGCTGCCGGAGCCTCTTCTTCGGGGGCCGGGTCAGCGGCAGCGACCTGAACAGGCTCTTCTTCGGGGGCGGAAAGAGCCTCTTCGGTCACCTCTTCGCCGGGGGTCACGTCCAGCACAGTGGCGCGCTTGGTGATCTCGACGGTGTCCTTGCAGTTTTCCATGCAGGGCTCGGCGCGCCAGATTGCGTATTCACTATCTTCGCGGTCATCGATGATGAAGCCGTCCGCATTGGGCAGCACGATCTCGGTGAAGTTCTCGTTCGACAGAACGAAGTCATCCTCGACCAGATAATTGGAATAGAGGATGTACGCGACGATGCCATAAACCTCGTCCGGAGTCAGGCTCTGTGCGTTGCCAAAGGGCATGGAGCGGTTCACATAGTCCCATGCGGTTGACAGATGCGGCCAGTAGCTGCCCACGGTCTTGAGCGGGTCTTCGTCCGCCAAAGAGCCATCTCCGCCAGCCAGTTTGGGCCAGTTGCCGCGCCCTTCGGCAAAGTCACCGTGGCAGACAGCGCAGTTCTCGATGAACACTTCTTCGCCTGTGAACACGTCGCCAGATCCAACCGGAAGGCCAGTGCCATCGGGGCTGACATCCAGATCCCACGCTGCGATCTCTTCTTCCAGCGCGGGGCGGCCCAAGCCAAAGGGCGCGTCCGCATAAGCTGCAGCCGCCTGAGCGCGGGCAATCAACGCGAAATCGGGATCGCTATCGGCCGCCATGCGGTCATAGCTTTCGGCGTGTTCGGGGATCAGGCGATCCGCGAAATTTAGCGCCACCGTCAGCATCAGAACGGTGCCGACCGCCGAGCCTGCATAAAGTTTAAGAGACTTCGACATTTTCTGCCTCCCCGTTCGATTTCACATGCCATGTCTGGATGCAGTTGTTGTGGTAGACCGAGTTCAGGCCACGCACTTCGCGCAGTTGCGCTTTGGTGGGCTGCACGTATCCGGTTTCGTCCATCGCGCGGGATTGCAGCAGCATCTCGCTGCCGTCCCAGTTGATGTCCAGATAGAAGCGGGACAGCGCCTTGTCGCCAGCCTCGGACGCGAGGCGCGCCTGCTGCCATGTCTTGCCGCCATCGGTCGAGACGTCCACACGCTTGATCTTGCCGTGACCGGACCACGCCAGACCAGTGATGACCAACGGGCCGGGGCCATGCTTGATCGGCGACTGCGGGCTGGGGCTGGTGACGACCGATTTGGCGTCCATGACCCAAGTCCACTTGCGGCTGGTTCCGTCCGCCAGAGTGTCCGTGTATTTGCTGGTTTCCTCACGGCTTTCAACCGCTTGCGTGGTAACCTCAATGCGGCGCAGCCACTTGACCCACATGTTGCCTTCCCAACCGGGAACGACCAGACGCACGGGGTAACCATGCTCTTTGCGCAGGGCCTCACCGTTGGCTTTGAAGGCGACCAGAACGTCGTCCAGCGCCTTTTCCATCGGGATCGAGCGGCCGTTCGACGAGGCATCCGCGCCCTCGACATAGACCCACTTGCCCTCGGTCTGAATGCCAGCCTCGTTCAGCAGGGTGCGCAGGGGCACGCCGGTGTATTCCATATTGTGGATCATACCATGGGTGAATTGCGCGCCGTTCAGCTGCGCGCCCGCCCATTCCATGCCGGTGTTCGCCGCGCATTCGCAGAAGTACACATGCTGCTCACGGGGGAAGCGTTCCAGATCCGCGTAGGTAAAGACCAGCGGGCGATCCACCAGACCGTTGATCATCAGACGGTAGTCATCCTTGGAAAGCTCGATCGCGCCCGAGTGGTGGCGTTCAAACGCACAGCCCTGCGGAGTGATGGTGCCATCCAGCGCGTGGATGGGCGTGAAGTTGATCGAGCTGATCGGGTCCGCGGTCAGCCAAGGCACGTTGCGGCGCACCACATCGGTTTCGAACCGGATGGGCATGCCATAGGGGGTGGCGTCCACACCCTCGCCCAAACCTTGGGCCCATTCATGTACTTCGGTGATCAGCGGATCGGGGGTCTGAGCACGGGCGCCAGTGGCCGCCCCTGCCCCGATGGCAGCCGCACCGGCCAGAAACTGGCGACGCGAAGCCTTGGGTCCCTTGAAGCTGGATGTCATGTCCTTTGCTCCTTTTCTCAGATCGAAAAATTCATCTTCGTGAATTCTTCGGGGTAAAAAAATTTGGTTCCGATGGGCGCCTTACGCGCCCACCACCTGCACGCTGGTGTTGGGCTCGACCACGACGGTGCCCTTGTTGCGGATGTGGGTTTCGACCACGTCCCAGATATCGGGGCCTTCGGTGCCCTCGTTCACGCTTGCCCAACCGGCAACGACGTAATTCTTTGACGGATCCAGCTTTTCGCCGGTCTTGAGCAAGGTCAGTTCGCTGATGCGGCTGCCTTGGGGTTTGCTGATGTCGATCCGGTAGCCCAGACCGCCCATGCGCACCATGTCCCCGCCCTGCTGATAATAGGGGTTCGGGTTGAAAATGTTGTCCGCCACATCTTCCATGATGGTATGGATGAACTCGCCGCTCATCTCGGTGCGGTAGGCCTTGGGATAGGTCATCGAGGTGACGTTCCACAGATCCTCGCGGGTGATCGCCTGACCCGGCAGAACCGAGGGCCCCCAGCGCACGCCGGGCGACATGGCGATGTCCGCATCGCGTTCGGTCAGCAGCGCATCACAGATCAGATCATCCCACGTGCCGTTGAAGTTGCCACGGCGGTACAGCAGGGAGTCTGTGTGGCCAAGGACTTCGGACAGGGTGGATTCATAGGGCGCGCGTTGCTCGTCGATCAAAGCGGCAACCTCGGCGTCCGGTGTGATGACGTCAGAGAAGATCGGGATTAGTTTGTGGCGGAAGCCCATCATGCGGCCGTCGCGGATGTCTAGATCGACGCGGCTGACAAACTTGCCGTTCGAGCCAGAGGCCACGATGATTGTTTCGCCGACCAGAACGGGCTCGGGCAGCGCGTCGTGGGTGTGACCGGACAGGATCACGTCGATGCCACTGACAAGGCTGGCCATGTGGCGGTCCACGTCAAAACCGTTGTGCGACAGGACGACAACCACATCCGCGCCCATGTCGCGCACTTCGTCGACCATGGCCTGCATGTTTTCGTCACGGATGCCGAATGCGTATTCGGGGAACATCCAGCCGGGGTTCGCAATGGGCATATAGGGGAAGGCCTGACCGATCACGGCCACCTTCGCGCCACCACGCTCAAAGAATTTGTAGGGCTTGAACAGTTCAGCAGGTTCGTCCCACTCGGCGTCGAAAATGTTCTGCGCCAGCGAGTCAAACGGCAGACCCGAGACCAGTTCGTTCACACGCTCGGAACCCAGAGTGAACTCCCAGTGGAAAGTCATCGCGTCCGGCTTCAGCGCGTTCATCACGTTGACCATGTCCTGCCCCTGCGTGTGGTAGCAGGTGTATGAGCCGTGCCATGTATCACCGCCGTCCAGCAGGATGGCATCGGGACGGTCGGCGCGGATCGCATTGATCACGGTCGCAACACGGTCCAGACCACCCATCTTGCCATAGGTTTTGCCCAAGGCAGAAAAGTCGTTGTAGGTCAGCGCATAGTGGTTCGGTGAGCCGTCATTGATGCCATAGAGCTTGCGGAAATCCGCGCCGGTCACGTGAGGCACTTTGCCGTTCACTTCGCCCACGCCGATGTTCACTTCGGGTTCACGGAAATAGATCGGTTTCAGCTGTGCGTGAATGTCGGTGACGTGGATCAGCGACACATTCCCGAAGGTATCAAACTGTAGCAGCTGGTCCTGCGTCAGAGCTTGCTGCGCGGCCAAGCGGCTCCAGTTGCCAAAGCCCGACGCTCCGACCAGTGCGGAGGCGGCCATGCTGGCCTGAAGAAAATCGCGGCGGGAAATCATGTGGGACAGGCTCCGGTTCTGAGATCAATTTTGACAAAGGTTCCCTGTCCCGTGCATTGAATGCACGGGCCAAGGAAGGTTTCGTGTTGTGATAGTAGTAGGTTAGTTACGCACCGACGGTCCTTCGACCGACAGGCCGTTGCCGCGCGATGCGACATACAGCTCCAGAGCCAAGAATTCGGGGCTACCGGGCGAGAAGGTTTCCGCGCGGGTGTCACGGACACAGCCTTTGAAGCGCGCGTGAACCGAGTTCAGCTTGGCGTTCTTCAGGCGGTAGGTCGGGAAGCCGTTGATCTGGCCCTGCGACAGGTGGTCTGCGCGGATCAGATTGTCGTAGTTGTCTTCGTGACAGGTCGCGCAAGACAGCTCCAACTGGCCGGTGCGGGTGTAATAGAGCTCTTTGCCCTGCTCCCACATCGCCTGAGCGGGACCATCAATCGCGACGTTCACGGGCAGACCGCGCGACACAGCCGACATAAGCGCAACCATGTTGGTCATGTCACCCGACGTGTATCCCAGCGCCTCGGCCCCCATGTTTTCAGTACGGCAGGCGTTGATCTGCATTTCCATGGTGCGGACTTCGCCAGCGTCTTCGTTCCACTTGGGATAGACGGCTTTGACACCGGCCATATCCTCGGGCGCGCCGTGGCAGGATGCGCAGCTCTTATCTTCGGACCCCTCGGCGGTGTCCCACGCCTCGCGGGCGTCGTCGACAAAGATCATACCGGGGTTATCGAAGTCGTCTCGCTGCAGATCTTGGGTCTCGTGCGAGCGGAATTCCCAGCCGGACTGGATCGTGTCGATCATGTCCATGTGGGCGGGCGCAGCGGTGCTCGTGACGATTTCAAGATCGCCGTTCACCACCAGCGGTTCGGTCGGATCGGTTGCCTGCGCAGCCGTCGCCAGAGCGAAGGTGCTTGCGGCAAAACCCAACGCGATCATCGCCTTGCTTTTGATTTCCTTGGTCATGGTTTCCTCCCTGAAGCCAGAAAGCGGGGCGACAAAGTTATGCTCTTTGCGCGCCCCGCCCTGTCGCATTAGCCGATCGCTACCGGCTTGGTCTCTTCGTAGACGTCGCCGTCATCGTCGTACCAAGTGAATTTGAAGTCGCCTGCCTCGGGGACGGTCGCTTCGAATTCAAAGTAGGGGTTGGTCGAAATCGCAGGCTCCATCGCCACGTCCACAACCATCTGACCGTTAAACTCGCAGGTAAAACGGTTGATGATCGAGCGCGGGATGACGTTGCCGCTGCTGTCCTTGCGCTGACCGGACTCCATGGGGTGGCTGATCAGAGTCTTGAGGGTGATGGTTTCACCAGCCGAAGCCGACTTGGGAACCTTAACGCGGGGGCGTACACCAGATGCCATTTTAGGTCTCTCCTCAGAAAATCTATGTGTCTCGACAGGTCGCGGGCGTTAGCCGCCACAGCCGCCGATGGTCACTTTGACGGTGGATGCCGCACGGGCGAACGAGCCGTCTTCGAATTTGGCGATCGCGACGACGTCCTGCGTACCGGCAAGGCGGATACGGGTGGTTGCAGACTGCGAACCAGCCAGCGGGCCAAAGTTGAACTGGGCCACGCCGGGAGTCGGGTTGCCGGTCGCCAGAACCATGATGCTGGCTGCGCCGGGCGCATCGACGGTGATCGGAACAGTGTTGCCGTTTTCCGCGATTTCGGGGGCGGTCAGGGTGATGCCCTCGGCCTTCATGTCTGCGCCGCCGGTGAACTCGGCGATTTTGTCATCGGCCGAAGCCGCAACGCGGAAGGGAAGCACGGTCAGAGCTGCCGCACCTAGGCCCAGTGCGATTGTGTCGCGTCGGGTGAATTCCATTTCTCTCTCCTTAAATCCGGGTCGCTTACTGCTCTTTGAGCGTCATCAGGTAAGCGACGACATCCTCGACTTCCTGCGCGGTCAGCAGGGGTGTCAGTGCTTCGGTCGGTGCTTTGCCGGTGTAGGCATTACCGGGGCGGATGTAGCCCTCGTTCTTGTAGAACGCGGGCATGATCGTGCCCTCAAAAGTCTTTTTGGCATTCGCGACAAGGCCGCGCAGCTCTGCTTCGTTCCAGCGGTCGGCAACACCATCAAGGGTCGGGCCAACTTCGCCGTGGAACGGAACGTCCGACATGGCCGAGACAGCGTGACATGCAACGCAGTTGCCCTTGCCGCGGTTCGCCATGATCTTGACGCCGTTTGCCGGGTCGCCGGGCTGACCGGTCAAAGAAGTCGCGACATCGCCATATTCCGAGAACTCGACATCTGCCGGGGCAACGGGTGCCGCCATTGCGATGCCAGCAGTGCAAGCGGCGACTGCCGCGAGTGCAAATGAAAGCTTCATGTTTCCTCCCTGGCTACCATTCTTCCGCTGGTAGGCTCCGTATACTGTAGAACACCGCGCATCTTTTACGCAACAACAAATTCAACTAAGTGAATTTACTGATATGTTGCAGCGCAGCATTTCTGGTCTTGCTGGTTTGTTTACTCAGCCAACTTCCGCTGCAGGTACTTCTGGAACGGCTCTCCAGAGCTATATCCTTCTTCAAGAACCCAGTGCAACATGTTGAAAGTCGTTCCTTTTCCAAAGGCGCCGGGCATCTGTGCGACGGCGGCTTTGGGGGCGGTCGCACCCTCCTCTACCTCCTCAGGAAAGAACATCATTGTAGGGGTAAAGAGAACACCCCACCGTTGGATCATGTCCTTCTCCGAAAGGCTGGTCCCATCGAAATCCGTGACTTCAACGTCCCCGAACATGTTGAGCTGCACAACAAAGAAGTCGTCCTGCAACAGGGATTCGATGTCTGGGTCAACAAAGACTTCCTCGTGCATTTTCTTACAATAAATGCAGCCGCGCTGCTCGATGATTACCATCAGGCGTTTGCCCTCGGTGCTGGCTTCATCCAGATCTTCGCGCAGGTCCTTGAAGGTGTCGTGCATCCAGTCCGCCTTGTGCAGACCATCGTCCCCCATCTCGGCCGCCATAACGGACGTGGACAGGCACAGCGCCGCCCCTAGGGCGGTTAATCGTTTCAGCATAGTCTTCCTCCCAGATAACAAGCCGCCCCTTCTCGGGCCGCAGCACAGAGTGTTCGCCTCACCCCAAGGATGTGAAAGACGGGAACCATTCGATCATCGCCGCCGCGATCAAGTTCACCGCATTTGTCGCAATCAAAATGGCAAAGATGATCAGCATCACGCCCATCACCTTTTCCACGTAGCCCAGATATTTCCGGTTGCGCTGTGCCCAAGCCAGAAACGGTCCGGCAAACAGAGCGGCGACAATAAAGGGCGCGGTCATCCCGATCCCGTAGACAAACAGCAGCGCGCCGCCCTGCCACACATCGCCCATGCCGCTCGCCACCATCAGGATCGACGCCAGCGCAGGGCCGACACAGGGCGTCCACCCAAAGCCAAAGGCCAATCCCATGACATAAGCCCCGCCTATGGACGCCGGATTGGCGGAGCTTTCGACCCGCGCTTCGCGGTACAGAAGGCCGATGCGCAGAACACCAAGGAAGTGCAAACCAAAGACAAACAGGATCGCTGCGGCCACGTAACTCAGAGGCTGCTTCCACTGGGCAAAGGCCTGCCCCACCGCCGTCGCGCCCATCCCGAGCAGGACGAAAATCGTCGTGACCCCTAACGCAAAGGCGATCGCAGACCGGATCAGACGGGCGCGGGCCCCCGCTGCAATCACGCCATCGCCGCGCAGTTCCGCAACCGACAGACCAGCCATATAACTGAGGTAAAACGGGACCATAGGCAGGATGCACGGCGTGAAAAACGACAGCAGACCCGCCAGCAATGCCCCCATGTAGGTGACATCCAACATGCAATATTCCTTGATTTATTCAAATATTTGATTACATGCTTGCCTGAAGCTGTCAATTGGATTGATCGCATGCCGCATCTATTTGCAAAAACCCTCTTTGCTGGCGCTCTCGCGCTTGCTCCCTTGACCGCCAGCGCGGCCGAGCTGGTGATGGTCGAGCAAGTGGGCTGCGCCTACTGCGAGATGTGGCACAAGCAGATCGGCCCAATCTACCCGAAAACATCTGTCTCTGCCGTGGCCCCCTTGCGATCTGTGCAATTGACCGAGATTGACGATGCAGGGTTCGATATTGCCCGACCCGTCGTCTTTACTCCGACTTTTCTGCTAGTTGACGACGGTCAGGAACTGGCAAGACTAGAAGGATACGCAGGCGAAGATTTCTTTTGGCCCTTGGTCGAGAAAATGGTCGCCGAACACGCCGGTTCTCCCCTCTCAGACACCGCTTCCGGCAGCGGTTCGTGATGTAAGTTAGTGATAGGCCCTTCCTATGTCTCTTCCTGCCATAAAAGACGATCTCACCGATTTTGAAATGGACCGCATGCTCGAGCGTGCGACCAGCGCCGCGAACTTCCTCAAGGCGATCAGCCACGAGGGTCGCTTGATGATCCTGTGCCATCTCGTGGATGGCGAAAAGTCGGTCACCGAACTCGAAGAATTGCTGTCTGCCCGTCAGGCTGCTGTGTCCCAGCAGCTGTCGCGTCTTCGTCTCGAAGGGCTGGTCGTGCCCCGCCGTGACGGCAAGACGATCTATTACAGTTTGGCAGATGACCGCCCCCGTCGTATCCTAGAGCGTGTTTACGAAGTATTCTGCGATAGCGAGTGAACCTGACGACACGCTAAACTGCCGGCGCGTCCGGCCGTCATTGGACTTGGGAGGGTTCCGATGATCGATGGGATTTCCGACGCGGTTTTGGTCGCGTTGATTGGTGCGTTCGGAGGCCTGCTTCTGGGCCTCGCGGCGCGGTTGGGCCGCTTTTGCACACTTGGGGCAATCGAAGATTACTTTTACGGTGGCAGCGACATCCGCTTGCGGATGTGGGGCGTGGCCATCGGTGTCGCCTGCATGGGCGTGTTCGGCGCCAATGCGGCAGGGCTGCTTAACCCCACCACCTCCTACTATCTCGACACACGCTGGCTGCCATGGGCGTCGATCATCGGCGGCGGCGTCTTTGGCTATGGCATGGCGCTCGCTGGCAACTGCGGCTATGGCGCATTGGCCCGCTTGGGTGGAGGCGACCTGCGGTCCTTTGTGATCGTGGTGGTCGTCGGGATGGCGGCTTACGCCACGCTTTACGGTCCCTTGGCCTTTGTTTTCGCCAAGCTTTTCCCGCGTATCACCACCGATATGCCACAGGGGATCGCCCATGGACTGTCCTATCTTCTGCCCGTCTCGCCCGCCATAATCGGCATGCTAATCGGCGCCGCCATTTTGATCTTTGCCATCTGGCCCGCGCGCATGCGGGCGGACCGCAAAGCCATGGTCTGGGGCGCTGTCGTGGGTCTGGCAATTCTGTCGGGCTGGCTTGGCACCGGCTATATCGCGCAGCACGGGTTCGAGGTTGTCCCCGTCGCATCGCACAACTTCTCGGCCCCTGTGGGCGAAGCGATGCTCTATGCGATGATCGGCGCCAATCATGCGCCGTCGTTTGCCGTGGGATCTGTGATCGGGGTGTGGAGCGGCGCGCTGGTCGGTAGCTTCATGCTGGGACATTTCCGGTGGGAAGCCTGCGAAGACCCCCGTGAATTGCGCCGTCAAATCATTGGCGCAATCATGATGGGCGTTGGCGCGGTTCTGGCCATGGGCTGCACGGTCGGCCAAGGGCTGTCGTCCATGGCGCTGCTCAGCTACTCTGCCCCCGTAACCATCGTGTCGATTTTCGGCGGCGCGGCTCTGGGCCTGCGCCACTTGATCGAAGGGTTCGCCCCCGCCGAATAACTTCAGGCGGGCAGCTTCTTGGCTGCATCGCCAGAGCACAGCGGTGTTATCGCCAACATCGTCTCTAGCGCGTGGTTGTCACAGATCAGGGTGTCGAGCGTGATCGTTTCCATGTGCGCGTAAAACGCATCCAGCGCGGCAGCGATCGCCTCTTTTAGACGGCAGGCATCAGTCAGCGGGCACGTGTTGTCCACATCGGCAAAGCACTCCGCGACGGGCACATCCGCTTCGAGCAGGCGAAAGACCTCGCCAATCGAGATCTGTTCGGGCGCGCGGGCCAGCGTCAGACCGCCCCCGCGACCACGTGTGGTTTCCAGAAAACCGAGCTGCGCCAGCTGGTTCACGATCTGCCCCAAATGGTTCTCGGACGAATTACACGCCTCTGCGATATCATGCTTGGTGACACGGCGATCCATGTTCACAGCACAAAACATGAGCGCCCGAATGGCGATATTGGTGCGCTTGGTTATTCTCACAGAAAGTCCCTCCGTCCGAAATCTGCAATGACGCTATCACGTCGAGAGACGGCGGGACTTGATGTAGATCAGATGTGTGTTTTCGCGAGGTCTTCCAAAATCGGGCAGTCCGGCCGGTTGTCCCCCGCACAGCAATGGACGAGCCGCGCAAGAGTATCGCGCATTTCGGCCAGCTCGCGCAGCTTTGCTTCGATCTGCTCCAAATGGCTCTGGGCAATAGCCCGCACATCTGCACTGCTGCGCCCGTTATCCCCCCAAAGGGCGAGAAGGTTGCGGCAATCCTCGATCGAAAAGCCCAAGTGGCGTGCCCGCCCGACAAAGGCGAGCTTATGCAAGTCGTTCTCCGAGAATTTGCGATATCCGTTTTCCCCGCGTGCTGGGGTGATCAGGCCGATGTCCTCGTAATAGCGGATCGTTTTGGCGGGCAGCCCCGTGCGGTCGGAAACATCCTTGATATTCATACGCTTGCCCCCTGCCCCAAGGTCACACGGTTCAGCCGTAACGCATTCCCCAGAACAAAGACGCTGGACAGCGCCATCGCCCCGCCCGCCAGCATCGGCGACAGCGTCAGCCCGAGCGCGGGATAGAGAACACCCGCCGCCACAGGGATCAGCGCAATGTTATAGCCAAAGGCCCAGACCAAGTTCTGACGGATGTTTTGCAGAGTCGCACGGCTCAGGCCAATCGCCTTGGGCACGGCCAAGGGATCGCCAGACATCAACACCACATCCGCAGCTTCGACCGCCACATCTGTGCCGGTGCCAATAGCAATCCCGACATCAGCGCTGGCCAGAGCGGGCGCATCGTTGATCCCGTCACCGACAAAGGCAATTTTCCCGAACTCCTGCTTCAATTGCTCCACGGTGTCGCGTTTACCTTCAGGGCGCACGCCCGCAATCACACGGGTGATTCCCAACCGCTGCGCCACATATTCCGCCGTCGCATGAGCGTCACCGGTGACCATCACGGGTTCCAACCCTTCGGCGCGGAGGTTCTGCACCGCCTCGGCAGCACTGTCCTTGATCCGATCCGCCACTGCGATGGCCGCGATGACCACGCCATCTCGTGACACCCACACGACCGTCTCTCCCCGCGCAGTGCGGGTCTTGGCCTCAGATTGCAGTGCACCAGCGACAGAGCCGCCCACCCAAGCCAGCGTGCCCACACGGATCGTCTGACCAGAGACCCGCGCCTCGACGCCAGATCCTGTTTCAGACAGGAAGCCCTCGGCCTCTGGGACCGTCTCTGCGCCGCGGAGAATTGCGTGGGCAATCGGATGCTCTGACTTGGCCTCCAAGGCTGCGGCAAGCGACAAAGCCTCTGCTTCTGTCACCCCATCAGACGGCAGAACGGCGGCAAGTTCCGGGCGGCCTTCGGTCAGAGTGCCGGTTTTGTCAAAGACCACAGCTTTGACCGATTGCAGCTCTTGCAGCGCGTCGCCCTTGCGAAAGAGCACACCCAACTTAGCCGCGCGGCCCATGCCAACCATAATCGAGGTCGGTGTTGCCAGCCCCATCGCACAGGGGCATGCCACGATCAGAACGGCCACTGCTGCGATCAGTGCGCGGGCCAAATCCGGCCCAACCACCAGCCAAACAAGGAAAGTCAGCGCAGCAATTCCCAAAACAGCAGGGACAAACCACATGGTCACGCGGTCAATCAACGCCTGAACAGGCAGCCGCGCGCCCTGAGCAGTTTCAACCATGCGGATGATCTGGGCCAAGGCGGTTTTGCTGCCGACCGCATCCGCACGGACGCGCAACGCGCCAGTGGTGTTCAACGTGCCAGCCGACACCGCGTCCCCCTCGTCTTTGGCAACAGGGACAGGCTCACCGGTCAGCATCGACTCGTCCACATGGCTTTGACCGGACAACACAGTGCCATCGACCGCCACACGCTCGCCCGGGCGCAGTTGCAGGATATCTCCACTCTCGATTTCCGCGAGAGGGCGCTCTGCGGTTGTCCCGTCAGCCTGCTCGACCCGCGCAGTTTTCGGGCTCAGATCCATAAGCGCGCGGATGGCCGCACCTGTGCGCCCCTTGGCACGCGCTTCCATCCAGCGCCCCAAAAGGATCAGAGTACAGATCACTGCTGCAGCCTCGAAATAGACCCCGTGGCCCGCCACGCTCATGGCAGAGGGCACCAGCGTCACAACGGTCGAGTACCCCCACGCCGCCAGAGTGCCGAGCGCGACAAGCGCATTCATGTCAGGCGCACCTCGGAACAGCGCCGGAAGACCCAATTGAAAGAACCCTCGTCCAGGCCACGCCAAAACCAACGTTGTCAGGACCAATTGGAGCAGCATATCCCCCCGCGCTCCAATTGTGCCGTCGATCAACGCGCCAAATCCGGGCACCCAATGGCGCCCCATTGCCAGCACAAAGACAGGCACTGTCAGGGCAGCCGATAGAATGAACTTCTGCCGATACTGCACTGATTTATCGATACCTTCTGCCGTCTCATCTGTCCGTAACCGCGCACCATAGCCCGCTTGCTTAACAGCGGCGATCAGGTCCGCAGCAGACACGCCCGAATAGACTTTGGCACGAAGACGGTCCTCGGCCAGATTGACCTTGGGCTCGACCACGCCCTCTACATTTGCCAGCGCTTTTTCCACGCGCAAGACGCAAGAAGCACAGCTGAGCCCTTCTAGGTCCAGCACGATCTCTTCGGTCGCCATAGGGTAGCCCGCCTTGGCCAAGCGCGCTTGGAGCGCCGATGGGTCAAAGGCTGGCCCCGTATCAATCTCGAGCGTGTGGGTCGCGAAATTGGTGTTGGCGTCCAGAACGCCGGCAACCTCGGACGCGGCGGCAGCAGAGCGCCGCGCACAGCCTGCGCAATTCAATCCTGACAATTTGTACTGACGATGCATGACAAGGATTCCTTTCTCTTGCCCTGCATATAGGGCTTCCAGTTACTGGAAGCTCAACCCTTCAGATCAGAAATTATTCAGGTGCGGCGATCTGCACCCCCGCTTGCTCCAACCGCGCGCGCACCGCACGCGCCATTTGGATCGCACCTTGGGTGTCGCCGTGCAGGCAAATCGTATCAACGGGCACATTCACCCGCGCGCCAGATTGCGCAATGACAGAGCGCTCTTGGACCATTTCCAGCACCCGCTCTGCAGCCTGATCGGGGTCATGCAGCACAGCGCCCGGTTGGCCCCGCGGCACGAGCGTCGCATCGTCTTGATACGCGCGGTCGGCAAAAATCTCGGCACTGAAGGTCGCGCCCAACTGCTCTGCCGCGCGCTGCTGCTGGGTTCCGGCAATCACGAAAAGCCGCAAGTCGGGCGACACAGCTAATGCTGCGCGATAGCACACCAGCGCCATCTCTAGATCCCGCGCGCACATGTTTGCCAGCGCCCCGTGCAGCTTCAGATGCGCCACTGGCACGCCTGCCGCTGCCGCCATCCCCATGAACGCGCCAAGCTGGTACTGCACCAGTGCAGTTAACTCGGCCTCGGTGAGTTTCAGATCACGCCGCCCAAACCCTTGCAGATCGTCAAAGCCCGGATGCGCCCCGACAGCGACGCCCGCCGCCTTGGCCTGCGCGATGGTTTGCGCCATGACCACAGGATCGCCCGCATGAAATCCACACGCCACGTTTGCACTGCTGATCACCTGCAGTAGCGCCGCGTCGTCCCCCATGACCCAAGGGCCAAAGCTCTCGCCCATATCAGCATTCAGATCGATGGTGGTCATTCCCAGCCCTCCGGATCAGTGGCCGACACAACACCGGACACCAAGGTAAAAGACAGTAGATCATGGATCGTCTCTGGCGCACGCACGACGGGCGCAACCCGCCCGCGCAATGCCTTGGCAAAGTCGACCTGCGCCGCGCGCGCCGCCAGTGCCTGCTCTAGCGTGACGAACCGAAACCGGATCTTCGCGCCCGCCGCCAACTGTGCAAAAGCAGGCAGATCAGCGCTGATGACGGTCGCAATGCGGGGGTAGCCGCCGGTTGTCTGCGCCTCTCGCATCAGCACATAGGGCGTGCCGTCCCCCGTGATCTGAATATCGCCAAGGCTAACAATCTCGGACGTCACGCTCAGCCCGTGGTCCGACTGCACGCCCTGCCCGTCAAACGACAAGGCGGCCCCCATCCGGCTCGCCCGAGCGGTTTTCAAAAACACGGTTTGCTCCAGCCAAGCGCTCCCTTCCTCCCCGAACCAGCCGCTCTGAACAGACGGGATCACACGCACCTCGGTTGCAGTCGTCCGCCAGTTCGGCAAACCAAGTCCAGCCTCGGCTGGTGTGGGGTCCAATTCCAGCACATCCCCGTCAGTCATCGGTGCGCCAATTCCCGCTTGGATATGCGTGCTTTTCGCCCCGAACCGCTCTGGCACCTGCCATGTCCCTGCGACCGCCAAATAGCCATAGGTCCCTTCGGTCGCAGCGCCTATCTCCAACTCAGCACCAGCCGGCCACGCGTGGGTTTGCCCCCACGCCAAAGACTCACCGTCCAATTGAGCTTTCATCCGCGCGCCGGTCAGGGCGATGATCAGATCTCCGTCCGCCGTGTAGCGTCCGCCCATCTGTCCCATCTCAATCGCACAGCCATCGAAACCAGCCCCGAGCAGGGCACGGGCCTCGGCCAAAGCCATGGGGTCCATCGCCCCACCCGCCGACAGACCAAACGCCGACAGCCCGGTGCGCCCGCTGTCCTGCAAAGTGACCGAGGGCCCGGCGGACAGAACCTTGATCCAGGTCATAGCCGGTCCTCCAGCAACCCGCCGCCAGCGGCGAGATGATCGGCAAAGGCTTCTGGCCCCACAGGATCAAAGCGCAGGACATCCCCTGCGCTCAGATACGGCCCCGACCCATCAGGATCAAATCCACGCCATGCGGCCTGCCCGATCTGCCGCCAGCCAGTTCCCGAAGGTACGGCAAAAAGCACGATTTGCCGGATTGCTGCCGTAATCGCCCCGACCGGCACTTTCGGCGTCAAACCACTCTGCCGTGGCACATTCCAATGAGCAGGCAATTCTCCAAGATACGGCATTCCAGGCGCAAACCCCAAAGCCAGCACCCGCAGAGGTGTCGCGGCCAATTCATCGACCAGATCCGCTGCAGACCGACCCGCTAGCCCCGCAAACTCCTCCAACTGCGGCGCAAAATCCGCATCAAAGCAACTCGGCAACCGCCAAGCCCGCGCCACCGGAGCCTCCACCTTAGACCAATCCTCTTGCCCCAACACATCGCGCAACGCCGCCTCAGCACGCCCACGGGACAACACCGCAGGATCAAAACGCATAAACGTGGATTTCAGCGTCGATCCAACCTCAACCACCCCGTCCAGTCCTAACACAGAAACAGCATCACGGCACGCAATCGCCGCCGCATTCGCCTGCATCGACAGGGCCGGCGCAAATTCCACCAGCAAGCCATCTTCGCCAAGGGGATAAAGAACAGGATCAATCTTCGTCATGGCGTGCAGCCTAGCCAAATCCACGGCCGCCGCAAGCCAAGGACACGCCCTTCATCCCCACTGAAACACCAAGCTCTTTCTGCTTTGCAAAAATACTCACGGCCCGCCGCAAGCCACAAAGAGCGTTAAAAGAAAAAGGGCTCCGACCATCACCAGCCAGAGCCCCTCTGATCTTATTCCGCCGCGTCCAGATACTCTTCCATCGGCGGACAAGTGCAAATCAGGTTGCGATCCCCGTGCACGTTGTCGACGCGCCCGACCGGCGGCCAGTACTTGTCCACACGGAAGCTGCCCGCAGGGAAGCACCCCGCCTCGCGGCTGTAGGGGCGATCCCAGTCGCCCACAAGCGATGCCACCGTGTGCGGCGCGTGCTTCAGCGGGTTATTCTCGGCATCCATCTCGCCGCGCTCGATGGCGGAAACCTCTTCGGCGATGTCCTTCATAGCGACAATAAAGCGGTCCAGTTCAGCCTTCGTTTCTGATTCCGTCGGCTCGACCATCAAGGTGCCCGCGACAGGGAAGCTCATAGTCGGCGCGTGGAAACCGTGATCCATCAGACGCTTGGCGACATCGTCCACGGTCACATGGGCGCGGTCGCTGAACGGGCGCGTATCAAGGATACATTCATGCGCCACACGGCCCGAGCGCCCCTTGAATAGGACGTTGTAATGGTCCTTCAACTCGCTCGCGATGTAGTTCGCCGACAGGATCGCGACTTTGGTGGCTTGCGTCAAACCCGCGCCGCCCATGGCCAGACAATAGGCCCAAGAGATCACAAGGATCGAGGCCGAGCCCCAAGGCGCACCGGACACTGGACCCGTCGCGCCGCCCGTTTCGGGATGGCCTGGCAGATAGGGCGCAAGGTGCGCTTTGACACCGATCGGACCCATGCCGGGGCCGCCGCCGCCGTGGGGAATGGCAAAGGTTTTGTGCAGGTTCAGATGGCTGACATCTGCGCCAATCTCGCCGGGTTTTACCAGCCCGACCAGCGCGTTCAGGTTCGCCCCGTCCAAGTACACCTGCCCGCCACAGCGGTGGGTGATCGCGCAGACCTCTCGCACGGTTTCTTCGTAAACCCCGTGGGTCGAGGGGTACGTGATCATGCAGGCCGCCAGATCATCGCCCGCCTTTTCAGCCTTAGCACGGAAATCCTCGAGGTCGATATCGCCGTTTTCCAGCGCCTTGACCGCGACGACTTTCATCCCGCACATCTGGGCAGAGGCAGGGTTCGTCCCGTGAGCCGAGGTCGGGATCAGGCAAATCTTGCGGTGCCCTTCGCCGTTGCCCTCGTGGTAGGCCATGATGGTCAAGAGGCCCGCATATTCGCCCTGCGCGCCCGAGTTGGGCTGCATCGACATCGCGTCATAGCCGGTGGCCATGCACAGAATGCGGCTCAGGTCATCCACCATTTCTGCGAACCCGGCCCGCTGGTCTTCGGGGGCAAAGGGATGGATCGCGCTGAATTCGGGCCAAGTGATCGGCGCCATCTCGACCGCCGCGTTCAGCTTCATGGTGCATGAGCCCAGCGGGATCATCGCACGGTCCAGCGCCAGATCGCGGTCCGACAGGCGACGCATATAGCGCATCATCTCGGTCTCGGCACGGTTCATCTGGAAGATCGGGTGGGTCAGATACTCACTCTCGCGCACCAGATCGGCGGGCAAGCGGTAGGCCTGATGCGCCTCGTCAAACGTGCGCGTGATGCCAAAGGCTTCCCAAAGGCGTTCGATGGTTTCGCCACGGGTGGTCTCGTCGACCGAGATGCCGAGTTTGGTCGCACCGACTTTGCGCAAGTTGATTTTGCGGTCCAGCGCGGCCTGATAGATCACGCCCTGCATGGGGCCGACCTCGACCGTGATGGTGTCGAAGAAGGTGGTCGGCTCGGCGGTGAAACCAGCCTCTTCCAGACCTTCGACGAACTGGACGGCGACGGCGTGGATGCGCTGCGCGATGGCCTTCAGACCTTTGGGACCATGGAACACCGCGTACATACCCGCGATCACCGCTAGCAGCGCCTGCGCGGTACAGACGTTCGAGGTCGCCTTTTCGCGGCGGATGTGCTGCTCGCGGGTTTGCAGGGACAGGCGGTAGGCGGGCGTGCCGTGGCTGTCTACAGACACCCCGACAATCCGGCCGGGCATAGAGCGTTTGTACGCGTCGCGGCAGGACATATAGGCCGCGTGGGGGCCGCCCCCGCCAAGAGGCACGCCGAACCGCTGGGTGCTGCCCACAGCGATATCCGCGCCCATCGCGCCCGGCTCTTTCAGCAGGGTCAGCGCCATGATGTCCGCGACCACGATACCCAAGGCTTTGGCCGCGTGCAGGGCCTCCATCTCCGCAGTGAAATCGGTCAGCCCACCATAGGTGCCCGGGTACTGGAAGATCGCGCCAAAGACCTGATCCGCCTGCAGTTCGGCGGGGTTCCCGACGATCACCTTGATCCCCAAGGGCGCTGCACGGGTCTGCATCACGGCGATGTTCTGCGGGTGGCAGTTCTCGTCGACAAAGAACGCCTTGGCTTTGGATTTAGCCAAACGCTCGGCCATCGCCATTGCTTCGGCGCAGGCGGTTGCCTCGTCCAAGAGCGAGGCGTTGGCGATCTCCAGACCGGTCAGATCGCAAACCATGGTCTGGAAGTTCAGCAATGCCTCAAGACGCCCCTGCGAAATTTCGGGCTGGTAAGGGGTGTAGGCCGTGTACCACGCAGGGTTTTCCAAGATATTGCGCTGGATCGCGGGAGGGATCACGGTGTTGTAGTAGCCCTGCCCGATCATCGAGGAATGCACGGTATTCTTCTTGGCGATCTGGCGCAGGAACCATGTCAGCTCGCGCTCGGACTTGGGCGCGCCATACTCAAGCGGCTCGGCCTGACGGATGCTGGCGGGTACGGTTTCGTCGATCAGGGCATCCAGACTGTCTGCCCCCACCGCCTTCAGCATCTCGGCCATTTCCTCTGGCGAGGGGCCGATATGACGACGGTTGGCGAAATCGTAGGGATCGTAGTCGGTGGGGGTAAAGGTCATGTCAGCCTCAGCCTGCGTAGTCTTTGTATGCGCCTTCGTCCATGAAGCCGTCGATCACACTGGTGTCTTCTACCTTAATCTTGAAGAACCAAGCCTTGCCCAAGGGATCCTCGTTCACGAGGCTGGGGTTATCCACGATCTCTTCGTTCACTTCGACGATCTCGCCATCCACGGGCGCGCTGATGTCGGAGGCGGCTTTGACCGATTCAATCACAACGATCTCTTCGCCCTTTTCCACTTCGCGGCCCACGTCGGGCAGTTCGACAAACACCACATCCCCCAGCTGAGTGCTGGCGTGTTCGGTGATACCGACCACCAGCAGGTCGCCTTCGATTTCGAGCCATTCGTGTTCTTCGGTGAATTTCATCTCGCGGGTCTCCTACTGGCTTAGCGCTTGAAGTTATTGGGGACAAAAGGCAGGTCGACGACCTGAACAGGCATGCGTTTGCCGCGCACATCGCCAAACAGGCGCGTGCCGCTGGCCGCAAATTCGGTGGTGACATAGGCCATCGACATAGGCGCACCGAGGGTCGGACCAAAGGCACCGCTGGTGACTTCACCAATCGGGTCGGCGGCCTCTTCGCTGGCGTAGATCATGGTGTGGGCACGCATAGGGGCGCGGCCTTCGGGCTGCAGGCCCACGCGTTTTTTCGGCGCGCCGTTGTCGATCTGGTCCAGAATGACGTTCGCGCCGGGGAAGCCCCCTGCCCGTTCCCCGCCCGTCCGACGGGATTTCTGTATGGCCCAGATCAGGTTGCCCTCTACCGGCGTGGTGGTGGGATCAATGTCATTGCCATGCAGGCACAGACCAGCCTCAAGCCGCAGACTGTCGCGGGCACCTAGGCCAATGGGCTCGACAGCCTCCAACGCTATCAGGGCTTTGGCAAACTCGTCGGCGGTCGCTTCGGGGACAGAGATTTCATAGCCATCCTCGCCCGTATAGCCCGACCGCGAAACCCACAGCTCGCCATAGGGGCTGTCCACGATGGCGACGTCCATGAATTTCATCTCGGGCAACGCGGGCACGATGGATTTCAGGGCCTCTTCTGACGCAGGACCCTGCAAGGCCAACAATGCGCGGTCGGTGATTTCTTCGACGCCGTCCATGTGGGCCTTCAGGTGGGCAATGTCGGCGGACTTGTTCGCGGCGTTCACGACCAGCAGCAGATGGTCGCCGCGGTTGGCAAAAATCAGGTCGTCCAGAATGCCGCCCTGTTCGTTGGTAAAGAAACCATAGCGCTGACGCCCCTCGGCCAGACCCAGCACGTTCTGGGGGATCAGCGATTCCAACTGAGCAGCCGCATCCGCCCCGCGCAGGATCACCTGCCCCATGTGGCTGACATCGAACAGGCCGGCAGCGGCACGGCAATGCAGGTGCTCTTTCATCACGCCAAGGGGGTATTGCACGGGCATGTCATAGCCCGCGAATGGCACCATCTTGGCCCCAAGTTCCACATGCAGATCGTACAGCGGTGTGCGAAGCAAATCGCTCATCTGTCCTCCGGTTCTTCCGGAGCGGTCCTCCGGCATCGTGTCCCTGCGGGTTTCCCCACGCTCGATGCCCCCTCTGTCCTTGTCGCCTGAGATCGCTATCCCTTCGGCGGGCGCATGAGGCGCCTCTCTCCAGAGTGTTCCAGTAGGCCGGTTCTTTTGCCTGAGAGTTTACCGGGGCGGTTGCTCCTTCGGCCCTGACTGTCGTCAGTGTCTCCCGTACCTGTCGTTTTTGATAGGCGAAGAGTCGATAATGCGCAACGGGATTCGTTAATCTCTCGCTCAGATTTCTTTGCAGTCGCAGAAAGCACGAAAAAGGGCAGCCGAAGCTGCCCCTTCCCGATCATCGATGTCAGGCCCTTTTAAAGGGACTGGTTGTCTTCTTCGGCCATTTTTGCGTCCTCGCGCAACTCCAGCCACATGGCGTTCAGAACCGCGAACAACGCGGCCAGAGGCAGGCCCAATATCCAGGCAAAATACCACATGTGTCAGTCCTTTCTCAATACAGGGTTTCGCCGTTGGCGTTGACGTCATCCTCGGTCACCTTGCCCCAGAGGACAGAGTAAACCCACGAGGTGTACATCAGTATCAGCGGCATAAAGATCACCGTCGCCACCAACATCACGAAAAGCGTCAGATGCGAGCTAGAGGCATCCCACACGGTCAGAGAGCTGTCGGGATCGGTGCTGGACGGCAGGATGAACGGGAACATGGTCAGGCCCACGGACGAGATCACCCCAAGGATGCCCATCTTGGACCAAAGCATGGTCGTCGCTTCGCCGCCCGAGGTCAGACCCCGCAGAGCCATCAGCATCCCGACAAAGCCCATGATCGGTGCGATCATGATCCACGGGCGATCACCGTAGGACGCGATCCAAGAGCCGCCCTTGACCACATCCGACATCAGCGGGTTTGAGGGACCATCAGTGACCACATCGTTGACGAAGCTATAGCCGTCGGTGATCAGCAAGAGCCAAGCCCCCGCCACCGCGTAGCCGATGATCGCGACCACACCGGCAGTAAAGCCATAGCGGCGAGCACGAGACTGGATGCGGCCTTCGGTTTTCAGGTTCAGCCAAGCCGCCCCGTGCATGATCAGCATCGACAAGGACACCACGCCGGTCAGCAGGGCAAAGGGGTTCAAGAGGCCAAAGAAGCTGCCCTCGTAGATCGGCATCAGCGACGGGGTCAGGTGGAACGGCACACCGCGCAGGACGTTGCCCACGGCGACGCCAAAGATCAGTGCCGGCACCGCTCCACCCGCAAAGAGGGCCCAGTCCCACGTGCTGCGCCATGTGGGCGACGGACGCTTGGAGCGGTATTTGAACGCCACGGGACGCACGATAAAGGCACACAGGACAATGAACATCGCCATGTAGAAGCCGCTGAACGACACCGCATAAAGCGGCGGCCACGCGGCGAAAATCGCACCACCGCCAAGGATGAACCATACTTGGTTGCCTTCCCACACGGGGCCGACAGTGTTGATCACCACGCGGCGTTCGGTGTCCGTCTTGGCGACGAAAGGCAGCAGCGCCCCCGTCCCCATGTCGAACCCGTCCGTCAGGGCAAATCCGATCAGCAGGACCCCGAGCAGGCCCCACCAAATCACGCGAAGCATTTCGAAAGAAATGAGCTCATGAAGGATCATATCTATTACTCCGCCGGTGTGAATTCGGGCACATTGCCGTCATGGGTGCGCAAGCGGTGCTCGTGCTTGGCCATCCATTCCTCGGTCACTGCGACGTCCTGCGTGGGGCCCTTTTTGATGTATTTGATCATCAAGCCCATCTCGACGACGAACAGCACTGTGTAGAACAGCGCAAAGCCCGCAATGGTCAGCAGCAGCTGCGTGACGCTCAGGTGGCTGACAGACAGCGCGGTGGGCAGAATGCCGTCCACGGTCCAAGGCTGGCGGCCATACTCGGCCACGATCCAGCCCATCTCGGCCGCGATCCAAGGCAGCGGGATCGCCGCCACCGACAGGCGCAGGGCCCAACGGGGATAATCCATGCCTTTGAACGAACTACGGACAAAGAAGTAGCCGTTGATCAGGATCAGCGCCATGCCAATACCGACCATAATGCGGAAGGCCCAGAACATCGGCCACACGTGGGGCACGGTGTCATTTGCGGCCATTACGATCTGCTCTTCGGTCGCGTTGCGCGGGTCATCCACGTAGCGCAGCAAGAGGAAGGCGTAGCCCAGATCGTCACTATGCTGCTCGAATGTCTCCATGACATCTGCGGGCGTGTCTTGCATCTGCTCTTGGATGGTCATCAGCGCGTCATAGGCGATGATGCCGGAACGCACTTGTCCTTCGGCCTCTTCGACCAGTTCCGCGATGCCAGGGATTTCCTCGGTCAGCGAACGGGTGCCGATCAGCCCCATAACATAGGGCACATGGATCGCATAATGGGTCTCGCGGTCTTCTTGGTCGGGGATGCCCACCAGCGTAAAGGGCGCGGGGGCCTCTTCGGTTTCCCACATGCCTTCGATCGCGGCCAGCTTCATCTTCTGGTTCAGACCAGCGTCATAGCCGCTCTCGTCCCCCAGAACGACGACCGAGATCGCCGACGCCAGACCAAACGACGCTGCAACGGTGATCGACCGGCGGGCCAGTTCAATGTGGCGCCCCTTGAGCAAGTACCACGCCGACACGCCCATCACGAACATCGCTGCGGTGACGTAACCGGCCGACACGGTGTGCACGAATTTCGCCTGCGCGACCTCGTTGAACACCACATCGAAGAAGCTGGTCATCTCCATCCGCATGGTCATCGGATTGAATTCTGCGCCCACAGGGTTTTGCATCCAGCCGTTTGCGATCAGGATCCACAAGGCCGAAAAGTTCGAGCCAATCGCCACAAGCCAAGCGACCATCAAGTGCTTCACGCGGCTTAACTTGTCCCAGCCAAAGAAGAACAAGCCCACGAACGTCGCCTCAAGGAAAAAGGCCATCAGACCCTCGATCGCGAGCGGCGCGCCGAACACGTCCCCGACATAGTGGCTGTAGTAGGCCCAGTTCATGCCGAACTGGAACTCCATGGTGATGCCCGTGGCCACGCCAAGGACAAAGTTGATCCCGAAGAGAGTCCCCCAGAATTTGGTCATCTGTCGCCAGATCGGACGACCGGTCATGACATAGACCGTCTCCATGATCGCAACGAGGATCGAGAGACCCAGCGTCAGCGGCACGAACAGAAAGTGATAGAGCGCCGTCATTGCAAACTGCAATCTGGACAGCTCTACGACATCGAGTTCCATTGTCTGCTCCTGAGTGCGCGGGAAAACCTATCCCGCAGATTAAGATTTTACGAGGAGACATATCCCATAGTCGGAATGCATCGGTCCTTGATCTGGGTCAAAACCTAAATCCGCGATACAGCAAACGTAAGGTGGTAAATTACCGCAAGGTAATCGTGCGATCCGCGAGCGCACGGTCACAGTCTCGGTGGCTGGCGATCAGGATAGCAGAGGTGGGCAGATAAGCTCGAATACCTTGTAAAACAGCGGTTGCGGTGGCTTCGTCCAGCCCTTCGGTCGGCTCGTCCATCAGCAACACAGCGGGGCGTCCTGCGATCAGACGACCCAATGCGACACGCCGCCGCTCTCCCCCCGACAGCGCACTTCCTCGTGATCCGACGCGGGTTTTTAGCCCGTCGCGCGATGTCGCGAATCCCGAGAGCTGCACCGCTTCCAAGATTTGCCAAGCCTCATCTTCGGACAAATCAGGGTTCCCCAGGCGCAAACTGTCCAGAACAGAGCCATCAATCAGCGCCGCTCGCTGAGGGAGATAGCCTAGGTTCCCGCGCAGGTCCTCGTCGCTGTATTGGTCAACCGGAGTCCCGCCGATGCACACGCTGCCCCGATCCGCAGGCAGAAGCCCGGCGATCACATTCAGCACAGTGGATTTCCCAACGCCCGAGGGACCGGAGAGCAGCGCCATCTCGCCCCGTTCGACGGTCAGGGACAGGGTGTCGATCAGCGGCGTGATTGCCACCCCGCGCAGGTCCAAGGGCGGCACCACAACGGGTCCGGTTTTGCCGCGCTCTGCGAGTGGGACGGTCTCTTCGGGAATGTCGTCCATCACGCGCCGCGCAGAGTCTGCGATCCGTCCGAATTCAGAGATCCCGCGGGCCAAGGGCATCAACACCTCGGACAGAGCCAATGCCGCCAGAACACCGGTTGTCGCCAGCGGCGTGCTCAGGGTGCCTTGGCTGACCTGCCAGAACCCGACGAACAGTGCCCCTGCCACAGCGCTTTGCACGGCGATGGTGACCCAGAATTGCGCGGACCGTTCCACGCTGTCACGGCGATCCCGAGCACGCCCAAGGGCAAAGCCCGCGCGGTGGATTTGTGCGGCCTGCGCATCCAGTGCGTTATAGACCGTCAGATCCTCTCGCGCGGCAAAGGCGTCGTTGGCCCGCGCGCGCACGGCTTGGATCGCCCGTTCCGCGCGCCGAGCGGCCGGTAGCGCTTTGGGCCCGAACCGTCGGCCGATCGCCAACGCGCTGCCGCCGTAGACCAAGGCGATCCACCCAGCGACCGGCGCACCGATCAGCCAGAGCAGCCCCAACGAGGCCAAGATTAACGTAATCGCACCGGCAATCGCGGGCAGGAACAGGCGCAAGGTTACCCCGTCCAGAGCATCCACATCAGAAATCATCCGGTTCAGCGCAGCGCCCGCGCGGACCCGTTCGAGCCGCCGCAAGGGCTGCGCCATCAACCCGCGCAGTAGCCGCAAACGCACCGCGACGAGCGCCTTGAGCGTCGCATCATGGGTGAGCAGCCGCTCCCCGTAGCGCGCTGCCGTCCGGCCCAAGGCCAACGCACGGACCCCTGCACTGGGTTTAAAAACGTCAAATGTCAGGCCCGCGCCTGCCAGACCTGCCGCCGCAGCGGCCGCGATAAACCAGCCCGAAAGCGACAACAGCCCCACGCCAGCCAACAGGACCAAGACGGTCAACGCCCCACCGCGCCACATCGTCCCCTTGGCAGAGCGCAGGCACAGGATCAAAACACGCTTCATCGCTGTCATGCGCTTGCCCCCCTCGGCTTGGGCGCAATCGACAGATCACACGCGGCAAGCAACGCCGGATCATGGGTCGCAATGACCAGCAGCACGCCCTCGTCCCGAAGGCCAAGCAATGTGCTCCGCACCGCCGCAGCTGTCTCGGCGTCCAGATCCGCTGTGGGTTCGTCCACCAACAGCACATCTACGCCCGCAAGGAGCGCACGGGCCAGTGTCACTCGGCGCGCTTCGCCGCCAGACAGACCCGCTCCGTTTTCGCCCAATGTTTCGTTAATGCCATGGGGCAAGCGGTGAATTTGCGACAAAATTCCAGCGGCTTGCAGTGCATTATTCACAGCCGCCATATCCGCGTCAGGCCGCGCGAGCTTCAGGTTTGCCAGTACCGATGCCTTCATGAAGTGGGGGGATTGGGGCATCCAACCGATCCGCTGCCGCCAGCCCGTCGCTGTGGCCGCGGTCAACACGCGGCCCGCGACCTCAATCACGCCCGCCTCTGCAGGCATCAACCCCGCCAGCGCAGCCAAGAGTGTAGACTTGCCCGACCCGCTGGGGCCGGAGATCGCGAGGGCCTGTCCTGCGGCCACCTCGGCATCCGGATAAGAAATCAATTGGTCGCCCACGCGCAGGGTGACGTCCGTCAGACACACAGCCGCTGGACCGTCGATCTCCGCCGCCTCTGCCCCGCGGCCCAACACGGCGGGTATTTCGGCATCGCGCCATGCGATCACCTCGTCTGCAACAGCCAAGGCCGCCGCGCGGTCGTGCCATGCAGCAGACATATCGCGAAGGGGCGCAAAGTATTCCGGTGCAATCAACAGCAAAAACACACCGGACCACACGCTGAGCGGCGCGCTGTATGTGCCAAACTCGATCTGCCCCAGCAGTGAAAAGCCAACATAGACTGCCATCATCGCGACGCCGAGCGCAGCGAACAATTCCAGCGCAGTCGAGGTCAGAAAGGCGATCCGCAGAACCGCCATCGTCCGCGCGCGCAGATCATTGGTCGCCTCTTCGAAATCGCGTAGCACCGCACGCTCTGACCCCAAAAGCCGAATATCGACCAGCGCGCCCACCCGCTCGGATAACAGCGTGCCTAGCGTCGACATCTGATCCAGTTGGCGTGCGCTGGCCTGTTGCGCGGCCATACCAACCAACGCTGAAAAGACAGGGATCAGTGGCCCCGCCACCAGCAGGATCGCCCCCGCTGACCATGACTGGGTAAAAGCAATAATCAGCAGCGCCATGGGCACCACCATCGCCCGCAGCCGCGCCGGACCGAACCGCAGGATCGCAGGGCGCAGCATTTCCAGCTTTTCCGAAACCAGACTGGACAGCGCGGCGGGCGCGGCCAATGGACGGCGTGTCAACTCGCCATCGATAATCGCACGGCGCAGCGATGAAACGTGCCGCTCTGCCAGATCGGTCAATCGGCCACTGGCCCACCTCTCGAGCCCTGCGCGGCACAGCCCAAGGCCAAGAACCAAGGCTGCCGAAATTGCCACGAACGCCGCGTCAAGTGTGCCAGCAGTCCCCCGCGCCACAACAGACGCAATAGCCGCGGCCTGTCCCAGCCAAGCAAAAGAGCCAACCAGTAGCGCCAGTTCGGCGCGGCGGTCTCGGGGCGCTGCGATCTGTTTTGGTGTATCGGGAATGCTCATTCTGATCAGCTATCCCGCTGGCCTTGCGGGGACAAGCACAAGTCCTGCGACAAACCGCACTAGGCGCGACGCCATGCGCTGGACGCACGCTCCCACCGCTGCACGATCAAATATTCGATCGCGAGCATGAGCGCGGTAAAGCTCAGGGCATAGGCCAAAACCGACGCTGTATCAAAAAGTTGGAAATAGAGGTGGATCTGGAAACCCACCCCGTTGGACCGACCCAAAAATTCGACAACCAGCACGATTTTCCAGATGACGGCCAATCCGTTGCGGGTCGATGCTGCCACAAATGGTCCAAGCTGGGGCCAGACCACATGGCGCAACCGCGCGCCCAAAGGCATGCGGTAGACCTGCGCCATCTCAGTCACGCCGCGGTCCAGCGCACGCACCCCTTCGCGGATCGTCACAGTGACCATCGCGAATTTGTTCAGGGCCACGGCAAAGATCGCTGCGACCTCGTTCAAACCAATCCAGAGATAGCACAGCACAATGATGACGAGCGCAGGCACGTTCAAGAGCACCGTCACCCAAGGGTCGAGCCACAGGTTCAGCCGATCGGATTGCCCCAAAACAACCCCGAGCGCCCCGCCTCCGATCATCGCCAGAGCGAACGCCATCAGCACACGCTGCAATGTCGCCCCCATATGGGTCCAGAGCTTGCCGCTTTGGGCATGATCGACGATGACGGACAGAACCTCGCCTGGGTAAGGCAGGACCATCGGATCCGCGGTTGCCCATGCGGCCACCACCCACAGACATAGCAACGCTGCCAGCGAAACCGCCGTGACGCCAGATTTCCCCATCCGGTCTCTCCTCCCGTTCGGCATTCAGCCTAGCCGAAGCCTAACACATCCTGTTCCGCGACCAAGGTCGCATAGGGCATCAAAAAGATCAGTGCTTAACCTGCGCTCATGGGAGTTCTACGGAGAGTCATGGCCGCGCTCGCGTGGCTGTTCATTGCGCATTGCGCCAGCGCCGAGGGCTTGCCCCGCGAGCGCATCGAAGACTTTATCGTCCCGCCCATGTCCTTGGGCGAGGCGCTGAATGACAAGGGCGTCTGGCAACTGCTGAACTCTGGCGGGGCCGAGACGGGCTATGTCTTTGAAACCTCGGTCATGGCCCCGTTGCCCGGCTTCTCCGGCGCGCCGATCAACATGTTGGTGGTGCTGGACCTCAACGGGCGCTTTATGGACGTCAAACTGATCGAGCATAACGAGCCGATCTTTGTCTCTGGTCTGGGAGAGGCACCTTTCCGTCAATTCCTAGAGCAATATCGAGGGCTCTCGATTTCTGACAACATGGTTGTGGGCACCCCATATGGTGCGGGGGGCGAGGGCGGCCAGCTCGTCTATTTGGATGGCGTGACCAAAGCCACCGCGTCGGTCCGGATTGCCCACGAAAGCATTTTGGCCGCCGCCCTGCAGGTCGCCCGCGAAAAGATGCAAGGCGTCTCGGCGGGGCCGCCTGCCCTGCCCGATCTGTCGATTGACGAGCCTCTGACTTGGCAGGATCTCGTAGACCAAGACCTGATCCACCGCGTCACCTATACCAACGCCGAAGTTCAACAGTTGTTCGAGGGGACGATCTGGCAGGATGACGACCCAGAGGCTCTGGACGATCCCGAAGCCATGTATCTGGACCTGTGGGTCGCCGATCTGGGGCCGCCCTCGATCGCCCGCGCTGTCTTGGACGAGGATACCTACGAGGAACTTCAGTACTTCCTGTCGATCTCGACCTCTGACGCACCGATCCTGATGGTTGAGACCGCCCGCCACGGGCTGGTGACCGAAGACTTCGTGCGCAACACCTCGCCCGACCTGATCGCAGTGCACCAAGATGGCCTGCCCGTGGCGATGCGCGACGCCGACATCTTTGTGACTTTGGCCGATGATGCGCCGGACGCCCTGCACGACGGCACCGCCATGATCTTGCGCACCGACCGCCGTCTCGGCTTTGATCCAACCCGCGACTGGCTGCTCTCTATTCAGGCGCAACGACAGCACGGCATGTTCCAACCCGAGACCGGCTCGGTCTCTTTGGACGCAACCCTATCAAGCCCCGAGCGGTTCTACACGCGCCCCGCCGAAGTCCGCCGTCTGTCCCCGTTCGAGGAAGCCATCCGCAGCCGCCAGACCGACCTGATTGTCCTGGGCATCGCGATGGCACTCCTGATCCCTGTCTTGTTGTTCGGCCAATCGTGGCTGGCCGCCCGCAAGCTGTTTACCCCGATCCGACTAGCCGTTCTGGCTGGCATTCTGGGCTTTGTAGGTTGGTGGGGCCAAGGGCAACTGAGCATCGTCACGCCCCTCGCCACGCTGCAAACGGCGTTGGCAGGCGGATCCTATGCGTTCCTGCTGTATGACCCCTTTGGCCTTGCTGTGTGGGTTGCCGCGATTGTCGGTTTCGTCCTGTGGGGGCGCGGGCTGTTCTGTGGCTGGCTCTGCCCGTTCGGCGCGCTTCAGGAATTTGCCCACCACATCGGTCGGTTGCTGCGCCTGCCCCAGATCACCATCAGCGCCACCTGGGACCAGCGCCTGAAGTCGGTGAAATACATCGCTCTTGCCGGATTGGTCGCGGTCACAATCTTTGCCCCCGCCCACATGGACAAAGCCGCCGAAATCGAGCCCTTTAAAACCGCGATCACCACGTTTTTCATCCGCGAATGGTACTACGTGGCCTATGCCGCGCTCTGGCTGGTGCTTGGCCTGTTCGTGTTCAAAGGGTTCTGCCGCTATCTTTGTCCACTCGGGGCGCTAATGGCGATCGGGGGCGTCCTGCGACTGCGCCGCTGGATTCCCCGGCGCGTGGAATGCGGATCGCCCTGCCAGCTGTGCCGTGTGAAATGCAATTACGGCGCCATCAAGAAGACCGGAGAAATCCAGTACTCCGAATGCTTCCAGTGCCTTGATTGCGTGACCATCCATGACGACCCAAAGCAGTGCGTGCCCCTGATCCTTGCCGCAAAGTCGCAAAAACGCCGCCCACAACCGGAGGCCGCCGAATGAACCGTCGCCGTTTCCTGACGCTTTCTGCTGCGTTTGCCTGCGCGCCCGCTCTGGCCCGTGCGGATACGTGGTCCGGTATCGCGCTTGGGGCAGAGGTCAGCGTGACGCTTTATGGCCTGCCAGACCGAACAGGCCCGATGCTGTCCGCCATCCCGCGCAGATTGCGCCAGATCGAGCAGACCTTTTCGCTCTATGAACCCTCTGACCTGACGCGCCTGAATGAACGGGGCTCGGCCGATATGTCCCCCGAGTTTGCGCAGTTGATCGACGTGTGTGATGAGGCGCACGGCCTGACAGGCGGCCTCTTTGATCCGTCGATCCAGTCCCGTTGGACCAACCCACGGGCCAAGACAGGTTGGCAGCACACCACGCGAAACGGACGCCATCTGACCCTTGGCGCGGGCCAAAGCCTGACCCTGAATGGCATTGCCCAAGGCTATGCCACCGACCTGATCCGCGCCGACCTGCTGGCGGCGGGCGCGGATAAAGCCCTGATCAACATCGGGGAATATGCGGCGCTCTCTGGCCCCTTTCATCTCGGGATCTCTGACCCGGCCCAAGGCATTGTCGGGCAGACCAGCCTGACAGGCACCGCCGTTGCGACTTCGAGCCCCTCGGCCACTCTGATCAACGGCACGCCCCACATCACAGGCCCGAAGGGCGAGCACCCGCTGTGGTCCACCGTCAGCATCACCGCAGACAGCGCAGCCATGGCCGATGCCCTATCGACAGCCGCCTGCATGATGCCCCTGACCGCCCTGCGTGCCCTGAAACGGCAAGCGAACCTGCACAAGATCACCGTTGTAGACGCTGACGGAAACCTACGGACGCTATAACGCAAAAGGCGCGCCGGTTTCCCGACGCGCCCTCTTTTTCAAACCAATCGAAGATCAGCCGGCAGCGGCAACCGCGCGCTTGGTCATCACGCCCACAAGGTGCGCGCGATATTCCGGCGTGCCATGCAGATCGCCAATCATGTCGCCTGCGTCCACGGTCAGACCGTTGATCGCATCGGGGCTGAAGTTCGCGCTCAGCGCTTCTTCGGCCTCGGTCCAGCGGAAGACACCATCGTTCGACGCACCGGTCACAGCCACACGGACGCCATCGGCGAACTTGGCCACGAACACACCCACCAGCGCAAAGCGCGATGCAGGCTGCACGAACTTCTGGTAATTCGCCGCCTGCGGGACAGGGAAACGAACCTCGGTGATGATCTCGCCTTCTTCGAGCGCTGTCATGAACAGGCCGTCAAAGTAGTCATCCGCCGCGATTTCACGGTTGTTGGTCACCACAATTGCGCCAGACGCCAATACGGCCGACGGGTAGCACGCCGCCGGATCGTTGTTGGCCACGCTGCCGCCAATGGTGCCACGGTTGCGCACCGCCGGATCGCCAATGTTGCTGGCCAGAGCCGCAAGCGCCGGATAGTGCGCCCCAGCTTCGGCTGCGACAACAGCATGGGGGGTTGCGCCACCGATGCAGACCTCGCCTGCGTCGTTTTTGCAGACGCCCTGCATCTCTGGGATACCCGTCAAGCTCACCAGTTTGGACGGCATCGCCAGACGCTGCTTAAGCGTCGGGATCAGGGTCTGGCCACCCGACAGAGGCTGCGCCTCGTCGTCGGCCAGCGCCGCAACTGCATCTGCGACGGTCGTGGGTTTTTCAAAGTCGAATGCGTACATATCGCTCCTCCTGAGATCGCAGTCTCCTGCTTTCTCTTTCTCGAAATACTCCGGGGGTCCGGGGGCAGCGCCCCCGGTCCACCCTCTCCGTCATTAGCCTTTCATCGCTGCCCAGACGCGCTGGGGCGACAGCGGCATGTCGATATGGGTCACGTCTTTTTTGCCGCTCGACTGGATCGCGTCGATCACCGCGTTCACCACCGAAGGCGGCGAACCGATCGCGCCTGCTTCGCCGCAGCCCTTCACACCAAGCGGGTTGTGGGTACAGGGTGTCGCGCAGGAATGATCCACCACATAGAACGGCACGTCTTCGGCGCGGGGCATCGCATAGTCCATGTAGGACGCGCTCAAGAGCTGGCCTTCGCTGTCATAGACACAGTTTTCCAGCAGCGCCTGACCGATACCCTGACCGATGCCGCCGTGAACCTGACCTTCAACGATCATCGGGTTCACCACGTTGCCGAAGTCGTCTGCAGCCGCAAAACGCTCGATCGTGACCCTGCCGGTTTCGGGGTCAAGCTCGACCTCGCAGCAGTACGCACCCGACGGGTAGGTAAAGTTCGACGGATCATAGAACGCGGTCTCTTCGAGGCCGGGCTCAATGTCTTCGAGCGGGTAGTTGTGGGGCACGTAGGCCGCCAAGGTCACATCGCCCCAAGCCACCGACTTGTCGGTGCCTGCCACGGTGAACTGGCCATCCTTCAACTCGATATCGCCCTCGGACGCTTCGAGCAGGTGGCTGGCGATCTTCTTGGCCTTCTTGATGATCTTCTCGGTCGCTTTGACCATCGCAGATCCGCAAACCGCCAAAGAGCGCGAGCCATAGGTGCCCATGCCGAACGGGATTTTCGAGCTGTCGCCGTGGACAATTTCGATCATCGACTCGTCGATGCCGAGCATGTCCGCAACGACCTGCGGGAACGCCGTTTCGTGGCCCTGACCGTGGCTGTGCGCGCCGACCATGACGCTGATCGAACCGGTCGCGTTCACACGCACGGTCGCTGCGTCATAGAGACCCGCACGGGCACCGAGTTGACCCACAAGGTTCGACGGCGCGATACCGCAAGCCTCGATGTAGCAGTTCACACCCAGACCGCGCAGCATACCCTTGGCTTCGGACTCTTTGCGGCGCGCTTCGAAACCGGCCAGATCGGCGATCTCTTCGAGCTTGTCCATGGTCGCAAAGTAGTCGCCCGTGTCGTACTCGACCGCCACGGGCGTCGCGTAGGGGAACTCCGAGATGAAGTTCTGGCGGCGCAGGGCGATCGGGTCGACACCCAGTTCGCGGGCGGCTTTGTCCACCACGCGTTCCAACTGATAGGTCGCCTCGGGGCGGCCAGCACCGCGATAAGCGTCAACAGGGACAGTGTTGGTGAACACGGCCTTTACGTTCACGTAGATCAGGGGCGTTTTGTAGTTGCCCGCCATCAGCGTGCCGTGCAGCCACGTAGGCACCGACGGCGCGAAGGTCGACAGGTAAGCCCCCATGTTTGCATAGGTTTCTGTCCGCAGCGCGGTAAAGTTATTGTCCGCGTCCAGCGCCAGTTCGATCTTGGTCACGTGGTCGCGGCCATGGGCATCGGACATAAACGCTTCGGAGCGCGAAGCGGTCCATTTTACCGGGCGGTTCAGCTTGCGCGCGGCAAAGGTCACAAAGGCTTCTTCCGCGTAGTGGAAGATCTTGGTGCCGAAACCGCCGCCCACGTCAGGGGCCACAACGCGCAGCTTGTGCTCGGGGATACCCAGAACGAACGCGCCCATCAGCAGGCGGATCACGTGGGGGTTCTGGCTGGTGGTGTAGAGCGTGGACTCGTCGTTCGAACGGTTGTACTCGCCCACAGCCACGCGCGGCTCCATCGGGTTTGCGACCAGACGGTTGTTCACCAATTCCAGCGTGGTGACGTGCGCGGCGTTCTTGATCGCCTCGTCCACTGCAGCCTTGTTGTCCTCAACAAAACCCCAGTCGTAGCAGAGGTTCGAGGTCAGGTCGTCGTGTACCTTGGCGCTGCCCTCTTCAAGCGCGGCCTTCATGTCCACAACGGCGGGCAGCTCTTCGATATCCAGCTCGATCGCTTCGGCTGCATCGCGGGCCTGCTGCAGGCTCTCGGCCACAACAGCGGCGATGGGATCACCGACGTGGCGGACTTTGCCCTGAGCCAGAACGGGGTGCGCCGGTTCCTGCATAGCTTCGCCAAAGCGGTCGGTCACCTGCCAACCGCAGGGCAGCCCGCCGATGCCTTCGAAATCGGCGCCGGTAAAGATGCCGACAACGCCTTCCATGGCGGCGGCAGCGCTGGTGTCGATGTTGTTGATCCTACCGTGCGCCACGTCCGAGCGCAGGAAATACACGTAGGTCTGACCGTAGACGTTAATGTCGTCGGTATAATTGCCGGTTCCCGTCAGAAACCGGACGTCCTCGCGCCGCTTCGATGCAGCGCCGATGCCTGAATCCTTTGGCATGGTCCATCCTCCCTAAAACTGCGGCGGAGCGATCCGCCATGCGACCGGCACCTCCTCGCGCCAGTAGCCGTTTTACTCTGCGGCGATCTTCGACACGTCCTGACCGGACGCTGCCATGATGGCCTTGACGATGTTGTGGTAGCCGGTGCAGCGGCAGATGTTACCCTCGAGATGATGCCGGATTTCGGCTTCGGTCGGGGACGGGTTCTGCTCGAGCAGTTTGGTGGCTGTCATCACCATGCCAGGGGTGCAGAAACCGCACTGCAGGCCGTGATAATCCTGAAAGGCCTGCTGAACGCGGCTCAGGGTGCCGTCGGGCTCAGCGATGCCTTCGATTGTGGTGATTTCAGCACCGTCTGCTTCAGCGGCCATCATGGTGCAGGACTTCACAGCCTTGCCATTGACGTGGACAACACACGCGCCGCACTGGCTGGTGTCGCATCCGACGTGGGTGCCGGTCATCCGCAGATCCTCGCGCAGGAACTCCACCAAAAGGCGGTTCCCTGCCGCTTCTCCGCTCACGGCACGACCGTTTACGGTCATTGATAGTTTTGCCATCTAACTCCTCCCTAGCTGGCGAATTGCTTGGTCGTTTAGACCCAGCCTGTCACGAGAACAGGCGTTTGATAAATCCTTTCTTCTCCGCAGGCGCTTCTTCGGCGGCTGCTGGCTCTTCTGCTGCAGGTTCGGGCGCTGCTTCCTCGGCAGGTCCCTCCACAACATTCTGGAAATTGGTGAAAAACTGGTCTGCCATCTTCTTGGCAAAGCCGTCGATGACGCGGCTGCCAAGCTGCGCGAGCTTGCCGCCGACCTTGGCATCGACATCATAGGTCAGGGTTGTGCCAGTGTCAGATGGCGCCAAGGTCACAGTCGCCTCGCCCTTGGCGAAACCGGCGGCCCCGCCCTTCCCTTCGCCCACCAGTTTGACTGAATTTGGCGGGTTCATATCTTCGAGATTAACTTTGCCCGAGAACTTGGCCTTCACGGGGCCGACCTTCTGGACAACGGTGGCATCAAAGCCCTCTTCGGGGCTGCCTTCCATGGATTCGCATCCGGGAATGCACTGTTTAAGCACCTCTGGATCGAGGATCGCCGCCCATACGACTTCGGGCGTTGCGGCAATCTCTCGTGAGTCGTTCATTTTCACGGTAACGGTCCTCCCTCGCTTCCATCATCAAGCCTATGGGTGAACCGTCAAATGGCATATTAGACTAAGGGATGAGTTTCCCACATATTTCACCGCACAGGCGGTTGATGGGTCATTCCGTAATCAGCGTAAATCTGCGCAATGCGGCCATCGGCAAGTGCCGCTGCGATGGCGTCGTCCACCATGTAGCTCAGCGCCTTGTAGCTGAAGTGCACAGCCGTACCCAAAGTCCACTTTGACACCGCAAAACCGGCCAGAGACGGCTGGTGAATACCGATGGTTTCGGTTGCGCCATACTCCAGTTGGCCCATCGGACCCATAGCGGCTTTGACCTCTTGGTTCGCCAGCGCTTCCATGGCGCCTTCCATGGTCGGGAAGCGGACGATGTTGGTCATCATCTGACCGCCCGCCATGCCACCCAAGTAGAAATCGGAAATCGAGTCATTCTCGACCGAGACCTTGTCGAACCGGAAATAGGCCGGCACAGGCAGATCTTCGGGATAGCTCGCTTTGTCGTAGGCGATGGCGATGCTCTCGGCCGCATATTGGCCGCTGAACGTCACCTGCTCGACCCGACATTTGAATTTGGAATCATAGGGAATGCGCATCATCACGTTGGCGATGCGTCCGCCCAGATTGGACCCTTTCCAGATGTTGACCCGCAGGTCCGCTTCCAGATTTTCGCCGGACATCACGAAATTGAACTTGGGTTCGACGCCGATGTACTCGGCAATCAGCTTGGCAATTTCGATATCCACGCCCTTGGGCTGACCATTTTCCATCCAGCTGTAGGGCGGATAATCCTCGTAAACCGCAAAGAGCATGGAGCCTTGGTCCATGATCTGATCCAAATCCAGCCCCACGATATCGCGGCTGGCATTCTGAGGTTTTTCCTGAGGGACGTAATCCGCGCAAGGGTCCTCGGCGTGGGCAGCGGTGACGCCGCCCACGACCAAAGAGAGAACAAGAGCGGGGAGAGAGAGGGCTCTTGTCCGCTGCATCTTAGTGCGCCGACGAGAGGCCGATGGTCAGGGTCTCGGCTGCCTTGTGATAGGCATCATCGCCGCCCTTCTCTAGGATGTGCGCCGCACGGCTTGCCACGCTGTCCGCAACAGGAGCACCGGACAGGGTCTCGATACCGCCAGCGATTTCGGCCAGCTCGTCGTGGATCGCATCCGCGTCACCTTCACCGCCGTCAGCCATGGCGGCCAGCTTGTCACGCAGAGCCAGCAGTTCGGGTGTCAGCTCGTCAATCTGGTCCTGATCAGGACGGGTTTCGATGTAGGTACGAATTGCCCACGCGGCCTCTTGGCCCAGCAGTTCGCCGAACGCAGGCATCTTGGTGATGCCGTTCTGTGTATAGCCGTACTGGAAACGCTCTACGTACCATTCGTCGCCGTATTCCTCGGCCTCAAGGAAACGCAGATCAGGGGCCAGACCGCCCGAAACAACGCCCAAACCGTGGCAGCGCGCGCAGTTCTGGTTGTAGCCAGAGTCGCCAATCGCGATCGCCTTTTCCCAAACCTCCTGGCCCGCTTCCTCCGCGCGGTAGGGGTTTTCGGTCAGCCATTCGTCACCTACGGCAGGCAGGCCCTCGGTGTTCACAGCCTGAGGGGTCACATCGCCATGAGCCAGCGCGAGTGTCGCGGTCAGGGCGATCGCCGCGCCACCTAGGGCGAGGGTCGAAATTGTCTTGGGCATTGGGGGTCTCCTCCGTGGTGCCGTGTTCGCGTCTTTTTGTTTTGTTATAAATGCAGGGGGGAAGAGCGGTATTAGACCTTGGTTGGGGGGATTGACTATCTAACGGGTGTGGGTGTGGGACATTGGTCGTAGAGCGCATGCGCCCTGCCCCATTCCGACTTTTGTGGCGGTCTGGTGGGGGCATCAGCCCCTTGCCCGTGCCTGCGCTTTGCGTGCAGTCTGATCGGGCGCGGAACCTTTGGGTCGACTTGCCCACCGCAGCATATCAGAGGGAGGGGACGACACCGCATGACCGTAGGCCTGCATGTCGAAAATCTGCGCTACCGCTACGGCGCGAAAGAGGCCCTGAAGGGCGTGTCGTTCACCCTCGAAGCCGGTGCATTCGGGGCTCTACTGGGGCCAAACGGTGCCGGAAAATCAACGCTCTACGGTCTACTGACCCGGCTTTTCACGACGTCCGAAGGGCGGATCGAGATTGCAGGTCATGACCTCAAGGCACAGCCCCGCGCCGCCCTGGCCCGCATGGGCGTCGTCTTTCAGAACCAGACGCTGGATCTGGACCTGAGCGTGCGGCAAAACCTGTCCTACTTTGCCAGCCTGCACGGGCTCTCGGGCCGCGAGGCCAGCACCCGCATCGACGCTGCGCTGGACCGTTTGAATATGCGCGAACGCGCGGGGGAAAAGGCCCGCGCCCTGAATGGGGGCCACCGCCGCCGCACGGAAATCGCCCGCGCTTTGATCCACCAGCCGGATGTGCTGCTGCTGGACGAGCCGACTGTCGGCCTTGACGCCGCCGCCCGCCGCAGCATCACGGACCATGTGCACCAGTTGTGCGCCGAAGACGGCCTGACCGTCCTCTGGGCCACGCACCTGACGGACGAAGTCCACGACCCCGACCGCCTGATCGTCATCCACCAGGGCGAAAAGCTGGCGGACGGACACGCGGGAGATCTGCGTGAGGGTGCCGACCTGTCCGACTATTTCCTCTCCCTCACCGGAGCGCAGGCATGAACATCTACCTCACCGCCCTAAGCGCCATCGTCAAACGCGAGGCTCTGCGCTTTGTGCACCAGCGTGAACGCTTCATCGCCGCCATGGTGCGTCCGCTGATGTGGCTACTGGTGTTCGCGGCCGGTTTCCGTGCCGCGCTGGGGCTGTCGATCATTCCACCCTACCAAACCTACATCACCTACGAGACCTACATCGTCCCCGGCCTCTGCGGGATGATCCTGCTGTTCAACGGAATGCAGAGCAGCTTGTCCTTGGTCTATGACCGTGAAATGGGGTCTATGCGCCTGCTGCTGACCGCGCCCTTGCCGCGCTGGTGGCTTCTGTTTTCGAAACTATGCGGGTCTACGGCAATCTCGATCCTGCAGGTCTATACCTTCCTTGCCGTCGCGGCGCTGTTCGACATCACGGTCGCGCCTTGGGGCTATCTGGCCGCCCTGCCCGCGCTGATCATTGCAGGGCTGATGCTGGGGGCGCTGGGGCTGGCGCTATCCAGCTTTATCAAGCAACTGGAGAACTTCGCAGGCGTCATGAACTTTGTGATCTTCCCGATGTTCTTTCTGTCGTCGGCGCTCTATCCGCTGTGGAAAATGGCCGAAAGCTCGCCTCTGCTACGGGACATCTGCGCGGTGAACCCCTTTACCCACGCAGTCGAATTGATCCGCTTTGCGCTCTACCTGCGGCTAGAGCCGATGGCACTGCTGTGGACGGTCCTCGCGCTGGTCGCATTTATGCTTCTGGCGATTTGGGGCTACGACCCAGAACGGGGCATGACCCGCCGCAAGGGCTGATCTACGACCATAGCAACCGTGAAAAATTTGGCCTCCTGTGCTAGGTAAAGCATGGGAGGATTTTTTATGCGTTTGACTTTGGCCCTGATCGCCGCCGTTTTTGCGGCCCCTGCAACCGCCGCCGAATACGGCCCCGAGGACGGCACGCTCAACCCCGAAGAGCTGACTTGGCAGAATAACTTGAAGAAAGCCGAAGAGGGCAAAGTGGACATGATGGTCTGCGCTTCTGGCTATCTGATGACCAAGTCCGGCGACCACGACACCGCCCGCAAAATCTTCGAAGCCTGCGCCGAGGCGGGATACACCGCCGCCATGACATGGATGAGCTACATGGAGAACAACGGCTTTGGTGGCGAGTACAATCCCGACGCCGCCGCACAGTGGGATCAGCGCGCCGCAGAGCTTGGGGATCCGGTGGGCAAGTTCAACCACGGCATCAACCTGATGCGCGGGCACGGGATCACCCAAAACGCAGAGCTTGGCCGTCAGTATGTGGACGAGGCTGCCAAAGACGGCCTGCCCGTTGCGCGCCGTCTACAAGGGGCCGATTACGATCTGGACGAAGTCACGCCAGACGCGGACAATTGGCGGTACGCCCCGCTGTTTTGAACGGACCTAGCCCCGTACGATCTGTGCGGGGCTGCCATCCAGACGCAGAATGCGATCCGCCAGACGTGTTGCCTCTTCGGCGGAATGCGTGACGATTAGGGTCGCCACATCACGCCGGTCGCGCAGAGCTTCGAACAAGCTCATCATTTCATTGGCCATGTCTGGGTCGAGCGATACGAAAGGCTCGTCCAATAGAAGAAGCTTTAGCGAACCGGCAAACGCGCGCGCCAAGGCCAAACGCCTCTGTTGTCCAAGCGAAAGCTGACGTGGAAAATCCGCGCCCCGACCCGCCAAGCCAACCTCTTCCAGCGCCTTTTCAGCGCCTTCGGCAGTGACCCCAGCCGTCAGAATCAGATTGTCGAGTACCGACCGCCACGGCATGAGGGTCGGTTCCTGAAACACCATGCCAATCTGGTCGGGGCGGATGACTTGTCCCTGATACTTCGACTCCAAGCCTGCGATGATCCGCACCAATGTGGACTTGCCGATCCCTGAAGGCCCGGTCAGCGCCAACGTCTGCCCAGCCGCAAGTTTCAGAGAAATCGCACCGAGCACCTGCCGCGTGCCATAGGACATGCCATCCAAGGCAACGGTCAGTACAGGAGGCGTGTCCGCCCCCTGTGAGATGGTGTCATTCGATGCCACGAGTCGAAGCGCCATTCGCCCTGCCCTAGCTACCCGGCTGGACAAAGACGCCTTCGGGCAAGGTGGTTGCGTTCCCGATCAGGTCCGAGCCGCCAAGCTCGGCCATCAGTGCCAGCATCTTGGCCGCGGCCTCTTCGTTTACGGCGCCCTTGGCGGGGATGCCCGCGCGGAAGCCCTCAATCAGCGCGTCATATTGCGCGTCATTCTTGACGTTCATGCGGTCACGCAAACGGGTCCACGCGTCGTCATCCTCGGCCAGCAAGTCCTTGGCCGCGCGGGATGATGCGGCAAACCCCTCTAGGATTTCGGGATGGTCGCGCAGCATCTCGCCTTTGAACACGTAGCCCAACAGAGGGGTCTCGGGGTCGAGCCCCAAGGCCAAGGCCGCGTCCGACACAGACACGAGTTGGCGCATCCCGGCTGCCTGCATCTTTGCCATGAAGTGCCAGAAGTTGATCGCCCCTTGGGTCTCGCCCTGAAGCGCGGTCTTGAACACCAGTGGCGGTGCGCCAAAGACTTGCTCGGTCTCTGCAGCCAAATCCATGCCGTATTCTTGCTGGGCATATGCCTGTAGGATCAGCCAGCTCTTGTCCAAGGGACCGCCCGCGATGCCGATCTTCTGCCCCTTCAGATCCTCTAGGGATTGCGCTGGGCTGTCGCCAGCGACCATGACACCACCCACAGCCTTGGAGTACGGCACGAACACATAATCATGTCCGTCCGCCCGCTGGCGCGCCACCCAGAGCCAGTCCGACACGATCACATCGGCCTCGCCGCCCTGAAACGCCACCTGGGCTGCAGACCCGCCCGCGACACCTTGAACTTGCAGATCGTACCCGTTCTGTGCGTCCAGCTCATAATGCTGAATGGTGTCGAGTTCCCAGTTCACGGTTCCGAACTCCAGAACCGCCGCGCGGATGACGGGGGTCTCGGCAGTGGCTGCGCCTGCACCCAGAATCAGTGCGGTGCAGGCCGTGCTCAGCGCCCTTGCAAAGGTCATGTGATTGTCCTCCCTGACAGTTGCGCCCATGGTACATGTCCCCCCAATCAGCGCAAATTACGACCAAAGGACGATATCGGAGCCCCCTCTCCGTTGACCTGTATCAAAGGAGCGCGAAATGCGTGCTTCTAGCCTTGGGACGCACAACCCAAGGAGGGAAAAATGCATCGTTTTTGCACCATTTTATGCGCGGCCGTGACCGCCGTTTCGGCCGCCCCCGCCATCGCCGCCGACAGCACCTTTGAGGCCGTCAAAGTCACCGCGGGCGAGACCCTGTTCCAAGCGGAATGCCGCCGGTGCCACTCCCCCGACGCGGATCACGACTCTTATGGCCCGCCGCTAGAGAACATCGTCGGCCGCGCCGCTGGCAGTTATCAGGATTATGATTATTCGACTGCTTTGGAGGCATCGGGCATCGTTTGGACCCCAGCTGCCCTGCGCGCGTGGATGGAGGACAACGACGGTTTTATGCCCGGCACCAAGATGCGCCACGTGGGGATCGAAGACAGGACAGTGCAGGATTTCATCCTTGCGTACCTGACCTCGATCACAACACAGGACAACAGCGCCATCTCTGAGTGACGCGCGTTCGGGGCCGGATGAAACACGTTCGACCCCGCAACAAATTATGCACCTGCAGCGACTCAAATGTGCGGAATAACGGAGGGAGTATGTCAAGTCTCTAGGGGTCGTAAGACTAAGGCCGGATACCTATCAAACCTCGCGTCCGTATACTGATGCTCAGGACGGCTCCATTTTCCATTGTTCGGAGCTGAACTGACCGTCTAGGGAGGACATAATGAAGAAACTTCTAGCCGCAATGTCGGTGAGCGCGCTGGCAATCACTGCCGCGCACGCGCAAGTCACCGAGGAGATGCTGGCCAACGACCGTATGGACACGTCGAACGTTGTCACCAACGGCATGGGCCGCGACCTTCAGCGTTACTCGCCGCTGGAAATCCTAAACAAAGATAACGTCAAGAACCTCGTTCCGGCATGGGCCTTCTCCATGGGCGGCGAAAAGCAGCGCGGTCAAGAGACCCAGCCGCTGATCTATGACGGCATCATGTATGTGACCGGTTCGTATTCGCGTCTCTACGCGATCGACGTGATGACCGGCGAAGAGCTGTGGCAGTACGACGCCCGCCTGCCCGAAGGCATCCTGCCCTGCTGTGACGTGATCAACCGCGGTGCGGCGATCTACGGCGACAAAATCTTCTTTGGTACTCTGGACGCACGTATCGTTGCGCTGGACCTGAAGACCGGCGACGTTGTCTGGCGTGACAAGATCGCGGACTACAAGGCTGGCTACAGCTACACTGCGGCACCCCTGATCGTTGACGGTCTGGTTGTGACCGGTAACTCGGGCGGTGAATTCGGCATCGTCGGCGAAGTTCAGGCCCGCAACGCTGACACTGGTGACATCGTCTGGACGCGTCCGATGATCGAAGGCCACATGGGCACGCTGAATGGCGAAGAATCGACCATGACCGGCACCCTGAACGCGACTTGGCCCGGCGACCTTTGGAAGACCGGTGGCGGCGCGACCTGGCTGGGTGGCTCGTATGACATCGAGACCGACACTCTGGTCTTCGGCGCAGGTAACCCTGCCCCTTGGAACAGCTGGCTGCGCGGCGCAGGTGAGCCCACCGAAGGCAACACCGGCGACAACCTGTACGCAGCAAGCCGCGTCGGCATCGACCCTAAGACCGGCGACATCAAGTGGCACTTCCAGACCACTCCCCGCGAAGGCTGGGACTATGACGGTGTGAACGAAGTCGTTGCTTATACCGACCGCGAGGGCAACAAGCGCTTCGCAACCGCGGACCGTAACGGCTACTTCTACGTTCTGAACCGCGAAGACGGTGCGTTCGTATCGGCCAACCCCTTCGTCAAGGACATCACTTGGGCGAATGGCATCGACGAGACCGGTCGTCCGATCTTTAACGAGCCCAACCGTCCCGGCAATCCCGCGAACGCGGCTGACGGTGGCAAAGGCGAAGTCGTCTTCTCGTCGCCCTCGTTCCTGGGTGGTAAGAACTGGATGCCCATGGCGTTCAGCCAGAACACCGGCAACTTCTACGTTCCCTCGAACGAGTGGGGCATGGACATCTGGAACGAGCCTGTGACCTACAAGAAGGGCGCGGCATACTTGGGTTCGGGCTTCACCATCAAGCCGAACTACGAAGACCACATCGGCTCGCTCAAGGCGATTGACCCGGACACCGGCGAATGGGTCTGGGAATACAAGAACGACGCACCCCTCTGGGGCGGCGTGATGACCACCGCAGGCGGTCTGGTGTTCTTTGGCACCCCCGAAGGCAAGTTCATCGCTCTGGATGACGCGACTGGCGAAGAGCTGTGGTCGTTCCAGACCGGCTCGGGCATCGTGGGCCAGCCTGTCACATGGGAAATGGACGGCGAGCAGTATGTTTCGGTCGTTTCCGGCTGGGGCGGCGCGGTTCCGCTCTGGGGTGGTGAAGTGGCCAAGAAGGTCAACTACCTGAACCAAGGTGGCATGGTCTGGACATTCAAGCTGCCCAAGCAGCTGGCGTCCGCCAACTAATCCCCAACCTCTCCCAGAGGTACCAGAGGCGTCCGGTTTCGACCGGGCGCCTTTTGTGTTTCCGGCCGTTTTGGACGTGGCGCATAATACCCTGCGGTATTAGACTTTTTGGTAACAGAAGCCATTCGCGAAAAACGGCTATCCTCAATCGAGGAACACGAGGACAGATTCATGCAACATCGCGCCACTTCACAGATCGCAGCCGGAAACGCGCTGGTCGTTGACGACCACCCGCTCTTTTGTGACGCGTTGACGCTAACACTGCGGTCCATCGCCAACTTTGGCGAAATCCACACCGCTGGCACCTTGGAAAATGCGCTAGAAGCCGTGAGCGCCGACCCCAAGATCGAGATGATCATCCTTGATCTAAACCTGCCCGATGTGAATGGCCTTGACGGGCTGATCCGCCTGCGCAACGCGACCCCCAAGGCCGCGATCGTCATCGCCTCGTCCATGTCCGACAACCGTATGATCAGCCGCGCCCTGCAAGCCGGTGCGAATGGCTTTGTTCCGAAACAGGCGCAGCGGGCGGTGTTCCAGATGGCCTATGACGCGGTCAAGGCCGGACAGCCCTTTGTCCCCGAAGGCTACATTGATCCCAACGGCCAGAATGGTGAGGGCGGCAACCAAGAAGACGCGCTTCAGCGCCTGTCGTCCCTGACCAACCAGCAGGCACGCATCCTGAACCTGATCTGCGAAGGTAAGCTCAACAAACAGATCGCCTATGACCTGTCGATCGCTGAAACGACAGTTAAAGCACACGTTACCGCAATCATGCGAAAGCTCGGTGTGCACAGCCGGACTCAGGCAGTTTTGATCGCGCAAGAGGCCAACTTTAACAGGGTCTTGCCAACCACAGAGTAATCGCCCATCCTCGGGCAAATATGTAAGAGGACACCGGTCGAGTGAACGGAGCGCTACCACGTTCCGGCAGGGAGGAGACCGCTGACAAGAAAGCGATGCGTGTTGCGCAGGTGACGTGCGACCAGCCCAATCTGATGGAGGAGATCAGGTTACAGCTGGGAGACGATCCATTTGCGCTGGTGTGCTTGTTTGCTGCTCCCTGTGCGGATTTTAAACAGTTGATCGAGGATGCCTCTGGCGCCTTCGAGGGTGCCGATGTGTTGGGCTGCACCACCGCCGGAGAGCTGGGGGCCGAGGGCTACGAAGAGGGTCAGATCCTCTGCGTGGGCTTCCCTGCCCGCTACTTCACTTCCATCACCTACGCGCTGGACCTGCTGAACATGGCAGACGACCAGCAGATCATTGATACCTTGATCCAGCAGCGCATGGCCTTGGCCCAGACTGCGCCCGACCGCCCCCACGAATTCGCGTTTCTGCTGGTCGACGGCCTGTCCATGAGCGAAGAGAGCCTGACCACGGTCTTGGCCTCTGGCCTCGGGCCGATGCCCTTGTTCGGCGGGTCTGCGGGCGATGGGGTCAATTTCAAACAGACGTGGCTCAGCCACAATGGCGAGATTATGGAGAATGCGGCCGTGCTGGCGCTGGTCCGCAGCGCCTGCCCTGTCAAAGTGTTCAGCCACGACAATCTGGCCCCGACCGAAATGCGCATGGTCGTGACCGCCGCCAACCCAGAGGCCCGCACCGTCCAAGAGATCAACGCAGAGCCCGCCGCCGCCGAATACGCACGCCTTTTGGGCAAGGATCCGAACCAGCTTGACCCCTTTACCTTTGCCGAGCACCCCGTGGTCGTGCGTCTAGGGGACAGCCACCACGTCCGCGCCATCCAACGCGTGAACGAGCATGGCGAGCTGGTGTTCTTCTCCGCGATCAACGAAGGCATGGTTCTGACGCTGGCCGAACATCAGGACATCGTCGAGAACCTGCGCGAGGGCCTTGGGAAACTCAGCGCGGAACAAGAGCCTGATCTAATCCTCGGGTGCGATTGTATTTTACGCCGCATCGCGGCGGACCAGCGGCAAAAGACCAGAGAGGTCTCTGCCCTGCTTTCGGAAAACCGCGTGATCGGGTTTTCGACATATGGTGAACAGTTCGGTGCTCTGCATGTTAACCAAACGCTGACCGGGGTGGCCATCTACCCCCCGACCGACAACGAGGTAGCCTGATGTCGCTGATCAACCCCGCTGACAGTCTGGAACGCCAGAACGAAAAGCTGATGAAGATCACGCAGGCGCTGATGAGCCGCGTTGAGTACGGCACCGCCCAATCGAACGCGGCCTATGCCCAGTTCGAACGCGCCGCCCTGCTGGAAAAGCGTGTGCGCGAGCGGACGCTGGAACTAGAAAGCACGCTGGAGCTGCTGCACGACTCCAACGCCGCTCTGGCCAAGGCGCACACCGAAACCGAAGCCGCGCGCCGGAACCTTGCCGATGCGATCGAGACCGTGTCCGAAGGCTTTGCCCTATTCGATCCCGAAGACGTTCTGGTCATGTCGAACTCACGTTTTTGCCGTGATTTCAGGAACATGCAGGCCTATCTCAAACCCGGCCTGTCGTTCGAGGAATACGTCCGCCACATTGCGGAATCCGCGCAATTGGCTCTGCCGACAGAGGAAACTGCCGACAGCTGGTGCGCCCGCCGCATCCGCCGCCACAAAGACCACCACGTCATGTTCAACGTCGAACTGACTGGCGACCGGTGGCTGCAGGTGTCCGAACACCGTACCAGCAATGGCGGTACCGTGGTCCTACAGACCGACGTGACAGACATCATGCGGATGGAGCGTCAGGAGCGTGCCCGTCTCAAAGACAAACAGACCCGTATGATCCGCGCGACCTTGGATCACCTGAACCAAGGGGTCTGCGTCTTCGACGAGAATGCCCAACTGGTCGGCTGGAACCAGAAGATCAGCCATCTTTTGTCAGTGCCCGTTCGCCGCCTGACCATCGGCGCGTCGTTCGATGGACTCCTGGAACGGCTTGGCGATGACGTCCGTTTTAGCCGTGGCATGGACCGCGTCAGCTTCTTGCGGTGGGCGATGGCCAAGGGGCCGAAGTTCCCGATTTCGTTCGAGGTCAAGCGCGAGAACATGACCCTGCAGATCTTTGGCCGTGGCATGCCGGACCAAGGCTTTGTGATCTCTTGCACCGACGTGACAGCCGAACGCGAAGCCGCGCAGAAGCTGTACGAATTGAACGAGATCCTCGAACAGCGCGTCATGGAACGCACACTAGAGCTAGAGGATGCTCTGTCCGCCGCCGAGCGGGCGAATGCGTCCAAGTCCCGCTTTGTTGCGGCAGCCAGCCACGATCTGCTGCAGCCCCTATCGGCGGCAAAATTGTTCATCTCTTCGCTCGCGGACAACGCGACCTGCCAAAATGACATGGCGGTCTTAGCCAAGGCTGAGACCGCGCTGACCGGCGCAGAACAGATCATTGACGCCCTGCTGGATATTTCGAAACTGGAATCTGATGGCCTCAGTTTCGACATCCGCCGCTTTGCTCTGCGTGAAATCCTGTCTCCTTTGCGGGATGAAATGACGATCCACGCAAACAGCAAGGGGCTGGAGCTGTGCATCGTTGACAGCAACCTGATGGTCGAGAGCGACCCGTCCTACTTACGCCGCATCGTGCGCAACCTGATCTCGAACGCGATCCGCTACACCCCCAAAGGCCGCGTGTTGGTCGGTGTGCGCCGCAATGGCGGCTCTGCTCGCATTGAGGTGTGGGACACAGGCGTCGGCATCCCCGAAGAGGATCAGAGCGCCATCTTTGAAGAGTTCAAACGGCTGGACACCAAGGCCAGCGCGAATGAGGGGCTTGGCCTAGGACTGGCCATCGTAGAGCGCGCCTGTGCGCGTTTGGGGCACCCTCTGGGCCTGTGGTCCGAGGTCGGTCGCGGTAGCTGCTTTATGGTGAACGTCCCTGTCGCGGGCGAGGCAGAGCCCGCCCTGACCCCGTCCAACCGCCCCACCCGCCCCGTAGGACTGGCGCAATCGGGTCTGATTGTGCTGTTGGTCGAGAACGACCCGCAGCTGCGGCGCGCGATTTCGATCCTTGTCGAGAGTTGGGGCGTCAACGTGATCGAGGCCGAGGACGCGCCATCTGCGCTAGACCTGCTGTCGGTGCTGCAAATTTCGCCAGACGTGTTGCTGCTAGACTACCAGCTTGGGCCAGGCATGTCGGGAACAGAGCTTTACTGCGCCGTCACAGACAGTCTGGGCCGTATTCCCTGCGCGATTATTTCGGCGGATCGGTCACCTGAGCTTAGACAAACTTGCAAAACTCTGGACATCGAGTTGCTGCTCAAGCCATTGGACCGCCAGAAGCTGGCACAGTTCCTAGATAGCACCGCGCGCGCGATCGCTTTGTAAGCTGACACACTGATTCACCTTAACACCTGCTGGGTTTCACGCCTCGCGGGTGTTTCTATGTGCGCTGCCAACCCACAGGCGCCATAGTGCATGCTGCGCTGCCAAAATCACATGCAAACCCACTCACTTTCGCTTCAAGACTTAACTTTTTGCTACCCCAAAAGGGTAGGTTAATGTATCATTAAGCTTACAAATTGGTTTCATCGGTGCGTTCTGCCGATGTCTGTGTACCCCCCCGGCCCCTTGTTCCAGCCGGCTTGGATTGGAGACTTTTGATGCAGCAACCTATCGCAGCCAGTGCCACAACAGCCCTCGCCCATTCGAATAAGTTGGGCAAAGATAACAAAGAATTCTGCATGAGCATGTGGGCCGCGTGGCGCCTGCGCTCTGTTGTAGAATCCTACGCAGAACAGACAGCCAAGCGCGAGGCATAAGGCCCTAACCTTGGCGCCGCGCCATCCACGGAATCAGGGCCATCAGGAACCCGATCCGGCACAGGTGGTGCACAGCGACATAAGCCCCGTCAAAATCCAGAGCGAGACCGATGGCCGCCATCGCCTCGACACCGCCTGGGGAATAGGCAACCCAGACTTGGCCGAACGGTAACCCCGTGAGTGCCGAGGCAACCCCGGCAAACCCCATCGAAATCAGCGCCGCAGCCCCAACGCTCGCGGCGCTGGCCGTAAAGAGGCGCAGGATGTCCGCTGGACGGATGCCCGTGAACCGCACCCCCATGACAGATCCGGTCACACAGAATCCCGCAAAGATCAATTCTGCGGGCGGCAAGCCGTGCACGATCCCCGTGACATGGGCCACCGCACTGACGATCATTCCACCCAGCAGATAAGCTGCCGGGAAGCCACGGCGAGCAATTGCCCACGAGAATGCACCGCCAACGGCCAACATTCCAAGCAAGGCAACCAACCCCAGCGTCTCGGTTGGGCCCGTGGCCGTACCCGCCTCGACCCCGAGCAGCAGCATACCCAACGGCAGTACAGCCGACAGGATCAGCAGGCGCATGCATTGCAGGATCAACACGGTCGTCGCATCGCCTCGCCCGCTGACCGCCATGGACAGCGCCAAGGACAATGTCCCCGGAGAACTGGCCAAGAGAGCAGTTTCACGATCCTTGGCAAATCCGCGCATGAGAATGGCGCGGCTGGCGACAACGGTGGCAAAGATCGACAGGCACAGCAGGATCAGGCTTAGGGCCCAGCCCCCGATCTGTCCCAGCAGCTCACTGCGAAAGCCCGAGCCCAAGGACGATCCGATGATCAGAAACCCGACATCGCGCAGCCGGTTGGGCAAGTAAAGCTTTACCCCGCTCCATGCGAGCGCCGAGGTCGCGAGCGCCGCCCCCACGAGCGGGGCCGCAGGAAAGCCGACAAAGGTCAGGGCAAATGCGCCCGTTGTGCCAACGGCAAGCGTCAGAGCGGTGCGCTGAAGGGACCCGTCAAACATGAAACCCACTTTTCAGTGTACAACAGTATGCAATTTTGGCTCTAGCATAGTTTCCGCTAACACATCCAGAGTGCATTCCCGCATTTCTGCAAATGCCCCAGTTATATACGCGCCTTAGCAACCCAATGCATATTTTCTGGCAGGAGTGATCGCATCCAAAACATCGGACCGCCCGCCTTCGAAAGCTTGCACCAGAAGGTCGGCCGAGGCTGGCCCTTTGGTAAAGCCCAGATGTCCGTGGCCAAAGTGGCACCACAGCCCCTTGTGTTTCGGGGCAGCCCCGACGACGGGCAGCATGTCAGGCATAAAAGGACGCGTGCCGTACCATTGCGGCTCTGCGATGCGGGGGCCCAATTCGATAATATCGGACACGCCCTTGGCACCTCGGGTGATCTGCCGTGTGTCTGCAGGCGCGGACATATCCACCAGCGCAGCGCCCGTCGCCAGACGCAGGCCCTTGTTCATGCTGGTCAGCACGACGGCGTTATCTCCGTCCATGATGGACGCCCCCAGCCCGCGCGGCGCGTCAAAGTGCGCGTGGTAGCCACGCTTGTAGACCATAGGGATTTTGTAGCCGAACCTTGCCAGCAATTTTGGCGACCACACCCCCATGGCAACAACCACATGTTCTGCGCTGATTGGGCCGCCGTCGGACTGAACCTGCCAACCGCCGGACACCTGTTCAAGGGTCGTCGCGTCCCCCTGCACCCATGTACCACCACGGTTGCGAAACAGCTCTGCATACCCTTCGACCAACGCACCGGGATCAGCGCAGAGCCACGTCTGTGGCCACCAAATTGCCCCACCAACTTCGGAGGTGATCGCAGGCTCTCGACGGCACAGTTCTGCCCCACTCAGGATTTCAGGCGACACATTATAATCGCGGCCAAGGGCCTGCGCATCCCGAGCCTCGGCCTCGGCTGTGCGCGGATCGCGCCGGATTTCATAATAGCCAGAGCGGCGGACCAGATTGCCCAAACCCGCAGCATCGATCAGGCGCTGGTGGGCGACCGTCGAGCGGCGGACCATTTCCGCATAGGTGCGCGCTTGCTCTGCGACCCTGTCGGGGCGCGAATGCCGCAAGTACTGCCAGAGGGCGGGCGCCATACGCAGTACGGCCCGCAGGTCGTAGGTCACATCATTGCGCAGCCCCAGCCCGAAGGCCGCAAGAGTCTTGAGATTACGGGGCAAAGGATAAGGCTCTGTGCTGTCTGCACTGATGAATCCTGCGTTGCCATAGCTGGCCTCCTGCCCTGCGGCACGGCGATCCAACAACGTGACCGCATGTCCGCGCTCTTGAAACGCCAGCGCAGTCGAGACGCCGATCATCCCTGCCCCAAGCACCAGAATCTCTGCCATTGCCTGCCCCCTATGCACTCGCGCAACGCTGTCTGGACTGAAGCGCTGCAATTAACGGATTGCAAGCCCTTGTGCGCCGCGCCCCTTGCAGCTTGGACGCGGATCGCCCATCAGTAAGACACACCCCTTATTCCAAAGCTGTAGTGCCGATGTTCAGTATCCTTGCGATTACGACCCCAATTTACATGCTGATCGCAACAGGCTTTGTCAGCCTCAAATCCGGTTATATCAGCCGCGACGTTTCAAAGGCCTTGGGGACTTTTGTTCTGCGCATTTGTATGCCGGTCATGATCGCGGGCGCTGTGAACCGCGAAGGGGCCGCCGCGCTGAACTGGCACTTCATGCTCGTCTATGGTGGGGCGTCCTTGCTGCTGATGATGGCAGGCATCTTTGTCATGCATAACTTGCGCAAGAATGGCTTTGCCGCCAGCGCGATGTATGCCTTGGGCATGTCGAACTCGAATAGCGGCTTTATGGGCTACCCGATTGCGGCGCTCGTGGTGGGCGAGGCCGCTTTTGACATTCTGGCGTGGGCACTGATCGTCGAAAATATGGTGATGATCCCACTCGCTTTGGCTGTGGCCGACGCAGGCGCCTACCCCGAAGAAAAGTTCCATCGCGCATTCTTCAAAGCGTTCATGGGGCTCTATAAAAACCCGATTTTTATTGGGCTCGCGATCGGACTTGTTGTGCGGTTCACGGGCATGCCGATCCCGGACGTCATACAGACCGTCATTGGGTATCTGACCGCCACCGCGCCTGTGGTCGCGCTGTTTGTGGTGGGTGGCACCGTTGCGAACTTTCCGATCAAGACGATTTCGGTCGAGACCGGAATGATCGCTGTGGGCAAGCTGGTGTTCCACCCGCTGCTGGTAACGGTCGGCATGCTCGCCTTCCCCATGAACGATCCGGCGTACATGCTAGGGGCTGCGTTGTTCGCGTCCGTGCCGATGCTGTCGATCTATCCGATCTTTGGCCAGCGCTACGGGATTGAGAGTATCACCGCGACCACGCTGGTGTTCACCACAACGCTGTCGTTCTTTACTGTCAGCGCGCTAATCTACCTGATGGGTTAACGAGCCAACGACAGAAGGCCATCCACATCCAGATGCGCCTCCATGTGGTCGGCCAGCGCGTCGAGCGTTTTCTCGACCACTTGTCCATAGTTCAGCTGACCGGACTGCACACCAAAGCCATCCAGAAACGCCGCGCGGAAAGCGTTATCCGTGAACATGCCGTGTAAATAGCTGCCGATGATGCGCCCATCGGCAGAGATTGCGCCTTCGGGCGCACCATCCAGGATGGCAAAGGGCCGCGCGCGGTCCGCCCCATCTGTGCGGCCGATGTGGATCTCGTAGCCGTCGAGTTCAATCCCGCTGGCCGCATGGGTCGCGCGGACTTGGGTCAAACGCTTGTCGCCGGTCATCTCGGTGGCCACGTCGAGCAGACCTAGGCCTGCATCTTCGCCCGCCGCGCCTTCGACACCCATTGGGTCGCGCACCACCTGCCCCAGCATTTGATAGCCGCCGCAAATTCCCAACACGTATCCGCCACGCCGCACGTGGGCTTGCAAATCAACGTCCCAGCCCTGCGCCCGCAGATAGGCCAAGTCACCGCGGGTCGATTTGCTGCCCGGAATGATCACCAGATCGGTGTCTCCGGGAATCGGCTGACCTGCGCGCAGCACGGAGAGGTCCACACCCTCTTCCTGCGCGAGCGGATCAAGGTCATCGAAATTGGCGATCCGAGACAAGCCAAGGCACACCACCTTGAACCCACGCCCACTGGAGCGGGTCGGCAGGTCAAGCGCATCTTCGGCAGGCAGCTTTGACGCGTCGGGGAAATAGGGCAGAACGCCAAAGCCCTGCCATCCGGTGCGGTCCGCGATCATTTTGTAGCCATCATCAAAGAGGCTCACATCCCCGCGGAATTTGTTGATCAAGAAACCTGCGATCTGCGCATTATCCTGATCGGGCAGCACGGCCTGCGTGCCCACCATCTGCGCAATCACCCCGCCACGGTCGATGTCCCCGGCAAGGATCACCGGCACATCCGCCGCGCAGGCAAAGCCCATATTGGCAATATCGCCGGCCCGCAGGTTGACCTCGGCGGGGCTGCCTGCCCCTTCGACGATCACCAGATCATAGGCGGATTTCAGACGGTTGAAGCTGTCCAACACGCTGGTCATCAACTGCGGCTTCAGCTTGGCATAATCACGCGCTTTGACTGTCGCTATACGCTTGCCCTGCACCACGACCTGCGCGCCCACATCGGTTTCCGGCTTCAGCAGCACCGGGTTCATGTCGGTGTGTAGCGGCACCCCGCAAGCAACTGCCTGAAGCGCCTGAGCGCGGCCAATCTCGCCCCCGTCAGAGGTGACGGCCGCGTTGTTCGACATGTTCTGGGGTTTGAACGGCGCAACCGACAGGCCGCGGCGGCACGCGGCGCGGCAGAGACCAGCCACCAACAGGGATTTGCCGACATTGGAGCCAGCGCCCTGGATCATAATCGCGGTCATCGGGTGTCTCCTGTTGCGGGCCGCGCCTACCAGCGCGGTGCCTTCGGCGAGGATATTTCTGCCAAGAAAGAGGCTGCAGGGTTGGTTTTACAGGCCCAGAGATTTACGCAGCATATTGCCCGCGACCAAAAGCAGGAACAATGCGAACACCCGCTTGAGCGGTTTGGGGTTCAGCGAATGGGCAATCTTGGCACCAATCGGGGCCGTGATCATGGTCATGCACACAACAATCGCAAAGGCCCCGAAGTTGACCGCACCGATGGTCAGCGGCGGACGGACGTCCGGCGAAACGGGCACGAACAAGAAGGCAACGACCGACGGGATTGCGATCAGGGCACCGAACCCGGCAGCTGTCGCGACCGCGCGGTGGATCGGTGTTCCATAAAGGGTCATTAGCGGAACGCCAAAGCTCCCGCCACCGATCCCCATCAGGACCGACAGAAAGCCAACGATGGGCGAAAGGATGGAACGTGCCTTGGTACCCGGCATTTCGTCGCCCAAACGCCATTCGGATTTGCTGAACGCCATCCAGAGGCCAATGCAAATCCCGAGGCCCCCGAAGATCCCCTGCAGAGCTGCAGACCGCAGTTGGGACACGGCCAGAACGCCGATCACAGCGCCGATCCCGATGCCCGGCGCCCAGGTTTTCAGGATATCCCAGTCCACCGCGCCCTTCTTGTTGTGGCTGTGCACAGAACGGGCCGACGTCACGATAATGGTCGCGAGCGAGGTCGCGAGGCAGATACGCATGACCTCGTCGCTGGCATATCCCAGATGCGTGAAAGTATAAAAGAAGGCCGGCACCAGAACGATACCGCCCCCGACCCCAAGAAGGCCTGCAAGGATACCCGCGAACGCGCCGATCCCCATCAAGAGCGCCAGAAGTGGAAGGATTATGTCGAACTGCATCTGTATCTCCCCTGAGGTCTGGGGTCTGCCCTAACGGTGGAAACGCGCAGTGACAAGAACTTAGGCAGCCTCAGGGATCTGCGCGAGCGCCGCAAGCACGGTTTCAGGGCCCGCGCCGGTCCCATGAGCATGTTCAGACAAATAGCGCCGCCAGAGCCGTGCACCGGGTTGGCCCGCAAAGAGCCCAAGCATGTGCCGCGTGATCTGGTTCAGCTTGCCGCCAGCACTTAGATGGCCCTCGATGTAGGGCAGCATCTGGTGAACAATGGCCGCGCGGCTCGGGGCGGGCCCACCGCCATAAATGCGCTGATCGGCCAGCCCCAGAATATCGTAGGGCTGATGGTAGGCCGCACGCCCGATCATCACACCGTCAAGGCCTTGGTCCAGATGGGGCACGCCATCATCCAGCGTCGCGATACCCCCGTTGATGGAAATATGAAGATCCGGATAGGCGGCCTTCATCTTGTGCACGAGCGGGTAGTCGAGCGGTGGGATGTCGCGGTTTTCCTTGGGACTCAGCCCTTCGAGCCACGCTTTGCGCGCGTGGATGGTGAAACGGGTCACACCTGCCTGTGCAACCGTTTCGATAAAGGCGGGCAGCACATCCTCGGGGACTTGGTCATCCACGCCAATGCGGCACTTCACAGTGACTTCTGCAGCGCACTCGGCTTGCATCTCGCTCACGCACTCAGCCACCAGTTCGGGGCGGGTCATCAGGATCGCGCCAAAACACCCTGACTGCACGCGGTCCGACGGGCATCCGACATTCAGGTTCACCTCATCATATCCGGCCTCTGCCCCCATGCGCGCGGCCTGCCGCAGTTCAACAGGCTCCGAGCCACCAAGTTGAAAGGCGACGGGATGCTCTTCGGGAGAGTAGTCCAGCAAATGGAGCGCCCCGCCACGGACGAGCGCAGGCGCGGTCACCATTTCGGTGTATAGCAGAGTCTCGCCACTGATGAGGCGGTGGAAGTACCGGCAGTGTCGGTCGGTCCAATCCATCATCGGGGCCACGCTCAGGCGGGCGGCGCGGCGAAGGGTCTCGGTCTGCTGCGTCATGGCGAAAAGCCCCTGAATACGGCCCGCAAATGGGGCTGGTGAAGCAAAACGGTGAAATAGCGCGGTTTTGCTCTTTTGAAAAGCCTAGCGCTCTTGTGAAGTTTTTGGATGTCTACGTATGTGAGGGGCCCTATGCGAGATTGCATGGAGCGAAGGCCAGACGGCAGAGAACCCGATGCGCATTAGGTTAACTTCGATGCACAACTTACTGATATAAAATAAATAAGCGGACCAGAGGCCCGCTTATTCAAAATCGTATGGACAGCTGAATTAGCCGATGATGGCGTTCAGGGTCGCGCTCGGGCGCATGATGGCGGCAACCTTGTCTGCATCCAGCAGGTAGTAGCCGCCCATGTCGCCAGGCTTGCCGTCGACTTCTGCGATCTCGGCCAGAATGGCCTCTTCTTTATCTGCGAGTTCCTTGGCGATCGGTGCAAACGCTGCTGCCAGCTCTGCATCGTCGGTCTGAGCGGCCAGAGCCTCTGCCCAGTACTTGGCGAAGTAGTAGTGGCTGCCACGGTTGTCGAGCTGACCAACGCGGCCCTTGGGCGATTTGTCGTTTTCCAGAACCTTCTGGGTTGCGACTTCAACCGCATCCCCCAGAACGCCGGCTTTCGCATCGCCCTTGCCCGCTAGGAACTTGAACGATTCACCCAGAGCGCAGAACTCGCCAAGGCTGTCCCAACGCAGGTGGCTCTCTTCGATGACCTGCTGGACGTGCTTGGGTGCGGTACCGCCAGCACCGGTTTCGAACAGACCACCGCCCTGCATCAGCGAGACGATCGACAGCATCTTGGCCGAGGTGCCCAGTTCCAGAATGGGGAACAGGTCGGTCAGGTAATCGCGCAGAACGTTACCGGTGATGGTGACCACGTCTTTGCCCTGAACCATGTTCTCCAGCGTGAAGCGGGTTGCTTCGCGGGGTGCCATGATCGGGATTTCGATGCCGGCTTCTTTCAGCGCGGGCTCGACGTATTTGATCAGCTCTGCATCGTGGGCGCGGTTTGCGTCCAGCCAGAAGGCTGCCAGACCGGTCGCTTTGGTACGGTTGATGCCCAGCTTGATCCAGTCGAGGATCGGCAGCTTCTTCGCGGTGCACGACCGCCAGATGTCGCCGGTTTCCACCTTGTGCTCAAGGATGACCTCGCCGCTGTCCAGAACGATCTGAACGGTGCCGGGGGCGTCCATTTCAAAGGTGGTGGGGTGCGAGCCGTACTCTTCGGCTTTCTGGGCCATCAGACCGCAGTTCGACACAGCGCCACAGGTGGTGACATCCAGCTTGCCGTTCTGTTTGAAGAACTCGATGGTCTCGTCATAGACACCGGCGTAGCAGTTGTCGGGGATGCAGCACTTGGTCGGTGCAGGCTTGCCATCGGGGCCCCAGCCGATACCGCCAGCGCGGATCACTGCGGGCATCGAGGCGTCGATGATCACGTCCGACGACACGTGCAGGTTGGTGATGCCCTTGTCGGAGTTCACCATGTACATATCGGGCTTCGCGGCCATCGCAGCTTTGTAGTCTGCTTCCAGCTCTTCGTTGCCTGCGATCTTGGCTTCCAGATCACCCAGACCTTGGTTCGGGTTGAAGCCCAGTTCTTTCAGTTTGTCGCCATGCTTGGCGATGAAGTCTTCCAGATAGCCTTTGACGAAGTGGCCAAAGATGATGGGGTCCGAGACCTTCATCATGGTCGCTTTCAGGTGCACCGAGAACAGAACGCCCGGCTCCATCGACGCGATTTCCTGTTTGACGAAGGCGCTCAGAGCGGACGCCGACAGGAAGGTTGCATCGACGATGGTGCCCTCTTCGTAGGACAGGCCGTCCTTCAGGACTTTGGTGCTGCCATCTTCGCCGGTGAAGACGATCTTTGCGCCACCAGCCTGATCGGCCGTGATGGTGGTCGCCTTTTCGTTGGCGTAGAAGTCGTTGCCGTCCATGGACGCAACGTGGGTTTTGCTGTCTGCCGACCAGTCGCCCATGCGGTGGGGGTTGGCTTTGGCGTATTCTTTGACCGCTTTGGCCGAACGACGGTCAGAGTTACCCTCGCGCAGAACGGGGTTCACGGCAGAGCCTTTGATCCCGTCGTAGCGCTTCTGGATGTCTTTCTCTTCGTCGGTTTGGGGATCGTAGGGGTAGCTGGGAACAGCGTAGCCCTTGTCCTGCAGTTCTTTGATCGCGGCGTTCAGCTGCGGCATCGAGGCTGAGATGTTTGGCAGCTTGATGACGTTGGCATCGGGGGTCTTCACCAGCTCACCCAGACCAGCCAGATCGTCAGCGATCTTTTGCTCTTCGGTCAGGTATTCGGGGAACACGGCCAGAATACGGCCCGCCACCGAGATGTTCCGAGTTTCGACGCTAATGTCGGCCTTGCCCGCAAACGAGCGGATGATCGGCAGCAGCGATGCACTGGCCAGCTCGGGCGCTTCGTCAACGATGGTATAAATGATGTCGGGGGTATCGCTTTTTGTCATGGCTTCGTTTCTCCGAAATCTGACGCCGTGGGCGACGGGCAGTATGCGCGCCGCTTAGTCGCCTCTGCCTTAGATCGGACGCGGCACCAAGTCAATGTGTGCCATTGTATACCGAAACGAAAAACGCCAAAAATTCACCGTTTGCCCCCAATTTAACAGGCAACAGCGGCAGGAAGTCGCGGATGATTTCAGAATAGATGCAATTGCACGGGGATCGGCGCGTAGCCCTTGCGGCAGGTTTCGCGCTTCATTTGTTCGATCGCCTCATAGGCCTCTTGCCAGCTGCTAACATATTCGACGCTTTGCTGCGCGCCTTGCGACCCGATGCGTCCCGTCTCGCGTTGCACAAACCATTCTCCAAAGAGCGTCTGCCCCGAGGAAATCACGCAATACCGGCGCTGGCGGCGGATATGATTGACCTTTTCAAGACGAATGTGCACGGCACTGTACCAAATGGATGGAACGGGTGACGTCCTATATGACCCTGTCCGATTGATTTGCCTAGATATTCTTTGTTCACTTTTGCGAATTCCACAGCGTCATCGGCGGATTTGCATCACACTTGAGCATGGGGAATGACGCACCCAGAACAATCATAGGTGGTATTTCGCGTCATAATTCCTACATATTTTAGGGTGATGGGCGGTGAAACTGGCTCCGCCGACATTGACCCCGCAGGAAACACCTGTAGAAGAAGGCCTCGTTTTATCTCGCCTGCCGGTAAAGGAATGGCGCCGGCCCGCATCCGCCAGACAGAACGACTGGCCCCGGGTCACGCGCACTAGGAGGATCCTAAAGTGCTCGATATGAACACCGTCCGCTCGGAGTTGTCCGAGATCTACGACCTGCGTCCCTCGGCCGAGTTGGCAGAGAGCCTATCGGACATCTACAAGAAGATGGACCGCGTGGTCACACCGCCGGACTTCCTGCAGGCCGCGCCCTACATCAAGGCGATCAATGACCTGAAGCGCGAGCGCAATGCGGTCATTCTGGCGCACAACTACATGACGCCGGACATTTTCCACGGAATCTCGGACGTTGTCGGCGACAGCCTGCAGCTGGCGATCGAGGCCGCGAAGGTCGAAGCCGACGTGATCGTTCAGGGCGGCGTGCATTTCATGGCCGAAACCTCCAAAATTCTGTCGCCTCAAAAAACCGTGCTGATGCCCGACATGGAAGCTGGCTGCTCGCTGGCCGAAAGCATCACGCCTGCGGGCATTGAAGAGATGCGCAAGCAGTTCCCCGGCGCGCCCGTGGTCACCTATGTGAACACCACCGCCGAGGTGAAGGCCGCATCGGACATCTGCTGCACCAGCTCGAACGCGATCCAGATCGTCGAGGCGCTGGAGGCGGACACCGTCATTATGACCCCCGACCAGTATCTGGCGCAGAACGTGGCCCAAAAGGTCAAGAACAAGCGCATCGTCTGGTGGGAAGGCTCGTGCATCGTTCACGAGCAGTACACCGCGCAGGACATCAACGAGTTCCGCGAATGGAACCCTGGCACCGTGGTCATCGCCCACCCCGAATGCCCGCCTTCGGTGGTCGAGGCATCGGACTTTAGTGGTTCGACCAGTGGGATCATCAAATACGTCACTGACAACAAGCCAAAAAAGGCGATGCTGGTGACTGAATGTTCGATGGCGTCGAACATCGCGGATTCGTTGCCCGAGGTCGATTTCGTCGGCCCCTGCAACATGTGCCCCTACATGAAGATGATCACTCTGGAAAAAGTGCTCTGGAGCCTGCACACCATGACCACACAGATCGAAGTTGATCCTGAGGTGGCCGAAGGGGCGCGCGTCGCTGTCCAGCGCATGATCGACATGTCCAAGAAACTGGGGCTCTGATCCTATTATGACCAGTGTGACCACCGAACGGGTGGTGATCGTCGGGGCTGGCCTCGGCGCGCTTTATGCGGCGCTGACCATTGCGCCCTACCCCGTGCTGATGATCTCGCCCGAGATTTTGGGCGAAGGGGCCAGTTCCGCGTGGGCTCAAGGCGGCGTGGCGGCGGCGATGGACGACCGTGACACCCCCGAAGACCACGCCCGTGATACCGTGTTGGCGGGCGCAGGCACCGTCGATGCCCACGTTGCGACCGCCGTCTGCGACGAGGCACGCGAGCATATCCTGAACCTGACCACCCTTGGCACGCCGTTCGACCGGACGGACGATGGCGGGTATGTCATGAGCCGCGAGGCCGCCCACAGCTTTGCCCGCGTCGTGCGCGTGCGGGGCGACCAAGCGGGTGCGGAAATCATGAAGGCATTGATTGCCACGGTTCGGGAGACCCCATCGGTGCAGGTGCTCGAAGGGCACCTAGCGACGGGGCTAGAAGTCGTCGATGGCCGTGTGACAGGCGTCTGGGTCTCTCAATCCGGAGACGAGCGCGCCGCGCCGGTGCTGGTGCAGGGCGCGGCGCATCTGTTGGCGGGTGGCGGCTCTGGCGGTCTGTACAAACTGACCACGAACCCGCCCCGCATTCGCGGACAGGTGATAGGCATGGCCGCCCGCGCAGGCGCCGAGATTGCCGATGCCGAGTTTGTCCAATTCCACCCCACCGCAATTGCGTGCGGCGAGGACCCTGCCCCCTTGGCCACCGAAGCCCTGCGCGGCGAAGGGGCGATCCTGATCAACAAGCAGGGCAAACGGTTTATGGAGCGCCTGCACCCCGACGCCGAACTCGCCCCCCGCGACATCGTAGCCCGTGGCATCTATGCGCAGACCCAAGCGGGCTACGAACCCGCTCTGGACACCCGCGAGGCCATCGGCGCCGAGATCATGACCCAGTACCCCGCCGTGGCCGAAGCATGCTTGCGGTCCGGCATCGATCCTGTCACCCAGCCGATCCCCGTTGCTGCTGCGGCCCACTACCATATGGGCGGGATCAAGGTAGATGACGAAGGGCGCGCGTCCTTGGACGGGCTATGGTGCTGCGGCGAATGTGCCTCGACCGGATTGCATGGTGCGAACCGTCTGGCGTCGAACGGGCTGCTCGAGGCTTTGGTTTACGCGCGCCGTGCGGCCACATCGATCATGGCAGGTCTTGGCGACGCGGCTCCGGCACCCGAAGTGCTGGTGGAAACCCAAGGTTCTATCGCCGCCCCACGCGAGGATCTTGTGGCGGACCTGCGCCAAATCATGACCGACAAGGTCGGGGTCGTCCGCAATGGCGCAGACCTAAAGGACGCGCTGGCCCGCATCTACCTGATCGAGTTCAGCCAGCCGAACTGCGACGCCTTGAAAAACATGACTGCGACCGCAACGCTGATTGCCGCCGCCGCTTTGATACGCGAAGAAAGCCGCGGAGCGCATTTCCGCTCTGACTTCCCGCAGACCAACCCGACCGGCGAGAGGTCCGTGATGACACTGGCGGACGCCATGGATATCCGCGCCCGCTACGCCAAGGAGTAAGCGATGAATTCCCCCCTGCCCGATCTGGTTCTGGAACCTGTGATCCGCAACGCGCTGGCCGAGGACCTTGGCACCTATGGCGACATCACCACGCGCACAGTGATCCCCGCGGATGTGACCTATACCGCACGGCTGAATGCGCGCGAGGCTGGCGTTGTTTCCGGCATGCAGATCGCGCGGATAGCGTTCCATCTGGTGGACCCTACGCTGAAAATTGAAACGCTGATTGCGGACGGCCAGCCTTGTGCCAAGGGCGACGTGCTGATGACCATCGAAGGCAGCGCGGCGTCCATTCTGTCTGGCGAGCGGGTCGCTCTGAACTTTGCGGGCCGTCTGACTGGCATCGCAACGTTGACCGCGAGCTATGTGGCCGAGACCGAGGGCACTGATTGCCGCATCACTTGCACGCGCAAGACCACACCCGGTCTACGTCTGGTGGAAAAGCAAGCGGTTCTGCACGGCGGCGGGTTCAACCACCGCTTCAGCCTGTCCGATGCCATCCTGATCAAGGACAACCACATCGCGGCAGCGGGTGGCATTGCGCCCGTGTTGGACGCTGTCAAAGCACAGGCCAGCCACATGATGCGGGTAGAGATCGAGGTCGATACTCTGGAACAGCTGGAGCAGGTGCTGGAGATCGGCGGCGCAGATGTCGTGCTGCTGGACAACATGGACACACCGACTCTGGAAAAAGCCGTAGCCATGAACGCGGGCAAGCTGGTGCTGGAAGCGTCGGGCAACATGACGTTGCCCCGCGTGGCAGAGGTCGCGGCAACGGGCGTGCATTACATCAGTTCGGGCGCACTGACCCATTCGGCGAAAACCCTTGACCTAGGGTTGGACTTCTAAGACCGGCCCTTCGGTCGCCAGTTCGAATGTTGTCACGGCCCATTTTTGTTGGCGCAAGCCATTGCGGGCCAACCATCCTACGGTGCCGTCGACATCGACCTTGCACCAGATGCCATCGCTCGCTGTCAGGCATTCCAACGCAGACACCTGTGTCAGTCTATCCAACACAAGCGCGACCGGCGCGTCCCGTCTAGGCTGATTGCGCAGGTTCAGCCGTGCTGCTGTTGTCAGTGGCACGGTGGCGTCGGCCTTCGCTGCCAAGAGTTGGGCGACATCGGTCTTGTCAGAACAATCGGCTGTATAGCCGACATAGAGGCAGCTTTGATTTCGGATGGCCTGCTGCAGTGTGATGACGAAACCACTGGGCTGACGCCGTTCAAGGATCAGACTTCGTCCCGAAGCAAGGTCGTCGCCAGTCATGCGGGTTTGATTGCCACCCAGAACCCCAAGAGTGCGCTGATCTTCGGTCAAGAGAACGATTTGCCCGTCGGCAATCCCCCAAGCTCCAAGCAAATCCAAGCCAGCGCCGCAACTCTTAGAGCGGGCAACAAACACATTTCCAAGCGTCTCAGTCGTCAGGTCTATTTCACAGACACCACCGCTTTGCGCGCGCACTCGGTCGAAAGAATACCACTCGCCGGAGAAAGCCGAAATCAGATCACTCAGTGTCTGCCCCTGCGCAAAACTGCTGCAAACTGTCAGAACCGCGGCCAGTGCCGCAGTGCAAAACCCCTTCATGAGCCGTTTCCGTTTCCGTTCCCATTGCCATTATTGCCGCCAGTGTTGCCGTTGTTCCCGTTGCCGTTTCCGTTGTTTCCGTTCCCGTTGCCATTGCCAATATTTCCGTTGCCGTTCCCGTTGCCCCAAAGATTGCGCTGGGTGACCGAAATATCGCGATTTAACGTGAAGATGCGCACGGGAGCGCCTGGGTTGTAAAGGCCATTCCCCTCCATCGTATAGCTGACGTAGCTATTGTAGGCTTCGACTTCGAGCCGCCCGTTCAGATCCGTTCCGGTTTGTGTGAGGGACGCGGTCGCGTTGTCTCCGACAGCAATGAGGGTTCCAGTGAGCTGGCTTCCTTCTTGGATCAGAGTACCTTCGAGGTTCACACCGCTCAGACTGATTGTTCCGCTGTTTTGGGTACCTGTCTGCTCTAACCGAGCATTCGCACCGTCGTAGGCTAGAATAACACCTTGGTTTCCGACAATATTCTGCGTCGCCTGCGATAGTGCGACTTGCGACCCTGCCCCTTCCACCACGATTTGGGCGGCATTTGCGAAGCCATCTTGCACCAAGGGCGCGTCTTCTCTGCCCAACTCAGAATACAGCGAGTTAGACTGGTCCACCTCGATCCGGTTCCCCTCGGCATCGCCTTGGGTCGGAGTGTTCTGAAGCAGATAGAGCTTGTTCCCGTCAGCAACAGCAGACAGGGGCGCGCACAAAAGACCGGTGAGCAGAAATGTCGTGTGTTTCATGCACCTCATGACGATCTCCGAGGTGAAAAGGTTTCAATGCCCCTGAAACAAAACCAGTGAATTGCCGGATCCGGCTTGGCGTATACTGGCGACCTCGCCGACCGAAGTCTGCTCAATCAGAACAAGACAGTCCGAACAAGAGACCGTCAGGTTGGCCTCGTGCCCAGAACCCGTTTGGCGCAATTCAATGTCGTTGTGCGTCCCAGTCACCGACAGTTCGGCAATGAGCGGACGGACAAAGAGCGACGGGTCTTCAAGCGGGGTCCCGATCTGCAACTGACTGACTTGGATCCTGTTCGCACCTGCCTCGGCAGCCCCCAGAGGGACACCAAAAACAAGAGAAATCAGACAGATATGTTTCAGGAAGTGATGCATGGCTCAGACAAGGAAATGTTCTTTTCTTTCCTTGAAGTGCCATGATGTGACGTAGGGTAACAGGCCTCCTTTCCGTGAATTCTATGTGTCTTTCGCCCCCCTCGAAACTGAAGGGTGGCACCGTTTGATATCCTAGCCCAAAACCTCGTCCGACGATGGATCAACGGGAGGGGCGACCCCTTCGTTTGGACGTGTGGTGATCGGAGCGGAGACCTCATCGGGTTCAGGTTTTGCGGGGACGGTTCGCGGGATGAACAGGCTCCGCTTGGTCTGAGCAGACACCGGTTCGACCGGCGTTGCGCCCTGCCCGTACTTCTCACGACGATAAGCCTCTAGGAACGCTTTCCCGCCATCTGGGTCGGCAAACGCCCACAGCCCGACATCCACCCCTTCTGCGATCAGGGTCAGCACAGCCTTTTGTACCGCCGCCTCGATCGCGACCTGCTTGGGCTCGTTCATGGCGACACCCAGTTCGCTTTCCAGAATTTCATCCAACGCCACGTAGCGGAAAACATTCCCCTGCGTTGATATCGAGGCGATCGGCTTACGGATCATGACTGCGGCCAGAACCTCGCCAGAGCCAGTGGACACCGCACGCAAACTCACTGTTACCACGTCCAGCTTGTATCTGCGGTTTGCACCAATCCCAAGGTACTGCGCCCCGATGCCCCCAGACACGATATTCGAGTCATAGCCCACAATCGCGCCTTGGATCATGATTCCGGCGTGGTCCATCGGCCCAAGTGCAGCGGGATCAACCTCTGTCTCGCCACGATAGATACGGCGCATTTCCGTAACGATCTGACGTTCTTTGAGAAGGCTATCCAATGCGGCGCGATCCAAAACACTGAACCAACGACGCCCTCCGGCTTCGACCAGAGATTTGATCAAGATGTCGGCGGCACCCTGCGTGACCGCGCGGGACAGGTTCTGCCCTGTCGATGTCTCTTTGTACTGACCGCTTAGGTCAGGCATTTCAAACACCGACACCGTCATCTTTCGCGCTGGCGCGGGCACATTCAAAAGCGCCTGCGACTGATCCGTTGTTTGACTCTGCTCGGCTTCAAATTTCGCATTGTCCAGATCACGGTAGAGCCCCGGAAGGTTCGCATCGCACGCGGACAGGCTTAGCGCGACCACACCAGCCACCGCGGTTCTGACCAACCACCCCATCAGTTTACGACCAGCTGGGGCACCGATATCTCGGTCACAGTACCCTCGACCGTATCCGTGAGCGTCAAGTCGATCGAGTCGACCCCGCGATCAAAGGTGATTTCTGTAGTGCCGAACACCACCTTGCCGCTTTCCTGCGGGTCATCCCCGAAAATGGCCTCAACCACTTCGCTGGACAGAGACGATAAGAGCCGGCTCTGAAGCTGTCGGGCAAAAAGCTCTGCCTGCGAGAGCCCGGTCGAAGCACTGCTGAACGAACTAGAGGACCGGGGCGCCTCGTAGTCCGATGCCGTCGCATTCCGCTGCGCATTCGCGATAGACAGAAGATGCCCAGAATTCAGGGGGCTGCCCCCAAAGCTAGGGTTCACTGGCTGATAGACCAAGTCCTGCGACGCCGCGTGCCCTGCCGCAAGCGACAGCGCTGTGACGAGTACCAGAGTGATTCGATCTGCCATGTGCCTGCCTGCTTTTCGGGGACGATTGTTTTGCAAATGCTATTTACAGATATTGTAACAAGTTGCACCAATAAATTAATTACAGTCTCTAGTAGAATTTACCCACTCGTTAAGACGTAATTACAAACTTAGGTATTAATTTATATCCGTACGGGTGTAACCCAATCTCCATAGTGCGTGCGCATGTAAACTATTAATTACACTTTTGGGGTTCCACGGCTCACATTCGAGATTATGAAGGTGGCACTATACTTGCGACACCCTCCAGTCGTTAGTGTGTGTGAAAAGATAAATAAAATCTATGGTATGGCTGCGAAACTTTACGGGCGCAGTGGCGGGAACGGGTGCATCTGCACACAACAAAAAGCAAGTCGAACCACTCACTGATCGGAATACAAAATGAAAGTTAAAGCCCTTCTCATCAATTCTGCATCGATTGCGGTTATCTCGTCGTCAGTCGCTGCGCAGGATGTGGACAATGCCGCGCTACTTGATCAATTTGGCGACGACAACACAGCCACTATCACGCAAGAAGGCGGCCTGAATAAGGTAGGCCTGATCGCGAACGAAGAAGAAAACGATATCTACGCAATTCAGAATGGCACCCTGAATACTTTGACCGTGACACAGGGCGGCAACAGCAATAGCGTCGGCACCGTCGGGACTGGCTTTCAGCAAATTGGCGACCGCAACTCGACCACCATCACACAGAACCAGAACAACAACGTTGTTCAGTCGATCACGCAGACCGGCGTGAGCGGGTCCACTGCGAGCCAGAACGCGATTTCAATCACTCAGGGCTCATCCATCAACAATACACCCGCTGAGTCTGCGAACATTGTGACCTCGATCCAACAGAGCAACACCCTGAGTGGTGATGCTAACTCGATCACAATCAACCAGAGCCGGCAAGACGGCGGAGCAGTGTCCGGCATCGCAAGCGCCAACCGCATTGGCCAAGACGGTGAAGTGATCACCCAAGAAGGGTCTGCAAATACCATATCGCTGTCTCAGACCGGCATGGCAAACCTGATCACAAACGTAACCCAAGGCGGCGGGACTGGAAACTCTGCCACGATCTCGCAAAACAACTCTGGTTCGGCTGGTGCGGTAAACGGAAACACCGCAGGCCTGGTACAGAACGGCGACAGTAACGCCCTTTCGATCACCGTAACTGGTGATGGCAACGGTAACGGTGGTCTGACCGCACGCTTCGCATCTGGAATTTCCGCAACAAGCAGCATCATCTCGCAGACAGGAGATCAGAACCAAGCTTGGTGGAATGCTACCGGCAACGACAACCAGTTCGGCATCCTGCAAAACGGCGCGGGCAACGTGACTGGCATGACAATGATCACCGGCGATAACAACCAGACGGCCTTTGTCCAAGACGGTGACGCGAACACGATCACGGCTGTCTCGATCATGAACGACAACGTGGATCTCGGTGCAAGCCAGACCGGCAACAACAACGATATCAGCATCGGCACCCTGAGCGGCGACTCGAATGCGCTTCAGTTGATCCAGATCGGTAACGCGAACGCCATGGATTTCGATGTTGAAGGCGCCTCGAACACACTGCGTGCACAACAAGGTGTCGCAGGAGCGGACCCAGCGCAAACTGGCAACAGTATCATCGTGGACATTGCCGGCCAGAGCAACAGCACCGATTACGACGGTGGCATGACCAATGATGACAACCGCCTGTTCCAAGCTGGGCTGGACAACAAGTTGACCCTTGCGGTCACTGGCAACAGCAACTTGTTCAAAACCTCGCAGTCCGGCAACGAAAACGAAGCAACCATCACCCTGACTGGCGGCTCGAACACACTGGCCCTGTCGCAGATGGCGGCCGAAGGCGAAGTAATGGGCAAAAACCAGTACGAGATCACCATTACAGGTGCATCAAACGACGTGGTCAGCATCCAGACCGGCAATGCCAACACTCTGGTCGCGGCAATTACTGGTTCCAGCAACCTGTTCAACACCACTCAGCTTGGCGTGAGCAACCTGATGGACCTGGCTATCAACGACGACAACGGCGCCTACAACCTGACCCAAAACGGTACCGGCAACATCTTGATTGGCAAAGTCAAAGGAACCGGCAACGATTCACAGAATGTGACCGTTGATCAGATTGGCAACTACAACATCGCCAAACTGAGCCAGCAGGGCAAAAGAAACACAGTCAAAATCAAGCAGTAAGGAACCTCCCCCGAGTGCTTGAAAAGAGGCGCCGTCCTGAATTTCAGGACGGCGTTTGTATTCATTGATAGACAAAGGGCACCTCACTGATCCGCACCGCATCCACGATAAAATCGGCCACACGCCGGATGCGCTGTAGGTCGCGAAACTCTTCGGGATAGAGCAGCCAATAACGCCGGTTGAACTGCACCTCGTCGGTCAAGAGGGGCACCAGCTCTGTTTGATGCGCCATGAAGCATGGCAGCACCCCCAGCCCCGCCCCTGCGCGCACCGCGTCAAGCTGCGCTTTGACTGTTGCGGCCTTGTAGACCGTTTGCAGTTGCGGATGGATCAGGCGGTTGAAATCCAGCTCGCCAGTATAAAGCAGGTCGTCGATGTATCCGACAAAGGGGTAATTGGTCAGCCCCTCGACCGATTTGGGCGGACTGGCCAAGAGCGCAGGCGCACCGTAAAGCCTTAGGTCATAATCTACCAACTTGCGCATGATCAGACGGCCGGTTTGCGGGCGATCCAGACTGATCGCAATGTCGACATCCCGCTTCCACAGCTTGTGGGTGCGCGGGACAGGGACCAGTTCCACCCGCAGCCCTGGATTGTCACGCAGGATCTTCGGTAGAATGTGCGACAGAACGGCGTTCCCGAAACCATCCGGGGCGCCAACACGGACAACACCCGACAATTCCTCGGACGCTCCACGCCCCAAACGATCCCCCAGCGCCAGTGCGTTCCGCTCCATCTCGCGCGCGTGGGCGAGCATGTGCTCACCCGTTTCGGTCAGCAGCATGCCTTCGTCGCTGCGCTCGAAGACAGGGGTGCCGATGGCGCGCTCAAGCCGCTCAATGTGGCGCGCCACAGTAGTGTGGCTGACACCAAGCCGTCGGGCCGCCAAGGTCATGCGCCCTGCCCGCTCTGTCTCCAAGAAATAGCGGATGTCTTCCCAATCGAACTGCATCAATACCTCTGCACGTTTTTCGACATGCATTGTGCAAAACCGTTCATTTCCCGTCCAGCCAATAACGGCAATAGTTGCACCAAGGACAGATGGTACCGGGGAGGAAGCGCCATGTTGGAATTGGGGACTTATGATTATGTGATCGTCGGGGCTGGCTCTGCAGGCTGCGTTCTGGCCAACAGGCTCAGCGAAGACCCCACCAAGTCGGTGCTACTGCTCGAGGCGGGCGGCCACGACAAATACCATTGGATCCACATCCCTGTCGGCTATCTCTATTGCATCGGCAACCCGCGCACGGATTGGGGGTATAAGACCGCCGCCTGTGAGGGCCTGAATGGCCGCGAACTGCTCTACCCTCGGGGCAAAGTGCTGGGGGGCTGCTCGTCCATCAACGGCATGCTCTACCTGCGCGGCCAAGCGGCCGACTATGACGGCTGGCGCCAAATGGGTCTGACTGGTTGGGGCTGGGACGATGTCCTGCCCTATTTCATCAAGTCCGAAGATTACTATGGCGGCGCAAACGAACACCACGGCGCGGGTGGTGAGTGGCGCGTCGAAGAGCAACGCCTGAAATGGGACATCCTAGAGGCATGGAAGCACGCTGCCGTCGAAGCTGGCATCCCCGAGACCCCTGATTTCAACACTGGAGACAACTTTGGCGTCGGGTATTTCAAGGTCAACCAGAAGGCAGGCTGGCGTTGGAGCACGTCCAAAGGGTTCCTGCGACCCGCCAGCAACCGCCCGAACCTGCGGGTCGTCACCCATGCACAGGCCGAAACACTGACCTTTGACGGCATGCGCGCCAGCGGCTTGAAGCTGCGGGTCCAAGGCGCCCTTGCCCGTGCCACCGCACGCGGCGAAGTCATCCTGAGCGCTGGCGCAATCAACTCTCCCCAACTGCTGCAACTGTCCGGCATTGGACCCGGCGCGCTTCTGCAAGAACACGGGATCGACGTCCGGCTCGACGCTCCTGATGTGGGCGGCAACCTGCAAGACCATCTGCAAATCCGCTGCGCCTACAAGGTGCACGGGGCCAAGACCTTGAATACCATGGCGAACACCCTCTTTGGCAAGGGCATGATCGGCCTCGAATACCTGCTGAAGCGCTCTGGTCCGATGTCCATGGCGCCGAGCCAGCTGGCAGCCTTTGCGTATTCCAGCCCCGATGTGGCGACGCCCGATCTGGAGTACCACGTTCAGCCAGTGACTCTCGAAGCGTTCGGCCAAGCGCCCCACGACTTCCCCGCCATCACTGCGAGCGTCTGTCATCTGCGTCCCGAAAGCCGTGGTCATGTGCACATCACCGCTCCCGACGCGCTGACCCCGCCGGAAATCCAACCCAACTATTTGTCAACCGAAGGCGATCGCATCGTCGCGGCGAATGCCATCAAGTTGACCCGCCAGATTATGAGCCAACCCGCCATGGCGCAGTTCTCGCCCGAAGAGTTCAAGCCAGGTCCGCAATACCAGACCGACGCCGAACTCGCCGAAGGCGCGGGCAACATCGCTTCGACCATCTTCCATCCCGTGGGCACCGCGCGCATGGGCACCGACGATCGCGCTGTAGTCGACAATGCCTGCCGGGTCAGAGGCATTCAGGGGCTGCGCGTGGTTGACGCCTCGGTCATGCCGACGATCACCTCGGGCAACACAAACTCGCCAACCATCATGATCGCAGAAAAGGCGGCTGACATGATCAAGGCTGACGCGAAATCGCTTCAGCCCGCCTGACGCACACCCGAAGGATAGCTGTATATCCCTAGGTATTAAAAATTATACCTTTGGCGCTAAAACGCGTCCCGTATGGGCCGTTCTACATATCAGTAAGTGTGTAGTCGGAGTGTTTCATCGTGGAAAACGAAGTTCTGGAGTGTGCGACCGAAGAAGTCCTAAAAAGGATCGCTGGTCGCGACAAAAACGCATTACGCGAATTGCATCAGATGCATGGCAACAAGCTTTACACAGAGCTTGCCCGCCTACTGAGCGACCGCGAACTGGCTCGGATCACCTATCTGGAGCTGATGCCCCGCGTCTGGCGCGAGGCTGCGACTTATGACCCCTCTGTGGAAGACGGGCTGGACTGGTTGCTGCGCCGCACGCGCTGCTTGGCCATTGAAAGGCTGAAGGAAAAAGCCGGTGACCAGCCCTTCTACGGACGCAACATCGCGTGGGAAGAGGACGCAGACCTCGACCAGACCGAGCGGCAATTGCGACACCATCAAGTTGGTCGGATCAATACAGCCTTACGGACACTTTCCGTCCAAGCGGCCGAGATGTTGGTAGCCCGATTGGTCTACGGGCTGTCCTTAGATGACCTCGGGTCACTCTACAATCTGCCGTCTCAGGTCGTTGGTAGAAGGGTAAGAAGCGCGGGTGTCGCGCTACGAACCCAACTGCTCGGAGCTGCCTGTTAAATGACGATTGACGAACGTGCCTTTGCTTTTGTGCTGGGAAGTCTGGACGATTTGGCGGCGGCTGACGTCGCCGAAGAGATCGGGCAAAGCAACCGTATGAGAGAGCGCGTGAGTTATTGGCGACGACAGCTAGCCCCCTTGATGCCCCCGCCCGTCGAAGAGGTCTTCGAAAACCCCGTCAGTTGGGACGAGGTCGAAGCCGTGGTCTTTGGCCAACTCTGATCAGGGCGCGAGCCACTGGCCAGAGAACCCATTCACGCGCCGATATAGCGCGCGTTTGTGCTTGTCGGCCTCAATGAGCAACAGCTCGATTTCTGCCACCTCGAATTTCAGCACAGCAAAGCGATCAAGCTGCGGATCATCTGTATGATCATAGGGGCTTTGGATCGCATATCCCGGATAGGGATGCCCCCCGTAAACTTTGCGCGCCTGATCCGGCACCCCCTCCCAAATCGGGGGCAATTCCTTGCGCGGGCGCTCTTTCATCTTGCCTCGCAGCCGGATTTGCAGCGAAGCAGACGGGTCCCACACGTGCAGACCGGCATTGGGGGCTTCGCGCAACTCCGACACCTTTTCCGATGCAACATCGGTGTGCACTTCTAGCGTACCCGTATCAGGGTTGACCGCGCGCAGCACGACGCTGCGCATTTCAGGCCAACCGCTTAGGCCAAAAGTCGCTAAAGTCGGATGCCGTGCCGCAGCGTCCCGCGACTGCGCCCCCGCCAAAAGCCTGCCCCACCCAAAATCGAGCAAGGCACTCAATGAGACGTGGGTCGCCTCAGACATCGTCATCCTCGTCTTCGGACGCCTCTTCGCCGCGGAAGCCTGTGGCGACCACGAATTTTTCAGAGCTGTCGGCGCGGCTCGACGGGGGTTTGACGTTGACCACTTTTTTGAAGCGCTGCTTCAATAGTTGCTGCAAGCTGCCCTCGGCCCCGCCAGCCAGAACTTTGGCAACAAACGTTCCCTCGGGCTCCAGCACGTCAAATGCGAAATAGGCCGCAGCCTCGCACAGAGCGATGATGCGCAAGTGGTCCGTCTGCTTGTGACCGCTGGACGCAGCCGCCATGTCCGACATGACGACAGTCGCACTGCCGCCAAGCCATTCTTTGACCTGCAAATCAGCGTCATCGGCCAAGAAGTCCAGCTGATGAATCTCAGCGCCTGCGATGGCTTCGACCTCTTGCAGGTCCACGCCAAGCACGGTGCCGATCGCCTTGCCCTTTTTCTCGCCCAAAGCATTCACGCGTTTGACCGCCACCTGACACCACCCGCCAGGAGCACACCCCAGATCCACGACGCGCGCACCCGGCACGAGGAAGCGATACTTTTCGTCGAGCTCCAGAATCTTGAAGGCCGCGCGACCGCGATACCCTTCTTCCTTGGCACGTTTGACATAAGGGTCGTTGAGCTGACGCTGCAACCAGCGCTGCTGGCTGGTTGTGCGCCCACGAGCGGTTTTGACTTTGACGGTCAGATCGCGCTGGCCGCGACCCGACGTGTTTTTGGTTGGTTTTTTCGCCATTATTCGATGTCCTTCAGAACGCCATCGACGCTCATCTGTGCGTACAAAAGCCCCTCGCGCAGACCACGATCCGCCACCGAAAGGCGGTCCGTAGGCCAGCAGCGTAAGAGCGCTTGCAGGATCGCAGAGCCTGACATGATCAGGGTCTGGCGATCATTTCCAATGCGGGGATCGCGGCGGCGGCCTTCGGGGCCAAGCTTGAGATAGCCGTCAATCACTTTGTTGATCTGGTCCGAGTTCATGCGCAACCCGTCAACCTTGGTCCGGTCGTAGCGCTTGAGCCCAAGGTGCGAGGCCGCAACGGTCGTCACCGTGCCGCTGGTGCCGACAATCTGGAACCCCTGACGCTGCTGCTCGCGGGCATAAGGCGCGAACTCGGCCAAGTTCTCTTCAAAGAACCAGCTCATCAGGGCAAACCGCGCTGCGTCATCCTCAACATCCGAGAATTGCTCGCGCAGGGTTGCCACGCCATAGGGCACGCTGATCCAGTCCACCACCTTGGCCGGCGGGTGGTTCAGGCGCGGACCACGGGCCTTGAACCCCTGATGCAGGCGCATGATGGATTTCGCCCGCTCGCGGCGCGGCACTTGGGCCAGATCAATCCAGACCAGTTCAGTGGAGCCACCGCCGATATCGACAACCAACAACTGCTGCGTGCGCGGGCTGACCAGCGGTGCGCAGGACACCACGGCCAAGCGGGCCTCTTCCTCTGGCGGAATGATCTCTAGCGAAAGACCTGTCTCGCGACGCACCTGTTGCAGGAACTTACGAGAGTTCTTGGCCCTCCGACACGCTTCAGTCGCCACGAGACGCATATGCGTCACGCGATGCCGCTGAAGCTTCTGCTGGCACACCTTCAGCGCCTGCACAGTCCGATTCATGGCTGCGCGGCTTAGGTTGCCAGTGCTTTCCAAGCCCTCGCCCAACTGGACGGACTTGGAAAAGCTATCGACCACCGTGAACTGAGCGCCATTCGGTCTGGCAATCAGCATACGGCAGCTGTTCGTGCCCAAATCCAAGGCGGCATACAGCTCGTTTGGATCGGGCGATGCGCGATGAGCGCTCTCGACCGTTTTCGGGAGTGCGCCCGCGCAATCGGGACGCCTGGGCGTCATGTCCACGCCCTCCATTCATTGTTACCCGATAGGGTAGTCACTCCGTCCCGAATGCGCAAGGACCGGTTATGCACATATGCAGATGTCGTTGCGCCCCGACCGCCCACTTCCCATATCAGGCACATGATCATCATGCGGAACTTTCACGGCCAGCAGCATGGCCACGAACGGTGCCCAAGATTATGCTCAGGTCGCACACACGTTTTACAGTGTCGAAATTTGCACAAGGCGACGCAAACGCGCGCTCTACAACAGACTGCATAGGGAACAGGGAATCGCATCATGCCCGAGATCACCATCGTTTACTGGCGCGATATTCCGGCTCAGGTCATCGTCGGCAAAGGACGCAAAGCAGCGAAAATCCAGCTGCCAGAGCGTTTTGAACAAGCCATCGACCGCGCCGCCATGAAATCCGGCGCCGATCAGACTGACGATTATCTGGCCGAATGGCGCAAAGACGTGATCGACACGCGGGATGGTGACCCCCAGACCCTTGCCGAGGCGGAAGCCGCACGGCTGACTGAGGAGTATGATCAGGCCAAAGTGAAGGCGCTGATTGAAAACGGTGGGCGTGCATGAGCACACCCCGGCAGATCTGGGAGGCCGCGATGGCTTTGTTGAATTTCCGCAAGCGCGAAGACGTGGCTGCACCCACAGTGAACCCCCAAGTCGAGGCTTTCCTTCAGAATTACTCGATCGAAGTCATGCCGCGCACCGCGTCAAAGGTCGAAAACTTCCGCGACCTGCTGCCCGAGGGCACACGCGTCTACATCGCCCACATCGAAGGCACCCCGATCGAAGACATGGTCGAAACCGCAGCCCGTCTGGCAGATGACGGTTTTCAGGTCATGCCCCACTTCCCCGCGCGCATCATCAAAGACGCCGCGACCCTCGAGGACTGGATCAACCGCTATCAAGGCGAAGCAGGCGTTAAACAGGCGCTGCTTCTAGCTGGCGGCGTTGCGCAGCCCCACGGCGAATTCCACAGCTCCATGCAGCTGATGGAAACTGGCCTCTTTGACCGCGCAGGCTTCACCCGCCTCCACGTCGCGGGCCACCCCGAAGGCAACAAGGACATCGATCCCAAGGGCGGCGACCAGAACGTCATGGACGCTCTGCGCTGGAAGGCGTCGTTCAACGAACGCACCGATGCCGAAATGGCTCTGGCGACCCAGTTCTGCTTCGAAGCAAAGCCGATCATCGAATGGGCCGACAGCATCAAAGCCGCTGGCGTTGACCTGCCGATCCACATCGGAATCGCAGGCCCTGCCAAGCTGCAGACCATGATCAAGTTCGCGGTTGCTTGCGGAGTTGGCCCCTCCCTCAAGGTTCTGCAGAAGCGCGCCAAAGACGTGACCAAGTTGATGCTTCCCTTCGAGCCCAACGAGGTCGTCGCAGAACTGGCCGCACACAAGGCTGCCAACCCTGATTTCAACATCACCAATGTCCATTTCTTCCCGCTCGGCGGCATCAAGACTAACGCGCAGTGGGCCATCGACAACGGCGGACGCTCTGCTGTCCCCGCAAACCAAGACTAAGGAACGCCAATGACCCGCACTGTCATCGAGTCGCAAACCAAGACTGTCACCATCGGCTTTGACGAGCCCTTCTGCGTCATCGGCGAACGCATCAACCCCACCGGCCGCAAGAAACTGGCGGCAGAACTCGAAGCAGGCGATTTCAGCACCGTCGAGAAAGACGCGCTGGAGCAGGTCGCGTGCGGCGCCATGGTGCTCGATATCAATGCGGGCGTTGTCTACAACTCGAACCCCAACCCGAACGAGACTGAGCCGCCGCTCATGACCAAGATGATCGAACTGGTTCAGGGTCTGACCGACACGCCGCTCTGCATCGACAGCTCTGTACCTGCCGCGCTCGAAGCAGGTCTGGCAGCAGCAAACGGCCGCCCCCTGCTGAACTCGGTGACCGGCGAAGAAGACCGTCTGGAACTGGTTCTGCCGCTGGTCAAAAAGTACAACGTTCCCGTTGTGGCGATCTCGAACGACGACACCGGCATCTCCGAAGATCCCGATGTCCGCTTTGCCGTCGCCAAGAAAATCGTCGAGCGTGCCGCTGACTTCGGTATCCCCGCCCATGACATCGTCGTTGACCCGCTGGTCATGCCCGTTGGCGCAATGGCCACCGCAGGCCAGCAAGTCTTTGCTCTGGTCCGCCGCTTGCGCGACGAACTCGGCGTGAACACCACCTGCGGCGCGTCGAACATCAGCTTCGGCCTGCCCAACCGTCACGGCATCAACGCGGCCTTCCTTCCTATGGCCATCGGCGCGGGCATGACCTCGGCGATCATGAACCCTGTCCGTCAGGTGGAAATGGAAGCCATCAAAGCGGCCAACATGCTGATGAACCACGACCCGAACGGCGGTGCATGGATCGAATTCTCCAAAGTCCTCGAAGCCACCAAAGAAGGTGCCACCTTTGCTGACGCCGCCAAAGCGTCGATGGCAGCAGGCGGTGGACGCGGCGGTCGCCGTGGTGGTCGCCGTCGCGGCTAAGGCCAAACCAAATGAACAAGCAAAAGGCTGGTCCCTCGACCAGCCTTTTTCATTTTCACAACTCTCTAGCGCGTCAGCGGTAGAGCAGGGATTGACCGTTGTTGAACAGGTGCACCTTCTCCGGTTCCGCCGTCATCCGCATCCGCTTGCCCCGCACATCCGTGTGAATGCCTGGCAGCTTGGCAATCACCGGCTCATGCTCTGGCTTCTGCTTTTTGAAGTACAGCAGCGTGACCTCGCCCAAGGCTTCCTTGATCTCAACTTCGCCCTCATAGGCATAGTCTGCACCATCCGTCGAGATCATGTCCTCGGGGCGAATGCCGACCTCGACATCCAGCCCCATATCGCTCTCAACACTGGGATAGTTCGACAGGATCGTCCCCTGCCCCTCGGGCAGTTCCACGCGGGTCTGCTGTCCCGTCCCGACAATGCGCCCCCCCAGCAAGTTCATCTGTGGCGAGCCGATGAACTGTGCCACAAAGGTATTCTCGGGTCGCTCATACAGCTCTAGCGGTGTGCCAACCTGCGCAATCCCGCCACCAGCCAAAACAACAATCCGGCTCGCAAGGGTCATCGCCTCCACCTGATCGTGGGTCACGTAGATCATGGTGCTGTCGGGCATCTGCTCTTTCAGCTGCGCGATCTCGATCCGCGTCGCCACGCGCAGCGCGGCGTCAAGGTTCGAGAGCGGCTCGTCAAACAGATAGACCTTGGGGTCGCGCACGATCGACCGACCGATTGCCACACGCTGGCGCTGACCACCGGACAGAGCCTTGGGCAGACGATCCAAATAGGGCTCCAACTGCAAAATCTTGGCGGCGCGGTTCACGGCCGCTTCAATCTCGGACTTCGACTTCCCCGCGATTTTCAGCGCAAAAGACATATTCTCGCGCACCGTCATGTGCGGATACAGAGCATAGGACTGGAACACCATGGCGATCCCGCGCTGCGCGGGGGGCACATTGTTGACCACCTGCCCGTCGATCTGCAACTCGCCGCCAGTGATCTTTTCCAGACCGGCGATCATCCGCAGCAAGGTCGACTTCCCGCAGCCCGACGGCCCGACAAAGACGATCAACTCGCCCTTCTCGATCTCTAGATCAATGTGCTTCAGAACGTCGACCGGACCGTAGCTTTTCGCCACATCGGTCAGTTTCAGATCGGCCATAATGTCCCCCTCCCGATCACGCTTACATCTTTACCAAGAAACTGGGCTGCCACGGACCCAGATGGATTTTCCCATCCTCGGCCACGCCGCAGCTGCCCATCTCGGTGTTGACGGTGTGCCAATTGCCCACTGGCCCTTCGATGGTTGCTGGCTGGTCCGACATGTTGAACGCGCAGAACAACTCTTCATCTTCGCACACACGGCGGAAGGACAGTACGGTGCCCTCGGCCCTGAGGTCCGCGTGATCGCCTGTCACTAAGGACTGGTGCGCGTGACGCATCCCGATGACACGGCGGTAGTGATGAAGCAGCGCCGAGGGATCTTTCTCTTGTTCGGCCACTGCTTTGTTGGCGTGATCCCCCGACACGGGCAGCCAAGGCCGCGCCGCATTCGAGAAGCCCGCGTTATGCTCGTTGATGTCCCAAACCATGGGCGTCCGGCAGCCATCTCGGCCTTTGAACTCTGGCCAGAACTGAATGCCATACGGGTCCTGCAGATCCTCAAAGGCGACATCAGCTTCGTGTAGCCCCAGTTCCTCGCCCTGATAGAGGCAGACGGACCCACGCAGGCTGATCATCAGCGAGATATACAGGCGCTGCGCCGCAGGCGGCAGGTTCCAGCGGCTGGCATGACGCATGACGTCGTGGTTGGAAAATGCCCAACACGCCCACCCCTCGGCAGCCACGTCATCCACTTGGTTCATCACGCGCACGACTTTTTCCGGCGTCAGCAATTCGTTCTCAAGGAACTCAAAGGCATAGCACATGTGCACGCCCTCGCCCTTGCGCGTGTACTCGCCCATGATCTCAAGCCCACGCTGCGCGTCGCCGACTTCGCCCACGGTCGCGGCACCGGGGAATTCATCCAAAAGCTCGCGGAACTTCTTGAGGAAGGCGAGGTTCTCGGGGCGGTTCTTGGAATAGATGTGGCGCTGGTGGTTATAAGGGTTCACCGAAGGCGCGATGGTGTCCTTGCGCTCTTCCTTGGGCAGGGCCGGGTTCGACCGCAGCTCGGCATCGTGGAAGTAGAAGTTGATCGTGTCCAGACGGAAACCATCCACCCCACGCTCTAGCCAGAACCGCGCGGCGCTCAGGACTGCATCCTGCACATCGGGATTGTGGAAGTTCAGGTCCGGCTGGGACACAAGGAAGTTGTGCAGATAATACTGCTCGCGGCCAGCATCCCATTGCCACGCGGGCCCACCGAAAATCGACAGCCAGTTATTGGGAGGCGTTCCGTCATCCTTGGGATCGGACCAGACGTACCAATCGGCCTTGGGGTTGTCGCGGCTCTCGCGGCTTTCGATGAACCAAGGGTGCTGGTCCGAGGTGTGCGACATCACCAAGTCGATCATCACTTTGATGCCATAGAAATGCGCCGTCTCGATCACCGCGTCAAAATCCGCGAGCGAGCCGAACATCGGGTCCACGTCGCAATAGTCGCTGACGTCGTAGCCGAAATCCTTCATCGGGCTGGTGAAAAACGGCGAAATCCAGATCGCATCCACCCCGAGCGAGGCAATGTAGGGCAAACGCTGCACGATGCCCAAGAGGTCGCCGATCCCGTCGCCGTTGCTGTCCTGATAGCTGCGGGGATAGATCTGATAGATGACAGCGCCGCGCCACCAGTCGGGGTTTTCGGCTTTGCTCAGTTTAGGAACCATAGAGAGTACTTTCTATTGTCTTGAATGCGGCCGGAGGGGACCGCGTTATTTCACAGAACCGGCCAGAAGGCCGCGGACCAGATAGCGTTGCATCAGGAAAAACACGGCGATCGGCACAGCGATCGACACAAAGGCCGCCGTCGCCAGAATGCCCCAATCGCCCCCGCGCGACCCCAATAGGTCGTCAGCGATCTTGCGTGTCATCACCCAGCTGCCGCTGTCGGACGGTAGGAAAACCTTGGCGACCAGCAGATCGTTCCATGTCCACAGAAACTGGAAGATCGCAAAAGACGCCAACGCTGGAAAGCTAAGGGGCAGCACGATACGGGTGAAAATCTGGAAGTCGGTGGCGCCATCGACCTTGGCCCCTTCGATGATGTCCTTGGGCAGGCCAACCATGTAATTACGCAGCAGATAGATCGCCAGCGGCAGGCCAAAGCCCGTGTGCGCCAGCCAGATGCCGACAAAGCTTTGCCCGATGCCGATGTCGTTGTGCAGCCGCAGAAGCGGGACCAGAGCCAGTTGCAGCGGCACCACAAGCAGGCCCACGACCCCCGCAATCAGCAGGCCGCGCCCCGGGAACTGCATCCACGCCAGCGCGTAGGCCGCAAAGGCCGCGATCAGGATGGGGATCACTGTCGCCGGAATGGTCACGGTAAACGTGTTGATAAAGGCCTGCGCCATGCCGTTCGAATAGAGCACCCGCTCGTAATTGTCGGTAGTGAATTCTGGCGGCACTTCGGCGGCGTAATACACGCGCTGGCCGCGGTCACTTGGCACTTCGGGGGTGCGCAACTCATAGCTGCCATCTGCGTTTACGGTCAGCGTCCCGCCACCGCGCAGTTCAGTTTCCTCGCCCGCCGCAACACCGGTTGGGGCAGAACGGCTGACACCAAAAGCGGTAATGTTGCCAATGCCTTCTTCCGTGTCCTTCAGGTTGCCTGTCAGAACGTAGACGCCATCGACCAGCGTGGGCTCCCCGCTAATCCGCGCGGCCGAGGTTTGCTCGGTCGGGAATGGCGCTTGCCACCACGGGCTGGCGGAAATGTCGTCGCGGTCGCGAAAGGAAGAGACGAACAGACCGACTGTCGGAACCAGCCAAAGGATGACCAGAACCAATACGCAGATGCGCGTGACCCACGTGAGGGCCGGCTTGTGTCCAGCGATATTTTCCATGATCCCCTCCTCAGCGCATTTCTTTGCGGGCTTGGCGGATGTTCCAAATCATCACGGGCAAGACGAGCACCATGATCACCAGCGCCACCGCTGTCGCGCGGCCATCATCGCGGAACATGTATTCCATCATGTAACTCGGCAGGATTTGCGTTCCGAAATTGCCCCCTGTCATGGTGTAGACAATGTCGAACACCTTGAGCACGAGGATGGTGATCGTGGTCCACACCACCAAAATGGTGCCCATGATCTGTGGCACCTGAATTTTGAAGAATATCTGGAATGGGTTCGCACCGTCCAGAATGGCGGCCTCAATGGTTTCCTCGGGGATGCCGCGCAGGGCCGCCGACAGGATCACCATGGCAAAGCCGGTCTGGATCCACACCAGAATGACCATCAAGAAGAAGTTGTTCCAGAACGGCACCTGCAGCGGGTCAATCGGGCCATCCGCGCCAAAGAACAGGCGCACCGCGTTCAGCATACCGATGCTGGCGTCATTGGCATAAACGAACTTCCAAATCAGCGAGGCGCCGACGAAGCTGATCGCCATGGGCATAAAGATCAGCGACTTCGCGATCCCGCCCCATTTCAGACGGTCGGTCAACTGCGCGATCACCAGCCCAAGGAATGTCGCCGCCGCCGGCACAACAAGCACCCACAGCAAATTGTTAAACACGGCGCTGCGGAATTCGGGGTCAGCCGCCAAGTTCTGGTAGTTCTGGAACCCAATGAACGTGTCGCCCGTCCGATCATACATCGACCTGATAAAACTGCCGACCACGGGATACACCAGATAGAGCGTCAGCGCGAAAAGCGCGGGAAACAGGAAGAGCCAAGGTCGAACCGCATTGGCACGGTTGATATTGCGGCCTGCATCGTCATGGCGCGGGGGAAAGATCACGCGATCAAGCACGATGTTCGAGGCGTAGAAATATCCAATGCAGCCGAAGACCCCAATCAGGATCGTCAACACGCCTTGCATGAGCGGGCCCATGGCTTCGTTCCTTCTGGATCAGAATTTGGGGCGCAAATAACGCCGGAGTGGCCCTCCCACAGCTGTGCGCGGGAAGGCCATGGTCATACGACCTTACTTAATTTCGTCCCAGCGGGACTGGATCGCTGCGGTCACATCTTCGGCGCTGGCGCCGGTGGTGTAGTCGACCATGCCGGTCCAGAACGCACCTGCGCCGATCTCGCCGGGCATCAGGTCCGAGCCGTCAAAGCGGAAGGTGGTCGCGCCCTGCAGGATCTCGCCCATCGCGCGCTCGCTGTCGGTGTTATACAAGCCGGTATTTACGCCTGCATGCGCCGTCAGGAAGCCGCCCTGCGCCATCCATGCTTCGTGTGCGATCGGCAGCTTCATGAACTCGAGGAACACGTTGGTCGCGTCCGACGGGCTGGTGATGCCGAACAAGGTGCCGGCGCCCAGCACGGGGTTGCCCAAATCCTTTTCCGCGTAGCTCGGGAAGTAGAAGAAGTCCGCATCGGTGCCCACTTCGACATCTTCGGGGAAGAATGCGGGGATGAACGACGCCTGACGGTGCATGTAGCACTTGGGCGGCAGTTCAAACAGACCGGTGGGGCTGTCACGGAAGTCGGTCGAGGCCACAGCCTCTGCCCCGCCGTCAGCGTAACCGTCGGTGCGGGCGAACCAACCGAATTCATTGATCGCGCCGATGACCGCTGGATCGTTGAAAGGCAATTCATTGGTGACCCACTGGTCATAGACCGACGCGGGCTGGGTGCGCAGCATCAGGTCCTCGACCCAGTCGGTTGCGGGCCAACCGGTCGCCGCGCCAGAACCCAGTCCGATGCACCACGGGGTGCCGCCATCATCGACGATCTGCTGGGTTAACGCCTTCAGATCTTCCATGCTTTCGGGGATCTCGTAGCCCATCTCTTCAAAGGCTTCGGGGACGTACCATACCAGCGACTTCAGGTCGGCGCGGTAGAACAGACCATAGAGCTGGTCGTTGCCATCCTGATCCGCATAGGTGCCCAGATCGACCCAAGACTGACCGGCTGCAAAATTCTCTGCCACCCAGTCTGCGGTGCCCTCGGGCAGCGGAGTCAGCAGGCCGCGCTTGGCCATATCTGCCGCCAGGCCCGGCTGCGGGAAGACGGCGAGGTTCGGCGCCGAGCCCGCCTCGGCCGAGATCACGATGTCCTGCTCAAAGCTGTCAGAGCCCGAGTATTCCACGGTCGCGCCGGTCGCGGCTTCGAAGTAATCGAACACCTTTTCTACGCGCTCTTTTTCGTTGCCGGTCCACGGTCCGGTGATCGTAACGGTCTGTCCCGCCAGATCATTGGCATCGGCAAAGGCCTGATAGCTGTCCCAGTGAAAATCGCCCTCGCCGGGTGCGAACATCAGGTCCTGCGCGTAGGCGTTTCCTGCAATCATCGCAGAGGCAGCAACGCCCGCGAAAAGTACCTTCTTCATGTTTTCCTCCCAAGGTCCACGGCGCAAATTCGAATCTTCTCCAAACAGACCCAAAGCGCTTTGAATGGCGCGACGGTGCTTGAACTTGTACTTTCTGTCAACACCCACAATCCGCATGGTGGCGCAGTTCTTTAATAATTCAATGATGTTTTCATCTGCGCCGCAGCAATGCGGGTGCAGCACGCAATGGACTTTGACCAATCCCGCAAAGCCCCGTATTGTCCGCCTATTCAAATCGCTTTGGCTGGACCTAACGCCATGAACCTAAAACAACTCTCGGAGATTCTGGGCCTGTCCCAAACCACCGTCAGCCGCGCGCTGAACGGCTATCCCGAGGTTGCAGAGCGCACCCGCCTGCGGGTTCAGCACGCCGCGCAAAAGCACAATTACCAGCCCAACATCGGCGCGCAGCGTCTGGCGCGCGGTCGGTCAATGACCATCGGCCATGTCATCCCTCTGTCAACACAGCATGAAATGGTGAACCCGGTCTTCGCCGATTTCATCGCCGGTGCGGGCGAACGCTATTCAGCGTGCGGGTATGACATGAAGCTGACCATTGTGGACGACCAAAACGAAGAGGACATCTACCGCGATCTTAAAAGTCGCGGCAGCGTTGATGGCATCATCGTGCACGGCCCCCTGATGAACGACCCGCGCATTCCGCTACTGCAAGAGCTTGACCTGCCCTTCGTGGTCCATGGCCGCGCCAGCGATATCGATACGCCCTATTGCTGGGTGGATGTGAACAACGCCAGCGCCTTTCAGCGGGCCGGCGAGTTTCTTCTTTCTCTAGGACACCGCCGGATCGGGTTGATCAACGGTCTGGAGCATATGGACTTTGCCCACCGCCGCCGCGCCGGTCTGGTTGCCGCCCTAGAGTCTGCAGGGGTCACCCCGAACCCCGACTACTTGCATGCGGGCGAGATGACCGAGATCAACGGCCATGATGCGATGAAGGCCATGCTGGCCCTCGATACGCCCCCTACTGCGGTCGTCGTTGCCAGTTTCATCGCCGCCCTCGGAGTCCGGCGCGCCTTGGACGAGGCGGGGCTGCGCATGGCGCGTGACGTCTCCGTGATTACCTTTGACGATGACCTGTCCTACCTGCGTAACGGGGACAGCATTCCGATCTTTACTGCCACGCGCTCGTCTGTGCGACAGGCGGGACGGCTCTCGGCAGATCTGCTGATTTCCCACATTGAAAACCCGACGGCTCCGCCAGAGCACAAATTGCTCGAAGCCGATTTGATTATTGGAAATTCCACAGGGCCCGTCCCTCAGGAGTAGGTGTTAATGAAATTCAAACGCAGCGATTTTCCCCGCGATTTCATGTTCGGCGCGGCGACCTCGAGCTACCAGATCGAAGGCCACAGCTTTGGCGGCGCAGGTCCGACCCACTGGGACAGCTTTGCCGCGACGCCGGGCAATGTGGTTCGGGCCGAACACGGCGCGATTGCCTGCGATCACTATAACCGGTTCGAAGAGGATCTGGACCTGATGAAGGCGGCAGGCTTTGACGCCTACCGGTTCTCGACGTCTTGGGCGCGGGTCATGCCCGAGGGGCGCGGCACCCCGAACCCCGAGGGCCTCGATTTCTACGACCGCCTGACCGATGCCATGCTAGAGCGCGGCCTGAAACCCTGCGCGACCCTGTATCACTGGGAACTGCCCTCAGCACTCGCGGATATGGGCGGCTGGCGGAATGCGGACATCGCCAAGTGGTTTGGTGACTTCACCGAGGTAATCATGGGCCGCATCGGGGACCGTATGCACTCGGTCGCGCCGATCAACGAGCCGTGGTGTGTGGGCTGGCTGAGTCACTTTATCGGCGCCCACGCTCCCGGCTTGCGCGACATCCGCGCCACCGCCCGCGCCATGCACCACGTCCTGACCGCCCACGGTACTGCCATTCAGGTAATGCGCGGTCTGGGGATGGAGAACTTGGGCGGTGTATTCAACATGGAATGGCCGATCCCCCAGTCCGGCTCCGAAGAGGATTACCGCGCGGCTCAGGTCTATGACGGCATTTACAATCGCTTCTTCGTCGAGGGCATTTTCAACCGACGCTATCCTGAAACCGTGCTCGAAGGGCTGGAGCCTCACCTGCCCCACGGCTGGCAAGATGACTTTGACTTGATCGCACAGCCGCTCGATTGGGTCGGACTGAACTACTACACTTGCAAGCGGATCGCTGCTGCACCAGGCACCCCTTGGCCCCATTTGTCGGAACACGTGGGCGGCCTGACCCGCACGCAAATGGGGTGGGAGATTTATCCGCAAGGTCTGGGGGATTTCGTCCGCCGGATGCACCGCGAAAACACCGGCGATCTGCCGATCTACATCACTGAGAACGGCATGGCGAACAACGACCACGTGGTCGGCGGCGAGGTCAATGACTCCAACCGCATCGCCTATCTGGATGACCACCTGACCTCTGTCCGCGAAGCGATCGAAGACGGCGCCCCTGTGCGCGGATACTTCTGCTGGTCGCTCCTCGACAACTACGAGTGGTCTTTGGGCTATGAAAAGCGGTTCGGTTTGGTGCATGTGGATTTTGAAAGCTTGAAGCGCACACCCAAAGCATCTTATGAGGCCCTCAGGTTAGCGCTATCACAGTAAGCATCCCGAGGACGTCAGAATGGACCAGACCGCCCCCCTGAGCATCGTCGCCGATATCGGCGGCACGAACACCCGCATCGCGCTGGCGCGGGGGACAGAGATCCTGCACGACACCATCACCCGCTACAAAAACGCAGGCGAGCCTAACTTCCCGCCCCTGCTGGAGCGGTTCTTGGCCGAGCATCCCGATGCGCGCCCCGAGGCCTGCTGTGTGGCCGCCGCTGGCCCCGTGCGCGATGGCCGAGTCGAGATGACCAACCTGTCGTGGGTCTTCGACAAGGACGATCTGGCGGCTGCAACGGGCGCTTCGGTCATTGCGACCCTGAACGACATGCAGGCGCAGGGTCACGCCCTGCCCTACCTGAAGCCCGAAGCACTGACAAACCTGCGCAAGGGTCATGAGGCCAGCCCGCAAGCAGCCATGCTGATCGTGGGCATCGGCACTGGCATGAACATCGCGCCGGTCTATCACAGCGCGGCAGGCACTCTGGTTCCGCCCGCAGAAGCTGGCCACCCTCTGCTGGCTGTCCGCAACGACGACAACCTGCGACTCTGCCAATACATTGAAAAGTACCACGGCTTCCCCTCGGTCGAAGAGGTGATGTCGGGCCGCGGTGTGGCGCGTATCTATGAATGGCTGTCGTCCGAGGCAGGCGAAAAACAGGTTCTGGAGCCCGCCGAAATCATGAAGCGCGTGGAGGATGGCAGCGATCCCATCGCCACCGAAACCGCCCGTCACTTTGTCCAGATCATGGGCAGCGTATGTGGCAATCTGGCGCTGACCCTTCTGCCATTTGGTGGGATCTATTTAATCGGCGGCGTGTCGCGGGCCTTTGCCCCCCTGTTGGACAAGATGGGGTTTGAGGAAAGCTTCCGTGATTTGGGACGGTTTGGCGATTTCGTAGACCAGTTCGGGATTTGGCTGGTCGAGGATGATTTCGCGGCTCTGACAGGATGTGCCTCGCACCTGCAGGACTTGTTGCAACGGCCGCACTGATGCGGTTGGACCTTGGCCCTCGGGCAATGGTCGAGACGTGAGTATTTAGACAAAGCAGAAAGACAGTGCGCGGCGATGGCTGCGCCCGTTTGATTTTGTGATCTATGGGTGATCGGGAATAGGCTTGGCAGCGGTCGGGGGCTGGCGTATGCCAAAGAGCCAAGCAGTCAAGACGGATCAAGATGGACCTCAAAGCCAAGATTCCCGCCCGCATCGCCAAGGAAATCAACGCCAGCCCTGCACAGGTCGCCGCCGCGATCGAGCTGCTGGATGGAGGCGCCACGGTCCCATTCGTCGCCCGATACCGCAAAGAGGTCACAGGCGGGCTCGATGACACCCAGCTGCGCGATCTGTCCGAGCGCATGGTGTATTTGCGCGAGTTGGAAGCGCGGCGCGAGACAGTGCTGAAGAGCATTCAGGATCAAGGCAAGCTGACCGACGATCTGACCCGCAGTATCCTTCAGGCGGACACGAAGGCGACGCTCGAAGACATCTATCTGCCCTATAAACCAAAACGCCGGACCCGAGCTATGATCGCGCGGGAAAATGGATTGGAGCCGCTGGCCCGTGCCATTCAGGACAACCGCGCGGCAGAGCCGTCGGCATTGGCCGAGGGATATGTGACTGCCGAAGTTGCCGATGTGAAGGCCGCGCTGAACGGTGCGCGCGATATCCTGACCGAAGAATTGGCAGAGCGCGCCGAAATCCTTGGCCGTCTGCGCGAAATGATGGCGGGTAACGCGCATTTGGTGTCGCGCGTGGTGGACGCAAAAGAGAAGGACGGCGCCAAGTTTTCGGACTACTTCGCCCACTCTGAGCCCTATCGCGGGGTACCTTCGCACCGTGCGCTCGCAATGATGCGCGGCGTGAACGAAGGTATCTTGACCACCGATCTAGAGCTGCCCGAGGACGCGGATGCCGATGCGCCCCTGCGTGTTCTGCGCGCGGCGCTCGAGATTGGCGGGCAGCAGCCCGGAGACAAGTTCCTGTCTGATGTGGCGGGATGGTGCTGGCGCGTGAAGCTGAAGCTGTCGATCACCATCGACCTGATGACCGATCTGCGCAAACGGGCCGAAGAAGAGGCGATCAATGTCTTTGCGCGGAACCTCAAAGACCTGCTTTTGGCGGCTCCCGCAGGGCACAAAACAACCATCGGTTTGGATCCGGGCATCCGGACAGGCGTGAAGCTGGCGGTCGTAGATGCGACGGGCAAGGTGCTGGACACCGCGACTCTCTACCCTTTCCAGCCCAAAAATGATCTGCGCGGGGCGCAGGCGACATTGGGCGCCTTGATCCGCAAACATGGCGCGACCTTGATTGCCATCGGCAACGGGACCGCCAGCCGTGAGACCGAGAAGATGGTCGGGGACCTGCTCAAGGACATGCCAGCGCCCAAACCGACCAAGGTGATCGTGTCCGAGGCTGGGGCCTCGGTCTATTCCGCCAGCGCTTTGGCCGCGCGGGAATTTCCCGATCTGGATGTGTCGCTCCGCGGAGCGGTGTCGATTGCGCGGCGCTTGCAGGATCCATTGGCCGAACTGGTGAAGATTGAACCGAAATCTATCGGCGTGGGCCAGTACCAGCATGACGTTGATCAGCACCGTCTGGCACGCGCGCTTGATGGTGTGGTCGAGGATGCCGTGAACGCGGTTGGCGTGGACCTGAACACCGCCTCTGCGCCGCTCTTGGCGCGTGTGTCCGGCCTTGGGCTCGGATTGGCCGAGGCAATCGTTCTGCACCGTGATGCGAACGGGGCTTTTGCGAGCCGCAAGGCACTGAAGGATGTACCGCGACTTGGGGCCAGAACGTTCGAACAATGCGCAGGCTTCCTGCGGATTTCGGGGGGTGATGAGCCGCTGGATGCGTCGTCGGTCCACCCCGAGGCTTATGCAGTCGCGCGCAAGATCGTCAAAGCTTGCGGGCGCGATCTGCGTGACCTGATGAAAGACCCTGCCCCGCTGCGCAGCCTACAGCCCCAGCAGTTTGTTACTGACAGCTTTGGCATGCCGACAGTTCGGGACATCTTTGCCGAGCTTGAAAAGCCGGGCCGTGACCCGCGTCCGGACTTCAAGACCGCGACTTTTGCCGAGGGCATCGACTCGATCAAGGACCTGAAGGCGGGCATGCAGCTGGAGGGTACCGTGACCAACGTGGCGGCCTTCGGCGCGTTTGTGGATATTGGTGTTCATCAGGACGGCCTCGTTCATGTGAGCCAACTTTCGGACAAGTTTGTCAAAGACCCGCACGAGGTCGTCAAAGCCGGTGATGTCGTGCGCGTTCGAGTGACCGAGGTGGATGTCCCACGCAACCGGATCGGCCTGTCCATGAAGAGCCCCGATGCGCAAAACCGGCCAGAACGTGGTGGCCGCGCCGATCGCAATGATGGTCCGCCGCGCGGGGGAAAAGGGCCCAAGGGCGGCCCACGTGGCGGTGGTGGTAAGCCCCGCAACGCGCCGCAAGAGTCGGGCGGCGCGATGGCCTCGGCCTTGGCGGCAGCGTTCAAGCGCACGTAAAACCGTCACAATTCCGGAATAGAGACAGGGCGCTGGCGACGGCGCCCTTTTCATTTGGTTTACCGACACTTCATGCAGTGCTGGTCGGGATGTGACCACTTGGACAGGACGCGCTGGTCGTGCATGCTGAAGTGAGTAGCCCACCACTCTTGGGCCACGATTGAATTCAAAGACAGGACGACCCCAAGTGACTTTGACCACCACCCAGATTGAACAGTTGATCTCTGCGACACGCCAAACCGCAAAGACGGAAATCCTCCCGTGGTATCGGCGTCTGGACGATAGCGAGATTGACACCAAAGCCCATGCACAGGATCTGGTGACCAAAGCAGACAAGGCAAGCGAACGCGTGCTGACGGCTCTGGCCGCAGAGATCCTGCCCGGCGCTGTGGTGGTTGGCGAAGAGGCTGTCTCGGACGGGTCCGTGTCGCTAGACGCGCTCAAAGGTGCGGAGCAGGCGCTGATCATTGATCCCATTGATGGGACTTGGAATTATGCCAATGGTCTCAATACTTTTGGCGTCATTCTCGCTGTGGTCGAGAACGGAGAGACGGTCTTTGGGTTGCTCTATGATCCGATGGGCGACGATTGGGTGATGGCAGAACGCGGCGGCGGCGCGGTCTTTGCCCGAGCCGATGGCACACAGCGCGCAGCCAAGGCCCGCGCCCCGCGACAGGTCAACGAGATGACGGGCTACTGGCCGCCCTCTTTGTTCAACACCGAGGCGCGCGGACGGCTATATGACTTTGCCAAGGGCATTGATCGGATGGGCAGCCTGCGGTGTGCCTGCCATGAGTATCGACTGTTCTCGCAGGGCGGTGCGGACTTCTTGCTGACTGGCAACCTGAACCCATGGGACCATGCGGCGGGCGCGTTGATCGCGCGCGAGGCCGGTGGTTATGTGAAGATGCTGGACGGCGAAGCCTATGCCCCAACCCTGACCGAAGGCAGCCTGCTGGTGGCGCCGGATCGGGACAGTTGGATGGCGCTGGCTGATCCCTTGCGCATGGCGGTTTTTGGAGACTGAAACGCCGCGCTTCTGCGCCGGTGTTCTAATTGAGTATTTTTGCAAAGCAGAAAGCAGGGGCGTGGTCTCCTGCTTTTGACGTTTTAGCTTGGCTTACCCGCGCTCTTTCCAGCGGACCATCTGGCGCAGGACGCCGTGCAGGATTTGCACGTCCGCACGGGTCAGAGGCATCCGGCTCCAGAAATTGCGCAGGTTGGTTTTCATGTTGTCTGCCTTGGTTTCGGGGAAGAAGAAACCCGCTTCTTCAAGGCGCTCTTCGTAGTGGTTTGCCAGCTTCTCGACTTCGATCGCGCTGGCCCATTCTGTGCCGGCGAGTTCGTAGTTCATAGGCTCAGCCGACATGGTTTGGCGGCTCCATTCATAGGCGCAGAGCAGGACACACTGGCCAAGGTTGAGCGAGGCGAACTCTGGATTCACGGGCACCGAGATGATGGCATTGGCGCGCGCGATATCCTCGTTCTCGAGACCAGCGCGCTCGGGGCCAAACATGACGGCGACCTTTTCGCCTGCTTTAACGCGGGCGTTCGCCTCTTTCATCGCTTGCTCAGGAGTGTAGACCGGCTTGGTGAGGCCACGGGGCCGCGCGGTGGTCGCGAAAACAAAGCTGCAATCATCGAGCGCGGTGGGCAGATCAGGCGTCAGCATAGCTTCGTCCAAGAGCCGCCCTGCCCCGCTCGCCATCGCGACAGCGCGCTGGTTGGGCCAGCCGTCACGCGGGTCCACGACACGCATCCGGTCGAGGCCAAAGTTCCACATGGCCCTTGCCGCGGCGCCAATATTCTCGCCCATCTGGGGGCGGACCAGCACGAATGAAGGCTGAGGCGTATCGGTGGGCATGGGGTGTTCCTTTCGGCGTCGGGTTTGCGGGGTCTGATAGTCCGACATGCGAAAACCCGCAAGCAGACCGATGGTCAAAGGCGAAAAACCACGCTAAAGGAGCCGAACCACCGAATGAGGAGTCTCTTCATGTCCGAGCTTGAACTGCCGCAGATCTATCTGATCACGCCCCCCGATTTCGACTTCCGCGAGTTCCCCGAGGACATGGCGCGGGTTCTGGATGCGACCGAGGTCGCGTGCGTGCGTCTGGCGCTGGCAACCACGGACGAAGACCGCATTCTGCGCAGCGCGGACGCCCTGCGCGAGATCACCCATGACCGCGACATCGCGCTGGTGATAGAGCGTCACGTGCTCTTGGCAGAGCGTCTGGGGCTGGATGGGGTACACCTGACAGATGGCGCGCGGTCTGTGCGGGCAACCCGCAAGCAGCTTGGCGATGATGCGATCGTGGGCAGCTTCTGCGCGGCGTCGCGCCACGACGGCATGAACGCAGGTGAGTCCGGCGCGGACTATGTGTCTTTTGGCCCCGTAGGCGGGACTGTGTTGGGCGATGGCACGCACGCAGATGCCGAACTGTTTGGCTGGTGGACCCAGATGATTGAACTGCCTGTCGTCGCCGAAGGCGCATTGACCGAAGACTTGATCCGCGCCCTGACGCCGGTAACTGACTTCTTTGGCATCGGCTCCGAAATCTGGGGCAACGAAGATCCTGCCGCGCAGCTCAAAGCGCTCGTCGCTGCCATGAGCTAAGTCACAGGGCGCTGCGGACCGTGTCTTCGAGCGCCTTGGTCAGATCCTTGCGGTGGGCGAAATCGGCCACCGCGACAGAGGGGTGATAGGTCACTTCGACCTGCCCCTGACGCGGCGCGGACAGCACCTTGAGCAAATGCTCGCCAAACTCCATGTCACCCCACCAGCCATAGAACCGAGGGTCCTGCCCTGTGGGCGCGGTGTAGCGCACCGTGACCGGCTGGATGCGCAGATCCTCTCGGAAACCGGGCTGAAAGAACGCCGCGAAAAGGGTAGACTTGAAAGGCAAGACGCGAAGGCTGTCGGTCGAGGTTCCCTCGGGAAAGAACAGCAATTGGTGACCGTGGCTCAGTCGCTGCTCAAACAATTCGGTCTGTGCACGCGCTTCTTTGCGATCCCGCTTGATGAACACCGTGCCCGTTGCGCGGGCCAGCCAACCAATCCCAGCCCATCCGGCCACCTCGGCCTTGGACACAAAGTAGATCGTCTGGCGCGCATTCAGGGCAAAGATATCGAGCCAGCTGGCATGGTTCGCTACGACCGCGAGTTTGCCGTGTTCCGGTGTGCCAATCCGGCGAAACCGGATGCCCATGGACGGGAACGCCAGAGTGCACACGGCACGGGTGATATAGGGCGTTACGGGGCGCCTCTGACCAAAGAGGGGTGCCTCAATCAGACGAAGGGCGAGCGTCAGGATCAGACCCACGGCACAAAGCAGCCCGAGCGGAATGCCCCGCAATAAAACACGGCACCATCCCATCGCGCCAATGCGCGGAAAGTCCGGACGCTCACCGCTGTCCCAAGTTGAACTCATGCCTTCAAGCCCTTGGAGTAGATTGATTTTTGGGTCGCACTTAGACGATGCGCATCCATCACCAAACAGATATCCGTGGTGTTGAACGCGTGATCGACGTAGGCTCCTTCGCCGACATATCCACCGAGGCGCAGATACGCCTTGATCAAGGCAGGCACCCCTAGCATCGCCGGTTTGCGGTCAATCTGATCATAGGGGATCAGATCCATCGGTTGAAACCGTTCAGCCACGGCCCGAACGCGCAACTCCGGCGGAGCCAGATGACGTTCATGCAAAAGAGAGAGTGACGGCGCAAGCGCAGCGACGTCCGTCCCATGGAAACTAGCTGTGCCAAACATCACCTCGATTCCGTGGTCCGCAACGTACTCGGCCAGCCCGTTCCACATCACCAGCATCGCCGCCCCGCCGCGGTACTCTGGATGCAGACAAGAGCGGCCCAGTTCCATCAGCTTGCGGCCACTATGCTTTAAAACCGTCAGGTCGTACTCGGTTTCCGAATAGTAGCGCCCAACTGATGGCATCTGGTCATCCCGCAGCAGCCTGTAGACAGCAACCACTTGGTCACCCGACGCACGGGACAGGTCCTCGAGCAGCAGATGATCGAAGAAAGGATCAAACTCGTCTTTTTCCAATCGCGCGTTGTGATCAACGTGGGGCCCGTCGGCCCCCAGTTCAGCGACGAACACCTCGTATCTCAGGCGTTGCGCGGCGCGCAAATCCTCTGGCCCGTCTGCCAGACGCACCGAAAACTCGGGGGAAGAAACCACCATCGCTCTGCCTCGACACCGTGGACTGCACTTCGCCGCAGGTTTAGGCGCTCTGACATCCTGATGCAAACGCCACCTACTAAGTGGTTCAAACGTATAGGTTCTTAAAACTAGTAATGATCAATTAAGATTCGTCATATACGGGTAAAAGGGCAACACGGGAGGAGTCTATGACGACTTTGCCTTGCTCGCGGAAATTCACGGTCACACGGCCCTGAATATTCGACTGCACTTGCCCTAGCCCCCAATCGGGCTGCTGCGGGTGCCGGACAATCGCTCCGGGTTCGAGAAAGGCGTTCAAGTCGGTCATGGTGTCCTCGCAATTGGAGAAGTACTATGCGGCACAGCCCGAAGCGACTAGCAGACCTTCTGGGATCGCGCCTTTGTCATGACCTCATTTCACCGATCGGCGCGGTGTGCAACGGCGTTGAGCTTTTGGGAATGGGCCCGATGGGCACGCAGCCGGAGTTGGCTCTGATTTCCGAAAGCATCGAGGCCGCGAATTTCCGCGTTCAATTCTATCGTGTGGCTTACGGATTGGCCTCTGACGACCAAGCGCTGAGTGACGGCGAAGTGCGCCGCATACTGGCTGGCGTCTACAAAGGCGCCCGACTGAAGGTCGATTGGTCAGTCAAAGACGCGCTGCCCCGCCCCGAGATCAAACTCGCCTTCTTGCTCATCCAGTGTATCGAGGATGCCCTGCCCTACGGCGGTACGCTGCGCATCACCCACAACGGCATGTTCTGGCGGCTCGAGGCTGATGGCCGGATTAAGATTAATGATCCTGAACTTTGGGAATGCCTATGCTCGGGCGAGGAGCCCGAAGAACTGGCCCCGAGCAGAGTTCATTATGCGCTGATCCCCCACGCCGTCGAAGAGGCGGGCCGCAGGATCATCTGCAACAACAGCGAAGATCACATCGAGCTGACCTTCTGAATGAAAAAACCGGCTCTGATCCAGCGCCGGTTTTCTTTTTGTTTGAGCTGCGAGTTTTAACCGCGGACTGTGCCGTCGCCTACGACCAGATACTTAAAACTGGTCAGCTGCTCGGCCCCTACCGGCCCACGCGCGTGCATTTTGCCAGTGGCGATGCCGATCTCTGCACCCATCCCAAATTCACCGCCATCGGCAAACTGGGTCGAGGCATTGCGCATCAGGATCGCGCTGTCGAGGCGGGCAAAGAACTCTGCCGCCGCGCCGTCATCTTCGGTGATGATGCAGTCCGTGTGCTGCGAGTGGTGATCCGAGATGTACTGGATCGCGTCGTCCAGATCGTCGACAACCCGTGCCGCGATGATGCTGTCGAGGAACTCTGTCCCCCAATCCGCATCAGTCGCCGCCACGACGCCCTCGATGCCTTGAATGGCCGCGTCGCCACGCACTTCGACACCAGCGGCAATCAGCGCTTTGACGATCTCGGTGCCGATACCTGCAAGTTGATCGCGGTGGATCAGCAGACACTCGACCGCGCCGCAAATGCCGGTCCGGCGCGTTTTGGCGTTCATCACGACCTTCATCGCTTTGTCAGCATCGGCCGCGGCGTCCACGTAAACGTGCACGATCCCTTCGAGGTGAGCGAACACGGGCACACGGGCCTCGCGCTGGACAAGGCCAACCAGACCTTTACCGCCACGGGGCACAATCACGTCGATATAGTCGGTCATGGTCAGCATCTCGCTGACCGCAGCACGATCACGGGTCGGGACCAGTTGAACCGCGTCCTCGGGCAGACCCGCTTCGCGCAGACCAGCGGCCAGCGCGGCGTGAATTGCGCGCGACGAATGAAAGCTCTCGGATCCGCCACGCAGGATCACGGCATTCCCGGCCTTCAGGCACAGGGCCCCTGCATCAGCGGTCACGTTCGGACGGCTTTCATAGATCACGCCGATCACTCCCAGCGGGGTACGCACGCGCTGGATGTGAATGCCCGACGGACGGTCCCACTCCGCCAAGACAGCGCCAACGGGATCGTCCTGCCCCGCGACAGAGCGCAGGCCATCGCAGATCCCTTGGATTCGGGCATCGTCCAGCATCAAGCGGTCCATCATGGCGTCCGTCAGACCTTTGTTTCGGCCGAATTCCAGATCCTTGGCGTTTTCGGCAATCACCTCGGCGCGGGAGGCCCACAGCGCGTCGGCTGCGGCGTTCAGCGCGCGGGTCTTGGCCTCGGCTGGGGCGGTCGACAGAACCTTTGCGGCTGCGCGTGCGCGCTGGCCCAGTTCCGCCATCATCGAGGAAATGTCTTCCACGTCCTTCATCGCCTTAGCTCCTTAAATTGCCATGTCATCTCTATGGATCAATGCAGCGCGTCCAGGATACCCTAAAAGCGCCTCAATATCATCACTGCGGTGCCCGCGGATCACCCGCGCCTCGTCCGCTGTGTAACGGGACAGCCCCATGCCGAGCGCGTGCCCCTCGGGGCTGCGCAACTCGACTGGATCACCGCGCCCAAAGCTGCCGATCACGCTGGTGACCCCTGCGGGCAGCAAGCTCTTGCCGCGTTTCAGAGCGTCCGCAGCGCCGGCGTCCAGCATCAGAACCCCCTGCGGCTTCATCGCCGAAATCCAGCCCTTGCGCGCAGCCTTGGGGTCGGTCTGCGCCAAGAACCATGTGCAATTTGCGCCGTTTTCTAGCGCGGACAACGGGCGGGTCACAGACCCTTCGGTGATTGCCATGGCACAGCCCGCTGCGGTTGCGGTTTTCGCCGCCATCACCTTGGTCTTCATGCCGCCCTTGGACAGGCCGGACCCTGCATCCCCTGCCATGGCCTCAATCTCGGGTGTGATCTCGGAAATGGTGTCGTAGCGTTTGGCGCTGGGATCAACCTGCGGATTGGCGGAATAGAACCCGTCCACATCGGACAGCAGGATCAACTGGTCCGCGCCGACCGTCACAGCGATCTGCGCAGCCATGCGGTCGTTATCACCATAGCGGATTTCGTCGGTGGCGACGGTGTCATTTTCATTCACGATCGGAACCACACCAAAGCCGATCAGAGTCGCCAAAGTCGCGCGGCTGTTCAGATAACGGCGGCGGTCCGCGCTATCCTCGAGCGTGACCAGCACCTGACCGGTTTTGATGCCATGGGGCGCCAAAACCTCTTCGTAGGCGCGCGCGAGGCGGATTTGACCCACAGCGGCGGCCGCCTGCGATTGCTCGAGCGGCAGTTCGGTGTAGGGCAGCCCCAACACACCGCGCCCCAACGCAATCGAGCCAGAAGACACGAGGATCACATCTGCCCCGCGATCGCGGAGCATCTTTACATCTTCGGCGAGGCCGACCAGCCAGTCAGCGCGCAATTCACCGGTTTTCTTATCGACCAGAAGGGCCGAGCCGATCTTGATGACAACGCGCTTTGCAGCGCTTAGGGTTGCCATGTTCCGTTCTCCTGCTCGTCCTCTTCGGCTTCTTCTTTCTTGATGCGCAGGCGGTCGTCCTCGATCTGGGCACGAACAGCGCGCAGCACTTCAGGCAGACCTTCGCGGCTGACGCTCGACAGCATCATAACGGGGCCACCCACAGCCTCTTCCAGCTCGGCACGCTTTTCTTCGCGCTCTTCGTCATCCAGCGCGTCGATCTTGTTCAACGCGGTGACGCGAGGCTTTTCTGCCAGTGCGCCGCCATAGGCCTCGAGCTCGCCAATGATGACGTTGTAGTCGTGCGCCACATCATCCGAGGTCCCGTCCACGAGGTGCAGCAGAACCGCGCAGCGTTCGACGTGGCCAAGAAAACGGTCGCCGATCCCCCGCCCTTCGGATGCCCCTTCGATCAGACCGGGAATGTCCGCCATGACGAATTCGGCGTTGTCGATACCAACGACGCCAAGGTTCGGGTGCAGCGTGGTGAACGGGTAGTCCGCGATTTTGGGACGGGCGTTCGAACAGGCCGACAGGAACGTCGACTTGCCCGCATTCGGCAGACCCAGCAGGCCCGCGTCCGCGATCAGCTTCAGGCGCAGCCAGACGGTGCGGGTGATGCCCTCTTGTCCGGGGTTCGCGTGGCGGGGCGCCTGGTTGGTCGCGGATTTGAAGCGCAGGTTGCCCCAGCCGCCGTTGCCACCCTTGGCCAGCACGATGCGGTCGCCCACTTCGGTCAGATCGAACAGAACGGTCTCTTCGTCCTCATCGAGGATTTCAGTGCCCGACGGTACGCGCAGAACGATGTCCTTGCCGTCCGCACCGGTGCGCTGCTGGCCTTTGCCCGGCTGTCCGTTGCCCGCAAAGAAGTGCTGCTGGTAGCGGAAATCGATCAGCGTGTTCAGGCCATCGACGACTTCAACAATCACGTCGCCACCACAGCCGCCGTCGCCACCGTTAGGGCCACCGTATTCAATGAACTTCTCCCGCCGGAAGCTGACGCATCCCGACCCGCCGTTCCCCGAACGGATTTCGATTCTGGCAAGGTCTAGGAATTTCATGCGTCACCCATTCTGGCAGTTTGCACGCCTGTTACAGCGAGCGACCGACGGGATCAATCCAGCCGGCGTGTATATGTCCAAGTCGGCACCCGCGAATTGCGTGCGACCGAAAACGTTTCCGCGTCTCCGAGGTATTCGAAGCCGCAATTGGTCAGCACCCGCGCGGATGCCAGATTTTCCTGAAACACCTCGGCGAAGAACGTCGCGTTCTTCATCGGGTTCGCTTCGACCAGCGCGCGTACGGCTGCGGATGCGACACCTGTGTTCCAGTGGCTCGGTCCGACCCAGTAGCCGACCTGTGCCTGATTGCGATCCATCGGCAGAAGGCTGATGACCCCCATAACCTCGGGACCGCCGTTTTGTGTGGCGTCCATGGCCCAGATGACTTCGCCGGTCTCTGGCTCCATCGCGCGCTTCACGTATTGCTCGACCGCGCCAGGCGGCAGCGGATGCGGAACCGAGCGCGTCATCCGCGCAATCCGTTCGTCCCCAGCATAGAAAGAGATCATGCCCTCGTCCGACTTGCGCAGTGGCCGCAAAACAAAACTACCCGCGTCGATCACTTGCGGCGCTTCTAATACCTCTTCAACCATGTGCCCTCCTCCGGCAATTCGGATGATTAGTAGATGGGGCTGTACCCTCCCCGCACAACTGTCCAACTACTTGTAAACGGTAAAAAATCGCAAAAAATTAGGGGACCGGCAGTACCGATCCCCTGAAATCTTGTACCCTTCGGGTTCGGTTTATTCTGCAGCCTCGGCTACAGGAACAACCGAAACAAAGGTGCGGCCCTTGAGGCCTTTGGTGAAGGTCACTTTGCCTTCTGCGGTCGCAAACAGGGTGTGATCTTTGCCCTGACCGACGTTGTCGCCCGGCCACCATTTGTTGCCGCGCTGACGCACGATGATGTTGCCAGGGATTGCGGCCTGACCGCCAAACAGTTTGACGCCAAGACGGCGACCAGCACTGTCGCGACCGTTACGGGATGAACCGCCAGCTTTTTTGTGTGCCATGGGTTGGTCTCCTTACTTCGGCTTAGTTTGCCAGTTCTTTGGCCTGCTCGACCCAGCCTTCACGCTGGATACGGCCTTTGAACGACAGTTTCTCGTCCATCTCAGCAATGTCCGCTTCGGTCCATGCTGCGATTTGTGCGAAAGTGGTGATACCAGCTTCGAGAAGCTTCTTCTCGAGAGCGGGGCCAACGCCCGACAGTTTCTTCAGGTCGTCTGCGCCAGCGGTCGCTGCTGCAGCAGGAGCTGCCGAAGCGGTTGCAGGAGCTGCGACGCTGCGTGCGCCCAGAGCAGCCTTTACGCCGGTCGCGTCTGCGCCTGCGGTCAGGATGTCGGTGATGCGGACAACGGTCAGTTGCTGACGGTGGCCACGGGTACGCTGCGAGCTGTGCTTACGGCGACGCTTGACGAAAGTGATTTTCTTTTCGTCTTTGATCAGGTCCAGAACTTCGGCCTGAACAGCAGCACCATCAACGAAGGGTGCGCCGATGACAGTGTTGTCACCGCCAACCATCAGAACGTCGTTGAACTGAACAGTTTCACCTGCGTCAGCTGCAAGCTTTTCGATGCGGAGTACATCGCCCGACTGGACTTTGTACTGCTTGCCACCGGTTTTGAGGACAGCAAACATTGCCGTTTCCTTTTCCGTTTGTCGCGTCTTTCGGACCCGTGCGGGGTTTCCGGCCGAAGCCACCTAAAACTGCGAGCCCATAAGGGCTATAATGAATCAACTCTGGCCGCAAAGATGCGGCCCGAGCCGTGCTTATGTTCGGGATAGGTATATGAGTCAAGCGTTATAGCTCTTCTCCCGAGCCGATTTCCGCGATCTCCGCCCCCAGAGCCGCTGAAATTCCTGTGAACATCGGATCAAAGCCCTCGAACAGCCCCCTGTTCATCGCCCTGCCCGCATCCGACTCGGACATCTCTATATAAGCCTCCAGTTCGTCATCCTCCAAGGGCGCGTACGCCATCAGGAGATAAGAATAGAGCCACATCCGAGTTTCAGAGCGGACGTCTTCTTCCTGAGCCCAAACAGAGGCCAGCATTTCGCTTTCGGTCATGGCGGCCCCATTCTGGCCTGCCTCGGCCAGACCGCGCAGGAAGGCAAAGTTCGAGTTCAGCGCGCCGACCACGTTCGCATCGACCAAGTCATTCGCCTCTATATAGGCCGTTACCAAATCAAGCCGCGGATCGGCGTCTTGCAAGTGCTGTTCAAAGTTGTCGTGGCTGGCTTCTTCGACCGCGGGATCAAGCAGCGCCTCGCGCGCCGAAATCTCCAGATCAACGATACGGCGCCCCAGCTCGGATTCGAAGAAAGCGATGACGCTGTCCAAATCCTCATCTTTTACGGCCTCAGAAAACTCGGCCGTCAGCCCCGCTTCCATAGCCTCGGTGTTGTAGATTCGGCTTACGCTGTCCTGCCAAGTCTGCGTCGCGCCGTTGGGAAGCATTTCTTCGGCCAGAGTTTCAGAGTAGCCAAGCCCCTCTTCGCGCATAATCTCGATCACGTCCGAAACGCGCATGGCATCGAACAACCGTGCCACATCATCTTCGCTTGCGGCCTGCACAGGAACGGAAAAAGCAAGCCCAAAAAGGGCCGTGGTAACAAATTGGCGCATGAAGCCTCCGATCTTTCCCTAAGGGATAGGGCGCTCTGCCCTCTCTGCCAAGAGAACTCGAAATCAGGGGGTCTGAAACAAAGTCAAAAAATCGTGCAAAAAGGGGTTGCAGCCCCCAGAGGATAACATTAGACACCGCCTCCACAGACCCCCGCGGAGAGGTGCCGGAGTGGTCGAACGGGGCGGTCTCGAAAACCGTTGTGGGTGCAAGCCCACCCAGGGTTCGAATCCCTGTCTCTCCGCCATTTATTTTGGCAAGCCAAGGTAAATATCTAAACACGATCAATAAGTTAAGCCGACAGAGCTCCCATCCTACGCTGGGGGCTTTTTGCTTTGCTACGCATTTTGCTACACAATTTTCTGCATTTTTTTGCGTCACCTTACGATGGGACTCTACCATTTAGTGCACGTAAAAGCATCCGCGCCCCGCATACTCCGCGCCCCAACCCACTTTATTACGCAGCCTATGTTCTTGAGCGATGTTTGTTCGCTGCAAAGACTGAAGGCTCTGTTAACTGTTGAGCAATCCACCAGCCTGAGCGCCCTGATCTACAAATGGTGATCCACTGGCACAGCGGCATCCACTTGATCGAGAATGCCCTGCGGATCGCAGCCAATGGCGCGGCAGATGACAATCAGTTCCACCGTATCGATCCGGCGCTCTCCGCTTTCCACGCGGGCAATCATTGACTGATGACAACGCAGGCGCTCGGCCAGTTGGGTCTGGGTCAGTTCTGCCGATTGGCGGGCTTTGATCAGGGCGTCGCACAGGGCTGCTTGGCCTGCACTGCGGATTGTTTTGCTCATCCCTGTCTCCCGAGGTTGCGCTCGGAGCTTGGATAAATCCGGAATTTAGATTATCTAAAATTCAGATAGATTCGCCGGAGTTCCCCAATGCACCCTGACCTCGAGACCCAACCTCTTGCCCGCATCCGCTGGGCCACCCTTCAAGCGCAGCGTGAAGTTCTGATGGAGGTGTTTGATGAGGCCCATAGGATCGGTCGTGCTGCCGACTTCCTGAAAGACCCGAGGGTATTGCCTCTCTGCGAGCTGATCCTCAATGGGGCGACCTCTTATGAGGGTGCAGTGCTCCTGATGGCCGAGGGCTTCGCTGAGCGCGGGTCTTTCGTGGTGCGGCGGGGGCCGCTCTCGGGGCGGACGGTGGTGACCTTTGATCCCAGTCCCGAGGGGCAATCCTGGTTTGAGGACATCCGCGAATGGAAGCAGGACCTTTTTGATGCGGGGCTCACAGATCTGGTGACAGACACCTGCGTCGTGGATAACGGGCATGGTGTGGTGGCCACGCGAACGATGGTTGAGATCGCGCTCGAGATCGGAGATGGCGCTCTGCTCAAGCGGCTGGTCGATCCTGCTGCCCCCTTGGGCGTACGTCAGGGTTTGCAGATAGAAGAGCGCGTAACGGCAGAGGCCCGGAGAGAGGCGCTGGATGAGTGGTTGGGGGAAAGTGCCCCACGAAGCGGAGCGGCAATTGTCGATCTTGGCGGTGTTCTCAGGGGCTTCTCTGTGCGGGTGGAATGAAGCGGTTTATGCGTAAACCTTTTTCGCATAGGGCCCTGAGTGCCGGATGGTATTACCGACCATGATTTTTTGAACCATCAAGACTCCTCGGAAGGGGGCCGTTCATTCAGAATCCGTACATTTTACCAGACCAGTTATCGACCATCTTTGAAACACGCGTGCAGTTTCGCTGGGATGACTATGCGCGTCTCGCTCTGACGTTCAGAATGCAAAAATTCAGGGATAGGGCCAAGCGAGACACATGGGCCAAGCCGCTCGAACGGGCCAGCGGTCAAACAGTGTCGTCAGGAAAGAGAAGAGCTATGAAGCATCACGAATGCGCGGGCGCCAAGGTGACCACATTGGAACGGTTCAGGCGCTGTTCAGCTCTGCGCGCCTGCTGATCTCGCAGCGCCTTTGCCCGCGCCAAAGGCCCGTTTGCTTCAGCCTCTCGAGCGGCGGCGAGTTCGGCCTCCAGCCGGACAAAGATCGGCGCGAAGGCGGGCTGGCGTTCCATTTGCACCGCCACTTGCAGGAGGGCCTCCTCCAGCCGCGCCACGGTGTTCTCCGCGCCCTTCGGGGCGGGAGGCCGGATGCGATCGGCAAAGTCGGTCCTGTCGCGCGCCATGGCGTGCGTCTCCTGCGGCCCCGTGCGGGCCTCCGCAGGGGAATTGGCTGAATGGAAAATCCCCACGATCGGGGCATGCCTGGACGCTAGAAAGGTTAGCCAAAGGCGCGCAACAGCGAATGCCGCGTGCGCGTCAGAATTTTGTGGATAAACACCCCAAAATTCACAAAATACGTACGATCGTAGTGATCTGTTTCGTATTAAAAAACAGCAACATACAGCAACATAAAGATTTTTGGGGAAAACGCGCACCCCCTCCTTGAAAGTTACATGACGCAACCAGACCCTTAAGGGGGAGGCATGTAGAACTTTGAAAGGTGTATGAGTATGTTGCGTGACGATCTTGAAGTAGAGGAGAAGAAGAAGCGGCGGCCGGTCTATCTGACCGCTTCCGAGTGGAAGGCGCTGAAAGACGCGGCGAAACTGCAGCGCATCTCGGCCAGCCAGCTTGTCGCGTCCTGGATCTTTATTCGGTCGGAAAAGCCCGCGGCGCGAGGGATCCCGGAGCGCATTCTTCAGGACTTGGAGAATGCGATCCGGCACAACAACGACATCTATTTGAGCTTCACGAACGGCGAAACTCCGATCCCCACAGCACTGGCTTCAGCGCTCTGGGAGAACACCGTGGCCCTCAACGCCATCCTGGAGCGTCTCGGAAAATGCTGATCGGCTGGTACAAATTCGACGCTTCTGATCGTTCTGGACGCGGGATCGTGACCTACTTTCTTGCGCCGAGCGTGGCCAAATCGGCGGAGGGACAGCGCCTCCAATTGAAGCGCGACCCCGCACCGGAACTTCTGGCCGGCGATCCGGATCAGATGGTGCGGTTCCTGAAGCGATTGCCCTTCAAGCGGCGGTTCAGCGCCATGACGATGACCTTTGCCGAAGGGGATGTGCCTGTGGCGGCCTTCAATCGCGGGGATCGCAAACAACGAGATCTGGTGGGCAAGGCCGTCACCGCCCTGCTGGAACTGGCCTATTTGCACGTCCCGCCGGAAAAGCGCCCTCCGGTCCTGATCGGAACCCACACCCACACAGGGCGGCTGGAGGTTAATCTGCTGCTGCCCCGCGCGGTGTTGGCAGGGCATGGCCGCTATCTGTCTTGGAACCCCTGTCCACCGACACCGCTACACCGAGAGATGTGGGACCTGCAGCGGCAGCTCATCAATGCGCGCTTCGGATGGGCCGAACCCACAGACCCGCGCCGGACCCAGTGGGTCAGCTTTCCATCCTGGCTGAGCAAAAGCACCGCCGAACTGGAGCGGCACGGTTTGGCTTCTTCGCATATGGTCATCTTGGAGTTTGGGCAACAGCTCGTGGGCCTAGCGGCCACAAAAGCCGTTCCTCACCGCAAAGCGCTGCGGCGGCACCTGCGCAAACTGGCGCGGAAGGCGGGCTACAGGATTTACCGCCCGAATGACAAGTCGTTGAGCTTCGTTGCCACCGATCCGGAGCGCACAAAGCCGAAGGAATTTGTTCTGAAAGGGCGCCTGTTTGAAGACCGCCCCTACGCGCTGGTGCAGCAGGATCAGGCGGAATTCGACGCACGCTTTGTGGCGCAAGATCTCGAAGATCAGCTCTTCCAGAAATCGGAAGATTGCAAAGAGATGGTCGCCGGAAAATATGGGAAACATGGAAAAGAAGGCTGGGACATCCATCCCTTTGATCCGCTCCATAGCCTTGTAAAAGAACAGGAATGTATCGCGTGGCGGCCCACACCACCCATCGAAAAAGCAAAGAATGCGCCGGGCGCAAAAATCGCAAAATCAAGAGAATCCAATCTGCCAAAGCCGCCCATATTGCAAATGCTGTTGGCGCGCCTGAATGCCCTCGCGGATCTGTTCAAAACACAGCTGACCACACGCCGAATAGCGCGGGCCATCGCACCCCATCTCACCGATTTCCAAACCACAGAAAAGAACTGGAGAACCCTTCATGACCGTATCGACCGACTTGCAAACCCTGAGCGCCATGCTCCTCGAATTCCGCGCCATGATGGATCGCCTCGAAGCGATGTTGGGGCGCTCGGAGGACGCAGCTCTGACAGACCGCTTGCAAGAGATCACGGACGCAATCGTCGCCTCGAACACCTATTCCCAGAAGATCGTGGAGAAACTCACCGACGCCCTGATGCAGCAGCAAGACCTGAAACACATGGCCGCCCAGATCGAGGCCATCCACAAGAACCAAGCCCAAATGACGCAATGGCTTGGCGAAGCCCTCGAGAAGGCTCAAGAGGATGGATAATCAGGTCGTGGCTGGCGGGGAGCAGGACGCGGCCTGAGGCTGAAGACAGGCTGGAGATGTAGTGCTGGGTACGCCAATATGTCAGCCGACAGATTGGTGTCCGGATGCATCCTAGTGCAGTGTCTGAATTACTGACCAGGCGTACCTTGACAGTCGAACACGCTGTAGCAATGCCCAACTTATTCAAAAAACGGCTGGTTTGCGCCTTTTCCGGAAGCGTGAAAGCAAAACACACGTACAGCCCTGACTTGCCTTTTATTCGCTTACAGCTTGTCGCCGCACTGCAGCTTCAACAGAGCGGACTTTCGAGGCATTCCGCAGCATCTTTGACAGCCGAAGGTCGGCAATGCGCAGGAAGCGCACCTGGCTCCGCAGAGATCATTTCTCGAAAGCGGCCTCTCAGGCAGAGCGCAGCGATCGGCCGCTTGGAGCCCTCATTGTCCGTTCGTCAGGCCGCTGCGAATGTCGGCTATGCTCGCAGCTACTAAGCGACGAAAAGCCGGAGGTTTTGTTGAGCGCTCTGCTCTGCCTAACCTACTGGCGACTATTGCGGTGCGAGCCTGTCGCCTATCCGACCTGAGGATGTTTTTATCAATCTGGTGCCCGTGGACAAGCCAGATTGGTCCTTCGGTCGGGGCGAAGCTTCCTTGATTCAGGAATAGGGCTGCGCGTCGTGATCCTTGCGGCCGAAAGCGGTGAGGTCGTGGTTCGCTCAGAGGGGCAGCTCCCAAGACTGCTTCACGTTCTGCATCGGGATATCGGACTTGATGTCCCGAATGCATGGAATGCGACCCAGCCTTTCCACCCTGAACCGACGATAGGCGTCGAGGTCCGCTGCGACGATCTTCAGGAGGAAGTCGTAGTCCCCGGCCATCATGTGTATCTCGACGACCTCGGGCAGCTTTGAGACCGCGTCGATAAACGCCGCAATCGTGTCTTCGTGCGGGCCTGTCACCCACACGCGAGCAAAGAAGGTCAGGTCATAGCCCACCTTCTGCGCACTCACCCGCGCGGAGTAACCCTCGATCACACCCGCTTCTTCCAGAAGGCGGACGCGTCGAAGACACGGCGACGGAGACAGACCGACACGATCCGCGAGTTCGATGTTCTGGATTTTCGCCTCGCGTTGAAGCGTGCGCAGGATGGCGCGGTCAATGGAGTCGAGGTGCATTGGCATTCAGAGCTACAAGAATCGAAAATGTTGGCTTCAGGTTGTCAAATCTATCACTTTATCGCGTAAAAACGCAACCCACTCCTCACGATCTTGGCATAGAACACCAACCTCAAGGGCTGAGCCATCGCCAGGTGCAGTCTCCAGCTATTGAGGCAAGCATGAACGACCTTTCGAAGCGGAGTGTGATCGCTCCCATCCAGGCAATCGACTTGATGACGGCGGCTTTCGACCTTCAGAGGAAAGGAAGCTCGGTCATCCACATGGCGGTCGGCCAACCTGCTGCGCCGACGCCGCGGGTGGTCAGGGAGGCCGCAGAGCGCGCCGTTCGCGATGGCAAGATCGGTTATACCGAGGCGCTTGGTATTCCGTCGCTTCGCGAAAGGATTGCATGCTACTATGCCGAGGCTCATGGGCTGGAGATCGCGCCTGACCGGGTCGTAGTCACGACGGGTTCATCAGGAGCCTTCAACCTTGCCTTCCTCGCATTGTTCGATGTTGGCGACAATGTTGCCTTGCCTGCACCCGGCTACCCCGCATACCGAAACATCCTTAAAACGCTCGGGCTGGGAGCCATCGAGATCTCGACCACGGAGGATACCCGTTGGACGATCACCCCGGACATGCTGGCGGAGGCCCATGCGCGCCATGATCTCAAAGGACTGATCCTAGCAAGCCCGAACAACCCAAACGGCACGATGATTGCGCCGAAGGACCTCGCGGCCATTGTCGAAGCCTGCAAGCGCCTCGGTATTCGTCTCATCATGGACGAAATCTATCACGGCCTCGTCTACGGCTTCCCCACGGAAACCGCACTCTCATTCTCGGACGAGGTGGTCGTGATCAACAGCTTCTCGAAATACTACTGCATGACCGGCTGGCGCATAGGCTGGATGGTTGTGCCGGAACGGTTCACACGCACTCTGGAATGTCTCTCCCAGAATCTGTCCCTATGCGTGAACGCGGTGGCGCAGATTGCCGGGCAGGCAGCGTTCGATGCTACCGAGGAATTGGAGCAGGTGAAGGCGGGATATGCCGCTAACAGGGACTTGCTTCTGGAAAGGCTGCCTTCTCTCGGTCTTGGCAAGCTCCATCCAGCGGACGGTGCCTTTTACCTTTACGCTGATGTTGCACACGTGACGAGCGACAGCATGCAGTTTGCGCGCAAGCTGTTGCAGGATACCGGCGTCGCCGTAACGCCTGGCATCGACTTCGACAGCGTCCTCGGCCCGCGACATATCCGACTGTCCTACGCAGGCAGCCAGAGAGATGTGAGCGAAGGGCTTGATCGCATTGAGGGCTGGCTGAAATGACCGCCCCCGGGACATCCGCCGCCAGGAGAGACTGGACACCCATTCTGGCGGGAGGGCTGATCATGGGATTGGCCCTCGGCGCGCGACATGTCCAAGGCCTATTCTTGATCCCGATGACAATGGATCGTGGATGGGACCGTGAGATTTTCTCTCAGGCGATTGCCCTGCAAAATCTCGCTTGGGGTCTCTGCCAGCCTCTGTCGGGCTGGCTCTCTGATCGTTTCGGCGCACTATGGATCATCGCGGCTGGCCTGATTTTATATGGCCTCGGACTTGCAGGGATGGTCTACAGCGCATCCGAGGGGGCATTCCTGCTGGCCGCAGGCGTCTGCGTAGGCGTTGCGCAATCCGGCACGACCTTCGGTGTTGTCTACGCGGCCCTCAGCCGCACGGTGCGAAACGATCGCCGCAGTTGGGCGCTCGGTCTGGCAGGTGCGCTTGGTGGGATGGGCCAGTTCGTCATGGTGCCGGTGTCGCAGATGCTGATCGACATGACAGATTGGCAGACAGCATTATTAATTTTCAGCGGAGCCGCTGCGGTCATGTTGCCGCTGGTCTTTGCATTCGGATCTGGCAGCACCTCAACGGCGGAAGCGACACATCAAGGCGGACCGGGAATTGCCGACGCGCTCCGGCACAAGGGGTTCTGGCTCCTGAACCTCGGCTTCCTCGTCTGCGGCTTTCAGTTGACCTTCGCGCAGACTTACCTTCCGTCCTATGTGTCCGATAACGGACTTGATGCTTCGGTCGGGGTCATGGCCCTGGCACTCATGGCCCTGTTCAATGTCGCGGGCACCTATCTGTTCGGCCTTTGGGGTGGAACTTACCGCAAGAAGAATTTGCTTGTTGGCATCTATTTCGCGCGAACCGCAGCTATCAGCTTGTTCCTGTTATTGCCCATGAGCGGAGCCAGCATTTACGCCTTCTCGGCCGCTCTTGGTTTTCTGTTGCTGGGAACCGTGCCCCTGACCAACGGTCTTGTCTCGCAGGTCTTTGGTGTCCGTTATATCGGCACTCTCTTCGGCATCCTTTTCCTGAACCACCAGATCGGCTCGTTCATCGGAGTGCGCCTTGGCGGCATTTTCTTCGAGGCTTACGGCTCGTATCAGCTCGGTTGGGCCGTCGCTGCGGCCCTCGGCCTTGTGGCTGCGGCTCTCCATTGGCCAATCAATGACAGCCCCTTTGTTGCCTCCAGAACTCAGAAAAACACCGGATGAAGCCTTCACTGTCAAAATTGGAAGTCTCCCTGCCTCTGGTGCTGCTCCTGCCAATTGGCGTCGCCGTAGGGCTGGGCTGGAAAACTTCGGGGCTGGAACTCGCTTGGAGCATGATCGCCAGCATCTGCGGAGCTGCCCCGCGCTAATCAATCGAATGCCGACAGGCACAACAAAAAACGGAGAAAAATTCATGTTCGATACCAAAATCGCCATCGTCGTTCGGGAAGACCTCGCCACTTGGCAGAAGCTGAATGTCACAGCCTTCCTCATGAGCGGCATCACCGGCGCCAATCCTGAGATCATGGGCGAACCCTACCGCGACGCGGCGGGACACACCTATCACAGCCTTTGCATCCAGCCCGTCATTGTGTTGTCGGCTGACCAGGGCACGCTGAAGAATGTCCACAACCGCGCCCTTTCACGCGACGTGCCTCATGGCCTCTACATCGAGGAGATGTTCTCGACAGGTCATGACGAAGCCAACCGGGCCGTCTTTGCCGAACATGGTCCTGAAGATGCGAAGGTCGTTGGCATCGCCCTGCGGGCAGAGAAGAAGATCATCGACAAGATCACCAAGGGCGCAAAAATGCATGCTTGACTTTGGAGTGAACTGAAATGCTGGAAGTAGGACAAAGCATCGAGAGCGGCACAGCTGCTCTCACCACGGCTGATTGTGTGGCATTCGCGCAGTCGTTTGATCCGCAGCCCATGCACGTCGATCATAAGGCCGCCGAAGACAGCTTTTTCGGGCAGCTGGTCGCAAGTGGCTGGCATGTTCTTTCGGCCACGATGCGGCTTGTGGTCGATGCCCGACCTTTCGGCGAACATCCTCTCATCGGTGCAGAGATCAAGGAAATCAGATTTGCTCGTCCGGTAGAGCCCGACACGGTCATTCGAGCGCGCGTGACCCTTCAGGAAATCTTGCCGCGGAGTGCCGGCGGAAATTTTGCACTTCTGCTGGTGGAGACGCTCGACGACGGATCGGGGGATGTCTTGGTGAAGCAGGGCTGGAAAATGCTTTTGGAGGACAAAGAATAACGATAGCGAACAAAAAGGTTCCAAACCCACTTGTTTCTGTACGCACGGGAAGCAGCCATTCGCCGTAGGCCCGCTTTGTCCGCGCATTGGTCGTCTGATGATCTCAAGCTAAAGGTCCGCTTCACCAGCCTTGGTAACTCAACGCCAGGGTTGGAATGGGCTGAGAGCGGACTTGCGGCGGCGCAGCGTCACAAGCGTATGATAATAGTCGGCAGACGTCATTCTCGGCCCTTTGCTGCCGCTCGCGACACCCCTTGATGCTGTGCGGTGGCTCCACCGAACCAGCCATTCGGGTCTTGTGCAGCATTGATGCCCAAGTCAAGGTTGGCCGCGCGATACATCGCAGCCCTTGGCCTTCCTCGACATGAAATGAATAACTTAAACTGGGCGAATTCAAGGGGCGGCAAGTTCGCTAAAATTTGGAAAGGTGGAGCATGGCAAAAAGAAAATACGAAGATCTTCAGTCATTGACGGAAAGCTACGGTAAAAAAACCTTTGCGTTCCTGCAGAACGTCAAGACCAGTGGCAAGAAAATTGTATCAGCCTATGCTGACTATTTGGGCGGGCCGAAAACTGCTGTAAGCGCGGTCCCGCCGCACGGTGATTTTGATTCTCTGGCGCTCTACCGTGATGAGGCTTTTGATTGCTACGGACGGAGTGTAATTTTCTTGGAGCCAATCAGCATGGGCATCTGCACCAAAATCGAAAATAAGTCCGACGATGGTGCAACTTTCGTTCGCACCGTCATTGAATTTCATCCCATGGATGCTGGCTTGCTTATCCATGTAGGAAGTCAATCTGAGAAATTCCATATTGTTAATGGCTTAGAGACGGTTGGAGACCAAATTTGCGAAGCGATTTTCCAAGATGTCCATCGGGCTTTCTCACTCGAGCTGGATCAGGCGCAGGGGCGCTCGCGTATCGGCTTCCTCCCAAACACAATTTGACTGTTGGGGACCTTGTTGCGCAAATTCCTGCAGGAAAGAAAAAATCGATGAAATCACCAATAACGGGCCTACCAAACGGGTATGAAGGATTGCTGGTTATAGCAGGGGCTGGTTCCACGCCCTACTATTGTCCGCCCATGAACGAGTATATTAACCCTAACGCGGCGCACAACGGCGACAAGAACCCCTCTATATGGTGTTTCGTTTGGCCGGCTGGCAGCGATTATAATTGTTGTGGGTGGTTCATATTCACCCATTACCCTGACAAGATAGTGCCCGATAACGTGGATGTGCATGAGGACCATCGGCGTCGAGGCATAGCTTCCTCTGTGTATTTATTCGTTAGGAAGAAAATTGGCACCAAACTTGTGCCCGCCGTAGATCAGCAAGATGCGGCTCGCAAACTATGGAGCAAATTGGCTCCAGATGTGGGATACCTTTAGTTCGACATAGTAATATGGGAAACCCGCCTGTCCCGACAGTCGCAGGCGCATGAACTAACAACCCACCCTGGGCCACATACTGCAATGCGGGGGGGGGGCGGATCAATGGTTAATTTGCAGCTTCTGGTAGACGCTTTCGAGATGTCCACTTTCGATGAGAAGGTCACCAATTCTGCGCTCGCCGCGAAGGGCCGCTTCCCGCCCTTCCAAGTCATTTGAGTAAAGAGCAGCATCTCTAGTTCGAATTGGCAATTTGGGCGGATTGTTGCCGTTCGCTGCGCGTCGGATGAATGGCTAGGATGCATAGTTGAGCGGACGTTCGTTGCACAGCGGTTGGCCAGACATCACCATCGCGGCTCTTGTCATCTACAGGTTATGAATTTTATCCTAAGTAGGGTAAGATAGACGCTCTTCGGGCCAAGGAAAAAATTTGCTTTATCAGTAGGTTTCGCCGAGCGGGCCATGGGTCGGCCAACATATTGCGGATATGTGTGCGATCGCTCTTCGCACTCGAGTGTGCCAATAGTAACTCCCGTCGATGTAAGGGGATGACTATTTTCAGCGTGGATAAATTTGGCGTTATTTTATTACGATAGGTATTTAAGTGGCGAGAAGCATCACTGACGAAGAAATCGGCTTGATAAAAGCCTTACTCGCTAGAGGCGAGCGCAACGTAGACATTCAGTTCTATTTTAACCGGCAAGATAGGCCAGTTAACTCTGGACGTATTAGTCAAATTCGCAACGGATCCTATGGCCCAAGCGTCCCTGCTGCATCACAAGCTGACCTCGCGAACTTCCTTGCCAATTTTCAGGCTGCTGCGGTTGGTGTCGCGAACCAAGACGCAGCTATATCGACAATTGCAGAACGTGCTGCACAGCGCTTTGAGCAAAGAGCTGACGGCAACTGGTATTTGAGCGATGGAGAAACAAGCGAGCAGGAGTGCAAAGCGGAGTTCGATCCTAAGAAAATGAACCCACTGGTTAGGGCAATCGCCGCTCTCGCAAACAGCAAAGGTGGCTTTATCTTCTTGGGCGTGGATAATGCTGGCTGCCAAGTTGTTGGCCTGCCCGATGATAAATTCGACAATACCGATATTGTGCGGATAAGCGACAAGGTGAAGACTTTTCTAGTTCCGACACCAGACTTTGTTAAGGAGACAATCCAAATTGGCGGATTGAACGTTGGTGTACTTTATGTCGAGAAGTATAGCGTACCTCCGGTAGTGGTTTGTCGCGACAGCGACGGATTAGAAGACGGTAGCATCTTATTCCGCTATCCCGGCCAATCTGCGAAAATCAAGTTTGGCGATCTTCACGCGATGCTTCGCGAGAGAGACCAAGCCAGCCAAAGTGTGCTGCTTCAGTCTGCTCAACGACTTGCTGACATTGGCACCGACCGGTCGCTCATCGTGGACACAAATGCCGCGACCATGGAAACCTCCGACATGAAGCTTACCATCGACCGAAAGCTGGCTGATCAGCTTGAGTTTATTCGGCAGGGTGAATTTGAGGAAGTTGAAGGCGCTCCTGCTCTCCGCCTCGTCGGGGACGTCAAGGCGGTCGATGCTGATGGCGAGGCGTTGGAGCGTATCGAAGGACGCGCGCTCACTGCTGACGGAGTTCTGCAAGCCTTTCTGACAAAAGCGCAAGTTCGGACGCCGTTAGACTATTTGAACGTTTCTGCCCAAGTTCAGCGCCAATGGTTGCCGATGTTTTACTTCTTGAACCTCGCGGGAGCGACGAAGGCTCTAGCAATTGAAGCATTGGATGGAACCGTAGCGGTCTATGCAAACAGCAAAGCTAATGCCTTAGAGCGATTGAGAGGCCAACGAAGCGCGTTCAGCGCCGCCAGCGGGCAAGCTGTGCCAATTCTCGCAAAGATGATCGACGGGGATTTTGCAGATCTTTTGGGGGAGGAGGATGATCGCGCAATAGCCAGAGCCATTCAGTCGCTACCGGATGGGTTCGACAACTTTGAACCGGTATATGACCTCCTCCTCAACCTGCTTGATATCGCCGGAACTGATAGCGCGAAAAAGGGCGGCGTCTTCAAAGCCTCAGCACGTCTAGACGAGTTGGCGTTCTTGCCGTTAATCGCCGATGAATGAGTCACCTCCCCCAGAAGTAAGGTTGGCAGGCGGCTGGACGGATCCCAATAACCACGATCCATTCCCGCTCCTTAAGAATAACAAAGAGTCGAACCAAATGCAGAGACCAAAACAAGCACTTCACTGGATACTAGTAAGTTTCTGGAAGCCTCTCGCTATGCTCAGCCTGCTCTGCGGGGCCGCCACTTCAGCTCTCTCCCAACAGTTCAACGAGAGCTGTCCGAGGCCTAAGGCTCTCCACTCTGGTGCGTTCGAACAACCGATGGAGTTTTCGGCCGCGACCAACAAGGGCAACATGTCGACGTCATCTTGGATCGCCGCCACCGGAAAGATCGGACCGGAGACGCCTGAACGCTTCAGGGCGTTTCTCGCATCTGAGCAATACGTGCCTGGCCAAATTGTTCTCCACTCCCCAGGGGGAAATCTCGCAGCTGGGATGGAGCTTGGACGCATGATACGGCAGGCTGGTCTGACAGCACATATCGGCACAACTGAACGCATCTTTGAGGCCTACAACGCCCCTTGCGACACTTGGTGGGACGAAGTGAAGGCCGGCGTCTGTGCTAGCTCATGCGCCTATGCGTTTCTAGGTGGCCGTGAGCGGTTTGTGGACTCTCCCTACTACCCCACGAGCCCGAGCTTACTTGGCTTCCATCAGTTTTACGGAAATCCAGAGCGCGGGAGCGACATGCTCACAGCGGAGCAAGTGACAGAAATCGAAACCAGCACCCTATCGATCGCCCAGGCTCTAACCGGTCAGATCGTGCTATACGCCATCGAAATGGGTGTCGATGCACGCATCGTTGCCTTTGCATCCGCCACCCCGAGCGAAGGTCTCTACTTTCCCACAACCGCCGAGCTCGAGGAGCTCTCGATCGCCTCAGGAAGCGGGCTGACAAAGTGGTTCATGGAACCCTACGGAGATGGTCTCGTAGTAGCAGCCAGGCCGCACCGGTCTGACTCTATGCTCGACCAGATTACGGCCTTTTGCAGCAAGAGTTCAGGAACGGTGAGCCTTCTGTTCACGATGGATCTCGCTACGCCTTCATATCCAAACCCAGACGACCTGCCTCTCTATGCAGTTGAGCTGACGATCGATGGTCAGCTGCATTCAATCGGGCGACGGGATCTCACCTTGCGCTACGGCGATGACAAAATTTTCATCACTGTTCCGATAGAAGCGCTCAAGACCGGCCTCATCCGTGCCCGAGAGATCGACTTCAGGCTTGATTCCGCGCGTGTCATGGGCGGCTTCCGTGAAGGGGGAGAATTGAGCGATATTGAACGCCAGTCTCTGGCACTTGCTTGGCGAAACTGCATTTAATAGACGATTCCTTTTTCAACGAGGAGCGGGGGCGGCATAGTGGGTGGATTGCGCAATCCCGCAATACCATGACTGTTTTGTCCGCGGAGCTGACCTTGGTGTGCCAGACCTTGCTGCACGATGCCACGGATGCCCGGTTTGGCGTAGCTGCACTGCGGCATCGGCGCAATCTCGACCGGCGGCTTTGGGCCGGTCGCGCTCTCGACAGGCTATCGCTTTGCTGTGGTCAAACCCTCTGGAAGGCCCTCACTCCACTTGCGCAGCTCATCCAGGAAACCCAAGGCTGTTCGCCCGAAATCAGTGATTTCGTAGACGACGGTGATCGGGGCGGTGTCACACACCTCACGCCTGACCAACCCTTGGTCTTCGAGTTGCCGCAAGCGTTCCGTGATCATCTTCTTCGATGCGCCGCCGATCATCCGGGCGAGGTCGTTGAAGCGCACTGGCCCATCCTTGACGTGCCAGAGGATGGAGCCGGTCCATTTCCCCCCGATGATCCGCATCCCGCGCTCGATGGCGCAGGGCTCTGTGCAGGCATTGGCCGCACTCCGGCGGCCGGCACCGTCTACTTCGATCTTTGCATCCATCGTTTTGCGCTCCGCTGATCGCTTTAGGATTAGGTTACGAAAAGTATACTGGTTGTTTTTACTTCCCACCACGGTCATCTCATTCCAGACCCCGCCGAAGTCAAGCGGGCGCAGCAACGGAAGAGACGACATGAGCAAGATCCACATCCTGAACGGCGCGCAGCCTTACGAATTTGCCCCCGGCACACTCAACGAAACGCTCGCGGAGCGCGCCAAGGCCACACTTGAGGCACAGAGTCACGAGGTCCGCCTGACCACGGTCGCGGCCGGTTACGACATCCAGGCCGAGGTGGACAGTCACCTCTGGGCGGACGTGGTCCTGCTGCAATTCCCGGTGAACTGGATGGGCGTGCCGTGGTCGTTCAATAAATATATGGATGAGGTCTACACGGTCGGCATGGGCGGGCAGCTCAGCAATGGCGACGGCCGCAGCGCCGCTGCCCCGAAGGTGAATTACGGCATGGGCGGCAAGCTGACAGGCACACGTTACATGATCTCGGCCACGCTGAACGCCCCGGCTGAAGCCTTCGACGACCCGGCAGAGCCGTTCTTCGAGGGCATGTCTCTGGATGACCTCCTGCGTCCGGTCCACCTGAACGCCAGGTTCTTTGGCATGACACCGCTGCCGACTTTTGGGGCCTTCGACGTGATGAAGAACCCCGACGTAGCCACTGACCTCGCCCGGTTTGACGCCCATCTGGCCACGACCTTCGGAGAGCTCGCCAATGACGCGGCCTGATATCGTTCTCTACACCGCCAACACCATGAACGGCTGGAAGCCCCTGATCTTCCTGCACGAGGCACAGATCGACTATGAGCTGGTGCCAATCGATTTCGGCAAGAAAGAGCAAAAGGCGCCCGATTACCTGCGTCTGAATCCGAATGGGCGCATTCCCACCATCGTGGATCGCGGCGCGGACGATTTCGCAGTGTTCGAGAGCGGCGCGATCCTGTGGTATCTCGCCGAGAAATACGACCGGTTCCTCAGCAACGACGCCAAGGAGCGCTCGGAGACGCTGCAATGGCTAATGTTCCAGATGGGTGGGATCGGTCCGATGATGGGCCAGGCGATGTTCTTCCAGCGGATCGCCAAGCCGAACGGCGACGAGGTGTCCTACGCCATCAACCGCTACGTGACCGAGAGCCGCCGCCTGCTGGAAGTGCTGGATACGCGGCTTGCCGGGCGCGACTGGCTGGTGGGTGATGCAATGTCCATCGCGGATATCGCGACCTATCCCTGGGCGCGCAGCTACTTTTGGGCCACGGTGAGCGTCGACGGATTGCCGAACCTGCAAGCATGGTTCGACCGCATTGACGCCATGCCACGGGTCCAAGAGGCGCTGCAACTGCCGGAGCCGCGACCGTCTGCTTTCGGTCAGGGCGACACGGATGCCGCGGCTGCAGAGAACGCAGCCAGGTTCCGCTGAACACCTGACGCGCTGTCCTTGGAGTTGGTCCGGACAGCGCGTCACTTTTTCCGGAAAACGTCAGGCTCGGGGCAATGTCCGCTTGTAGGCGCTGCGATGCGACAGCCGAACTGTGTTTGAAGGTCGGGAATGGGCCGAATGACGTCCGCCGACTGTGAGCACACACCTCTGGTGCTGCGCAGGCGCGAGTCCGCTCTCAGCTCCCCTTAGCTCCGGTTGGAGTACCCCCTTTAAAGTGGTCCAATTATCCCTTCAATTGGAAGATCAGAGATGGCTGGCCGCCGAGCAATCCGATCACACGGCAATCATGATGGAAGCGACATGCCTGAAGGCCCACCGCACGGCATCCAGCCTGCGAATAAAAAGGGGACGCCCGAAGCGCAGCATGAACACGAAGTTACATACTGTCAGCGATGTCTCTTGCCGCCCCATACGGTTCCTTATGACCCCCGGTCAGTTCAACATCCACATGGGTGCTAGGGCGCGCCTGAGCGGCTTGCCAGCTGCCGATTAGATGATTGCTGATCGCGGATATGATGCCGACTGGTTTCGCGATGCCCTGAAAGACACAAGGGATACGACCCTGCATCCCCGGCCGGAAGTCATCGCGACAAGCCGCTGCGATACGAGAAACGCAGAAAGGAGCTCCGCAATCGCATCAAGATCATGCTTGGTTGCTTAAAGGATTGCCTCCGCGTCGCATCCCGCTAAGGCAGATGTCCATAGGTGTTTCTAACAACCTTCGCTCTCGCCGCCGCAGTGATCTTCTGGCTCCGAAATTCAATGTGTCCGGAGCCTGATGACGAAAAGTGGCAAAATCGCCAGTTTGACCAACATAGGCCCACAAGTGCACTCGTTTTGCTTTGACCCATTTCAAACCCGCTAAGATTGTTTCCCATCATTCAAGATGCGCGGGCACATCCAATGCCACCAACTGGGCCAATCTTTGCCTTCCATTCAGGTCCATCTCATCGCCGTATACCTCTCGAGCCCTCGCTGAACCAACGCTGTGCCCCATCATCTCCGCACGATCGTCGCTAACCAATCCGGTCGCCTTCAAGCGGCTTTCCCAAGCGTGTCTGGTCCCACCTACGGTATGCTTGGCTGAAGGCATCAAACCTCGATTCCGGAGGAACTTATTGATGAGGTTGGAATACCCTCGCTTGTCACGATATCGCGGAAAACCCTGAGGATGACGTTTCGCTGCAGCAAGCGCAATTCCAACCAAAGGGACCAGGCGGACAGAGGAGCCATTCTTGATCTCGCGCTTCTCATCGCCCTCTTCAAAGGTGACGCGAAGGTGTGGAATTTCTGCATCCAAGACGATTGCATCAGACGGCAAATCATGGATTTCAGCTTGGCGACAACCTGTCTCGATTGAAATGAGAAGGATGTCTCTCGCCTCATCATTCAAGCCATCGAAGGCGCCAGGCGCCAGCCACTTCTCTTTCATCCACTCAACGGGGATCTCAAGTTTACGGGTTTTCTTAGCGTTCTTTTCTCGAATGGAGATCCCAGAGTAAGGGCGCGGGGGATCATCAAGGTCGAGGCTCTCGTAGTAGTGGGACAGCAACGACGCCATGTTGCTGAAATCCTTATTCGCAGTATCAGATTTCAGCCCTTCAGTTTCTATTCGATTTCGCCACCATTTGCGGTGCGCTTTCGCGTCAGCAACCCCAAACTCGAGCACTGGCTTATCTGCGCCAAGTGCCTCGATCAGGTTGGCGACCGCTCGGTGACGCGGGTTCCGCCACAAACGCATCTGAGAGGAATTCTTGAGTCTGTTGTCATGAGCACAAATGCGTTCAACTTCAGCCACGAGCTCAGAGAGCTTCAGTTGCGGAACATCTACGCCGCCGAGAAGCGCATCAGCAACCTGCGGGCTGTCTGACTTCTGAAGCATATCGAGACGCTCCAAAATCTCATCCAATGGGCCGTTTGATAGCTCTACAGCGGACCGGTAGGAGACGCCACGCGATGCGGCCAGTGCCACAGCAGCTTTAAAAATATCATCTGGCTCTGTGGGAGCCCCCATCGCCAGTTGAGCGTCCAATTCTGCAAGAATGGCAGCCTCAGCGGCAGGAAGGCGCCTCATCGCCTCTCTTTCACTTTCAGTTCGAAGACTGCGGTGGATTTCGGCACGGGGCTCCACAAGGCGATATCTCTGCGGGACACGCATCCTCAAATGCCATCGCCCGTTTCGCTGTATTATTCCAGCCATTGATCGTCCGTCTCACCCCAAAGTGTAGCATTACTTTGCTACACATTATGCTACACATTTTCCGGACACAGCAACTATCATCTTCTTCATAAACATAATTTATACAGACACTTACTGCACTCGACCTAGAGGGTTGGAATCTCTGTCTCTCCGCCATTTACTTTGGCGAGCCAAGGTAAATTGCACGAACTTACCGGAAACTTGCATAGACCTTCCAGACGCTACACCCGCTCTCGATGCTGCGTAGCTCAGGGGTTCTCGTGGTGCTGTGACCGGGTGGTTAAAGCCAATTGTCCCGGAGCAGTCTGAGCGGACACGATCTGTCCCATTTTCTCAGCGCCTAGAGTTGCTCGAAGCCAATTCCGCAAAGTGGTCCTGCAGATGGTGCGTTCCATAGCATGGCGCCGCCATGTCCATGCCCAAGGCCGTCATGAAGAACTGCGCGGGACCGCACCAGCGGCGCGGTAGGATAGGCAGCACCCCAAGCGATATCCGGCGGAGTATATCGGGCAAGAACGTGATACGCGGCTCTGTCCCGAGCGCAGCGAATGCCGCTTTGGCAATCTGGCTCTGGGTCATCACGGCAGGACCGCCGACGTCGAGCCAACGCTGCCCATCATCCGTCGCATCCGCGATCGCCTCTGCCAGATCTGCACCGTGAATCGGATTAAGCCGGTGGGACCCATCGCCAAACAGCCAGACCCGCCCTGCCCGCGCCATCGAGAGAAAATCCTCCATATCAGAGAAATAGCCAGTCGGCGCGATAACGGTTTCTGGCACCTCCGACGCTTGCAGGTGCGTTACGAACGCAGCCTTGGCATCGACCAGCGGCACGCCCCTCATCGCTTCGGCGTTCAGGACATGGACGTAACAGAACCGACCCACGCCAGCCTTTTCTGCTTCGCGCAGCAGGTTAAGGTTGGCTTCGTAGTCGACCTGCCAATACCCGAGCCCGTCGGCTTGCCGCGTGATCCCGAGCGCGGACACGACAAGGTCCACTCCGTCCATAACGCCAACGAGGGTTTCCGGATGCGTGGCCTCTGCTCGAACGAGCAGGTCTGCAACACCCACGGCCCGTGACGGCTCACGGACCAGAGCCGTAACGTGGTGTCCGCGCCTTGAATATTCTGCGCACAGAAAGCGGCCCAAATACCCCGTGGCACCGGCAACAAGAACGCGCATCCAGAAGTCCTCTCTTAAAATTTGCAGTCGCAACACCTGCCATTGCAGAGCGCCTATGGTTTGGAAAGTACAGCTGAGCGAACGCTCCCGACATGACCCCACCGATCATCTGAATGATCGCGCGTACCAGAATACGGGCACATGAACCGCGCGGTAGGTTCTAAAAACAATGAGAAAGCCCGACCGTCGAAAGACGGCCGGGCTTTTGGATCGTGTGAAACGCGCCTGTCAGATCAGGCCGCGTTGATCTTAGGCAGAAGGCAACCGATCGATGAACCGATCGAGCGTCACGGGGTAGTCCCGTACGCGCACACCCGTCGCGTTGTAGACCGCGTTCGCGACGGCGGCTGCCACGCCGCACAGACCCAGTTCGCCGACGCCCTTGGCCTTGAGAGGAGTGGATGCCGCGTCCAACGTATCAAGGAAGATCACCTCTTGCGCGGGGATGTCAGCATGCACCGGCACTTCGTACCCCGCCAAATCATGGGCAGGAAAGAAGCCGCGTGCGGTGTCGATTGCGGCATCTTCCATCAGCGCCGCGCCAACCCCCATCACCATGCCCCCAATGACCTGACTGCGGGCGGTGATCGGATTCAGGATGCGGCCTGCATCACAGACAGCAAGCATCCGGCGCAGCCGTGTTTCGCCGGTGTACGCATTCACACCTACCTCGACGAAATGCGCACCGAAGGTCGAGACGACCTGCTCGCTTCGGAAATCGCCGAACTCGATCGAGTCCTCGGCCACGATCTCGGTATCGCTAAGCCCTGCCAAGGGGATTTGCTTGTCAGTGGTGCGGACGGATGCATTTTCAAAGCGCAGATCCTCCACGTCCTTGCCCAGATGATCAGCAATGGCCTGACGCATGGCAACCGCTGCGGCATACACACCCGCTGTGGACGAGGCCGCGCCCCATTGCCCGCCGGAACCCGCACTGTCGGGGTAACTGCTATCTCCCAAGCGCACCTCAACGTCTTCGGCTGTCACGCCGAGCACCTCTGCCGCCGTCTGCGCGAGGATGGTGTAGGATCCCGTTCCGATATCGGTCATGGCCGTCTCGACGATCACCTGTCCTTGGGGCGTCAGACGAATGCGTGCCCCCGAGGCCATCGCAGGTCCGCCGCGATAGGCCCCTGCCAGACCATGGCCGATGAGCCAGTCGCCATCGCGGGTTGCACCCGGTGCCGTGTTACGATCAGCCCAGCCAAAGGCGTCGGCCCCGCGCTCCAGACATTCGACAAAGTTCCGCTCGGAGAACGGCTTATCCGGATCTTCGGGGTCGACTTGGGTGTCATTCATCACTCGAAAGGCCACCGGGTCCATGCCCAACTCTTCGGCCATTTCGTCCATTGCAATTTCCAGCGCCATCAGTCCCGCAGCTTCGCCCGGCGCGCGCATCGCGTTTTCTTCGGGCAGCGCCATGGTCGCGAGATGCATTTTGATCAGACGATTGTCGCCCGCGTAGAACTGGCGGGTTTGGCCAATCGCATTCTCGCCGCTGCCACCTTCCATTGCGTGGCTGATCGCCTCGTGGGCAATGGCAGTGATCTGACCATCACGGGTCGCACCGATGCGGATGCGCTGGATGGTCGAGGCCCGGTGCGCGGTGTTGTTCATCACCATCGGACGGGGCATCGCGACCTTGACCGCCTGCCCCACGCGGCGCGCAGCTTGCGCGGCTAGGATGGCATCGGAACGCACGAACAGCTTCACACCGAAACCGCCGCCGATGTAGGGGCTGTCAACGCGAACGTCCTCTGCATCCAGTTCAAACGTCTTGGCGAGCGCCGCTTGCGCCCATTCAATCATCTGGTTCGAGGTCCAGACAGTCAGCTTGCCGTCGTCCCACTGCGCGATCGACGCCGGAGGCTCCATCATTGCGTGAGAGTGGGAAGGCGTGGTGTAGGTCTTGTCGATGGTCACAGGGGCGGACTCGAAGGCAGCTTCGAAATCCCCCACACGGGTCGCGTCAGAACGATCATCCATAACATCTTCCCAAGCGGCCTGAAGATCGAGCGACCCGATCTCGTCCACCTCGTATTCGGTCTGTACCTTTGCAGCAGCCGCACGCGCCTGCTCAAAGGTTTCGGCGACCACTACGGCAATAGCTTGGTGGTATTGTGCGATCTCGTTTCCGCCAAACAAAGGCGCGACGTTCATGTCGCTGGGACTCGGCATTTCGCCCACCTCGGGTGCGGTGATGACATCTACAACGCCGGGCATTGCCTTGGCCGCGTCAGTGTCCATCGACGTGATGCGTCCTTTGGCGATCGTGGCCAAGACTGGGTAGCCAACCAACTGCTGATCAGTGACGTCGTGACGCTCGTAGGCATAAGGCGCCGTGCCCGTGACCTTGAGCGGACCGTCAATCCGCGTGGTGGGTTTGCCGACGACCTTGGCGTCGTCGAACAGGTTCTGTCCTGCCGGAGTGTTGAATTGCATATCTCAGCCCTCCTTGAGCATGGCGGCAAGCGTGCGCTCGGCCAGTGTGAGTTTGAAGGCGTTCTCTTCGGTCGGGCTCGCGCCGTCCAAAAGACGCGCCATGACCGCGCGGGATCCGTTGGGCAGCTCTGCATCCGCTTCAGCGCGGCGCCACGGTTTGGGGGCTACACCGCCCAAGGCCACAGCTCCGGTGCCATCCGCCTGCTGGATCAGCGCAACCGATACGAGGGCAAAGGCATAGGATGAACGGTCCCGCACCTTGTGATAGGCCTGTTGCCCACCCACCGGCGCAGGCAACACGACGTGCGTGATCAGCTCGCCGGGCATAAGAGCGGTCTCTTGCTCGGGTGTTTGTCCGGGCAAAACATGCAGATCCTCGATCGCGATGCGGCGGGTCATGCCGTTTGGGGTCACTGTTTCGACCACGGCATCCAAAGCGCGCATAGCCACAGCCATGTCAGACGGGTGCGTGGCGATACAGGTTTCAGACGTCCCGATTACGCCAAGCTGCCGGCTGAACGCCCCTTCTGTCAGCGCGCCGCAGCCAGAACCCGGTGCGCGTTTATTACAGGGCTGTGCAGTGTCATAGAAATAGGGGCAACGCGTCCGTTGCAGCAGGTTACCCGCTGTCGTCGCCTTGTTCCGGATTTGGCCAGAGGCGCCGGCCGCAATAGCGCGGGTCAGCACCGGATAGTCACGGCGCACACGGCTATCGGCCGAAAGATCTGTGTTTGTGACCTGCGCGCCAATGCGCAAGCCGCCTTCTTCGGTTTCGGTGATCTCTGTCAGTCCGATGTCGCGGACGTCGATCACATGGATCGGCGTCTCGATTTCCAGCTTCATCAGGTCCAGCAGGTTGGTACCGCCGCCGATGAACTTGGCGTCAGGAATTTCGGCGGCCCGAGCGGCGGCCTGCGCCGGATCAACGGCGCGTTCGTAGCTAAAGGATCTCATGTGTCTTCTCCCGCTGTGCCTTGCTCTGCCACTTCGGTGATGGCGGCCAGAATGTTGGCGTAAGCGCCACAGCGGCAGATATTGCCGGACATGCGCTCGCGGATTTCTTCGTCTGTGATCTGGATTTCAGAGTTCAGATCGCCGGTGACGTGGCTCGGAATACCTGCGCGGATTTCTTCGATGACGGCGCGGGCAGACTGGATTTGACCAGGCGTACAGTAACCGCACTGGAAGCCGTCAAACTTAACAAAAGCGGTCTGCATGGGGTCCATCGCCTCGGGCGTGCCGATACCTTCGATGGTCTCGACCTCGTCGCCTTCGTGCATCACGGCAAGCGACAAGCAGGAGTTCACGCGCGATCCGTTGACGGTGCAAGTGCAGGCGCCACATTGTCCGTGATCACAGCCCTTCTTGGTGCCATTCAACTTCAAGTCCTCGCGCAGGACATCCAGTAAGGTGGTGCGATTGTCTACGGTCACCTCTTGGGCGGTTCCATTGACGGTCAAACGGACGGTTGTGGCATCGGGGCCAGCGGGACTTTTGGCAGTCTGTGCTTGAGCTTGGGCCTGAGTGGTCACCCCCGCTGCAAGTGCGCCAGCGGCAGTTCCAGCCAGAAATGTTCGGCGTCGAATTTCAAAATCAATGGGTGGGGACATAATGTCTTCCTTCCTCTCAGGGCGGCGTGTGGCCGCTCGTTCGGCGATGGCAAAACACCTAAGACGGGCGGAGGGCTGGACTATGCCGCAATGCGGCACGCAGTTATTGGTCTCTCTCATTAATCCCGATCTCGCCTTGGTTGGATGGACGCCGCTCGAAGCCAGCGCCTATGCCCCCCTCAACCAGCGCGCGCGCAGATCGTTCCCCCACTTCATATTAGTGTGATGGCGTCGGGCGGGTTTATGGTCGCTACAGCTGCCCACCTAGAGCCCCCATACGCGCAACATCGTTGTTGCCGAACCGCCCTTGACAGCCACAAGTGCTAACGCGTTGATTGTGCAGCCCGAGTTTCCTGTCTCGGCCCGAGAGGAGCCTTATGAACAATCCGCATTCGAACAGCGCCTGGCTGCTCTTGATGCCAGCGCTGGCTCTGATGGGCTTTGTTGCGGTCATCCCGCTGGTGGCTGTCTTCAATTTCTCTTTCCACGACATCTTCACCATAGATCAAGCCTACTGGATCGGCCTTGAGTGGTACCAAGAGATTACCGCAGACCCGAAGTTCTGGGGCAGTCTGGGGCGCAGCGCGCTGTTCTCGGCGATTGTCTTGTCCATTCAGGTGCCACTTGGTGTTTGGCTGGCGCTGTTGATGCTGCGGATGGGGCGGTTTGCCGTGCCGGTGCTGATGCTGGTTGCGCTGCCTTTGGTGGTGCCGTGGAACATGATCGCCGGGATGTGGCTGTCTCTGATTGACCCCACGACTGGATTGGCAGGCCGCGCGATCACCGCGATGGGGATTGTGTTCGACTACAAATTCACGGCGCTGCACACGTGGATTCTGATTGTGCTGGCCGACACGTGGCACTGGCTGGGGCTCGTCGTCATTCTGGCCTATGCGGGCGTTTCTGCAATCCCTGATCCATACCGCCAAGCCGCAGCAATCGACGGTGCCTCTCGGCTGGCAGTCTTCCGCTATATCGAGCTGCCACGCATCACGGGGGCCTTGTCGATTGTTTTGCTTTTGCGGTTTGTCGACACCTTCATGATCTACACCGAGGCCTTCGCGATCAACGCGGGCGGGCCACACAACGCAACGACCTTCTTATCGCTGGAGCTTGCAGCGGACATCAACAGCTACACCTACGGCCGCGCTGCGGCGCGCGCGATGCTGGACTTTCTGATTGTGCTGACGGTGGCGTGGGCCTTCATCCGCATTCGATCGAACGGACAAGCGCGATGAGCATCGGTAGCCTTAGCCTGCGGGTGCTCGTGTTTGGCGCGCTCGCGCTCTTTGTCTTACTGCCGTTTGTGCAGACGGTGCTGCTGAGTTTCACCCTCACCCTCCCCCGCGAGGGTCATGTGACCGGCGAAGCCACTCTGCTGAACTACGCAGAAGTCTTTGCGCGGCCCGATTTGCGGACCTCGATCCTGAATTCGCTGACCTATGTGACCCTGAATATCGGGCTGTGTCTGGCCGCCGGATTGCCTGCTGCCTATGCCTTTGCCAGATACCGGTTCACGGGGGACCGGCACGTGCTGTTCGCGCTGCTGGCCTTTCGCCTGACGCCGCCCGTGGTCCTGTCCCTGCCCGTCTTTTTCCTATTTGCAAATGTCGGACTGGTGAACACGCCGGTGGGCATCGCACTGGTGCACTGTGCGTTTAACCTGCCCATCGCGATCTGGATTCTCGAGAGCTTCATTGCCGCGGTGCCCCGCGAATATGACGAAACCTGCTTTATTGACGGCCACTCCCTACCCAGCTTCTTCCTCAATCGCCTGATCCCCGTGATCGCGCCTGGGATCGGCGTGACCGTTTTTTTCTGCTTTGTGTTTTCGTGGGTCGAGGTCGTTCTGGCCCGCATTCTGACCGTGACAGCGGGCAAGCCGATTACCATGGCCATCAACGCCCTGTATGGATTTCAGACCGATATGGGGCTGGTGATGGCAATGACCGTTATGTCCCTGATCCCCGGCATGGCGATGATCTGGTTCGTCCGAAACCATATCGCCCGTGGCTTCGTGATCCGCACCTGACCTGCCAAATGAAACACCGCTCCAATGATTTGGAGCGGTGCCAGAGCGGCTCAGACCTTGTACTTGCGGCGGCTGCCGCCGGACGGGTCAAGCATCTTCGGGTGCGCGCAACTGGTTGCGAAGCGCAAATTTCTGGATCTTGCCGGTCGAGGTGCGCGGGATCACCCGAAACACGAAGCGGCCCGGCACCTTGTAATGGGCCAAATGCTCGCGGCACCATGCCCGCAGGGCCTCTGCGCTGGCCTCTTGCCCTTCGGCCAGCTCGACATAAGCGCAGGGCGTCTCCCCCCATTTGTCGTGGGGCATGGCAACAACGGCCGTCACAGCAACGGCCGGATGGCGGTACAACACCTCCTCAATCTCGATGGAGGAGATATTCTCGCCGCCCGAGATGATGACATCCTTGGAGCGATCCTTGAGCTGAATATACCCGTCAGGATAGACCACACCCAGATCGCCGGAATGAAACCACCCACCAGCAAAGGCCTCTGCCGTGGCAGCAGGATTGCGGAAGTAGCCCTTCATCACCACATTGCCGCGGAACATCACCTCACCGATGGTCTTGCCGTCGCGGGGAACAGGCTGCATCGTCTCTGGGTCCAGCACGTCCAGACCTTCGAGCGGCAGGTAACGCACCCCTTGGCGCGCCTTGAGCCTTGCTTGCTCTTCGGGGGGCAAATCGGACCAGTCTACGTGCCAATCGTTTACCACAGCAGGACCATAGGTTTCGGTTAGTCCGTACAAGTGCGTGACATCGAAACCGGCTTCCTTCATCTCCGCCAGCAGCTTTTCGGGCGGCGGCGCGGCGGCGGTAAAGAACTGCACTGGCGTATCCAGCGGGCACTTCACCGTTTCGGGTGCTTGGATCATCAGGGACATCACGATGGGCGCACCGCACAGATGGGTGACACCTTCGCTCCCCAATGCCTGCCAGATCGGCTCTGCCCGGATTTGCCGCAGACAGACATGGGTGCCGACGATCGCCGACAGGGTCCAAGGAAAGCACCAGCCGTTGCAGTGGAACATTGGCAACGTCCACAGGTACACTGCATGCTTGGCCATGGACGCTGTCAGCGCGTTGCCTTGTGCCAGCAGATAGGCCCCACGATGATGGGTCACGACGCCCTTTGGATCGCCTGTGGTGCCAGAGGTATAGCTGATCGCGATCGCGTCCCATTCGTCTTGCGGCTGGAGCCATGCGAACTCAGAATCGCCAGCAGCCACAAACGCCTCGTAATCAGGGGTATCGGTGGTCACGCGCGGGCCATCGAACTCCGGATCGTCATAAACGATCACCGCAGGGGGCGTTTTGCACAGGGCAAGCGCGTCTTGCAGCAGCGGTAGAAATTCGACGTCCACGATGACCAGCCGCGACAGCGCATGATCCAGTTGAAAGGCAATGATGGCTGCGTCAAGCCGCGTATTGATCGCATGCAAAACCGCACCACACATGGGCACACCGTAATGACATTCGAGCATAGCGGGCGTATTCGCCAACAGGACCGAGACCGTCTGGCCCCGCGCGATCCCCCACTGCGCCAGAGCCGACGCAAGCTGCCGCGACCGGTCATAAAACGCCCCATAGCTGCGCCGTAGCCCGCCATGAACGATGGCTGTATGGTCGGGAAATGCCTGCGCGGCACGTTCCAGAAACCCGATCGGGGTCAAGGGTTGGTAGTTCGCCGGATTACGGTCGAGACCGGTGTTAAATGGATTGCTCATCAGGCGTCCTGCCAAATCGGGTCACGTTTCTGAATAAAGGCGTCGATGCCCTCTTCCGCGTCGCGGGCGAGCATGTTGTCGACCATCACTTGGCTGGCATAGGCGTACGCCGCTTCCAGCGACATCTCGCGCTGTGCGTAGAACGCGCTTTTGCCCGTGGCCAAGGTCATTACGGATTTGGAGGCGATCTTGCGCGCCAGAGCCATGACCTCTGACGTGACATCTTCGGCGGCGACGCTCCGGTTCACAAGGCCGATCTCTGCGGCTCTGTCAGCGGGGGTCATGTCGCCCGTCAGCAGCATTTCCATCGCGTGCTTGTTCGCCACATTGCGGGACAAGGCCACCATCGGGGTCGAACAAAACAGACCGATGTGCACGCCCGGCGTGCTGAAACGCGCTGTGTCCGCAGCAATCGCCAGATCGCAACTGGCGACCAACTGGCATCCAGCGGCGGTCGCGATTCCTGTGACCTCGGCAATGACGGGCTTGGGACACGCGACGATCCCCTGCATCACGGTCGAGCACAAGGTCAGGATGCGGGTGAAATAGGCGCGCCCCTTGTCTGGGCCAGCGCGTCCGGCGGTCATCTCTTTCAGATCATGGCCAGCGCAAAAGGCAGGGCCGTTTGCGGCCAGCACGACGACGCGCACCAGCGGGTCCGCGCCCGCCTCGGCAAAGGCCTGACCCAGCGCGGTCAGCATCGCTTCGGACAGCGCATTACGGCTGCTTGGGGCATTCAAGGTCAGGCGCAAGACACCGTCCGTGTCCAGATCGCGCAACAGAATATCGGTCATAGGCCCTCAGTGAATATTGATGGTAAGAGTGTCGGCCAAGGCATTGGCGACAAAGCAATATCGGCGCGCGCGGCGGAATACTGGCCCGGCAGCAAGGCACTCTCGCCCCGCTGCCAGTACAAGTCGATTGCAAGGTTCGACTTGTGCCGTCCCTTAGGCCGCAGCCAGGGATTTCTTTGGGTCAAAGAACGGACGCTCTACCACAGTCGCAACCGCAGGCCCCGAGGGCAGAACCACGTCCAGCTGCATCCCAAGATGCGCATGCTCGACCGAGACCATGGCCAGCGCGATGTTCCGTTCAAGGCGCGGCGAGTAGACCGCCGAGGTCACTTTACCCACATCTTCACCGCCGTTCTGAACCGCCCAGAAAGTGGTGTTCGGGCCCTTCAGAGGATCAGCCTCGATGATCAGCCCCACCTGCTTTCGCGTGACGCCTTCGTCGCGGATGCGGCGCAGCGCGGCCTTGCCGATAAAGTCTGCCTCCATGTCCAGATTGACCAGACGGTCCAGCCCCAATTCGTAGGGGTTTGTGTGGATGTCGGCGTCCGCATGATAGGACAGCATACCCCCTTCGATCCGGCGAATGGACGAGGTGTGGCCGGGCTTTAGCCCGAACTCCATCCCGGTCGCCATGATCCGCTCCCACAGAGAGTCGCCATGAGCACTGTCGCGCAGGTACAGCTCGTAGCCCAACTCACTGGACCAACCGGTGCGCGACACGATCAGCGGAATGCCGTCCAACTCGACTTCACGCAGCCAGTAGTATCTGAGGTCCATAATCTCGTCACCGAACAGAGCGCGCATGATCTCGCCCGATTTTGGGCCCTGCAGCTGCAGCGGTGAAACGTCGGGCTCGCCGATCTGAACATCCAGACCAGAGTTGATGGCCACGCCCTGCGCCCACAGCAGGATGTCGCTGTCCGCCAGCGAAATCCAGAAGTGGTTTTCGGCCAGACGCAGCAGGATCGGGTCGTTCAGAATGCCGCCCGCCGCGTTCGTGATCAGGATATATTTGCACTGACCAACCGCCATCTTGGACAGGTCGCGCGGGGTCAGCATTTGGACGAATTTGGCCGCGTCCGGGCCGGTGATCTCGACCTGACGTTCAACACCGACATCACACAGGATCGCCTCGTTCACGAGGTTCCAGAAGTTCTGTTCGGGATCGCCAAAGTCGCGCGGGATATACATATGATTGTACACAGAAAATCCCTGAGCGCCCCAACGCACCGTCGCGTCGAAATAGGGGGATTTGCGGATCTGTGTGCCAAAGCCGAAGTCGTCTGCAGCCATGATATGCGCCCTTGAAAGTCACCGGATTTCTGCCCGGGATTTGGTTTCTGGTGGCGGATATTTACGCAGCGAAAAGGTTTCGGTGTGGACTAAAAATCCGGCACAGCTCGGACTGTTCGGACTGAAAATTTGGCCTCGGTCAGTCTGATCAGGCGCGCTGTCCAGCGCCCGCCAGTTTGGCTATATTCGGACGGCTGGATTTGACCACGCGAGTCGCGATGTAGGTCATGTAGCGATCCACCCCGAGCTCGGCATCCAGCATGTCCTGCATCAGCGCTTGGAACCCTGCCAGCGTCGGGCAGATCGTCTTCATCACGTAGTCCATGCCGCCCCCTGTCGCGACGCATTCGACGATATCGTCTTGCCGCGCGACCCATCCTTCGAACCGGTCAAAGTCCGCGCTACGGTGGTGTGTCAGGGACACGGTCACCATCACTTGGGTGAAATCGCACAGCCGGTCCAACGCAATATTGGCATGATACCCCGTGATGAACCCCGCCGCCTTGAGCCGGTCCAGACGCGACCAGCACGGCGTGGCCGAGATGTTGACGATCTCGGACAGGCGCGTCTTGCTCAGTTGGCCATAGTTCTGAATGGCGCTGAGGATGCGGATGTCCGTCGCATCAAGGGTAGATTTCTTCACAGGCGCTGGGCTTTCATTCTGGCGGCATAATTGGTGCGGTGCATGAACCATACGCCCGCACGCCTGCCTGATTTAGCTTTTTGTCCGCAAAGGCGAAGGGAGTTTTACGACACAATGGCGCACGCGATGTCGCAAACTGGTGCGGCGCGCATGCGGTCACAAGGCTGTGCGGTTGCGTGCCGCTGGCTCCACCACCGCCGATTTTGCGCTAGGCTCTCCCAAAGCATCCACTTTGAAGAGGAACGCTCACACATGTCACACTCCCGTCTTGGCCGCCGCACCCTGATGCTTGCAGGCGCGGCGTCGCTTCTCACCGCGAAGAGCGGGCTGACCGTCCCTGCCCGCGCGCAAGGCTTGCAACCCACAACCTCGATGCGCGGGGGTGCCAACAACTACCGCCCCGGTGCGCCCATTGTTGACCGGATCGGTGGTGGCGGCTTTCTGATGCATGGGACCGTGCGCCGTGCGGGTGACGGCGCGCCTCTCGAAGGGGTGCGCATCCAGATTTGGGCCCACACCACCGAGGGCCGCGAGCGCGACGCACGAAGCCATGGTGCGACCCTGACAAATGCCGATGGCGTGTTCGAGTTGGAGATGCCCCAGATTGTTCCAGCCTTTGGTCAGCCCCATGGACACCTTGCCTACGACAGCGGCGCCTTTGAAACCGTCTTCTTGCGACCGGTGATGAATAGTGCGCGGGACACGAGCCTTGCTGCGCATTTTGTCCTGCAACCGGCGTGACTTTGAAGCACTTGCGCGCAGTCATTGCTTGGGGCGGGCTCGCTACTCTGATCATGATCCCAATCGCTGTGGCCACAAAAAGTGAGTATCTACAGTATCGCGGCCCTATCTACATTGCGGCGGGCTTTGCAGGGATCGTCGCGCTAGCCGTGCTCTTGGTCCAGCCTTTGCTTGCGGCGGGGTTACTTCTGCGTCTTCCGATCCAGTTGGGCCGCGTGGTTCACCGGTGGTGCGGCATCGTCCTCCTGCTCGCAATCGCGGCGCATGTGGTTGGGCTTTGGATCACGAGCCCGCCGGATATGATCGACGCCCTGACCTTTCGCGCGCCGACGCTTTTCTCGGTCTTCGGCGTTGTGGGGCTGTGGGCACTGCTCGCCACCGCGCTTCTTGCCGCGATCCGGAAAAAGCGCTGGCTCCGTCCGCAGGTTTGGCGCTTCTCCCACGTGTTCGCAGCCTCGGTCGTTGTCGCCGCGAGCGTGTCCCACGCAATGCTGATCGAAGGCACCATGGGCGCCCTTTCCAAGGCGGCGCTGTGTGCGGCAGTGCTCTGCGCGTTGTTATGGACCGTCTGGCAGGTAAAACCGTGGCGTGGAGTGCATCGCCGACAAAGATCGCGCAGATAGGCACTCCCACGACCTAGCCGCGATAAATCGCCCGCGTTACGTTTCGACCCTACCTTCCATTCGGCCTACCCTTCCATTCGCTCTACCACACCCTGCGCCCAACGGTGGGATGCCGCGCCGAAACAGTCATGCAAAGAGTCTGCGGCAACGACACTGCCCAAGGCCAAACGTCCAAGCAGGCAAAGTCCGAGCGACCGCGTCCCGTCCTGCCCGATAATCTGAGCATCTGCAGCGGTATCAGCCGCAAGGCTCTCACTGATCGGGCAAAGCCTGCCTTCTTCAATCAGGCTATTCAGCAACGAGGAGCGTAAAATCGACAGGTCAGGCGAGGCGATGACAGCGTCGATCATAACATCTGCTTCGACCACACCTTGGTCCGAAGTCAGCGTCCATCCGCCTTCTGTCAGCGCGATATCGGGATCGGCGGCATGGTCCAATGTCACGATGCCCGCGTCGATCAGCGCTGCAAGCTCGCGGCTAGAAGATACCGGCGGGCCGTAGGAATACCGCTTTAGGCCCTCGTCAAACGCGACAATCAGGTCAGCTGTGTCTGGCTGGGTCTTTGCGGGATTATAGCCACTGCGTAACTGATCCTGCCATTTGCGCCAGACTTGCCCAACCGTGTACCCGATCGAGGGCGCAGCCGCCCCTTCGGCCATCGCAATTCCAGTTTTCAGGGTCTCGACCGGCCCTTCTGTTTCCTGTGTTCCTGGGTCGGAAAATTCGGTTTCAAGCCACGCGAACACTACAGAGAAAACGGTTTCTGCGCCAAACTCGGTCAGGATACGGATCACAGGCGATACGAGCGCTTCGGTCAAGAGTGTCCGCGCCTGCTCGGGGTCGGCAATCGCGGCCGCTTGGATGTTCGCAGAGAAGAGCTCCGTCTCTGCCGCGCTTAGGTCGAACCGTGCGTCCAAAGCCTCTGTCTCTGGCTTGGGAAACGGAGGAAGACCGTCCAAAGAAAAAGGCACAATCTTCGTAGGCTCTTGGCCCGAGGCAATGTACTGCCCTTCTTCGAACCGACCGCCTTGGGCCGTCGTCAGAACACGCAGCACATCGAACGCTGACAGTGCGAGCCCGCGGATCGCCACTGTCCGGCCTGTCCATCCGGCAGCTTCCTCTGCAAGCCGTCTTGAAGGGTAGGCTTGGGCCACTGTGCGGCCCGCCGCACTGGCATGCTGCTGCCATTCTGCAAGTTGATCATCCGGTTGCACTTGCGGCTGCCCAACGGACAAAAGCACTTGGGTGTAGGGCCCATGCCAGGCGTCGTCTGCGCGCAGCATCCAAAGGTCCCCTTGCTGTTTCAGCTCGGTGGCCGTCGTAGGCAAATGGGTGATCGCCAGCCGCCCTGATGTGCGCAGCGCGTCATAGCGGGCCTCAAGGTAAAGCCCCAAATCTGCACGGGCGGGAAAGACATCCGGATGCGGTGTGTCTGCCAACCATTCGGCAAAAGTGCTGCACCCTGTGAACTCTGGCGGGCGAATATCGATATCCCGCATCGGGATATTCAAGCGGCACAGATCCAATTCCTCGGGGTCGAAATTAGGTCCGGCACCGCAGGCTGGAAAGGGATCATAGCAATCCACCGACAGGGGCGCCGCGTCGTTGCCCAGCCGTGCCGCGAGCGCCTCCAAAGCACCAAGGCTGCGCGGCCCCATCCCGACAACTGCGATCCGCATCTCCACCATATCTCTGCCCATACCCGACTACCTTTGACCTTTTGACTCACCCGATGCCGACCTCTGTCGAAACAAGGGCGCAGGCACCTTTAGTGCACTGATCTCTCTGTCATTTGCGGCGGAGCGCGCACAAAGCAAGCCGCAGCGGAACCAAACAACGCCCTAGGGCCAGAAAAGCTGCATACCTATTCTATGTCATTTGAGGCCAAGCACTGAATTTTTGGGATGCCAGCGGCTTCGGCAGGGCGCGGTTCTTGACTTACCCCGCACAAAGGCTTTGTTACCGAGCATGACTGATCTTTCGAACCAATCTCTGGATGACCTCTCGCTGAACGAGGCCGCGCGCCCCAAAGCCCCCAAGGTTTCTGGCGCGACCGATATGCACCGCCGCCAAGGACGCCAACTGGCGGCAATTCATCGGCACTATCTGATGGAGATGGCCCAGATCGGCGCGGTACTGGAGCGTATCGAAGCGGGAGACTCCCCGCCAAAGCACCTGAAGAAAATCGTTCTAAACCTTGAAATGGCTGACAATTTCCGCGCATTCGGCTCCTTGTGCGGCCGCGAATGCCAAGTTTTGAAATTCCATCACGACATCGAAGGCGCAGACATGTTTCCGCGCATCCAAGCTGCGGGCGGTGGTATGTTCAAACAGGTCGTGGCCAAGCTCTTGGCAGAGCACGAGGTGGTACATGAGCTTATCGTTCGACTTGATAACGCGGCGGACGCTCTGATCGAAGATCCAAGCGACGACAATTTTCACCAAGCCGCCGCGACCTATCGCAAGCTTGAAGAGATTGTGCGCTCTCATTTCGGATACGAGGAAACCGAACTGGCCGAAGCTATCGGATTTTATCTCGGCGGGATTTGATCGCGACGGCACGGCAGAACGCCGATGCGCACCGTGCGCATGTCAACTGACGTGACACAGCCGGGTTTTCAGCGATTTCCCAGTCTGCTGAAAGTCCACCAGCACCCCACACATCCCTGATCGCAAACCACCAAACTGGGACTTTCCCTGCCAAAATAGCCGCTTAAATGGACCGCAATTCTGTTGTTGCGCGTTCGCAAGGGCGGCGAAGCTTCGATCCTTTTGCGTGTGCTGCTACCCTGCCCTTCAATCAAAGGGCCGCTTGGCACTTGTTTTCACAGCGCGGGAGTTTCCGATGAACCAGACAGCTACAGGGGATAAGGGGATGTCCCTGACCACAAAAGTCCTGATTGGCATGGGGGCAGGATTCCTTCTCGGGGTCATGCTGAACGCGCTACAGATTCAGGCGATCAACACGCATTTCGTCAGTGGCTTCTTGGGAATGATCGGACGGATGTTCGTGAACGCCCTGTCGATGCTGGTGGTGCCGCTGGTGTTTTTCTCTTTGATCTGTGGAGTCGCGGGCATCGGGGATATTCGCATTCTTGGGCGCGTGGGCGGCAAGTCCTTTGGTCTTTACTTGCTGACCACTGCCACGGCCATCGCCGTCGCGATCGTCATGGCGCTGGTTGTCGGCCCCGGAAACGGCTTTGTGATGGAGGGCGTCGAAACCTCTGGCGTGACCGCGCGAGAGGCCCCTTCGGTCTGGGAGACGTTTGCTGCAATCGTACCCCGCAATCCGGTGGCCGCGTTTGCAGGCGGAGAGATGCTGCAAATCATCTTTTACACCATCATCCTCGGCGTGGCGGCGCTGATGCTGGGAGAGCGGTCAAAACCCTTTGTCGAAGCCTGCGAATACATGAACGAGCTGATGATGAAAGTCGTTCAGATCGTGATGGCCTTTGCACCGATCGGGGTCTTCTGCCTGATCTGCAAGACATTCACAGAGCAAGGGATCGGGCTGTTCATTCCGGTTCTGACCTATGTGCTGGTACTGGTCGCCGCGCTGCTGCTGCACCTGTTTGGCACGCTGATGCTCTATCTCAAGGTCTTTTCGGGCCTGAGCCCGATCATATTCCTGAAAAAGATCCGCCCTGCGCAGATTTTCGCCTTCTCAACCGCATCGTCCAACGCGACCATCCCTGTCACCCTGCGCTGCGTGACAGAGCGGATGGGCGTCAACAACTCGGTTGCATCCTTTACCGTGCCCTTTGGCGCGACGATCAATATGGATGGCACCGCGATCATGCAGGGTGTTGCGACCGTTTTCCTCGCCAATGTCTATGGCATTGATCTTGGGCTCGGCGGCTATCTCACCGTGATCGCAATGGCGGTGCTCGCGTCGATTGGTACTGCAGGTGTTCCCGGTGTTGGTTTGGTGATGCTGACCATGGTCCTGAGCCAAGTCGGACTGCCGCTAGAGGGCATTGCCCTGATCCTAGGCGTCGACCGTCTGATGGATATGATCCGTACGGCCGTAAACATCTCGGGCGATGCTGTCGTAACCACGATCGTCGCCAAGACCGAAGGCCAGATCGACATGGCGGCCTATCTGGACCCTGCGACGGGTGAACGGGTTGACGATAATCTGGACATCGACCCAGCGGTCGAGGCAGAGCTGGCAAAGTACGCCAAGCCTCACTGAACCGGAGTGGATTTACCCTGAATACAGAAGGAACCGTCGTTGGCTCGGCGGTTCCTTTTTGTTTCGCGAATGCCCTACCCATCCCCGCGCATCGCACGCGCCAAACGGCGAATACGCAGGGCGCGGTTGATCTCTCCTCCAAAAATGAGGACGAGCGCGCCCAAATATAAAAAGTACAATGCCGCGACGATGCCGGCGAGACCGCCGTAGTAGCTTGAGTACGTGGCGAAATTCGCGAGATAGAACGAAAATGCCGCTGTCAGCGTGAGCCAAGCCCCCACAGTGAACAGAACACCCGGATAGATCGACGAAAACCGCGTGCGGCGGGCGGGCAGCACGACGTGTGCCAAGAACAGCGAAGACACCAGAATAAGCGCAGCCGCAGGGTAGCGGATGAAACCGATTGTCACAGAGGCCGGATCAAAGCCTGGAAACAAGATGTGCAGCCACGATCCAGCTCTCGGAGCGATTACCAGTAGGTAGCCGACCACGACCAGCACCAAACTGGCGATCACGACCATCGACGCCATCACGGGATAGAGCACGTACCACGCGCGTGTCTCACGCACCCCGTAGGCACGGTTCAGGCCCACGCGCACGCCATCGACGCCTCCGATCGCGAACCAGATGGTAAGCAAGATACCAACGGACAACACCCCGCCGCGCTGGACCGTCATGACCTGCCGCACCTCTGAGACAATCGGCTCGATCAGCGTCGAAGGCACAATCGCGATGAGAAAGGCAATCAGGTCGTCGGCCATGCTTTGGGTCCCGACAAAGGCCGTCAGCGACGACGTAAAGATCAGGAAAGGAAAGACCGCCAGAAGGACGCGAAAGGCCACGTTTCCCGCCAGCCCGAACGCATCGTCGCTCAGCAATCGCAGACCAGCTTCGCGCAAGACGCCCCATACCGCACGTGATCCGCTCCCGCGCAGCAAAGCCTCTGGGTTGTCGGTGACTATGCCGCGGGTGATCACAGCATCTCGGCCCATCTCGCTCGGCTCTCGTTCGGCCATTTGGCGTCCTTTGTTTCAATCTTGGGGCGGGCCTTGTTTGACGCGGGCCGCACCTTTGTTCTGAAAACAACGCGGTTTAAGGGGTTTGGTTCAACGGGCGTAAGCAAATGGTCGGAGAACAAAGAGATAAGTCGCTAGAACGAGGCAGCTAGAGCCCAACCTGCATAGAAACGCGCCACTTCTGAAGCTCAACGCCTGCCCGCCCCGTGCGACCTAACGCTCCCCCTATTCTAGCTCGCCCAGACGCTCGCGCAGGTCTTCGACGTCTTCCATGTGGCGATGCCCAGCAGCGCCCAGAGCGCGCTCGGCTTCGACCACGATCATCTGCAAAAGCGCCAAGGCCCCCACGTAACTGTCCGCAAACTGAGGGGTCTCTACCACGCAATCCAGCGTCCACGTCGCATGGGCCGGTGCGCCGCGAATGGACTCGTCAGCCAGCAGCAGGACTTTGCACCCACGGGTGGCAATCGCCTCGACCATGCGGTTAAAGCCTGCGGGTCGCCGCCGCATCGCCACAACGATTGCCAAATCCTGTGGCCCCAAGGACGAGATACCTTCGCTCTCGGTCTGACCGGGCATGAGCAGCGGCGCCACGCCGGGGCGCATCATCGCGATCTGCGCGGTCAGGTACTGTGACAGGAAATGGCTATTCCGATAGCCCAAGGTGCGAATTCGCGGGGCTGTTCGTATGGCGCTCCCGATATCGCGCAGGACCAGTGGATTGACGCGCGACAACGTCGCCTCGATCACGACGGTCTCTTCGTGCACCAGTTCAGAGATCGGGTCGCCCAACGGTTTGCTTGCCTTGCCGGAAAACAGGGGCGATCCCGTGGCCCGCATTGCACGTGCGGCCTGCCGCGCCTCGTCAAAGCTGGCGTAGCCCAGCCGCCGAAACAGCCGCGTGACTGTGGCGTTAGAGACCTCGGCTTGTGTTGCCAATTCGATTGCATTGCGCACGGCCAAATCCGCGGGCGCTGCCAGCAGCACATCGGCCACCTTACGCTCGCCCTCTGGCAGCTTCGGATAGAACTCGTGAATTCTCTGAACGATAGGCTTTCCCGCCAGAACTGCTGCATTTTCGGGCATACGTCATCGCTCCTGTGGTGAAATCACTTTTTCTACTTCTAACATCATATGAAAATACGTTTTCACTAAAAGAACAAGTGTTTTCACAGCAGGAGATTCGCCAAATGGCCAATCTGTCCGCCAAGGCTAAGAGTATGAGCCTCAAGGTTAATTGGCTCGTTGAACGTGTGTGTGTGGCCCTGCTGGTGGTGCTGGTGCTGGACGTCTGGCTTGGCGTATTGGTCCGCTACGTCATCCCCCTGCCCCTGACATTTACCGAGGAATTGGCGCGTTACCTGATGATCTGGATGGCGCTCTTGGCGGTGTCCTCTGGGATTGCCTACCGCGAACATATCGGGGTCGAGTTCATCTTTGGTCGTCTGCCAGCCCCCGTGCGGCGCTGGTTGGCGGTGGCCTTTGACGTGATCGCCTTTGCCTTCTTCTTTGCGCTGTTCTGGTACGGCCTCGGCTTCGCAGCCAAGGGCTTTAGCCGATTCACCATGATCTACGGCATCCCCAAGGGCTACCCGTTCATGGGTGTCCCCCTAGCCGCAGCGATGGCCTGCGTGCAACTGGCCCTAACAGGCATCCACGACTTTTTCGCCAAAGAGGCGCCGACATCCACCGGTGTGTCCGAGGCCACCATGGCCCTGCGGGAGGACAACTGATGGGTGCTCTATTCGTCGCAATCGCGTTTTTCGGACTGATGGCTTTGGGCATGCCCGTGGGGTTCGCCATCGGGGTGTCGGGCATGATCGGTATCCTCGAAATGGGCCCGCGCTTTATGCAGATGGCGCCAGATCGGGTGTTCGCGGGGCTCGACCTGTTCCCGTTTCTTGCCATGCCGTTCTTCATTCTGGCGGGTGAAATCATGAACCGATCCGGCATTACCTTGGGGCTGGTGCGACTGGCGGATGCACTGGTCGGCTGGATGCGCGGCGGGATGGCCCATTCAAATATGGTGGCCTCTGTGATGTTCGCTGGGATCACCGGATCGGCGACCGCGGACGCGGCAGCCTTTGGCAATACTTTGGTGCCCGCGATGGAAAAGGCTGGGTACACACGCCCCTATGCTGCAGCCGTCACCGCTGCGGGGTCGATCATCGGGCCGACCATTCCGCCTTCGACCCTTGCCATTATCTATGGCTCGATCATGGGCGTCTCGATCGCGGGGCTGTTTGCTGCGGGCATCCTGCCCGGCCTCTTGATCTGCGGCATCTGTATGCTGGTCATCGCCCTACACGCGAAAAAGAAAAACCTGCCCAAAGGCGAAGGCCGCCCCAGTTTTGGCATTGTGATCAAAGCCCTGCGTGAAGGGTTCCTCGCCGCCCTCCTGCCCCTCTTCATCCTTGGTTCGATCCTTGGCGGGTTCGCCACCCCGACCGAAGCGGCTGCGATAGCTGTTGCTTATGCTCTGTTCGTCGGTGGCGTGATCTACCGCGCCCTTACGTGGAAGGACCTGTATGAAATCGCAGTGCGGACCACGCGCATTACCGGCGTTATCTTCCTGATCATTGCGTCGGCGACAATCCTTGGCTGGTGGATGACGTTCAACCGCATTCCGCAGGCAATCGCGACCGGCCTTCTGTCGATCTCTGATAACCCGCAGATCATCATTGCCCTGATCCTGCTGCTTTTGCTGGTGATCGGCCTCGTGATGGACATCAACGCGACGCTCATCATTCTGGCCCCTGTCTTGGCCCCGCTGACCGCCCAAATCGGGATGGAACCGGTGCACGCAGGGATCATGATCATACTCGCTCTGAATATCTCGCTTATGACGCCACCAGTGGGGGCCTGCCTGTTCGTGCTGGCCTCTGTCACCGGCGAAAAGGTCGAGAGCATCACCAAAGAGCTCTGGCCCTTCATTCTGGCCGAAGTCGGCATCCTGCTGGTGATCGCCTTCTGGTCTGACCTGACGCTTTTTATCCCCCGACTGCTAGGCCTGTGAATCTGGCAGCACCCCAACAGGAAAGGAAACTACCATGCGCTTTTTGAAAGCTACCGCCACTGCCGTGGCTGCGCTCTGCCTCGCCGGTCAAGCTTATGCGGCGGACACCACCATCCGCCTCGCGCACCTGAACCCCGAAGACCCTTTTGCCAGCCACTCGGGCGCCATGGCTGCGGTGTTCAAAAGCCTCGTGGAGTCAAACTCCAACGGCCGCATCGAGGTGCAACTGTTCGCCAACGGCCAGCTTGGCAAGGACAACGAAGTCATCGAACAGGTGCGTTCGGGTCTGGTGGAAACCGTGATCTCGTCCTCGGGCGGCATGGCGCAGCACTACCCGCTGGTTGGCGTGTTCGACATTCCCTTTGCTTTCCCGAACATCGGGGTCGCGTCTGAAGTGATCGACATGGACAGCGAGTTCGGCGCGAAATTCTCGGCTGACCTCGAAGAGAAAACCGGCCTCAAAGTGCTGGGTCTGCTGGACTCGGGCGGCTTCTTTGCCTTCACCTCCTCCAAAGGCCCGATTTCGTCGGTCGCGGATATGGACGGCCAGCGCATCCGCACCATGACCCTGCCCACCCACGAGGCGATCATCTCGAGCCTTGGGGGACAGCCGACCGCCCTGCCGTGGGCCGAAGTGTACACCGCCCTGCAAACCGGCGTGGCAGATGGCCAGATGAACCCTGTGCCGATCATTGCCTTTGCCAAGTTTGATGAAGTGCAGAAATACCTGTCGATCACCAACCACCTGATCACGCCCTACATTTGGACCATGAACTCGGAATTCCTCGAGTCCCTGTCCGAAGAAGACCAGTACCTGATCTCGTGGGCGGCTGATGTGGCCACCGATGCCGGCCGCTCCATGTCGCGCGTCATCGAAGCCTCGGAAAAGGGTCTGCCCGCGCTGCAAGGCAAGCTGGACGTGAACGTTGTCACTCCCGAAGAGCAGGCCAAATTCGCCGAAGCGGCGCAACCCGCCGTGCGCGCTCTGATCGAGGAAAGCTACGGCGCCGAGGGCACCGAGATGCTGGACTCGATGCTCAGCTCCATCGAAGCGGCAAAGTAAATGCCATCACAGCGGCTCGGGCGGCGCATCTGCCGCCCGAGCCAACCGCAAGCCCCCCGAGGACGACATGACCACCACACTCACGCGCCATGCTGGCACCCCGTCGGCGTTTACGCTCACCCTGAACCAGATGGCCGCGAAGACCCATCCTTGGACCGAAGCGCAGGATGCGATCCTGTCGGACGCAGGCCTCAGCGCCGCCCGCGACACCATCTCTGATTGGCCTGGCTATGCTCCAACGCCACTCGTGTCCCTGCCCGCTTTGGCGGCGAACCTCGGGATCGCGGCTCTGCATTACAAAGACGAAGGTGGACGCTTTGGTCTGGGCAGTTTCAAAGCCCTCGGCGGGGCCTATGCCGTGGCGCGCCTGCTGCAAGCCAAGGTGTCCGAAGCCCTTGGGCAGCCCGTTCCTATGTCCGAGATTACCGGACGCGCCCATGATGATCTGGTCTCGCAGATCACCGTCTGCTGCGCGACGGACGGCAACCACGGGCGCTCTGTCGCGTGGGGCGCACAAACCTTTGGCTGCAACTGCACGATCTTTATCCACGCCACCGTGTCTGAAGGCCGAAAAGCCGCGATCGAGTCCTATGGGGCGAAGGTGATCCGCTGCGCTGGCAACTACGACGACAGCGTACGAGAGGCGCAGGAAACGGCCACCAAGGAGGGCTGGTTTGTGGTCTCAGACACCTCTTACCCCGGCTATATGGAAGTGCCCAAAGACGTCATGCAGGGCTACGAGCTAATGGCCGCCGAGGCGATCGACGCGATTGAAACGCCCCCGACCCATATCTTTCTACAGACTGGTGTGGGCGGCATGGCCGCTGCCGTAACCGCCCATGTTGTACGCAAGTTCGGTACGGACCGCCCAACGGTCGTTCTGTGTGACCCTGACAAATCTGCCTGTGTCCTCGAGTCTATCCAAGCGGGTGCACTGACCGCCGTCGAAGGGGACCTCGACACGCTAATGGCCGGTCTGGCCTGCGGCGAAGTCTCTGCCCTCGCGTGGGACATTCTGCGCGATCACGGGGACGCGGTGATGGCTGTCACTGACGAGTCTGCCGTGGCCGCGATGAAACTCCTCGCTTACCCCAAAGACGGCGATACTCCGATCGTCGCAGGTGAGTCCGCCGTTGCAGGTCTCGCAGGTCTCTCGGCCGCTCTGTCCGACCCAGAGTCTGCGGCGTTGCTTGGTCTATCTGCAACCTCTCGGGTGTTGGTGTTCGGCACCGAAGGCGACACCGATGCCGCCCTCTATGCCGAACTGGTCGGCGAGACGGGCGACGAAGTGCGGGGCCGCGCCGCATGACATCGCAGATTTCGATCGAGCGCTTGATGGCCTCTGTCCACGAGCTTGGCGCGATCGGCGCACTAGACGGCGGCGGGGTCTGTCGCTTAGCCCTGACCGATGCCGACAAAGCGGGCCGTGATTGGTTCGTAAAGAGCCTGCACGCACTAAACTGCGAGGTCTTCATAGACGCCATCGGAAACATCTGGGGCATTCGTGCAGGCCGAACCGAAGGTGCGCCGGTGATGATCGGATCGCACATCGACACGGTCGCCACAGGGGGCCTCTATGACGGAGCGCTTGGCGTTCTCGCAGGACTCGAAGTCATTGCTGCTCTGAATGCCAGTGAAACAGAAACGGACCTGCCGGTCGCGGTCGCCGCCTTTACCAACGAAGAAGGCGCGCGGTTCGCCCCCGACATGATGGGATCGGGCGTGCATCAAGGCGCATTGGACCTAGACGAGATGCTGTCAACGCGCGCCACCAGTGGCGACGCGCTGGTCGGAGAGGAATTGCGCCGGATCGACTATGCCGGACAGGACCTGCCCATCATCCCGTCCGCCTATCTGGAACTGCACATCGAACAAGGACCAGTGCTCGAGGCCGAGGGACTAAAGATCGGCGCAGTCACGGGCGTCCAAGGCATTCATTGGACGGAATTTACCTTGCGCGGCCAGACCAACCACGCGGGCACGACGCCCATGTTGCTGCGGCGCGATGCGGGACAGGTCGGCTTTGCGATCGCGCGGCTCGCAGACGAGATGGCCCAAGAGCTCGGTGAGCCGCAAGTGGCCACTGTCGGCGTCTTCGAAGTCTCGCCTTGCCTTGTCAACGTCGTCCCAGACCGTGCGCGGCTGACCGTGGACATGCGGAACACAGACGGAGACATCCTGAGATCGGCGACGGACCGTCTTCTCTCTCAGGCACAGCAGTTCGCAGAGGCGGCCGGATGCACCTTGGACATCCGTCCCCTCGCCCGCTTTGCGCCCGTGGTTTTCGACGACGCTCTCGTTACGCGGGTCGAAACCGCCGCCCAGAACCGCCAACTGCCCGTCAAACGTATGCCCTCTGGCGCAGGGCATGACGCGCAAATGTTTGCCCCGAATTGCCCGACCGCCATGATCTTTGTCCCCTCGCACAAGGGGTTGAGCCACAACATCAACGAACACACCGATACCACGTATATCGAGGCAGGCGCTCAAGTCTTGCTCGATGTGGTCTTGGATCTGACAGGAGGCCTGAAATGAGCCGCAAATTCATCGTCGCTGGCGCGCAGCTTGGCCCGATTGCACGGGACGAAAGCCGCGCCTCTGCCGTGGCCCGCATGTGCGCCCTGATGCGCGCGGCCAAAGCCCGCGGAGCGCGGGTCGTCGTCTTTCCTGAACTGGCGCTGACAACCTTTTTCCCGCGCTGGCATTTCACTGACCCAGCCGACATCGACCAATGGTTCGAGACCGAGATGCCGAATGCGGACACCCAGCCGCTGTTCGATCTGTCGCGTGAACTCGGGATTGGATTTCACCTCGGTTACGCAGAACTCACGCCGGATGGGCACCATTTCAATACAGCGATCATGGTGGACGAGTCCGGAGAGATCATCGGCAAATACCGCAAGATCCACCTGCCCGGTCATTTCGAATTCGAGGACTGGCGGCCCTTTCAGCACCTCGAGAAGTACTACTTCGAAAAGGGAGATCTGGGCTTTCATGCCTTTGATGCGTTCGATGGTAAGGCGGGGATGTGTATCTGCAATGACCGCCGCTGGCCCGAGACCTGGCGGTCCTTGGGCCTGGCAGGCGCGGAGTTGGTCGTACTGGGATACAACACGCCCCTGCATTACCCACCCGCACCCGAGCATGACCACTTGCAGTACTTCCACAACGAACTTTCGGTTCAGGCGGGCTGCTACCAGAATGGCCTCTGGGCTGTTGCGGTGGCCAAAGCAGGGAACGAAGAGGGCTGCGATCTGATCGGCGGCAGTGTCATCGTCGCCCCAACCGGCGAAATCATTGCCAAGGCGCAGGGCGTCGGGGACGAGGTGATCACGGCCGAAGTCGACTTGGGTCGCTGCACCGAAATCCGCGAAAACATCTTTAACTTTGCGATGCACCGCGAACCCTCGGACTATCATCGGATCACGGCCCCTAAGAATGCCTCCTAGCCGCCTCTGACGATGACAATCCTGTCAACTCCGTGCGTGGATTGACAGGCGTCTGTTCATTCCTTTGATGACTGGTAAATGCATTATTTTCAGCCACTTGCACTTCATTTTTAACGGCATACCTCCTTCGCATGGATTGTGGAATTTATAGTGAAGGAGCGTACTGATGAAACGTTTTGAAGATAAGGTCGTCATCGTCACCGGCACGGCATCCGGCCTAGGCGAGGCCACGGCAGAGCGCCTATCGCAAGAGGGTGCGAAGCTCGTGCTCGTGGACCTGAACAAAGACGCCTTGGACACGCTGGCAGACAAACTCGGCGGGGACGTAGTGGTGGTCAAAGCCAACGTCGCGGAATTGGACGACGTAAAAGCCTATGTTGCCAAGACAATCGAAAAGTTCGGCCGCATCGATGGTTTCTTCAACAACGCTGGGATCGAAGGCAAGCAGAACCTGACCGAAGACTTCGGCGCGGACGAGTTCCACAAGGTCGTTTCGATCAACCTAGATGGCGTGTTCTTTGGCATGGCCGAAGTGCTCAAGGTCATGCGTGAACAGGGCTCGGGCGCTATTGTGAACACAGCGTCCGTGGGCGGCATTCGCGGAGTCGGCAACCAGTCGGGCTATGCGGCCAGCAAGCACGGCGTCGTCGGCCTGACCCGCAACAGTGCAATCGAATACGGCCAATACGGAATTCAGATCAACGCGATTGCGCCGGGTGCGATCATGACCGCGATGGTCGAAGGATCGCTTCGGCAGATGGGTGGCGATGATTGGGAAAAAGTTGGTGAAGAATTCGTCTCGGTCAACCCGATGAAGCGTTTCGGCAAACCCGAAGAGGTCGCGGCGCTCACAGCCTTCTTGTTGTCCGGAGAGGCAAATTTCGTGAACGGTGCGGTCATCACGATCGACGGCGGTCAGTCCTACAAATACTGATCATTAACGGGACGCAGGCACGGAGAGGCGCCGTGCTTGCGTGCTCTGTATCGGCGCTTCTGCCCGCTTAGTCTGTCCCGCTCCGCGCAAAAGACTGAAGCAGGGAAAAGAAGTTCATCACCTGCGGCTTGCGATTGTCGAGCCGCGCGTGGGCCGTCAGACTGGTACCCGGATTGTGCCCTGTATAGGGCTTGTAAACCACGCCGGAGCGCGGCGAACGCGACACGCTCTCTGGTACCATCGCGACCCCGACCCCAACCGAGACCAGCGATATTGCTGTCTGGTAGTCCTGAGCAAAAATTTGATCCTTTGGGGTGACCTCGTTCTCAGCACAGACCCGCAGGATGAAGTCTGCAAACGAAGGCCTTGGCCGGCGGGGATAGAGAACGAAAGGTTCCTCTGACAGATCACGCAGATCAACAGAACGGGCCGCATCCGCAAAGGGTGAGCCATCAGGGATCGCCAAGATCAACGGTTCACGGAACAGTTCTGCTGAACGCAGTTCTTCTGACCCGCTTAGATACGGTCGGGCCACAGCGATGTCGATGTCGCGGCGGATCAGGGCGCGTTCTAAATCGGCGTTGTTCATCGAGGACAGGGACAGATCGACGTTCTTGTATTTCGACCGGTAGGCCTGAATGAGTCTCGGCAGCGGCCCATGGGTGGCCGACCCGACAAAGGCAATCCGCAGCTGGCCCGCGCCGCCTTGGCCGATCAACCTTGCCTCTCGATACGCGCCGTCCAGATCGCGTAGGATATCCCGCGCCCGCTGCAAAAACGCGGTGCCCGCATCGGTCAGCCTGATCTGGTTGCGGCTACGGTCAAAGAGTTTGACGCCGAGCTGATCTTCAAGTGCCGCGATCTGTCGTGACAAGGGCGGCTGCGCCATTCCCAGACGCACGGCAGCGCGGCCGAAGTGCAACTCCTCGGCCACGGCGATAAAGTATTTCAGACGTTTGAATTCCAAGAGCGGCCCTCGGTGGCCACCCTACCCCATCTTGGCAAGCGCCTCGATGAAATGCGGACGGAAGGTGGCGGGGTTTTCACTCATCGGAAAATGCCCGATCCCCTCCATGACCGCAAGGGTTGCGCCGGGTATCTGGTCCGCCGTGCGCTTGGCGTCTTCGGGGGTGCAGGTCATGTCGTAGGTGCCGACCATGATGTGCACCGCTTTATTGGACGTGTCGATCCCGCCAAGCTTGCCCACCAGACTGTCGTCCTTGGTGTAGAAGTTCAGATCGCCGCGAAACACACCCGGACCGGACTGCATGAACATCCACTGGGTGTTCCAGCGTTCCGCCTTTGGCCCTTGGGGCGCGATGTTGGCCGACACCAGAGCGGCCCCCATTTCGCCGCCATGGGCATCGGGGCGGTGGAACCAGTCGATGTCATACCACGCGGGCTGGAAGTCGGACGCCTCAATCGCGATGAAGCCTTTGAAGGGCTCGGGATTGTTCAGCGCCAGTTGCAGCGCGATCCGCCCGCCCATAGAGCACCCTGCGTAGATCGGATTCTCGAGACCTAGCGCCTCGACCAACTTCAGGACCGTTTCGACATAGACGTCGGTGGTCAGCAGGTACTCTTCTTCTTCGAAGCCTTCGGGCGGCAGGGATTTTCCGTGCCACGGCATGTCCGGCACGATGAAGCGGTAGTTCGCGGTCAACTCTGCATCGTTCATAATGTGACGCCACTGGCGGCTGTCGGCGCCTGCGGTGTGGAAGCAGATAACAGGCTGGCCCTGACCGGCCTCTTCCACATAAACGCGGTAGCTCCGGCCTGCGACCTCGATCGTCACGTAGCGGCCAATGATCGGCTCGTAATTTGGCGCGCTCATGCTGTGGCCTCCTCTTGGCGACCCAGCGCCATAAATTCTTTGAAGAACCGCAGGTTTTTCACCAGCAACAGAATGTCCCCTTCGATCCGCCCACGACCGGTTTTCACAAAACCGAAGATGTCGTGGAAGGTAGGTTCGGGCATCGGTTCCCAGAATTTCGCCAGTGCCTCGCCATCAGTGCGCAATGCAAACCGCCAAGGGGTTTGGCGGCTGGGGCCTTCGGTCACGCGCTCCAGTTCACCGCGATGGAACGCGAGATAGTATTCTTTGCCGTCGATTTCGATCAGAACGGTTTCCGAGAACAGCGCACCAAGCCGCAGAAGATGAGGCTTGGCAGCGAGCTTGCGCCCCATGTCCTCGAAGCGGTCACGTAGATCACTCGTCATTGGGATTTCCTTAGTCTTTGCGGGCGTATTTTTCGATCAGGTCCAGGTCCGGCGTCACGCCAAGCCCCGGCCCGTCGGGCAAATGCACCTCGAAATTCTCGTATCTCAGGCCGTTGCGGCACAGGTCTTCGATCAGGATTTTGGGGCCGAAATGTTCGGTCCCCCAATGCAGATCGGGCAGCGTGGCAAAGGCATGCAGGTGGGCTGCCGCCCCGACCGAGCTTTCTAGCAGACAACCACCATAGAGCTGAACGCCAGCGGCCTGCGCCACGGCGGCCACCTGTTTGAGCTGATGAACCCCACCGTGTTTGCACAGCTTGAGCGACAGCACAGAGCCCGCACCGCGATTGCAGCCGTCCAGCGCCTCTTCGGTGGTAAAGACGCCTTCGTCCATCATGATCGGAACGGGGGACCGCGCAGAAATCCGCGCCATCGCCGCCATTTGTCCGCCCGGCAAAGGTTGTTCAATCAGGCTCACGCCAAGATCAGCGAGCCGAGGAATGTACCGGATGAAGTCCGCCTCGGACCAACCTTGGTTCACGTCGGCGATGATGTCGGTCCCTGCGGGCAGCGCCTTTTGCAAGGCAGCCAAGCGGTCCAGATCGGTCGCCGGATCGGCAAAGCCCAGCTTGATCTTGAAGCGGTTGAACCACCCCTTTTCGATCATGCCTTGGGCTTCTTCGACCTCTTGGCCCGCGTCGCCGGACGCCAACGCCCAAATCGCAGAGAACGACCGCCGCCGCGCACCGCCTAGCAGCACATGGGCCGAAACTTCGAGTGTTTTGCCCGTCGCATCCAGCAGCGCCATGTCCAGCGCGGACTTTGCCGCATTGTTGCGCTTGGCCGCTTTGGCCATCTCGCCCGCCGCTGCCTCTGGCAGACACGCCGGTTTCCCGATCAGCGCGGGGGCCAGATAGGTGTCGATGTTGGCTTTGATCGCTTCGACGCTTTCCTCGGCCCAGCGGGGGCCACCCAAAGTCGATGCCTCGCCAAACCCCTCGACCCCGTTTTCCAGCGTCACGCGGACAAAGACGTAGCCCTGATAGCTGATCGAGGTGTTCGAGAGTTTGTGCTTGCGGCGGGTCGGTGCCTCGACGATCCAAGAGGTGACCGCACGGACGCGCGTGGCCTCTTCCAGATGATCGCAAGGCTGACCAGAGAGCGCTTTGGCTGCGAGGGGCGTGTTCATAATGCTTTCCGGATGGTCAGTTTGGGGAACGGCACGGGCAAACGCGCCGCTCCTAGGGAGGTTGGAGGGAAACTCCCGTCCAGCCAGCGCCGATCACTCGGCGGCGACGCTTTCGATCAACGCATTGTCACGGATCACGAAGTCAAAGGTCATGACCATGTCAGTGTCCGCGCCCTCGGGGGCTTTGGTCATCTCGCCGATCAGCTCCTCTTTCACGGCAAAGACGCTATCGTTATCGAGGTATTCTGTGGTGCTGTCGTAGATCTGCGAAATCAGGGTTTTGTAGCCGTCCTTCATGATCATGAAGTGGATGTGGCCGGGACGCCAAGGGTGGTGACCCATGTATTTAAGAAGTTCGCCCGCAGCCCCGTCATAGGGGATCGGATAGGGCACGGGACGGATCGCGACGAATTCGTACTCGCCCTTTTCGTCGGTAACAAAGCGGCCGCGCAGGTTGTAATCGGGCTGATCGGGGTCCTGCTGTTCGTACAGGCCGTTCGGCGCATCTTCCCAGACATCCATGGTCACGCCCTGCACGGGGTTGCCATCGGTATCGCGGATGGTGCCAGACACGCGGACGGTTTCCTGACCTTCGAAGTCCTTCTGGATGATCGAGGCGCCCTTTTCCAGAACTGGCGGATTTTCGCGGTAGAACGGGCCAAGAACCGTGGAAATAGTCTCGTTGTGGGTCGGCTTCTTGTCGAGCATATCGGCCAGAACCTCGACCCCGATAATGTCGGAGATCAGGATAAATTCGTTGCGGGCATCGCTGGAAATCTCGCCTGCGCGGCGCATCCACTCCATGGCTTCTAGCCACTCATCATAGGTCAGATCGACCTCTTTCATAAAGGCGTGCACGTGCTTCAGTGCGGCCTTCATGATTTCCATGTTGCGTGCGGGAATTCCTGCATCCATCGAATTGATGACAGCCTCGGTAATATTCTCAATGGTAATGTTGCGCACAGTCGTTCCTCCCTCTGGCAATTCGCGTCAAACGTGCCGATGCGATGGCGTTCCTACAATGCTCGGGGAGATATGCGATCATACCTGAGAGGTATGAAGGCAGCTCTCGCTTGACCGCAGAGGGCGGCTGCCCATCGATGCCCTAAAGTCTAAAAGGACAACAGCTTGCGCGCAGCCGCCCATGTTCGATCCCGAACACGACCATTTCCAAACGGCAGCCTCGTCCTAGGTCATCCGGTGCACGAGTTCAGATAGGAAACCGCATGTCGCCAAGCGCCGAGACCGATCATCAAATGCCAGCCAAAGTTGTCGAGCAGCCGTACTTGCTGCTTGGTCTTAGCATTCTGGCCGTCTTGGGCTGTGTCGCGCTCGCGGTGTCCATCCTTGTCGCGGATTTCGTGGTCCCAGACCATGACTGGATCGCCGACACCATAAGCGATCTCGGAGCGGGTCGGTACGAGTTCATCGTGGACATCGGGCTTTACACCTTTTCGGCCGCATTGATCGGATTGGCTGTGTGCGCCGCCCATGTCCATCTCGGGGCTTGGGACTGGAGCGTGGGGATCATCGCGCTCATCGTTTTTGGATTGTTGGTTTTCCTCATCGGGGCCCGCAACGAATACGGCGACAACGACAATGACGGTTGGGTCATCCACGTTTATTTGGTCTACGGCGTCGGAGTCTCCATGACGACCGCTTGTTTTGCTCTGGCGCGCGGCGCGGCACGGGCCAGCCCGAGATATCGCACGCTCCTCGTTGGCACAGGCATTCTATGGGTTCTCTCGGCACCGGTCTTCTTTTTCCTGCCTACTGACATCGACGGCATCTACGAGCGCTACTTGGGCGCGGTGGCTTGCGTCCTCATTCTGACGCTCGCTCATCTGTTCTACCAACGCTCGAAGCTAAGGAACCTCTCGGAGATCACGCGAAAAGGCTGAGGGTCATTGTTGGACGCGTGAAACACGCAACACAACCCAGATCACTGCATCCTGTCTCTGGCGGACCGACGCTGCCCTAACGCGTGGGCAAAAGCGCATCCCATTCCGTCGACTCAGTGGAAAATTCGGACTTTTGCCTTTTTGAACGGAACTCTCCTGCGGTGGAAGGGTGTTAGGTCGATGATAGATAGGAGATGCTGCTTTGGCCTATACACGTTTTTTTCTAATGATTGCGTCCTCAACCATTGTGATGTTCGGGCTCATGTACCTGAACACATATCTTTGGGGGCACATCTTTTTCTCTGAAACCCGACTGTACATGGCAATTGTCATGGGCGCCGCGATGGCGCTGGTGATGCTGGCGTGGATGCTGGGTATGTATCAGAACCGTGCAATGAACATTGGCATTTTCGTCGGATCGGTTGTCGTCTTTGCCGCCGCACTGTTTTTGGTGCGCGCCCAGATCACAGTACAGGACCTGTCCTATATGCGTGCAATGATCCCGCACCATTCGATCGCAATTATGACCTCTTCGCGCGCCGAATTGACAGACCAGCGTGTGCGCACACTCGCCGATGACATCATCTATGCGCAGGACAAAGAAATCGCCGAAATGCGCTACCTGATCGCCGATATCGCGGAAAACGGCGAAAATGATGCGACCAGCGAACAGACCTCGGTAGAGTTGGTAGATGCGGAAACGGCACTCGCCACAGAGGTCGTCGCGAAAATCGATCCCGAGTTCCTGACACCCGACGCGATCAATTTTGCCTTCCCCGAAGGCGCGACCTGCCAATTCACCTATACCGAAACCAGTCCACCAGTCTTGGTCACAACGGATGAAGCGGCTCTGGTCAAAATCAGCGGTGATCTAGTGCGTCTGGATGCCAGCGCAGAGGGCTACGCTGCAGCGCCGATCACCGTGGGCATTCGTTCAACAGAGGACGCGGGGCTCCATGACCTGATCATCAGCGCGGGTCCCGAATACTCTGCAGGCTTTCGTGGACAATACGCGTGCGCGCAATAAAACTGCTCACCACTCGAATGACCGCGAAGGAAAAGCATTACAGTTGAATGACGGGCATCGCGAAGCCCCCGGCTTACGCGCTGCCGTCATCCGGCCTATCGATCCAGAACCTGTAGAAGCGTGTTTACTGACGAGGCACTTGAGAAACGTATCTGGCTATCGATGTCATCCCAGAGAGCCAAAAGCGTCAGGGCGTCAAATAACATTCCACGACTTTTAGGCAGTTCGAACGTACCTCTTGGGCGTGTGTCGCCGAATGAAAACCTGATGATGTTAATGAGGCTGCGCACACTGCTCATCTAAGTGCCCAAAGTAGCGCGCTTCGCGCAAATGTTATCAGATCGTGTGCTGCCGTTCTAACGTAGCGCTTGCGTGCCGCGCTCGTTTTGACGATCACTTTCGCCTATGACAATGTTCGTGCGCCATCCTTTGATGTTGGTCCTTCGGTCTGCCCGTTTGGGACTACGCCTCACAATCGTTGCTATGTTGCTAGCGATTGTGGTGCAATCTGTGCCGCACAAAGCTTTCGCTGATGCACCGTCTGCGTCGATTGCGGCGCATGGTATACATCACGCGCAAACGTCGTTGCCAGATCAAAGCAAAGCGCATCACCACCATAAGACGAACTTTGCGGACCCAGCAGACGATGAGACCACCGACTGCAGCGGGTCCATATGTTGCGCAGGCTGCGAGGTTTCTACTGGCGCCGCCCTAGGCGTGAACCCTGTCATCTTTGCCACCCGAGCCTATCCGACTCATCCGGTCGCGCTATCCCACGAGGGCGCGACACTAGAACGACCTCCACGCATTCAGAGCTGATCCAAGTCGCGGCCTCTGACAGCCGTATGACCCTTGGATTTCGTGGCCCGCGCGAGATGCGCGGCGCCTGCTTGGCCGCAACACGGCGCTCGAAAGCATAAGAGGCATTTCATGCAAGGACGTTATTCGGCCCTCGCCATTCTGGCGTTGGGGGTTGGTCTTGGCGGCGGCGTCGCCATGGAAAGACTATATTTTTCTGCGCCCATTGGCGGCGCGGACGGACCGGCCATCCTGTATTGGGTTGCGCCGATGGACCCGAACTTCCGGCGCGACGGACCGGGGAAATCGCCAATGGGCATGGACTTGGTTCCGGTCTACGAAGGTGATGAGCCCGCCGGTGATCCCGCCGAAGTCCGGATGGACGCAGCCGAGATTAACGCAATCGGGGTGCGGACGGCCTTGGCACAGTCAGACGAGATTTCCTCGCAAATTCGGACGGTCGGCTTTGTGGACTGGAACGAACATCGCACCGCGCATGTCCACACGCGCGTCGAGGGTTGGATCGAACGACTGGACGTGCGTGCGGTCGGTGACACGGTGTCCAAAGGCGATTTGCTGTTTGAACTCTTCTCACCCGAGGTTGGCTCTGCCACTGCGGAACTCGTCCGCATCAATCAAAGCGAACCCGGCACGCGGATCGTCGAAATCGCGAAAAACCGTCTTCGCAGTCTCGGTATGGGGGACGCGCAGATCGAGCGGATTTCCCGAACCGGCAAGGCCGAGCGCAACATCGCGATCTATGCGCCCCAAGACGGCGTTGTTGTTGGCCTAGAGGCCGCCGAGGGTATGTACCTGAAACCCGACGTGCGGGCCCTAACCCTGACCAACCCGACCGATATCTGGCTGATCGCCGAAGTCTTTGAGCGTGATTTGGGCCGCCTGTCCGAGGGGATGCGAGCCGAAGCGCAGTTTGAACATTTGCCGGATACTGTCTTCGAAGGCACCGTCGATTACATCTATCCCGAGCTTGATCTGCGGACCCGAACGCTGCCGGTCCGTCTGGTCTTTGACAACGCGGACGGGACTTTGCGTCCGGGGATGTTCGGCACGGTCCTGCTAGAGGACACCGACCGCCATCTGGCCGTAACCGTCCCCTCCGAGGCTGTGATCCGCACGGGCCGCGCCGAGCGGGTGATCCTGCGCACTGGAGAGGGCCGTTTTGCCCCACGCTTGGTCACGACGGGCCTGCGTGACGGCTTTGGCGCAGGTGGCCGGACCGAGATCGTCCAAGGCCTTGCCGCAGGCGAGGAGGTCGTCTCCTCGGCCCAATTCCTGATCGACAGCGAAAGCGTTCTGAATGCGGGCATGATGCGCATGGCCCCCACCGATCAGGCCCCTGCGATGGCCACTGGTGTGGTGGTCGCAGTGGACGCTGAGGCGCGCAAACTGGTGCTGCATCACGATGCGATCACCGAACTGGATTGGCCTGCGATGCAGACCAGCTTTGCCTTGGCCAAGGACGTGATGCTCGACGGTGTCACCGTCGGGGCCGAGGTCAAAGTCACCTTGCATCGCGGCTCCGATGGCCAGTTTTGGATCGGTTCTATGACTGGCGATGATGGCGTCGCGGCTACCGGACGGGGCATCGCTTTGGCGGTAACGCCGGACGGGCGCCTGACCATGTCGCACGATCCGATCCCCGCCTTGGGCTGGGGCGCGATGACCATGGATATGGAAGTCGTCGATCTGGATCCCAACACCGTACCGCTGAACGTCCCCGTGGAGTTTGACCTGACCAAAGACGCTGACGTTATGTTCGCCATCGCGGCCGTCCGTGCCGCAGACGCCCCCGCCGAACCGACGGCCGATGCCCCGCCCACCCGCCAGATCGAGGCGACAGGCACAATCACCGCCCTGCACCCTGAAACAGGGATGGCAACCATCTCGCATGGACCGCTCAAGCCCATCGGGATGCCCGCCATGACGATGGAGTTCGCTTTGGTCGATGGCCTTGACCCCGCGACGGTGCCCATTGGCAAAGAAGTCCCGATTGTTTTTGAGCAGGGCCCCGACATGAGCCTGAAACTGGCAGAGGCCACGGCGCCCGCCCCGTTGATCGAGGCGGTCGGCACCATCAATGCGATTGATCCCGCAACTGGCTTGGCTAGCATCACTCACGGCCCGATGAAGGCGATCGGCATGCCCGGAATGACCATGGACTTTGCGGTCAGTGCAGATCTGGATCCCGCCGCTCTGCCCATCGGCCAAGAAGCGGCTCTGGGCTTTGCGCGCCAGCCGGATATGTCGCTGGTCCTGCAAGAGGTCGGCGCACCAGTTGCAGGGAATTTGGGCCAATGATCGGGGCTGTTATTCGCTGGTCGATCGCGAACCGCTTTATCGTTGTGCTCTTTGCACTGGTGTTGGGGGCCTCTGGCATCTGGGCCCTGCGCACCACCCCCGTGGACGCTATTCCCGACCTTTCCGAAGTGCAGGTGATCGTGCGTACGCCCTATCCCGGGCAGGCCCCCCAAGTGATCGAGGATCAGATCACATACCCCTTGGCGACCGCCATGCTGGCCGTGCCCGGCGCGGTGGATGTGCGGGGCTTTTCCTTCTTTGGGGACAGCTATGTGTATGTCGTCTTCGAAGAAGGGACCGACCTCTATTGGGCGCGTTCGAGGGTGCTGGAATATCTGGGCCAGATCACATCGCGTCTGCCTGATGGCGTCGCGCCAGAGCTTGGCCCCGATGCGACCGGTGTGGGTTGGATCTACCAATACGCGCTGATCGACCGGACGGGCAATCACGACATCTCGCAGCTGCGCAGCCTGCAGGACTGGTGGCTGAAGTACGAGCTTCAGACGATCGACGGCGTGTCCGAAGTGGCCACCATTGGCGGCATGGTGCGCCAGTATCAGGTGGTGATCGATCCGGACAAACTTCGCGCCTATGACCTGACCCTGACCGAAGTGCGCGATGCCATCCAGTCCTCGAACCAAGAGACTGGCGGCAGCGTGATCGAGATGGGCGAGGCCGAGTTTATGGTCCGCGCCACCGGCTATGTCAGCGGGCTGGACGAACTGGCCAAGGCCCCGCTCAAGATCAATGCGCGCGGCGCAGCCCTGACCTTGGGCGATGTGGCCGAGTTGCGGATGGGTCCTGAAATGCGCCGAGGCGTTGGGGAATTCGACGGCTTGGGCGATGCGACCGGCGGCGTGGTGATCATGCGCTGGGGCGGAAACGCCTTGGCCACGATCCGCGCGGTCGAGGCCCGTCTGGATGAGCTGCGCCCGTCCTTGCCCGAAGGGGTCGAGATCGTGACCACCTATGACCGCTCTGGCGTGATCGAGCGCGCGATTGAAAACCTGCAGCACAAGCTGACCGAAGAGTTCATCGTTGTCGTGCTGGTGTGCGGGGCGTTCCTCCTGCACATGCGCTCGTCGCTGGTGATCGTGCTGTCGTTGCCCTTGGGGATTGCGGCGGCGCTGGTTGTGATGCGGCTGCAAGGGGTGAACGCGAATATCATGTCCCTTGGCGGGATCGCCATTGCGATCGGGGCCATGGTCGACGCCGCGATTGTGATGATCGAGGCGATGCACAGGCGCTTGGAACACGAAAAACTGACGCCCGAGAACCGCTGGCGGATCGTCTCTGAAACCTGCTCCGAAGTCGGCCCTGCCCTGTTCTATTCGCTGGCGATCATCGCGGTCAGCTTCCTGCCGGTGTTCGTGCTGGAAAGCCAAGAAGGCCGGATGTTCAAACCACTGGCCTTTACCAAGACCTACGCAATGGCAGCGGCCTGTATTTTGTCCATCACGCTGGTTCCGGTGCTGATGGGCTGGTTCGTCCGTGGTCGCATCTTGGCCGAGGATCGCAATCCCCTGAACCGTCTGTGCATCTGGGCCTATCGCCCGTTTCTGGATGCGGCCGTGGCTTGGCCGTGGGCAACGTCGGCGATGGCGGTCGTCGTGGTTGCCTCAATGTTGTGGCCAATGCAACGGATCGGGACCGAGTTCATGCCCGAACTCAAAGAGGGTGACTTCCTTTATATGCCCTCGCTCTATCCCGGTGTGTCCATCGGCAAAGCGCGAGAAGTTTTGCAACAGACCGACCGCCTGATCAAAACCGTGCCAGAGGTGAAAACTGTCCACGGCAAACTGGGGCGCGCCGAAACCGCCACCGACCCTGCACCGCTGACCATGATCGAAACCACGATCCAGCTAAAACCCGAAGAGGACTGGCGCCCCGGCATGACGATGGAGAAAATCCGCGACGAGCTGGACCGCATCGTTCAGGTGCCCGGTGTCACCAACGTCTGGATTCAGCCGATCAAGAACCGGATCGACATGCTGGCCACTGGCATCAAGACCCCCGTGGGGGTCAAGATCACCGGCGCGGACCTGTCCGTGATCGAAGGCATCGGCGTCGAGATCGAGCGCATCGTTGGCGCGGTCGAAGGGACAGCTTCGGCCTATGCGGAACGTCCTGTGGGTGGGCGGTTTGTCGAGATTAACGTCAACCGCGATGCTGCGGCCCGCTATGGTTTGTCGGTGAACGATGTCCAGATGGTGGTGCAGACGGCCATCGGCGGCATGCAGGTCGCCGAGAGCGTCGAGGGGCTGGAGCGCTATCCCATCAACCTGCGTTACCCGCAGGACTGGCGGAACAGTCCCGAAGCCCTGCGCGACTTGCCCATCGTGACCAAGTCCGGCGCCCATGTGCCTCTTGGTGCGGTCACTGACATTGCGGTCGTGGACGGTCCCGGCATGATCCGGTCCGAGAATGCGCGGCGCACAGGCTTTGTCTTTATCGATATCGCGGGCCGTGACTTGGGTAGCTATGTCGCCGAGGCCCGCGCAACGGTCGAGCAGGAACTGACCCTGCCCACAGGCTATTCCATCGCGTGGTCGGGGCAGTACGAATACATTGAAAGGGTGCGCGATCGCCTGACCCTTGTGGCGCCTGCGACCTTGCTGACGATCACCTTGATGCTCTTCATGGCCTTCCGCCGGATGACCGAAGTCGCAATCATCTTGGCCGCCTTGCCTGTCGCGCTGGCGGGCGGGGTCTGGCTGATCTGGTATCTCGGCTTCGATCTGTCGGTGGCTGTTCTGGTCGGCTTTATCGCATTGGCTGGGGTCGCCGTGGAGACGGCAATCATGATGCTGCTCTACCTGAATCTCGCTTGGGACAAACGCATCAAGCAGGCCCGCACGACCGGCATCGACCTGACCCGTCATGACATTCAAGAGGCCGTGTTCGAAGGCGCCCTGCTGCGTGTCCGGCCCAAGGTCATGACCGTCGCGACCATCTTCGCTGGCCTGATTCCGATCATGTACGGCACTGCGACCGGCTCTGAAATCATGAGCCGCATTGCCGCCCCGATGATTGGCGGCATGGCGACGGCGACGCTGCTGACCCTGTTCGTGATCCCCGCGCTCTTTGTGATCTGGAAGCAGATCACCCTGCGCCGCACCAACCGCAACCTGTCAAACCCCGAGATGGACAGCAAAACCTCAGCCATCGCGGCCCACTAATAAACCAAAGCAATCAAACGGAGATTCCTCATGCGTAAGCTTCTTGCAATGACCCTACTTTCCTTGACCGTCGCCTCTGGCGCTGTGGCCCAGATGGACCACTCCAGCATGGATCATTCTGCCATGCCCATGGCCGAAGACATGGTCCACGCACCTGCAACCCTGAACGCGATTGGCGACGGCACAATCAACGTCAGCCATGGTCCGATTGCAGAAATCGGCTGGCCCGCGATGACCATGGACATGCCGATGATGGATGGCGTCACCCTGCCCGAAGGCATGCAGCCCGGTGATGAAATCATCATGATGCTGGGTCAGGACCACGACGGCATGTACGCCATCGGCGGCGTTGCGGCTGCGGAGTAAGCCGCTTGGAAAAAGCACCCGCCAGAAAGTGGTTTGGCGGGTGCGCGACTTCAGAGCCAAATTTGATAATGTATGCGGCACGCCTCGGAGTTTTCGACCAGACTCAAGGACCTAAAATTTGGTCAGCGCTACCGATCTCCTGCCAACTCGACTTCGTGGAATACTGATGCCCGTGGCGGGTTCCGAAATTCAGCGCCTTCGAGACCTTAAGCTTGGGCCGTTCCACGCCGACCTGAACCGCAACCGCCTGCACAATGGTGTTTGCCACGCCGGCTCCGATCGCCCCGCCCCGTGCAAGTCACTCTTTCTGATCAGTTTTGCGACCTAAGCGCTACCCATGTATTCAAAACCGCTGGCCACTGCCAACTTCGGGGCCTACTTGAACTTTTGACAGCCTCGAAGGACTGGCCAGCCATCGCGTCTTCGCACGCTTTCACGAGCCAGTTCCAGACCGTGAGAGCTTTCGCACTGGTCATCATCTCGGAGTCTGCCTTGAGGCTCACACAGACCGACGTCCGGCCATCGACGCTCTCGAAACTGACGCGAACACCCCGCCGCAAATGAAACACACCACCGCATTTGACGACCAACATTCCGCGCCCGCCACACCAGTTCTGTGATGCAGATTATGTGGCAAAACAACGTGAACGACGGACCGAAAGAGCGGCACTGCAGAGCAAGCGATAGAAATTGATTGGGAAACCCACGTGAAGTGGCGGAGGCTCAGTCCGTATAACTCGTGTAGCTGCACAGTTGGCGCTGTTCGCCTACGTTCAAATTTACCAAACAATAACAATGAAATAAATTCACGCACCTCCATTGAAGTTCGCGCACGTCCGCCTTAAATCGTAACCAAGTGTGGGAACAAATGTGGGAACGCCATGCCGCTCAATGCCAGAAAAGTAGAGACCGCAGGACCGGGGCGGCACGGCGACGGACGCGGCCTGTTCCTCTATGTGAAGCCCACCGGCGCACGGTCATGGGTTCTGCGCTACCAAGTGCAAGGACGCCGCCGCGATCTTGGGCTTGGCGCATACCCTGACGTCAGTCTCGCCATGGCCCGCGACCGCGCGGCAGAGGCGCGGCGGCTGATTGCGGAAGGCGAAGACCCGATCACTAAGAAACAGCAGGCAAAGCCCAAGACCTTCCGCGAAGCTGCGCTGGAGCTGATCGAAAGCAAACGTCCCGGCTGGAAGAACGCCAAACACGCCGCCCAATGGACGGCGACGTTGGAGGCCTACGTCTTCCCCAAGATCGGCGCGGTTCAGGTCGCCAAGATCGAAACGGCGGACGTGATTTCCACGCTCACCCCGATCTGGGCGGCAAAGCCTGAAACCGCCAATCGGGTTCGCCAGCGCATAGAAGCCGTGATTGACTACGCATCCGCTCTGGGTATCCGGTCTGGTGACAATCCTGCCCGTTGGCGTGGGCATCTGGATCACCTTTTGCCGAAGCCAAAGAAGATTCGCGCGGTGAAACATCATCCCGCCTTGCCCCATGTGCAGATTGCAGACTTCATGACCGACCTCGCCCAGCGCGAAGGCGTGGCTGCGCGGACGCTGGCCTTCACGATCCTAACGGCGGCACGGTCGGGCGAGACGCGCGGCATGACGTGGGGCGAAGTTGATCTGGAGGCAAAGGTCTGGACCATCCCGGCGGGACGGATGAAAGCGGCAAAGGAACACCGTGTGCCACTCACTGACGCCGCCCTGAAATTGCTTGGCCAGCGAACCGAAGGCACCCCCGACAATGCTCTGATCTTCGGCAGCGAGGCCAAACCCGGCAAACCGATCTCCGACATGAGCATGACCGCCGTCCTGCGCCGCATGGACCGCACCAACATCACCGTCCACGGCTTCCGATCCACATTCCGCGATTGGGCGGGCGAAACAACAGGTTTCCCGCGCGAAGTGATCGAAGCCGCGCTAGCGCATGGCATCAAAGACAAAGCAGAAGCCGCCTACGCCCGGTCGGACTTGTTCGACAAACGGCGGAAGTTGATGGAGGCGTGGGAAATCGTTGCAACGGCCCGTGAGCTTGGAGGTAACATTATCTCCCTAAGCAAATAGCCGAGAAGCCAGCTTTGGCTGAAAGCCCAGTGCGCAGGCAGCCGACTTCTTGCTGCTGGATTTTCCCTGTCCCGTCAGGCACAAAGGGCGAAAAGACCGATACAGGGGCGACCATCCATGCAAAACCTTCTCGATGACCTGACCACGCTGCTCCAAGCCGAACAGGCGTTCATCTCGGATGGCGCGATCCTCAAGAATGCGGTGATCGAGGCGGCGCTGAACATGGATGCGCGGCTCTTGGAACTGTTGATGCAGTCTGACACGATCAAGGCGCATTTCTTCACCGAAGTGGCGGGGGCGCTGGTCTTCGACAAGGTGAAGTTTCAGGACTTCGTGTCTAACAAAGCCTTCCTGCCCGACAGCTACACCGCCTTCAAGAACCGCATCGGCCTGACGGACAGGCGCGGCGATTACTTGAGCCAGTCGCGCGACGTGGTGCTGGCGTGGCCCTACAAGGACTGCGTGCTGGAAGGTGGCATGACGAAAGAGGACCGGGGCCGCAACGAGGTGTTCTGGAACACGACACTGGCCCCGGACGACATTACGCGGCTGTTTGAGCCTAAGGTGCTGACCGGCTGGGAACGCTGGGATGCAGAGGCCGTGGCAGCGGGCAAGGCCAAGCCCGTGGGCGCGGTGTCGGAGGACGACAATCTGCTTATCAAGGGCAACAACCTGCTGGCGCTGCATTCGCTGAAAGCGCGCTATGCGGGCAAGGTGAAGCTGATCTATATCGACCCGCCCTATAACACTGGCTCAGACGGCTTCAAATACAACGACCGCTTCAATCATTCGGCTTGGCTGACGTTCATGCGCAGCCGCTTAGAGGTTTCCAAGGAGCTTTTGAGCCGGGACGGAACGATATTCGTCAATATGGACGACAACGAGGCCCACTATTGCAAGGTATTGATGGACGAGGTGTTCGGGCGGGATTGCTTCATTGCGAACGTTGTTTGGCAAAAGCGGTACTCACGCGAAAACCGGACTGCAATAGGTGCAGCGCATGATCACATCTTGCTATTTTCCAAGATACCAGAAGCATACAAAGCAACCTTCAACAAACTCCCCTTAGGTGAGAAGCAAAAGTCGGTTTACTCAAATCCCAATGATGACCCGCGCGGATTGTGGCGGGGTGTTTCTCTGTCTGCGCAAGGCTATCGGCCTAACCAGATGTATGAGATCGTCGCGCCAAGTGGGAAGGTGCACAAACCGCCAGCGGGTTCCTGTTGGAAAGTCGTAAAGGCTGAGTATGAACGCCTTCTTGCGGACGACCGCATTTACTTTGGCAAGAATGGCGATGCGGTTCCATCCAGAAAGCAGTTTCTCAAAGACATAGAAGGTATCGCTCCATGGACTTGGTGGCCACATGATGAAGCGGGCCATACTGATGAAGCAAAGCGCGAAGTGTATGAACTCTTTGGCGCTGAGGAAGCCAATAAGCTGACGCCTAAGCCTGAACGTCTGCTGGAACGCATACTGCATGTCGCGACTAAACCCGGTGACATCGTGCTCGACTTCTTTGCAGGCTCAGGCACGACCGCATCGGTGGCGTTTAAGTTGGGCCGCAAGTGGATCGCTGTCGAACAACTCGACTATATCCGTAACCTTCCGGCTTCACGCCTCAAGAAAGTCATCGAAGGCGAACAGGGCGGCATTTCCAAAGCCGTCGAATGGCAAGGCGGCGGATCGTTTGTCTATGCCGAACTTGCGGCTTCCAACTCCGCCTTCGCTGACCGGATCGAAGCGGCCCCGGACATGGCCACGCTGCAAACCATTCATGCCGACATCCAGGCCACCGGCTATCTGCGTTATGACGTGAACCTAAGCGCCTTTGAGACTGACGACTTCTCCACGCTTCCGCTGGACGGCGCCAAGCGTGTGTTGATGGACTGCCTTGATGCCAACCACCTCTACGTCAATCTCGGCTCCCTTGGCGATGCGGACTTTGACATCTCGGACGAAGACGCCCGTGCGACCCGCTCTTTCTACGGGCTGGAACAATGAGCCAGACCCTCAACGATAAGCTGACTGCTGCGGCGGATATGGGGTTGCTGAAAAAGGACATCCCCGACCACATCACAGGCAACCTTGCCCCGACCATCGCCCTGCGCCCGTATCAGCTAACCGCGCTGGAACGGTTCCTGTTCTTTGTCGAGGACTTCCCGCAAAAGCCGTCCAACCCGCACTTGCTGTTCCACATGGCCACAGGCAGCGGCAAGACGGTGCTGATGGCGGCGCTGATCCTTGACCTTTATCGGCGCGGCTATCGCAACTTCCTGTTCTTCGTGAACTCCGCTCAGATCATCGAGAAGACCAAGGAAAACTTCCTCAACCCCGCATCGGCCAAGCACCTTTTCGCGGACACAATCCGCATTGACGACAAGCCCGTGGACATCCGCGCGGTGGATACCTTCGACGCGGTATCCGGCGATGCGATCAACATCCACTTCACCACCATCCAAGGGCTGCACACGCGGATGCAGAACCCGAAAGAGAATGCCGTCACCATCGAAGACTTCCGCGACTACAAGGTGGTGATGATCTCGGACGAAGCGCACCATCTGAACGCCGAGACCAAGAAGACGCTGACCAAGGGCGAGGCCGAGTACAAGGCCAGTTGGGAAGGTACGGTTTCCGAGATTTTCCGGCAGCACCCCGAGAACATGCTGTTGGAGTTTACCGCGACCGTGGACCTGAGCCACGAGGCAATCCGCGCGAAATATGCCGACAAGATACTGTACGACTATTCGCTGCGGCAGTTTCGGGAAGATGGTTATTCCAAGGACATCGAGTTGCGGCAGGCCGATTTGCCGCCCGAGGCTCGGATGATGCAGGCAATGGTCCTTAGCCAGTACCGCCGCAAGGTGGCCGAGACGCACGGGCTGCATTGCAAGCCGGTGATCCTGATGAAGTCCAAGACAATCAAGGACAGCGGCGACAACGAGGCCGTATTCACGGCAATGGTGGCGGGACTGACTGGTGAGGCGCTTGACGCCCTCAGAGCGGCCTCTGAGAGCGATGAGACGCTTTCGCGGGCCTTCGCCTTCATCATGGACGAACGGGCCATGAGCGGCGCAGATTTTGTCCGCGAACTACAGGGGGATTTTGCCCCCGAGAAGGTTGTGAACGTCAACAACCCCAAGGATTTGGAAAACAGGCAAATTGAACTCAACGCCTTGGAGGACCGCGACAACGAGATACGAGTGATTTTTGCCGTCGATAAGTTGAACGAAGGCTGGGACGTCCTGAACCTGTTCGACATTGTGCGGCTTTACGATACGCGCGACGGCAATGCCAACAAGGTGGGCAAGACCACGATGGCCGAGGCGCAGTTGATCGGACGCGGGGCGCGGTACTTTCCGTTCATCGCCCCGGATCAACCGGACGCAGCACGGGAAAAGCGCAAGTATGACAGCGCGGTGGACACGCCCCTGCGCATCTTGGAGGAACTGCACTACCACTGTTCCCACAACCCCAAGTACATCCAAGACATCCGCAATGCGCTGCGCGAAACCGGGATGCTGGACGACACCGCCCGGACGGTGCGCTTGAGGCTCAAGGACAGCTTCAAGCAGACCTCTCTATATGGCAGGGAATACGTCTGGACGAATGACCGGGTAAAGAACCCGCGCGACGGTGTGGCCGGGCTGGACGCCTACAAGATCGAAGGCCCGTTCACATATCCCAACCTGATGACAGGCAGGGTGATGGAAGCCTCTGCCTTTGGCGGTGGACAGTTGACGCTGAAACCGTCGAGCAAGGAACCCGTGTCCCGCGACTTCAACCTGGCCGATTTCGGCAGGGCCATTCTGGGCTTCGCGATGGACGCCAACGACTTCTTCCACTTCGCCAACTTGCGGACCTATTTCCCGCAACTGGCCGGCGCCTCGCAGTTTGTCACCTCCGATACCTATCTGGGCGGCGTGACAGTGAGCGTGCGCGGTTTGCCCGATGACTTGGACAACCTGACCGCGCGGCAAAAGCTGGACATCGCGCAATACGTTCTGCACCAGATCGAAAGCGGCGTGAAACGCGAAAGTGTCGAGTATATCGGCACTAAGGACTTCAAGCCCTATCCCATCAAGGACCGCTTCACTGACAAGGTGCTGAAACTGCGGATAGAAGGCGAAACCGGGCTAAGCTGGACCGAAAGCAATGTGCCGGGGCTGGACCAGATCGACCTGAGCGGCAAGGACTGGCACGCCTATGACGACAGCTACGGCACCGATCAGGAAAAGCACTTCATTAAATACATGCACGATCAGGAAGCCCGGTTGCGCGGTGTCTATGACGACTTCTACCTGCTGCGGAACGAGAAGGCGGTGAAGCTGTACGACTTCGACACCGGACGCGCCTTTGAACCCGACTTCGTCCTGTTTTTGAGGAAGAAGGGCGAGGAAGGCAGCACGATCTTGCAGCTATTCATCGAACCTAAGGGCGACCAGTTGCGCCCGCAAGACGACTGGAAGCAGGACTTCCTACAGCAAGTGAAAGCCAAGGCCCGACTTGAGACCGTATTCCAAGGCCGTGACTATACCGTTCTTGGACTGCCCTTCTTCAATGAGACGGGGCAGACCAATACAGGCTTCAAAGCGGCATTCGAGACCGAGGCGCTGGGAGAATAGCGGATTTCTTTCATTCAGCGCCAATTTGAACACAAACAACTTGCGCGGGACATGCGTGAACCCCATATTTCGCCCAAGTCAATTGGTCGGGCGCAAGATATGGCATCGTTTAGTGCATTTATTCGAAAATCTCCTTCCGTGCGCTTGCGGGATTTTCTGTCGGCGCGAGGTGTTCAAGCTGACGGCGATTTCGATTGGGTTAGCGAAGGGCGCGGTGGGGCGTTTGTGACGTCCATCGAGGCCCTGATTGCGGGCTTGCCCGACGCGCGACAGGACGCGGTGAAGGCTGAATTGGAGCTATTGGCCGAACTTGCCTCAGACGATGGTATGAACGGCGTGGCGCATGTTTGTGCGGGAGAAGGCCTCGATCTTGAGGGGTGCGAGGGCGTGGAAGACGTCCTTTTGATGCTGGCGACTGAGCATGACCGGGTGATGATTGACCGGGTTCAGGTGCAGGCTTCATACCTGCGCAAATCTGGCGGCAAGCAATGGGCGCGTTTTCAATTCCTCGATGATGGCAAGCCTTGGGTTCTGGATCAGCAAAGCGCGCAAGATGCATTCTTGGATGAAACGGTCGGTATATTGAAACTGCCTGCGCATCGAAAACGTGAAGCCGATTGGTTTCACCCCGTCCGAATTGATCCCGCGACCGGCGCGGAAAAAAAGCTGACCCAAGCCACCATTTACGTCGAGGACCACGCCGAAAGCGAATTGGCCTTCGGAGAATCCAGCCTTGAGCGACACACGCGCCAAAAGGTTCTTGAGGTCGGTGTTGTTTGTGACCCCAAAGAGCGGGTTGTCGAAATTTGCGCCAAAGGTGGCCACAAAATCCGCGACCAATATCTGCAAGCCTTTTCCAAACATTTTGCGCCGCAGTCCAAACCGCCCGTTCAGGTGCCTCGTCGCAATGTTCGTCTGGAAGTTTTAGGGAGTGCGCCGGAATTGAGGACCGAACCGGCGGATGGAATTGAACGTGTTGAGGTCTCTTCGCTGTCGTTCCGATCCACGGATGGGGCCTTCCTGATGGCCGAAAAGCGCGGTGAGGATGAAACCCTCTATCAATTTCTGCAAAGGCGGTTTGGCGGTGCGTCACCTTTGCAGGCAGGTGGCTGGCAGATCATCGCGGCAACCTTGCGCATTTTCAAAGCTCCGGGCGACGGCAAAAAGGGACATGTTCTGACCGTGACCCTGCGAACGCCCAACACGACAAGCGTGCCGAACAAGACCGAGGCGGAGCGGGCTTTTGTTTTTGACCTGCTGGAACGCTGGGCGTTGCTGGACCCGCCACCGACCAAAGCCGAGTTGTTTGAGGTCGTCGAGTGAGCACAACGTCGCGTCTTTGCGAGATCATCGCCCAAGGCGGCAAGGTATCGGCAGATTTCTACGGTGGTGACGATGGCTTTGCCGAGTTGCTTCGTCATGGTTACCTGCGCAGCACGGGTGTCTTGGCCTCGGTTTTTTGTGATGACTGTGACGCGCCGCATTCCGCGCCGATTGTCTATCAGGGCCAACAGTATGGGTATTTCTGCCCAGACCTCGGCTTTCTGACGCTTGATCCCGCGCGACTTGGTGCCTTTTTGCCCGACATTCCAAAATTGATTGACCGCTTGGCCGACGCCCTAGGCTGTCGGCAGCGCAAGACCTCCAGCATTTGCGGCGAGACGTGGCGCATCGGCGTGGTCCAGACCGACGCCGCGACGGTGATGATCTACTTTCATCCGACGTTGTCGACCGAAAACGATGCGCGCGCAGTGCAAGATGCCTTGGGACGTGAAGCCCGTTCGGATTGGCGGCTTGTGGTGACAGCTCAGGGTGCTTTGCCGATGGCTGGCTTGGCGACGGTGCGGCTAGACGACCTTGCGGAGATCGACACTGCGACTGGCGCGCTGCATGTTCTTGCCGATCCCGGCGTTTTAACAGGAATGCCTCGCAAGAACCTTGGCGGACGGCCTGCTGAGCATGGGGATTTGCTCAAGCCGTTGATCGAAAGTCGCATTCGCGACGGCGCAGCAGTTGAGGGCATAAATGCCGAAGCCCGCGAAGTGCGAACCGCGTTCATCACCAAATTTCCAGACCACCCGATACCGTCCGACCCCACTATCAAGCGCCACATCAAAAAAGCGCGCGGGGGGTCATAACTGGTTCATAACCTCGCCTCTGTTTTGAACCACCTCGCGTCCGGCACCGTCCGCTCATGCTCTTACAAAGGAGAATGAGCCATGACGAACACGCCGGAACTGATCAACCAAGCCGCACAAATCCTCGCCGTCTCCCCGAATGAAGCGGCCCGCCTGTGCAGCATCGGGCGGACCACGCTCTACGCCGCTTTGTCGTCGGGCGAGTTGAAAAGCGTCAAGATCGGAACGCGCCGCCTGATCACCTTGGATGCGCTGCGCGACTGGTTGAAGCGCAATGAGACGACGGCGGGCGAGTGAGGCCAATATGCCGAAACAAGCACGCCTGAGCGGGATCAAATCGGCCCGCTGCTACACCATCGAAGAGGCGGCGGAGGTTTCCGGCGTCTCTCCTCGCACCATCCGCAATTGGGCTTCGGACGGCTTACGCGTCATGGACGGGGCGCGGCCTGCTTTGATACGGGGGGACGAACTGCGCGACCACATCAAATCGAAGCGTGAAAAACGCTCGGTGAAAACCCGGATCGACACCTTCTACTGTCTGCCGTGTCGCAAGGCACGGCGCGCGGCGGAAGGCATCGCAGATTGCGAGATCAAGGAGGGACGCGCGAAGCTGACCGCATTGTGCGAGGCCTGCGGGACGGTCGTCTCCAAGCCGGTTGCCGAGGCGCGCATCCCGGAAATCGCCCGGACCCTCGACCTCAAAATAACGCGGCACTAGCACACATTAAGGTGGTGGACATAGCCCCCCGTGTTTTTCCAGTTCCCGCCATATCGCAAGGCACCCCGAAATGCACCGCATCCAACAATGTCAGCGTGACCAATTGTGGGAGCGCCCCACGGGCGCGGGGGGGGGGAGGCCCAAACTTGGCAACCTTCGCACCGGAAATCCGTCGCGCCCCAGCGTGCGAAATATCCTCAACGCAAAACCGGGGTGCGGCCTTGACCGACACAAGCCCCCAACTCCCTCAAACATGAAAGGCTGAAAGGAGATCACCATGGCCAAACGACCGAACGAGAAGAACGAACGCCTAAAACGCCAGTTCATCGACTATCGCAAGTATGCGCGGCAACTGTCCGACAAATCGTTAGACCGGGAATTGGCGGCGCTCGAACGCTTCGATGTTTGGAACGGGCGCAAGGATTTCGCGCTGTTTCATATTCAATGGGCAATGGGTTTTCGAACGCATCTTGAGACGGCGAAGGGCGCGAACGGAAGACCTCTGAGCAAATCGACAATGCGCGCGATGCTGGCGACAATGCGCGAGTTCACGATCTGGCTGTCACAGCAGGACGGCTTTCGCAGCCGGATCAGAACGGCTGATGCCGACTACTTCAAGCTGTCGCGCCGTGACGAGGCCGAAGCCCGCGCCGCACCGCCACGCGCCGCGCCGGGGATCAAACAGGCCAAGCGCGCCTTGGCGTTGATGCCGGAGACAAGCCCGCGCGAAAAACGCGACAAGGCTATCTTTGCTCTACTTTGCCTGACGGGCGTGCGCGTAGGGGCATTGATCTCCCTGCGGATCAAACACGTCGATCTGGAGGAAAAATCTGTCACGCAAAACCCGCGCGAGGTGGCAACGAAGTTCGGCAAAAGCCTTCACACCTTTTTTTCCAAGGGCTTCCCCGAAGCCGAAGCCGCACTGACCGCGTGGATAGAGTATCTTGAAGACGAAGCACTGTTTGGCCCTGAAGATCCGCTCTTCCCGGCCACTGCGATTGCGCCTCAATCCAACACGGGTTTTGCAGCGGATGGCTTTGAGCGGCGAGCGTGGAAAACATCAGAACCGGTGCGCAAGATCGTTAACGGTGCCTTTGCGGCGGCCAAGCTCCCGGCCTTCGGCCCGCACGCCTTCCGACACATGCTGGCCCGCCACGGCGCGAAAACCAGCGAGTCGGTGGCGGAACTGGTGGCTTTGTCACAAAATCTTGGCCATACGGACGTTCTGACCACTCTGCGCAGCTATGGCCAAATCGACCGCGACACCCAACGCCGCCTAATCACGGGTGAGATGGGCGATGATGTGCTGGAGGATTGAGGGCAGGCAGTAGACGCGCGTCGCAAGTGTGGGAATGGATGTGGGAACAAACCCGAGGATTCCCCATTTATTATGAAAAAACAACACCTTAATTCAGGTATTTGGCGGAGGCTCAGGGATTCGAACCCTGGGGACGCTCTCACGCCCAACGGTTTTCAAGACCGCCGCAATCGACCACTCTGCCAAACCTCCGTGGTTCGGACGAGTTACAATGAAGCATTCGATTCGAAAAGACCTGTTACACCGCAACGTGTTGGTGAAATTCTGCCCAATATCAGCGCGACACTTCCCAAGGGGGGCAGGTTTCATTACAGTTACGCCTGCATTGCCTTGGAAAAACGGCAAGCTGGTAACAAATGGGGGCGGCGCAACAAGACGCCGCAGGCAGAGGGCAGTTCTGAATGGCTGGGATTTTGGTGACACGCACCTTGGTTGGGATCGCGGCGCTTTCGCTCGTGGCAGGTTGTATGGAGGGCATGAACCCTCTGGCCAAGAAAGAGGACAGCGCCGTTGCAGCGTCCGCAGGGCAAACCGCGACGCGCAGTGTTGAGCGCGATGTCGAAGCACCGGATGTATTTCAGGCCAGTGAAAAGGGCCTCTGGGACGGTCGCCCGTCGCTTGGCGGTGTGTGGGTCGCTCATCCTGATGTCAAGGAACCCGAGCGTGTGATCATCCGCAATGAAAGCAACGGCTCGTTCGTCATTGGCGCCCTGTTCCGCCGCGAACGCACCAACCCCGGCCCGCGCATCGAGGTGTCCTCTGACGCTGCCGAAGCGCTCGGAATGCTGGCTGGGGCGCCCGTGGACATCACTGTGACGGCCTTGCGCCGCGAAGAAGCGGCCGAGCCCGAAGCCGAGGCTGTCATCCTGCCTGCTGAGGAAATCGCAGAGGCGCCCGAGGTCGAGACCCAGTCGCTCGACCCTATTGAAGCAGCCGAAGCAGCGATCGATGCCCCCGCGCCAGAGCCCGTCGCGGCCCCTGCCCCGCAGACCAGCAACCTGTCGAAGCCTTATGTCCAGATCGGCATCTTCAGCATTCAAGCCAACGCCAATCGCACTGCCGAACAGATGCGCGACCTTGGCCTTAAGACCGAGGTTCTGTCCGCCACCATTAAGGACAAGCCCTACTGGCGCGTCATCGTCGGCCCTGCCATGTCGGCCAACGAGCGCGCCGAGACATTGACCAAAGTAAAAGCGGCCGGATTTACGGACGCCTATTCTGTAACAGACTGACCTCCGACCAGAGGAAATTGTAATGCGTAATCTGCTGATGATAGCAGCCCTCGTGGCTTCGACGGCCCTTCCGGCGTATGCGTTTGATACGCAAGCGCGGGCGGCCTATGTCTTTGACCAGACGACGGGGACGGTGCTTCTGGCCAAAAACGCCGACCAGCCCCTGCCCCCTGCGTCGATGTCGAAGCTGATGACGCTTTACATGACTTTCGAGGCGCTCGGTGACGGGCGTCTCACCCTGAACGAGCGCCTGCCTGTGTCTCAGCACGCCATGAGCTATGGCGGCTCGACCATGTTTCTGGACACCACAGACCGGATCGCGGTCGAGGATTTGATCCGCGGCGTGATCGTGCTGTCTGGCAACGACGCCTGCGCCGTTCTGGCCGAAGCCCTGTCGCCGGACGGAACTGAGGCTGGCTTTGCCCGCATGATGACCGAGCGGGGCAAGCAGATTGGCCTGACCAACTCGACCTTTGCGAACTCGAACGGTTGGCCCGCACCCGGTCACCGCATGAGCATGAAGGATCTGGTGGTGCTGTCCGATCGCCTGATGCAGGACTTCCCGCAGTATTACCCCCTGTTCGCGCAGAAGGAGTTCGCGTTCGATGGCCGCGCGCCGCAAAACACACGAAACCGCAACCCCTTGCTGCGTCTCAACATCGGGGCTGATGGCCTGAAAACCGGCCACACAGAAGAGGCGGGCTATGGTCTGGTCGGGTCGGCCAAACAGGGCGAACGCCGCGTGATCTTTGCCATGAGCGGTCTGGCCTCGCAGGCGCAGCGCGCCGAAGAGGCAGAGCGGATTGCTACATGGGCCTTCCGCCAGTTTGCCGAACGCCACATCACGGAGCCTGCGGCCCCTTTGGCCACAGCCAAGGTATGGATGGGCAACGAAACCAGCGTAAACCTCGTACCGCGTGAGGACGTGCTATTGCTGCTGCCTGTCCTCGCGGGCAATGAAATCCCTGCAGAAGTCATCTACGACAGCCCTGTCGAGGCACCGATCACCAAAGGCCAGCAACTGGCCGAACTGGTCCTGCACCCCGAAGGTCTGCCCGAACGCCGCCTGCCCTTGGTTGCGGATCGCAGTGTGGCCCGCGCTGGCTTTGCCGGCCGCGTTCGCACCGCCGCGCAGGTTCTGCTGCGCAAGTTAAATGAACAAGCCGAGGCTGCCGCAAACTGATGGCACAGACCGCTGCCCCGAAGGGGCTTTTCGTCACCTTCGAAGGCATTGACGGGTCGGGGAAATCCACTCAGGCCCGTCTCTTGGCCGAAGCTCTGCAGGCCGAAGGTCAGGAAGTCATCCTGACACGTGAACCCGGTGGCAGCGCGGGGGCCGAGGAAATCCGCGCACTTGTCCTGCAAGGCGACAAGGATCGCTGGAGCGCCGAGACAGAGCTGCTGCTCTTTACCGCCGCGCGCCGCGACCATCTGGAACGAGTCATCAATCCCGCGACGGAACGAGGCGCGACCGTGATCTGCGACCGTTTTGCCGACAGCACGCGCATGTATCAGGGCCTGAGCCGTGGCGATCTGCGTACCAAGGTCGACACCCTGCACGACCTGATGATCGGGCGTGAGCCCGACTTGACGATCCTAGTAGACATGCCGCCCGAAGTGGGCCTGAGCCGCGCGCTTGGTCGGCAAGGGGCCGAAGAGCGGTTTGAGAGCATGGGCGTTGAGCTCCAGCAGAAAATGCGTGACGGCTTTCTGGCGCTCGCTGCCGAGTTTCCCGACCGCTTCCGCGTGGTGAATGGCGATCAGCCGATCGAAGCCGTCCGCGCAGACATCCGCGCCCATTACGACGAGGCCCGTTCATGAGAGCGGTCGAAGTCCCCGAAAACGACCTGATCCCAGAGGCAGACCGCGTCGAAGGCGCCCCGCACCCGCGCGAAACCGAAACCCTGATCGGGCATTCCGAGGCAGAGCAAGCCTTTCTGGATGCCTTCAACAGCGGACGCCTACACCATGGTTGGCTGATCAGCGGCCCCCAAGGGGTTGGTAAAGCGACCTTTGCGTGGCAGATCGCCAAGTTCCTCCTGTCTCAACCGCTTGAGGATGACGGCGGGCTTTTCGGTGCGCCGCCCCCGCCCACGACGATGCGCGTCTCTCCCGAATATCCGGTCGCTCAGCAAGTCGTTGCCCTGTCTGAACCCGGCCTGTTCCTGTTGCGCCGTGGCTGGAATGACAAAACCAAGAAGCTCAAGTCCATGATCACCGTGGACGAGGTTCGCAAACTGCACGGGTTCTTTGGAATGTCCGCAGTGGATGGCCGCCGCCGTGTGGTCATCGTGGACGCCGCCGACGACATGAACGTTCAGGCCGCCAACGCGATCCTCAAAATGCTAGAGGAGCCCCCTGCCCGTACCACGATCCTCTTGGTCTCGCACCAGCCCTCGCGCTTGTTGCCGACCATCCGATCGCGCTGCCGCGAGTTGCGCCTGCGTCCGCTGGATGCGGGGAACATGACCGCGGCCCTGTCCCAAGCAGGCGCAGAACCCGAAGACGATGCCGCCGCGCTCGCAACCTTATCCGGAGGGTCAGTCGGCGGAGCAATGCGCTTGATCCGGCTGGACGGGCTGAAACTCTACGAACAACTGATCAGCCTGATGGACACGATGCCGCGCCTTGATCAGCCCCAAGCGATCAAGCTCGCTGACCATCTGGCCGCACGCGGCAATGACGCCAAATTAGAGCTGTTCGAAACCCTGCTGGATCTGGCGATCGCGCGGATGGCGCGCCAAGGCAGCCTTGGCGTCCCTGCCCCTATGCCCGCTACCGGCCATGAAACGCAGGTCTTCGCAAAGCTTGCGCCCGATGCGTGGGCAGCACGCAAATGGGCCGATCAGGCGCAAGACATCCTGGCACGTTTCCGTCACGGACGGGCGGTGAACCTTGACCCTTCCGCGCTCATCCTAGATACGCTGTTTCATATGAACAGAACGGCAGCGGGTGGAGCATGAGCGCGACAGCAGAAATCACCGACAGTCACTGCCATCTGGATTTCCCCGATTTCGACGGCGAATTGGATCAGATCGTCGAACGCGCCCTCGGCGCTGGGGTCACTCGGATGGTGTCGATTTGCACGAAACTCGAGAACGAGCCCCGCGTTCGCCAAATCGCTGAGACCTATGCGCAGGTATTCTATACCTTTGGCGTCCATCCCATGAGTGCGGCAGAACATCCCCCCATGACAGTGGACCAAATTCTGGAGCTGACAAAGCACCCGAAAATGGTGGGCATTGGCGAAACGGGTCTGGATTATTTCTACACCGCCGAAAGCGCGCAGGTGCAGCAAGAGAGCCTGCGCATCCACATCGCTGCGGCCCGTCAGAGCGGCCTGCCCCTGATCATCCACGCGCGCTCCGCAGACGAGGATATGGCGCGCATCCTGACCGAGGAATACAAGAACGGCGCCTATGACTGCGTGATGCACTGCTTCTCCAGTTCCGCAGAACTGGGACGTGCAGCGCTGGATTTGGGGTTCTACCTGTCCATGTCCGGCATCGCTGCCTTCCCCAAAAGCCAAGACCTGCGCGATATCTTTGCCGCCGCGCCCTTGGACCGCATTCTGGTCGAAACCGACAGCCCCTATCTGGCCCCGCCGCCCTATCGCGGCAAACGCAATGAGCCGTCCTATACCGTGCACACCGCGCAAAAGGGTGCCGAGGCTTTCGGCATCAGCTACGAAGAATTCGCGGCTGCCACCCAGGCCAACTTCGAGCGGCTGTTTTCCAAGGTCGTGGCCTATCAAGAGGCGGCGTAAATGGCCGAGCTGCGCTTTACCATTCTGGGCTGTGGATCGTCCGGCGGGGTGCCCCGCATTGGCGGGCACTGGGGCGAATGCGACCCCGATAACCCAAAGAACATCCGCCGTCGCTGCTCGCTCTTGGTCGAGCGGGAAACCGAAGACGGCATCACCCGTGTTCTGATCGACACAACGCCCGACATGCGGGCGCAGCTGATCGGAGCTGGTGCTGGGACCTTGGATGGCGTTGTCTACACACATGCCCATGCGGACCACGTCCACGGGCTCGACGACCTGCGCCAAGTGGTCTTTAACCTGGGGCATCAGCTGGACGTTTGGGCAGATGGCGACACCCAAGACAGCCTGCTCACGCGGTTCAGCTATGCGTTCGTGCAGCCAGAGGGCTCGCCTTATCCGTCGATCCTGAACATGCACACGATCAAAGGACCGGTGACGATCTCTGGCGCGGGCGGTGACGTGACGCTGACCCCCTTCAAAGTCGCCCATGGCAGCATCGACTCCCTCGGGTTCCGCATTAAGGACATTGCGTACCTCCCTGATGTTTCAGAGATTTACGCCGATGCATGGCCCGCACTAGAGGGCCTTGAATGCTGGATCGTAGATGCCCTACGCCGCAAGCCCCACCCAACCCACGCGCACCTCGACAAAGCGCTGGAGTGGATCGACAAAGCGAAACCGCGCACAGCCGTATTGACGAATATGCATATCGATCTTGATTACGCAGACGTTGAAGCGGAGACCCCGGACCATGTATCCCCTGCTTACGATGGTATGGTCCTAAGGTATCCAGGTTAAATGCAAATTCTGCTCGAAGTCATTGTCCCCGTTTTTATCGTCATTGGCTTCGGGTATCTGGTTACCTGGCGCAAGCTATTCTCGGACAGTGCTGTCGACGGTGTCATGCGCTTTGCCCAGAACTTTGCGGTGCCCTGCCTGCTGTTTCGCGGCATCTCCCAGCTGGACCTGAAGGCGAACTTTGATTTTAGCCTGCTGAGCAGTTTTTACGGTGGCGCTGTCGGCGGCTTTATCCTTGGCCTGCTTGTCGCGCGCTACGTGTTCAAACGTGACTGGGAGGACTCGGTCGCCATCGGGTTCTGCTGTCTGTTCTCAAACTCGCTGCTGCTGGGAATTCCGATCACTGAACGCGCCTATGGCGAGGCGGCTCTGACGAACAACTACGCGATCATCGCGATGCACTCGCCCTTTTGCTACGGGCTTGGGATCACCGCGATGGAGATCGCCCGCGCCCAAGGGGCTGGCCCCGCCGTCATCGCCCCCAAAGTCCTTAAGGCGATGTTCCGCAATCCGCTCATCCTAGGCATAAGCACGGGTCTGGTGGTAAATCTGACCGGATTGACCCTGCCGACACCGCTGAATGATGCGATCGACATGATGATCCGCTCGGCCATTCCCGTCGCGCTCTTTGGCCTTGGTGGTGTGCTCTACCGCTACCGCCCCGAAGGTGACCTCAAGACGATTGCTTTTGTCTGCTTTGTCTCGCTTGTGGTGCACCCATCGATCTCGTGGACCCTTGGCCACATGCAGAACCTGAACGTCGATCAGACGCGGTCGCTGATCCTGACCGCGTCCATGGCGCCGGGCGTGAATGCCTACCTGTTTGCCAACATGTATGGACGGGCGCGGCGTGTAGCCGCCTCGGCTGTATTGCTGGCGACCGCAGGCTCTATCATCACCGTTTGGGGATGGCTTTCGATACTGCCCTAATCGCGGGTTTCCGTTGGCAATTCGGCTTTGCACCACGCGCCAAAACCCCCTTCCATCGACGCGCAGCGCAGTCCCATGCGCTGTGCGACCTGCGCAGCCAAAAGCGAGCGCCATCCAGAGGCGCAGTAAAAAACAAAAGTCTTATCCTCTGCAAAATACGGCTTGTGATAGGGGCTATCCGGATCAATCCAAAACTCCAGCATACCCCGCGGCGCGTGCCGCGCACCCGCGACCAAGCCGTCGCGCTCTAGCTCTCGGACATCGCGAATATCGACAAACACAGTCTCGGGGTCATCGCGTAGCGCATTCGCCTCCTCGACTGTGATTGACCGCACATCCGCGCGGGCCTCTTCCATCAGATCCTTGATTCCGACAGCCATAATCTGCTCCTCCATTCCTCTTTCCCTATAGAGGTAAAGCAGCGCTGCCCGACGCGCGAACAAAACTTCGCTACGTCAGTGCCATTTATTGTATACAATAAATTGAAATAATCCTATCTTCGTATTCAAAACTAGCCAGAGGCCCCAATGGACACGCTCTCCTCACTCGACATGATCTTTCTGCTTGGCGGTGTCATCGCTACAGCGATCATAGCGGGCATTATGGCCGGCCTGCTTGGGGTTGGCGGAGGCATCGTTCTCGTTCCGGTGCTGTTCTGGATTTTGTCCGTGACCGATTTCCCGCCGGACCTCTCAATGCATATGGCCGTCGCGACCTCTCTTGCGACCATTATCTTTACCTCAATCTCTTCGGCGCGAGCTCATCACAAGCGCGGCGCGGTGGACAAGTACCTGCTTCGCAAGTGGGCTCCCGGCATAGTGCTCGGTGCGCTCAGCGGCGGATTGGCAGCCAAATACATCAATGGCGATGGATTGCGCGTGATCTTTGGGGCAATCGCCCTGCTCGTTGCGATCAACATGGCGACACCAAAAACACTTGTGATCTCGGATAGATTGCCGGGCTCCGCCGCCCTGAATGGGGCCTTTTCCTATGTCACAGGGTTCTTCTCAGCGCTGATGGGAATTGGGGGTGGCACGTTGTCGGTGCCCCTGCTCGTCGCCTATTCGGTCGAAGTGCGCCGCGCAGTTGGGACGGCGTCATCCTTTGGTATCTTGATTGCGGTGCCTGCGGTCATCGGTTTCATCACAGCAGGCTGGAGCGTACCGGACCGCCCACCGCTGTCGCTCGGCTATGTGAACCTGCCCGCTGCGGCGATTATCCTACCCTTTACCGTGGGTTTCGCGCCGGTCGGCGTCAAAATCGCGCACACCGTTGACCCCAAATGGATCAAGCGGGCGTTTGCCGTGTTCCTCGGGATCACGGCGGTGCGAATGTTGATGTCGGTGGTGGGCTAAGCCCTAGCGCATCTGACCTAGGACTTGCTGCGCCGCACTCATCAAATGACGGCGCAGGGCCCGTTCCGCTCCAGCGGGGTCGTTGTCTACGATAGACGTGACAATGTCCTGATGCTCTGCCGAAGACTTTTCCATGCGCGCAGCCGATTTAAGTTGGGTCCGGCGAAACGGTGCCAGCTTCAGCCGCAGGGTGTCCGCCAATTCGGCGATGTCCGCGTTGTGGGCACCATCATAGATCATGGCGTGGAAACGGGTATTGGCAGCCTCATAGTCATTGTAGGCCTCTTTCTCCGCCATAATCTGCATCTCATCGTGCAAAACCTGCAAAGCACCGCGTTCGCCGATAGTCATTCGCTGCGCCGAGAACCGACCGCAGAGCGCCTCGACTTCGGCCATCGCTTCGAACATCTGCTCAATTCGCTCGGGTGTGATATCCAGCACAACAACCCCACGATACGGAACGCGCTCGACCAAAGAGCGCGCCGCCAACAGGTGCAACGCCTCTCGCACAGGGGTGCGCGACACATCAAACCGCTCAGCGAGCCCCTGCTCGTCGAGCTTGGTTCCACCAGTGATCTGGCCCGTAATGATTTCCGCTTCGAGCGTTGCGGCGATCGACGCCGCACGCAGGGGCGGCTGTCCGGAGGTATCTTGCATAAAAGCACCTTGGCATCGGCTGGGCATTTATTGCTTTTAGACCAATTCACTAGACGGCGAAACGCAAAATGCCGTTCCGCTGACGCGACGGGAGCAAACATGCTATTGTAGAGATGCCTGACATCACCCTTGCGATGTCGATGGTGCGGTCGAGAAGACTCGAACTTCCACGGGAGTTACCCCACAGCGACCTCAACGCTGCGCGTCTACCAATTCCGCCACGACCGCACTGTCTTGACTTGGTGCGCGGTTCTTAGCGAGTCGCGCTGCAGATGAAAAGCGGATTTTTCACCCTTTTCCATATTTTTTCGAGTGACGCGCGACTGGTGTTTCCAACCGTCGCGCGCCGTGGGGGTATGGGGCGAAACGGCCCTTATTGCGACGCTGCTCCGGCGGCTGCGCCGAAATCCATTAGGTTCAGTTTGGGTTTTGCAGCCCCCGTCATTTTGTGCGAGGCAGCTACGACCAATGTCTGCCCCTCTGCGTCTTCGGGCGCGCGCAGCGGCTCCGCGCTGGCCTTCTGCGTGGCTTCGAAAGCATTGTCATACCAAGCCACGGCCAAATCAGGACGCATAGTGCCTCCTACTCCGGTCGCCAGATGATGCCCGACCATCTCTTCATAAGCGCCGAGATTCACTGCCGATAATGCCAAGGCCGACGCAATCGCTGTGGGCATGGTGTCAGTCCGATAGCCAACGCCAAGGCAGATCTGCGCAGTCCCCGCGATCTGCTCTGCAGGCATACCAAGCTCTTGGAGCACCGCCGTGGTCGCTGCCAACGCCTGATCGCGCTCGCCCGCTGCTGCGGCTGCAATCGCTGGCGACAGGTGCTCTGCAAAGCCCGCGCACTGCTCTGCAATTTGCTGTGGTGTGAAGCCTTCGATCTTGGAGAGCAGCGTTTCACTGCGGTCGATGGTGATGTCCCGCAACATGCAAAACTGCTCGCCGATGGCTTGGGCGGGACTGGTCATCGCGGCTGCGGTCTCGGGGCCACCCGCTTTTGCCGTATTCACTGCGATTTTGGAACAGAACGGCGCGGCGCTGACCGAGACGGCAGTCTCTGCGGGCTTGAAGAAATTCGGAACCATTGGCCCATTGGCCGAGGCCATCTCGGTTTTTGGCAGAGCCTCTTCCGGTTCCACAGGGGCCACCGGCGCGGTGCCAATGGCCTGCGGGGCAAGGTCATTCAGGGTGCAATTCCCCTGTTGGCAAGAGAAGGCCGCTGGGATGATCTGCTCGCGGCTCGTGACTTGGAAGTCATTCTGCTGGAAGCCCGTCGGTGTCGATGCAAACACCCGCGCGATACAGCTTTGGGCGCTGCACCAGAATTGCGAACCGCTTTTTGAGGTGTCGATCAGATAGTCGGTTTTCCCGTCCATATTCATGTCGGCCAATTGGATGAAGCCCGCGCGCTGCATCAACGCGGTGCCCTCGACCCCAGAATTGCGGGCGATCTCGTCCACGGCTTGCGCGACCTCCGGCGGCAGGCCTCCGTAGTTGCCAGACATCTGCGTCGTGCCCCCAACGCCGAGCGCCTCTTCCTTTTGCTTCATCAGAAGCCCGCGCATGCCCATGGGGTGGGTCGAGACGGTTTGAGTGACATACTGCCCGCCCATCATGGCCCGCTGGTACGCGGTCACCAGAATGTTCCGCTCGATGTCATTGAGCGTGCCATCCACGGGAAAAGACAAAAGCGCCTGATATTGTGAGATAGCAGAGCGGGATTTGGACCCAAGCACACCATCGGCAGTCCCTGCAGGAAAGCCGAAGTGGTTGAGGGCGCGCTGAACCTCTCGGTTAGATTCCCGCTGGGCCGAGGACACGCCGCTCGAGCGCGGCTGAACGTAGGTCTTGGTCGTTGTGCGCTGCTTTGACGCCGCGCTGTTCGCGATTGCCCCCAAGGCACCGCCGATCACCAACCCTTTGAGCAAATCATTATCAGCGAGCGCATTCGTGGCAAGCGATAGGGAAAGGACACCGGCGATCACACCGGTCGGAAGGGAGTATTTTGCCATATCTGGCCCTCCGTCAGAGCCAGCGCCCAATCACGACAAACAACGAGCCAAAAGGAATCACAGCGATGCGGCGCAAGCGGTTAAATTCAATCGGGTATTCAAGTCAGGTCTTCAAAATAGTCAGTAAACTATGCCTCGAATCGCGCTTGTGACCTAGTAAGGAAGGCCTTACACCCCTTAAAAAATTGGTCGATCACCAAATCGGGGGCGCAAAATGGTCGAGTGGATCATCTCAGAGGGGCTGACAGATTACCGAGAGGCCGAAGCCTTTATGGAGTCGCGCGCTGCCCAGATCGCCGCGGGCGAAGCGGACGAGGCGATCTGGCTGGTCGAGCACCCGCCCCTTTACACTGCGGGCACCTCGGCCAAAACCGAGGATCTGACCGACCCCAACCGCTTTCCCGTTTATCCCACCAAGCGTGGCGGCCAGTACACTTATCACGGGCCGGGCCAGCGCGTCGCCTATGTCATGCTGAATGTCGGCAAACGTGGCCACGATGTGCGCGCATTTGTCAAAGATTTAGAAGAATGGGTGATCGCCACGCTTGACCAGTTCAATGTCAAAGGCGAAATCCGCGAGGGGCGCGTCGGTGTCTGGGTGACGCGGGACGACAAGCCCTTGACCGCGACAGGAGCAAAGCCCGAGGACAAGATCGCCGCGATTGGTATTCGTCTGCGCAAGTGGGTCAGCTTCCACGGAATTTCGATCAACGTCGAGCCGGACCTGAGCCATTTTGGCGGCATCGTGCCCTGCGGCATTCGCGAGCACGGGGTGACCAGTCTGGTCGACCTGGGACTTCCTGTCACAATGGATGATCTGGACGTCGCCCTACAACGTACATTCGAAGACCGATTTCCCCCACTGGAAAGCAACTAAGCGAAAGGTCGCATTTGCTTTCCATTATTGGAGTGGCACTTCTGGGGGGAAGTGTGCTTTGTTCGCTTTAAGCAACGTAAAGGGAAGAGAAATGAAGACGATCCTTACCGCAGCAGCAACTATTCTGGCTCTGGCCGCACCTGCACTGGCAGAAGGCGACGCTGACAAGGGCGCAAAAGAATTCCGTAAGTGTAAAGCCTGCCACAAGCTGGAAGACGGCGCGAAAAGCACCGTTGGCCCCAACCTCTATGGTGTCATGGACCGCACCGCAGGCACGCTGGACGGCTACAAATACAGCTCTTCGATGGTAGAAGCAGGCGAAGCGGGTCTGGTCTGGACTGCAGAAACGCTCGCGGCCTATCTGCCCGACCCCAGCAGCTACCTCAAAGAGGTCACTGGTGACGATGGCGCCAAGTCGAAAATGGCCGCTCAGCGTATCAAAAGCGCCGAAGACATCGCCGCCTATCTCTCTTCGGTTGTGGAATAAGCCGCGACTGCGACATGTGACCACACCTTCGGCCACATTTTTTTGATCTGCGTCAAAGTCGTGCATTGCCGAAGTCAAAGTCGCAATCTAAAAACCGAATGGAATCCGGGCGCGGAGTTTTCTTCGCGCCCAAAGTCTAACCAGCAGGAGGCAAGAGTATGGCGGACGCAGCCATTCAAGGCCACGAGCATGAAGACAACCGGGGTTTCTTTACCCGGTGGTTCATGTCGACCAACCACAAGGACATCGGGATCCTCTACGTCATTACCGCGGCGTTTGTAGGTCTGATCTCGGTCGCCTTTACCGTTTATATGCGCCTGGAGCTGATGCATCCTGGCGTTCAGTACATGTGCCTTGAGGGCGCACGTTTCTTTGCAAGCGATGCAACGTGTACCCCGAACGGACACCTGTGGAACGTGATGATCACCTATCACGGCATCCTCATGATGTTCTTCGTCGTTATTCCCGCGCTGTTCGGCGGCTTTGGCAACTACTTCATGCCGCTGCAGATCGGTGCGCCGGACATGGCGTTCCCCCGTCTGAACAACCTCAGCTACTGGCTCTATGTTGCTGGTACCGCGCTGGGTGTTGCGTCGCTCCTGTCTCCCGGAGGTAACGACCAGCTGGGTTCGGGTGTTGGCTGGGTTCTGTACGCGCCTCTGTCGACCAACGAAGCCGGATACTCGATGGACCTCGCAATCTTTGCGGTTCACGTATCGGGTGCGTCGTCGATCCTCGGTGCGATCAACATCATCACCACCTTCCTTAACATGCGCGCGCCTGGCATGACCCTGCACAAGGTTCCGCTGTTCGCTTGGTCCGTGTTCGTCACCGCGTGGTTGATCCTTCTGTCGCTGCCCGTTCTGGCCGGCGCGATCACCATGCTGCTGACCGACCGCAACTTCGGCACCGCGTTCTTCCAGCCTGCTGGCGGCGGTGACCCGATCCTGTACCAGCACATCCTGTGGTTCTTCGGTCACCCCGAAGTGTACATCATCATTCTGCCCGGCTTTGGCCTGATCAGCCACATCATTGCGACCTTCTCGCGCAAGCCCGTCTTCGGCTACCTGCCGATGGTCTACGCGATGGTTGCGATCGGTGTTCTCGGCTTCGTCGTATGGGCGCACCACATGTACACCGTCGGCATGAGCCTGCGTCAGCAGTCCTACTTCATGATGGCCACCATGGTTATCGCGGTTCCCACCGGCGTGAAGGTCTTCAGCTGGCTGGCAACCATGTGGGGCGGCTCGATCGAGTTCAAAACCCCGATGCTGTGGTCGCTGGGCTTCTTGTTCCTGTTCACCGTTGGTGGCGTGACCGGTGTTGTCCTGTCGCAGGCAGGTCTGGACCGTGCATACCATGACACCTACTACGTGGTTGCGCACTTCCACTATGTGATGTCGCTGGGTGCGGTGTTCTGTATCTTTGCCGGTATCTATTACTACTTCGGCAAAGTGACTGGTCGCCAGTACCCCGAGTGGGCCGGCAAGCTGCACTTCTGGGCGATGTTCGTCGGCGCAAACCTGACCTTCTTCCCCCAGCACTTCCTGGGCCGTCAGGGTATGCCCCGCCGCTACATCGACTACCCCGAAGCGTTCGCCTTCTGGAACACCATCTCGTCGATCGGCGCATTCATCGCCTTCGCTTCGTTCCTGTTCTTCTTTGGCGTGATGTTCTACTCGCTGTTCTACGGCAAGAAAGAGACCCGCGCGAACTACTGGAACGAGTACGCGGATACTCTGGAATGGACCCTGCCCTCGCCGCCGCCCGAGCACACCTTCGAGCAGCTGCCGAAGCAGGAAGACTGGGACAAGGGCCACGCCCACTAATCCCGGGCTTGATCCCATAGACCTTCAAAGGCCCGGACACTGTCCGGGCCTTTTTCGTTCCTCCAAGCTGCAGAGGTCCTGATGCCGTACGAATGGGTCAAAGAACTTCCCGACACCCCGACAGAGTCAGAGGGGCCGCTGGCCGAACTCCATCTATGGCCCTACCGCTCTTTGCCCCGCAAAGGGTTTGTCACCTTCTTTGCGATCACCTCGGCGTTCATCGCCCTGCCCCTGATCGCAATGATCGGATCGCCGGTGATGTGGGGGCTGCTGCCTTTTATCGTGATCGCCATGGGCCTGATGTGGTACCTGCTTCAACGTAGCTACCGCGACGGGGATGTGATCGAGACGATGACCCTCTGGCCGGAACGGGTCGACCTGTTGCACCGCGACAAGACCGGAAAAACCAGCCAGTGGACCTGCAACATCTACTGGGCCAAAGTCAGCCTCCATCCGCGCGGCGGCCCCGTTCCGAACTATGTTACCCTCAAGGGCAACAGCAGAGAGGTTGAGATAGGAGCGTTTCTGAGCGAAGACGAGCGCAAAGAGCTCTACTCGGAGCTTCTCCTCGCCCTTCCGCGCGCGGCGCGCAAACAATAGAAAGCCCGTCTATGGCCCAGGTTCCTGCCACACCGAAAATGCGCCGCTTCAGCCTGCTGACTGCGGCACGCCTGTTTGGGCCTGACCTATTGCTCAAGAACTCCGATCTTCAGCCCTCTGAGCGCGCGGCTTTGACCCTGCGCAGCCTGAAGCCACCACGTGCCCCCGAAAATCCGACATCGATCTTCCTGATCCCGCTGGTGGGTCCGCACCACGTGGGCGACTGGCAGGCGGTGTGCCAGCGCCTGAACGCCACCCTACTCAGCTTCATCGCACAGACAGATCCGAACTGGCGTGTTTTGATTTGCGGCCAGACCTGCCCTGATTTGCCCGATGATGCTCGCATCACCTTTGTCCCCTTCACCGAAGAAATCGAAGGCAATGACAAATGGGCCAAGCTGAGGCAGCTCTGCGAAACCCTTCCGACCCTTGGGATCCCCCAAGGCTACGCCATGACATTTGATGCAGATGATCTCGCGCATCCCGCATTGGTCAAAGAAATGCACACCCGGCGCGCAGCAGGCGGTTATCTGATGAGCCAAGGCTACGTGTTTGACGTGGGTAACAATCGCATCGCCCTCGCCGCCCCCGCCAGCGCAGCGCAGCCCCTGCGCAAACCGTTCTGGAAACTCTGCGGCAGTTGCGCAGCGCTTGCTTTTGACTTCACCTCAGACCCGGACGCCGAAACAGCGCGTATCCAAGAGTCGACGCAGCACGAACACCGCATGTTCCCCTATCTGGCAAAACTCGCAGGCCGCCCTCTGTCTCCATTGAGCGGACCAAAGGCGCTCTACCTACTCAACCACGGCGAAAACTTCGGTGCACGCCGCGGCCGCGTGAGCTTCAAGCAACGCTTTGCCGAACGCTTCGAGGTCACCGACCCTGAAACGCTGGCACGAATCCGTCAGGACTTTGCGCTCGACTGATCTTCATCTTGGAAAAAATACCCCCGCGCCGGAGGCGATGAGGGATTTGCCTCGCAAATCCCTCAATTAAGTCAGGCCGACAGACGGGCCTTCACCTGAGGACCAGCCAGACCAAAGTCCATCTGACCCATGTATTTCTCTTTGAGCAGGCCCATGACCTTGCCCATATCGCGGATCGAGGACGCGTCGCTCTCGGCGATGGCCGCATCGATCGCCGCCTTGGTTTCGTCCTCATCCAACTGGCGGGGCAAAAACTCTTCGATGATCTCGATTTCCGCCTCTTCGGACTGAGCCAGATCGAGCCGGCCCCCTTCTTCATAGGTCTTAGCGCTTTCCTGACGTTGCTTGACCATCTTGGCCAGAATCGCCTGAATTTCGCTTTCCGAGATCACGGCTTCTTCGCCGTCGACACGCAGCGCGATCTCGCGATCCTTGATGGCCGCATTGATCAGGCGCAGCGTCGACAGCCGTGTGGCGTCTTTTGCTTTCATGGCGTCCTTGAGTGCGGCGCCAATCTTTTTACGCAGTTCCATTAAATCATTCCCATCCCAGGGGCTTGCACAAGTGCGCTCATATAAGAGTTCACCCGACATATGTCTACCTTCGCTGTTAGCGCTCTGCATAGGCGCTATTTTGACCCATTCTGCTTGACCGCTGACGCGTGCGGGCCTATGTGTCGCCCGATTTGTCCCCAAGGAGAGAGCCGATGCCCAGCAGCGCCCACGCCCCTGCCCGCCCGACCGCCTGTCTGGCCCTTGCAGACGGGACCATTTTCTATGGCAAAGGCTTCGGTGCAACCGGAGTGACCGAAGCCGAACTGTGCTTCAACACTGCCATGACCGGTTACCAGGAAATCATGACGGACCCGTCCTACGCGGGCCAAATCGTGACCTTTACCTTCCCCCACATCGGGAACACCGGTGCGACCCCCGAAGACGACGAAACCGGTGATCCGGTGGCCGCAGGGATGGTTGTGAAATGGGACCCCACCGAACCCAGCAACTGGCGTTCGGTTGAAACATTGGGCGAATGGCTGACCAAGCGCGGCCGCATCGCGATCGGTGGCATCGACACCCGCCGCCTGACCCGCGCGATCCGCCAACAAGGCGCCCCGCACGTTGCTCTGGCCCACGATCCCGAAGGTAACTTCGACATCGAAGCGCTGGTTGCCAAAGCCCGCGCCTTCAAAGGCCTCGTTGGCCTCGATTTGGCCAAAGACGTGACCTGCGCGCAGTCTTATCGCTGGGACGAGATGCGTTGGGCATGGCCCGAAGGCTACGCCAAGCAAGAGGCCCCCAAGCACAAGGTCGTCGCGATCGACTTTGGCGCCAAGCGCAACATCCTGCGCTGCCTCGCGTCCGCCGGCTGTGACGTGACCGTCCTGCCCGCATCGGCCACTGGCGAAGAGATTTTGGCTCATAGCCCCGATGGCGTCTTCCTGTCGAACGGCCCTGGCGATCCGGCTGCGACCGGCGAATACGCCGTGCCCGCGATCAAGAAGGTCCTCGAAGCTGATCTGCCCGTCTTTGGCATCTGCCTTGGACACCAGATGCTGGCGCTGGCGCTCGGTGCCAAGACCGTCAAGATGAACCACGGCCACCACGGTGCGAACCACCCGGTTAAAGAGAACAAGACCGGCAAGGTCGAGATCACCTCGATGAATCACGGCTTCACCGTTGACACACAGACTCTGCCCGCAGGTGTTGTGGAAAGCCACGTGTCGCTGTTCGACGGGTCGAACTGCGGGATCGAGGTCGAAGGCAAGCCCGTGTTCAGCGTACAGCACCACCCCGAGGCAAGCCCCGGCCCGCAGGACAGCTTCTACCTCTTCGAGCGTTTCGCCGAAGCGATGGATGCGCGCAAAGCGGCTGCAAATTAAGACCGGCTTAACCGCCTATTAAGACCTACCATGGATGCTCTTCTCACCCAGTGAGGAGAGCATTTTCATGTTCAGCCAAGGAGCGCCGCAGAAGGCACGCCCTCGGACAGCCGCAGCGCATGCTGCCGCTGGGTATTTCCAGTTGCCCTCAGACCTGGCCTTGACGTGCGATCCTTTAGGCCACCCGCATCTGACCGCAAATGACTGGGTAAGATTGCGGGCCGTCCCCTTGGCCGATGGGACCGTTGCAGTCGAAAGCGCATCTGCAGTCGCGACGGTATCGACCCAACTAGGCGCAGGCACAAATTATTGCATCGCCACGCAATCTCAGATCGAAGCCGCCCATCATCAGTTTTTCGGTATGGCCCTCGCGCGGCGCGCCGAGACTCGCGTCGCCAAAGATCTGAGTTGCCGCGGCTTTGACGGGTTCTGCGCCCGCAATCGCCTACAAATGCCCTTGGTCACTGTAACAGGCCTCGGCTTCGTGCTTGCCACGCCGTCGACCGCCGCGCTGGTCCTGACAGCGTGGTGCATCTTTACCCTGATTTGTGTGACCGTGCTAAAGCTCTTTTGCGTTGGTGCTGCCTTGGTGGGTCGGCGATCCCACCAAGACCCGCCCGCGCTTGAAAACGCCAGCTTGCCGATGATTTCGATCATGATCCCGCTGCACAAAGAGTCGCGGATCGCGCAGCGACTGGTCCGGCGAATGCACCGTCTCGATTATCCCCACGACAAACTCGACGTCCTATTTGTCGTCGAGGAGCATGACGCCAAGACCCGCAATGCTCTAGACGAGGCCGCGCCCCTTCCTGAGGGGTTCCGCGTGATTGTCGTGCCGGACGGACACCCGAAAACCAAGCCGCGCGCCCTGAATTACGCCCTGGATTTCTGCCGAGGCGAGATTGTTGGCGTCTACGATGCCGAGGATGCGCCCGAGGCAGACCAACTGCGCAAAGTCGCCGCCGCCTTTGCAGCCGCCCCGCCAGAGGTCGTGTGCCTGCAAGGGCGTCTCGACTACTACAACCCGCGCGACAACTGGCTATCGCGCTGCTTTACCACAGAATATGCGGCGTGGTTCCGTCTGATCCTGCCCGGTCTTTCGGCGCTGGGACTTGCGGTTCCTCTGGGGGGCACCACCCTGTTCGTCCGCCGTCACGCACTCGAAGAGCTTGGCGCCTGGGACGCGCACAATGTCACCGAGGACGCCGATCTGGGGATTCGCCTGTCGCGACGTGGATGGCGCACCGAGCTTATCCCGACCACCACGATGGAAGAGGCGAACTGCCGGACTTGGCCGTGGATCAAGCAGCGCTCGCGCTGGATCAAGGGCTACATGGTCACCTATCTGGTACACATGCGTAGCCCGTGGCGCCTGTGGCGTGAGCTTGGAGCGCGGCAGTTTCTGGGATTCCAAATCTTCTTCTTGGCCTCAATCAGCCAGTTTCTATTGGCCCCGCTGCTTTGGTCGTTCTGGCTGCTGCCCTTCGGCTTCACCCATCCAATGCTCGGGGCTCTGGACCACACCGCCACGTGGACGTTGATCTATACCTTCATGGCCTGCGAGGTGATCAATCTGTCCGCTTCCCTGATCGCAGTTGCCGCGCCGCACCTACGGCACTTGTTGCCATGGGCGATCTTCATGCCCCTGTACTTCCCACTCGCCACCCCCGCCGCGTTCAAAGCCGCGTACGAGCTGGCCCTGCGCCCATTCTATTGGGACAAGACGGACCACGGGCATTCTGACGAAGAGACTTAACCCTTCTCCGCCGCAGCCGCGTCCGATTTCAGACGTGTGACAAAAGCCTTGGAGATATGCGCCTTGAGCGCGGCATAGGCCGCCTCCCCATCTCGCGCGGCGATAGCATCAACGATCTGGTCGTGCTCTTTGATCGCGGTTTCCGACCGGCCCTCGGCCGCCAAAGAGGTCGTCGCCATCAAGGCCATGGTCCGGTAGACCAGATCCAACTGCTGAAACAGATAGCGGTTGTGCGAAGCCAAATGCACCTGGCGGTGGAAACGGCGGTTCGCACGCGCCAAGGCCGCAGGGTTTCCGATCAGCGCGCGGTCGGCTTCGTTCATGTCGCGCAGCACGTTGATCTCTTCTTCGGTCGCATGACGGGCCGCGAGGCGGGCGGCCAACGCCTCTAGCTCGGACCGGACGACGTACAATTCGGCCAGCTGATTATGATCCAAGGACGCCACAATCATCGACCGTCCGTCCCGAGTCAGCAGGGACTGGGTTTCCAGACGCTGCAAGGCTTCTCGGATCGGGGTGCGGGACACGCCGAACCGTTCGGCCAGCTCGCTTTCGACAAGACGGTCGCCCGGCCGGTAAATCCCGGTATCGATTGCATCCAGAATCAGCGTGTAGGCATCCTTGTTCTGGTTCTTGTCGTCTGCCACCTGCAGTCCCCCTTACAACTCAATGCGCCAGATTATGCTGGCGCGCGCCCGTGGATCAACCCACTGTGTTTCCTAGGTTATGGGCAAAGCGCCGCATTTGGGCTAGGGGAAAGCCATGCCACGTCATGATTTCAACCATATCGATACCTGGGTGTTTGACCTCGACAACACTCTGTATCCGCCGCACTTCCGTCTTTTCGACCAGATCGAAAAGAAAATGATCGATTACGTCATGGGCACGCTCGGTGTCTCGCACGCCGAGGCGGACCGCCTGCGCAAGACTTATTGGGCGCTCCATGGCACCACGCTGGCAGGTCTGATGGCCGAGTACAGCATCGAGCCGGACCCGTTCTTGGACCACGTGCACGACATCGACTTTACCGTGCTAGAGCCCGACGCGGCCCTAGCGGGCCACATCCGCGACCTGCCGGGGCGCAAGATCGTCTATACGAACGGCTCTGCCCCCTATGCCGAGCAGGTTTTGCAGGCGCGCGGATTGGAGGGCCTATTCGATGCGGTCTACGGGATCGAACACGCGAACTACCGCCCCAAGCCCGAGGCTGCTGCGTTTGACGCGGTGTTTACCAAGGACAACCTGTCGCCCACGACTGCTGCAATGTTCGAGGATGACCCGCGCAATCTGGCCGTTCCCCATGCCATCGGGATGCGCACCGTCCACGTCGCGCCAGAGCCGCACGCAGCCGATCACATCCACTACCACACCGTTGATCTGACTGACTTTTTGTCGCGGCTCAAATAGTCGCACTGCGTCAAAGAGGGCAATTTCACTGGTGTTTTGGAAAACATACCTAGGGGTCAAATTATTTATCCAAAGGACTCCTTAACATGGCTGACATCACCAGCACCCCCTCCCAGCCCGGCGTTCTGATGCGCATTATCCTGTCGATTCCCGTGATCGGCTGGATTGCCAAGGACCTGCTCCACGGCGACAAAGATAACATCTGGTATCTGCTCGTCGCGGTCCTGAGCCTATGGGCCGCCGCTGTGATGACGTGGGGCATCCCCGCGCTTTACCTGCCTGCTGTCGCATTTGTGCCCGTGATGTGGGTGATCCTGCTGCTCATTACACGCGGTTAAACTGTCGCTTGGACCTTCGGGCATAAACGCCCTATGTCATGGGGCAAGGAGAGATCCCATGACGACATTCCAAAGCTACGACATCATTGTATCCGGAGGCGGCGTTGCTGGCCTGAGCGCCGCTGCGGCCTTCGGATCTGCGGGTTTCACCGTTCTTTGCGTGGACCCCCAGCCCCCCATCACAGATCGCAACGCCGAAGGGTCCGACCTTCGCACAACGGCGATTCTACAGCCTGGGCGGCTCTTGCTCGAAGAAGCGGGCCTATGGGACCGTCTGGACGCCGAGGCAATGCCGCTGGACGTCATGCGCATCATCGACGCGGGCGGCGAAGTGGCCGAGCCTCGCGTGACCAAGGATTTCGTGGCGTCCGAGATTTCGGATCAACCCTTTGGCTGGAACCTGCCCAACTGGCTCTTGCGCCGCGAGATGGTCGCGCATCTAGAGGGGATGGAGACTGTCACTTTCCGCCCCGGTGTCGGCACTGCGGGCGTTCTGACCCGCACTGACCACGCACGCGTCCGGCTAAGCGACGGCATGGTGGCCCAGTGTCGCCTGCTAATCGCAGCAGATGGTCGCAATTCGCCCGTGCGCAAGGCCCTGAACATCCCTGTCAAAACCCGCCGCTACGGACAAAAGGCGCTGGCCTTTGCGGTCACGCACCCCCTACCCCACGAAAATGTCTCGCCCGAGATTCACCGCTCCGGCGGACCGTTTACCTTGGTGCCGCTGCCCGATTTCGAAGGACGCCCCAGTTCCGCGATCGTCTGGATGGAAGACGGGCCAGAGGCGATGCGTCTGTTCAACCTGCCCGAAGCAGACTTCGAAGCAGCCATGAACGAACGATCCTGCCAGATCCTTGGCCCGCTAACGTTGGCGTCGCGCCGGACCGTCTGGCCAATCATCAGCCAGTGGGCAGACCAGATGTACGGCGCCCGCACCGTGCTGGTGGCAGAGGCCGCGCACGTCGTGCCGCCCATTGGCGCCCAAGGTCTGAATATGTCACTTGCCGATCAGCGGTGCCTGCTGGACTTGGCCAAGGCCGACCCCGCCAACATCGGATCGCCCGAGATGCTGCAACGGTATCACCGTCGCCGCCACCCAGAGGTGCTGGCCCGTGTCACCGGCATTGATCTGTTGAACCGCACGTCGCAACTGTCAGCCCAGCCCCTGCGCGACCTGCGCGCGGCGGGACTGAACGCGCTCTATTCGCTGGCGCCGGTGCGCAAGACGCTGATGCAATTGGGGCTAGGCATGCGCTAAGCCCCCGTCGCGGCGCGTTTACAGCGCCGCGTCCAGCGCCCGTGTCAGACGCTCAATCGTCGCGGGCACGTCATAGAGTTTATCCAACCCGAACAGGCCCAAACGGAAGGTCGAGAACCCCTGCGGTTCGTCACATTGCAGCGGAACGCCCGCCGCGATCTGAGTGCCATTCGCAGCAAATGCACGACCCGACTGCACCTCGGGATCATCCGTGTAGCTGACCACGACGCCCGGCGCGCCAAATCCGTCGGCCGCGACCGACTTGATCCCGCGCTTCGCCAAGAGTTCGCGAACCCCATTCCCCAGCGCCCATTGCGCCTCGCGCAAGCGCTCGAAGCCATAGGCGCGCGTTTCAGCCATGGTATCGCGGAAGGCCAGCAAGGAATCCGTCGGCATCGTAGCGTGATAGGCATGGCCGCCATTCTCGTAGGCCTGCATGATCTGGAACCACTTCTTCAGGTCCACGGCAAAGCTGTCCGACGTTGTCTCTTCCAGCTTTGCAATCGCACGCTCCCCTAGCATCACCAAACCCGCGGACGGGGTCGACGACCAGCCCTTCTGCGGAGCAGAGATCAGCACGTCCACGCCGGTTGCCTTCATGTCGACCCAGATGCAGCCACTAGCGATGCAGTCCAGCACCATCAGCGAACCGACCTCGTGGGCAGCTTCAGCCAGCGCCTTGATATAGCTGTCCGGCAGGATCACCCCAGCCGAGGTTTCGACGTGCGGGGCAAAGACCACATCGGGCTTCTCTTCGCGGATTTTTGCGACAACCTCTTCAATCGGCGCAGGGGCAAAAGGCGCAGTCGTTTCATTGCCTTGCTGGCGTGCCTTCATGACGATGGTTTCTGTCGCTAGATTGCCGGCGTCCACGATCTGGCTCCAACGGAACGAGAACCAGCCATTGCGCACCACCAGAACCTTGGAGCCCTTGGCAAACTGGCGCGCAACCGCCTCCATCCCGTAGGTGCCGCCACCAGGCACGATGGCAACTCCGTCCGCCTTGTACACTTCCTTAAGCATCGAAGAGATGTCGTTCATCACGCCTTGAAATTGCGCGGACATATGGTTCAGCGACCGGTCCGTGAAGACCACCGAAAACTCGTCCAGACCATTTGGATCAACACTATCAAGCAACGCCACGGCTCTCTCCTTCTCGAAAACTTCTGACCAGATCAGTAACGGCCCGTTGGGGGTGTGGCGAGGAATACTTTTGCATGCAGTGGTGTGCAAATTCGGGGCCTGCGCGGGTGGTGACCATGAGCCATGAGTATTTTAGCAAAAAGAAGCCTGCCCTTTCTGCTTTGTCTTAAATACTCACTGTCGGAGCCTATCCGCCAAGCGGCCCGGGCAGACGCTCTTCGCTGAGCAGGACGTTTGCCTCGACATCCCCCACACCGGGCAGTGCCATGATCCGCCGACGCAGCACCCGTTCAAAGTCACTGATATCCCGCGCCACGATCCGTAGACGATAATCGTAGACCCCAAGAATGTGCTCGACCGTCTGCACCTCTGGCACCGCCGTTACCGCACGCTCGAAATCCTCAAGGCTGACGCGTCCTTTGGTGGCCAGCTTTACGCCAAGAAAGACTGTCACGCCGAAGCCCAATGCCTCGTGATCCAATACCAGACGGCGGTGGGACAATGCGCCCTCGGACCACAGGCGTTTAACTCGGCGCCACGCGGCGGGTTGGGACAGCCCAAAGCGGCGTCCTATAGCCCCTGCACTGAGGGTCGCGTCTTGGGACAGGGCGTGCAGGATTTTCAGGTCCAGATCATCAAGGTCAATCATATCGGCAAGGTCCCTTGGCTCTGGATGCGGGCGACGTGCATTAGCGCTTCGATGTCCACGATATGTGGCAGGGTCAGGATGCGGTCGCGATACAGCTGCTGATAGTGCGGCATGTCGCGGGCGATCAGGGACAAGCGCAGGTCCACGCGGCCGAGAAAGCTCTGGATCTCCAGCACCTCTGGCACTTCGCGGGCGGCGGCGCTGAAATCCTCGAACGCGCGCGGGACGGTTTTGTCCAGCACGACACGCAAGGACACCTCGACCTCGTAGCCCAAGGCACGCCAGTCGATCACCGCCTCGACGCCCTTGATGACTGCGGTGCTGCGCAGTTTTTCAAGCCTGCGCCAGCAGGCCCCTGCACTGACCCCTGCCCTTTCCGCCAGGTCTGCTGTGGAAATGGACGGGTCTGCCTGAAAAAGGCGCAGAATGCGTCTATCGGTGTCGTCGAGCATGATCTTCTCAATATTCCGACCTATGGCGAATAGCTTTTTCACTTAATGACAAAAATCACGCGAAATTAAAAGCGTATCCACAAAACATTCATGCGATAAGGTCGCCAACGAACACCCAAGCGAGGAGAATTCCGATGCGCGTATACTACGACCGCGATTGCGACGTTAACCTGATCAAAGAAAAGAAAGTGGCGATTCTGGGCTATGGCTCTCAGGGCCACGCTCACGCGCTGAACCTGCGCGACTCGGGCGCCAAGAACGTTGCCATCGCTCTGCGCGAAGGCTCGCCCTCGGCCAAGAAGTGTGAAGCCGAAGGCCTGCAGGTCATGGGTATCGCCGAAGCAGCAGCATGGTGCGATGTCATCATGTTCACCATGCCCGACGAACTTCAGGCAGAGACCTACAAAAAGTACGTCAAAGACAACATCAAGCCCGGTGCAGCGATCGCATTCGCCCACGGCCTGAACGTTCACTTCGGCCTGATCGAAGCGCCCGAAGGCGTTGACGTCATCATGATGGCACCCAAGGGCCCAGGCCACACCGTGCGCGGCGAATACACCAAAGGCGGCGGCGTGCCCTGCCTGGTCGCAGTTCACAACGACGCAACCGGCAAAGCGCTGGAAATCGGTCTGTCGTACTGCTCGGCGATCGGTGGCGGCCGTTCGGGCATCATCGAAACCAACTTCCGCGAAGAGTGCGAAACCGACCTGTTCGGCGAGCAGGCAGTTCTGTGCGGCGGCCTGGTTGAGCTGATCCGTTGCGGCTTCGAAACCCTGGTCGAAGCTGGCTACGCACCCGAAATGGCGTACTTCGAGTGTCTGCACGAAGTGAAGCTGATCGTCGACCTGATCTACGAAGGCGGCATCGCGAACATGGACTACTCGATCTCGAACACTGCAGAGTTCGGCCAGTACGTCACCGGCCCGCGCATCCTGCCCTACGAGCAGACCAAAGCCGCGATGAAAGAGGTTCTGACCGACATTCAGCAGGGCAAGTTCGTTCGCGACTTCATGTTGGAAAACGCTGTTGGCCAGCCCACCCTGAAAGCATCGCGCCGTGCAAACGACGAGCACCTGATCGAAGCAACCGGTGCCAAGCTGCGCGAAATGATGCCTTGGATCTCTGCCGGCAAGATGGTCGACAAGTCGAAGAACTAATCGCCTCGCGGGATTTCCCGCAGGCGGGGTGGCCGTTGACAAGACGGCCACCACCCCATCTAAAGGCTCCGATCCGTTGCGGTCGGAGCCTTTTTCTATTGCAGGTCACAGAATGCCCGAAGTCACCCTGAAAAGCTGGATCATGGTCCTGACGCTGGGGTGTGTTTGGGGCGGCAGCTTCCTCTTGATCGAAATTGCGCTCCAAGGAATCAGCCCTTTTTGGCTTGCTGAAGCGCGACTCCTGTTTGCCGCAATACTGCTGACCGCTGTGTGGGGCGCGCTAGGTGGCAAGGTCACGCCTGTCAAAGACGGCAAGAACCGCTGGCCTTATCTGTTGGTGGTCGGTCTGTTTAGTTCTGCCTTTCCCTTTTTCCTTCTCAGTTGGGGTCAGCAGCATGTCACCTCCGCCACGGCGGGCGTGTCCATGGCAGGCGTGCCGCTGCTCGTGATGCCTTTGGCGCATTTCTTTTCTGTCGGTGAACGCATCACTGTGATGAAGCTTGTGGGACTGCTGGTGGGATTTTGCGGCGTGCTCGTGCTACTTGGCGACGGACTGATGCAGAGCAGCGGCTCGGGTCTGGAAGGATGGGGGCGTGTGGCCTGTCTGTCTGCGGCAGCCTGCTATGCGATCAGTTCAGTGACCACCCGAAACTGCCCTCCGATTGATGCTTACGCCATGTCGGCCGTCGTGATGATCATTGCAGCGCTTGCTGGCCTGCCCGTCGCTTGGCTCAAAGAAGGCCCGCCGCCCCTGCCCGATCTAACTACGCTTGCGGTCCTCAGCGGACTTGGGCTGATCCAAACAGCAGGCGCAAATTTGCTGCGCATTCTAGTCATCCGAAGCGCTGGCTCGACGTTCATGTCTTTGACCAACTATCAGGTGCCCTTCTGGTCGATGGTGTTTGGCGCGCTCACTCTAGGAGAGGCCTTGCCCGCCGGGCTGTTCTTGGCGCTGGGTCTGATTCTGGCGGGTATGGGCCTGAGCCAGTGGAGCCATCTGCGCCGCCTGTTCAGCAAAGCATAAACGGCGCGCAAAGGGGATTGGCGCGCCGTTTGAGTATTTTTACCAACAAGAAACCTTAGCTTCGGCTCGCAGCCTCGACCTCCGCCACGATCGAGTCGACGACTTTCTCGAGCAGGATCGGATCTTCGCATTCGGCCATGACGCGGATCAGCGGCTCTGTGCCGGACTTGCGGATCAGAAGGCGGCCTTGGCCTTTTAGATCAGCCTCGGCGCTCGCGATGGCCTGCTGTACGGCAAGGGTTTCGAGCGGTGTTTGTCCGGCCGTGTAGCGCACGTTTTTCAAAAGCTGCGGCACGGGGTCAAAGCTCTTGGCCAATTCGCTGGCGGGTTTGCCCGTCAGCACCATCTCGGCAAGGAATTGCAGGCCCGCCAGCAGTCCGTCCCCGGTGGTCGCATAGTCCGTCATCACGATGTGACCGGACTGTTCGCCGCCCAAGTTGTAACCGTTCTTGCGCATCTCTTCGACCACGTAGCGATCGCCAACTTTGGTACGCTTCAGATCGATGCCACGCCCGCCAAGGAAGCGCTCGAGGCCAAGGTTGGACATCACAGTCGCGACGAGCGCATTGCCTTTCAGGCGATCTTCTTCGGCCCAGCGCGCGGCGATGAGGGCCATCAACTGATCGCCGTCAGCAATCTGGCCTTTTTCGTCGATAATCATGATACGGTCGGCGTCTCCATCAAGGCAGATGCCGATATCTGCGCCGTGCTCGATGACTGCTTTGGCCGCTGTTTCGGGATGCGTGGAGCCGCAATTCAGGTTGATGTTCTTGCCGTCGGGGCTGGTGCCGATGCGGATGACGTCGGCGCCAAGCTCCCATAGCGCCTCGGGGGCCGCGCGATAGGCAGCGCCGTTGGCGCAGTCGATCACTACCTTCAGACCATCAAGACGCTTGCCGTGCGGAAAGGTGGATTTCAGGCGTTCGATGTAGCGGTAAATACCGTCGTCGATCCGCTTGGCGCGGCCGATGTTTTCAGCCTTGGCCGGTTGAATTTCACCCATGACCATAGCTTCGATTTCAGCCTCGGCCTCGTCTGACAGCTTGAAACCATCGGGGCCAAAGAACTTGATCCCATTGTCCTCGTGCGGGTTGTGGCTGGCCGAGATCATGACCCCGACATCCGCGCGCATAGAGGTGGTGAGCAGACCCACCGCAGGCGTCGGAACAGGGCCAAGCAGAAGCACGTTCATACCGGTCGACGTGAAACCCGCCGTCAGCGCGTTCTCGAACATGTAGCCCGACAGTCGGGTGTCTTTGCCGATGACCACACGGTGCGCTGTACTGGAGTCCCGCCGGAAATACCGCCCCGCCGCAGCGCCGATCTTGAGGGCCATCTCGGCAGTCATGGGATAGGTGTTCGCTTTGCCGCGCACACCGTCGGTTCCGAAAAACTTTCTCGACATAATGGGTTAGTCTCCAATAGCAGCTTGAAAGAGGGTCAGGGCCTGACGCGTCTCGGCGACATCATGGACCCGCAGGATTTGCGCGCCTTGGGCCACGCCTGCGAGCGTAACTGCGACAGAGCCGGGCATGCGGGCCGCAGCCTCTGACACGCCCGCGAGGGTTCCGATGAACCGCTTGCGCGACACCCCGAGAAGAATGGGGCACCCGAGCCCATGAAAAATCGAAAGGCGCTGTAGCAGCGCGAGGTTATGGTCCAGCGTTTTGCCAAAACCGATGCCCGGATCGACCATGATGTGCTGTCGCGGGATACCTGCCGCTTCGGCGGCGCTCACCCGCTCTGACAGGAAGTCATACACATCCAGCAACACATCATCGTAGTGCGGGGCGTTCTGCATAGTCTGTGGGTCGCCTTGGGCATGCATCAGGCAAATCGGCGCAGCAGCGGTCGCCGTCACCTGCGCAATTTGCGGATCATAGGTCATGGCTGCAACGTCGTTCACCAGATCCGCGCCAGCATCTAACGCCGCACGAGCGACAACGGATTTACGCGTATCAATCGACACGGGCACGTCGCTAAAGGCACGCAAGGCCGCGATGGTGGGTTCGGTGCGGCGGGTTTCCTCGTCCAGCGCGACGTCTTCGGCACCGGGACGGGTCGACTCGCCGCCAATGTCCAGCATATCGGCCCCTGCCCCGATCATCTCTTTTGCGTGAGCCAAGGCGCGATCCAGATCAGAGAACTGTCCGCCGTCGGAAAAGCTGTCCGGTGTGGTGTTCAGGATGCCCATAATGTTTGGGCGCGCCATGGACAAACGGGCTATGTCCACACGCGGCGTACACAGCACCGTGCGCGCCGCTTCAGGCAGCTCTGCCGCTGGAATGATCCGCGCAGGCGCATCGCGTCGCAGAACTTCGACATCGGTGAACCACGTCCAGCCCCCTCCAAGCGTCAAAGCACTGTCGGGACGGGCGGGACCAGATTGCAAAATGGGACGAAAATAATCACGCATACTGCGTGGATGAGCGATCAGTCGTCGTTTGACAAGAGCCGACTTTCCCGCAGATCATGGTGGCGTTCCTCGATTTGACCGGAAACGCCCTCAATCTCGCCACCGCTGACAAAGATCACCTCAGCGGCGTCCATTTCGGACGCGAACCATCGGCTCAGCGCTTCGGTATCACGGACGGACACGTGCGGCCCCTCGACGGCATCAAGGACGATCTTGGATGGGGCCCAGACGCTGATCTGACCGTGCTTCATACCCCAGTCCAACTCGGTCCGAGTCTCCACGACCACACAGCGACGATCACGCCCCGCCAGAACCCATGCGTTCTGTTCAATCGACAGCAGGTCAATGCGGCGCTGCGCAAGAGGCGCAGCAGAGTGCGTCTCGGCCCGATCCGGTAGGCCCACGCACAGAATAGCCGGACGGTCCCCTGCTGCCAGCTGGTCCAGCCAATCCGACAAATGCGGCGCGGCAATCGCTTCGTTGGTCAGGTAAATGACACGCGGGTCGTTTGCGGCGTTGTGGGCAACCTCGGGTGCCAGACCGTAGTCTTGGCGATTGCGCACAATCTCTACCCCCAGAGCGCCGGGCCCGCGGTCCAGCTTCTCGATGCGAACAAAGGCACGCACGGCTTGCGGTTCGGACAGGATACGACTGGCAACACGATCCGCGAGGGTTTCGAGCAAATTCAGGCGTTCTTCGGCCAGCGAGTCTGCAATCGCCTCGGTCACGCGGTCGTAGGACAGGATGCGATCTACATCGTCGTCCAGCACCTCGGTCACGGGCTGCACCTCAACAACAACGTTAAAGCACACACGCTGGGTGGTCCCACGTTCTGCCTGAAATGCACCGATCTCGACCTCGACAATATGGTCGCGCAGGCTAATCCGATCCAAGGGGCCGCTGATGCCAGGCATCGGGCTCGCTTTGGCCCGCTCGTCAGGGTGGGAAAAGGCCAGCCGTACTTCGTTGGTCATATCGCTACACTCATGTCGTCGAATTTTCGGCGACCCTAGGCGCTATGGCTGCAAATGCCAACTCCGAGGCGGCATATCGGGGAACAACCGCGACAGGCAGGCGTTATCGCTGTGTCAGACGAGAGGTCGCGCTGTAGAATTTGTGCACACCAATCGTGGCGGTGTGGTTAAAGCTGGAGGCCCAACGGGGACGCACAGCTTTGGTGTGATAGAACGTGGCACCATCGGTCAGAGTGCGATCACCGCCGTCCAGCATGATGCGGGCCACTTTAGCCACGCGCTCGTAGGCCTTGGGCTCGTTGATCACTTCGGCATAGCCATCGCACGTGTAGGTGAATTGGCAGGCGTATTTGCGTCCTGTGCCCTGATTGACGACGGCGCAAACAGTATCGGGGAATTTCTTGCTATCGACACGGTTCAAGATGACTTCAGCCACCGCGAACTGGCCTTTGACCGTTTCACCACGCGCTTCGAAATAAAGCGCCTCTGCCAGACATTGAAACTCGTCCCCGCCTTTGGCCTTGGGCAGCTCGGCCAGAAACTGTTTGGAGTATTCGACCTGAGGCGTCTTGGCGATTGCGGCCTCTTTGGCCTTTTTCGGCAAACGTGTCAGGCTGCCTAAGTGTTTGGACGAGACGGCGGCGAGGGCCTCTTTCTCTTGCCCGAGTAGGTCAGTCAGGCGCGCATTCAAAGCATCCGCAAAGACGGCTCCCGGTGCGAGTACCAGAAGTCCCAGAGCTGCTACTTTCAGAATGCCAAAACGCATGCCTTATCCTCGTCATCAGAACCGTCCAGCGGTCCGGCGAAGGACGTACCCGACTTGGGCCTCCTTTTTCAATACTCTCAGAGGTGTCTTAAAGGCATGTAACCTTTTGGCGTCACGCGACATTCTTTCGCGACCTGAGGTTTTACACTTCTGTTACAGGCACTTAGCGCGTTTCACGCTCACTCAACGCGAATTGCGCGGCTGCCAATCTGGCACCCGGAACACGGAATGGTGAGCACGAAACATAGTTGAAACCCGCCTTTCGACAGAATGCAATTGATTCGGGATCGCCGCCGTGTTCTCCGCAAATTGATAGCGTAATATTTGGGCGCGCGTCTCTGGCGCGGGTCGCCGCCAAGTCGAGCAACTCGCCCACACCCTCGGTGTCGAGCCTATGGAACGGATCTTCGGGAAAGACCCCCTCGCTTACATAGTTGGACATGAAGCGGCCCGCATCGTCGCGCGACAGGCCGTATGTCATCTGGGTCAGGTCGTTGGTGCCAAAGCTAAAGAACGACGCATGGCTGGCGATGTCCCCTGCCCGCAAACAGGCGCGCGGGGTCTCGACCATCACGCCAAGGCGGTATGTAAAGTCCTGCCCCGTTTCGGTCCGCACAGCCGCAGCGACCGCATCAACGCGGGTCTTTACCAGCTCGACCTCGCGCTTTGCGGAGACGAGCGGAATCATGATCTCTGGCACAACGGTCGCCCCGCTTTTTTGGGTGGCGATCGTGGCCTCGAAGATCGCGCGTGCCTGCATCTCGTAGATCTCGGGAACGGTCACGCCCAGACGGACCCCCCGCAGACCAAGCATCGGGTTGTATTCCTCCAGCTCTTCGGCACGGCGGGTCACGTCTGATACCGGCAGGTCCAACGCCTCTGCCAAGTTGAGAAGCCCAGCGCGGTCCGACGGCAGGAATTCATGCAGCGGCGGGTCGAACAGGCGAATACACACGGGCAGCCCAGCCATGATCCGGAACAGATCGATAAAGTCCGCCCGCTGCATGGGCAAAATCCGCTCGAGCGCGGCACGCCTGTCCTCGACCGCATGGGCAAAGATCATCTCGCGCATGGCGGTCAGGCGATCAGAGTCAAAGAACATGTGCTCTGTTCGCGCCAATCCGATGCCTTGCGCTTTGAAGTTGCGCGCGACCTGCGCATCCGCTGGCGTGTCGGCGTTCGCGCGAATTTCGATGTCCCGAAACTCATCGGCCCACTCCATCAAGGTCTGGAGTCCATCATCCTCGGCCGCCTCCAGCATTGCGGGCTCGCCCGCCAGCACATCACCGGTGGTACCATCGACCGTGATCACATCGCCTTCTTTGAACTGGCGCCCATCCCGCGTCACCAGCAGCTTCTTTCTCATATGAAACCGCAGAGCTTCGATCCCCACCACACAAGGCAGACCCAAACCGCGTCCGATCACGGCAGCATGGCTGGTCATTCCGCCCCGCTCTGTCATGACGGCCACAGCCGCGTGCATACCGCGAATGTCCTCCGGCTGGGTTTCGCGCCGCACCAGAATGCACGGTTCCCCACGCGAGGCGCTGGCCTGCGCATCCGCCGCACTGAACACGATTTTGCCGGTTGCCGCGCCAGGGCTCGCCGCCACACCGCGCGCGATCCGATCCCGCGGTGCATTCGGATCCACCTGACGGTGCAACAATTCCGACAGTGCTCTTGGCTCAATCCGCAGCACTGCTTCTTCGCGGCTGATCACACCACTTTCGGCCAAATCCACCGCGATCCGTAGCGCCGCACGGTTGCTCCGCACGACCCGCACGCCGTCCAGAATATGGATTTCGCCATCCTCGATGGTGAATTCGATCTGCAACTCTTCACGCAGACGCGTCCGCATCCGCGATCCGAAATCCTTGAGCTTTTCGAAGGCATCCGGCGCGTGTTCTTCTAGCGAAGGTCCGCGCGCATCTTTCTCCAGATAAATCGCTTCGGCCTGCAAGAGCGCCTCACGCCCCTGACTCTGGCTCAGATACCGGCCCTTGATCCGCGGCGCACCGGTTTCGGAATCCACGAACTGAATCACACCAGACCCGCATTCGCCCGACCCCAGCCCCAAGGCCATTCGCTGCACCACAAGCCCGAGCCCTGCATCCGCAGGGGCCCCTTTGGCCTGCCGCAAGAGCCGCGCACTGGTCCCTTCCCAAGCGCGCGCCATCGAGCGCAACACTTCGGTCAACTGCTGGCCAGCGTCCTGCGGGAACCGCTCATCAGTCTCAGCCTCATATGCCGCCAAAGCGGCCCCAAGGCCCGCCGAGCCCTCTTCGGTGATCTCGTCAAACACGTCCGGATCCAACCGCGCCACGTGCACTGCAAAATTCTTGACGAAACGCAGATACAGTTCTGCTGCGGCCTCATGCCCGATCTTGTCTGACAGATCCACATATGTGGCGTCGTTCATCCCGATGTTCAGAACAGCCCCCGGACCGCCCCAATCGGGGTCCTCTGACGATGGGCGCACACACATCAGAGCGCCCTCGCCGAACGGCTCCAGAATACGAGAGACATCCGGCACCCGCCCCGAAGCGATCAGTTTTACCGCCGCAAAAGACAGCGCAACCGTGTCAGGCACAGGCAAATCCATGCGCACAAGCCGCTGCAGACACTTCGCCCGCCCGCCATGGGTCGCCACGGCCACGGGGGCCGATGGGGTGATCAGGGTGACGTTTTCATCAAAATTCTGCACTGCAGCACCTCTTTCGCTGCGCACAGAATAGGCGCTAACTCTGTCCGAGCAAGCGCCTCTTCTTCATCTTTGCAAAAATACTCCGGGGGTGTGGGGGCAGCGCCCCCAAGCACCTAGGCCGCCCCGCGCCGTTCAGGCGGGGTTTACCCCTCGATCCGGCCCAGATCGGCGACCTGACCGCACGTCTGACGGATCTGGCTCAGCAGGTTCAAGCGGTTCCGGCGCACGATCTCGTTGTCCGTATTCACCTGAACGGCCTCAAAGAACGCGTCGATCGGGGCGCGCAGCTCTGCCATCTGCCCCATCGCGGCGGCAAAATCTTCTGACGACAGGGCATCCTTGATCGCGCCGCTCGCAGCGGTCAGCGCATCGAACAAAGCCTTCTCTTCGTCCACCTCGGCAAATTTCGGATCGGCACCAAAGGAATACTCCACACCGTCCTTCTCTTCGGCCTGCGCCAGAATGTTGGCGGCCCGCTTGTAGCCCTGAACCAGGTTCACACCGTCCTCGGTGCCCAGAACGTCGGACAGCGCCCGCGCGCGCTTGACCAAGAGCGTCAGATCATCGGCCCCGTCCATCGCCAAACAGGCATCAATGATGTCGTGACGGATACCCTGATCCTTCAGGTAAACCTTCAGACGATCATGGAAGAAGGACAACAGATCGTCTTTCACTTCACCCGCCGCCGACAGATGATCTAGCAGGTTCATCCGCAGATCATTTTCCAGCAGCAGACGGATGACACCCAACGCAGCGCGGCGCAGAGCGAACGGGTCTTTCGAGCCGGTCGGCTTTTCGTCGATGGCCCAAAAGCCGGTGAGCGTGTCCAGCTTGTCCGCCAGCGCGACGGTCACCGATAGGGGCGCGGTGGGCACATCATCCGACGGGCCGAGGGGCGAGTAATGCTCTTGGCACACGCGCGCCACGTCCGCGTCATAGCCTGCCGCTTCGGCGTAATACCGGCCCATAAGCCCTTGAAGTTCGGGGAATTCATAGACCATCTCGGACTGCAGGTCAGCCTTGGCGATGCGTGCAGCGGTCTGCGCAGCCTCGACCTCGGCACCGGCCACGGGGGCCAGTTCGGCGGCCAAGGCAACGATGCGTTCGATCCGCTCTTTCTGCGAACCCAGCTTGTTGTGGAAGGTCACATTGCCCAGACCGTCCACCCAAGTATCCATGCCCGCTTTGGCGGTGCGCAGGTCATTCTCCCAGAAGAATTTCGCATCCGACAGACGCGCGGCCAGAACCTTCTGGTTGCCCGCAAGAATGGTCGCGCCGTTGTCGCGGGTCTCAATGTTCGCGACGGTGACGAATTTCTCGATCCGGCCGGTCTTGGGGTTTTTGACCGAGAAGAACTTCTGGTGCTCTTTCATCGAGGTTTGCAGAACCTCGGGCGGCAGGTTCAGGAAGTCTGCGCCAATGTCACCCATCAGGACGACGGGCCATTCGACCAGACCGGCGACCTCTGCCAGCAGGCCGCGATCCTCGACCACTTCCATGCCTTGGGCGAACGCCATATTGGTCGCGTCGTGCCAGATGGTCTCTGCACGCTCCTCGGGGTCCAGAATGACCTTGGCCTTTTTCAGCTTGGCGACATAGTCGTCAAAGCTGCTCACCTCGAACGCATCGCCGCCCATGAAGCGGTGACCACGGGTCGCGCGGCCCGAATTGATGCCGTCGATATCCAGATCAACAACCTCTGCCCCGTCTTCGCGGGTCAGCAGACAGATGATCGAGTGCAGCGGTCGCACCCAACGCAAGGAACCTGCGCCCCAACGCATCGACTTGGGCCAAGGGAAATTGCGAACGGTGTTTTCCAGAACCTCTGCGATGATCGCAGCAGCCTCGCGGCCGGGGGTCTGAATGGTCGCGAAATAGACCTGCCCCTTTTTCTCGTCGCGGATTTCGAGCTGGTCCATGGTGACGCCAGCGCCCCGCAGGAAGCCTTCGATCGCCTTTTCGGGCGCACCGACACGGGGGCCTTTACGCTCTTCTTTCAGGTCGGGCGAACGGTCCAGCACATCCTCGACCGCCAGCACCAGACGGCGCGGCGTGGCAAAGGCTTTGGCGTGGGCATAGGTCAAACCTGCCTCGACCATGCCGTCGGTCACTTTCTTTTTCAGATCTTCTGCGGCACGGGCTTGCATGCGCGCGGGGATCTCTTCGGAGAAAAGTTCAATCAGCAGATCGGGCATTAGTTCACGCTCTTCGGGGGTTCGGGGCAATCTTCGGGAACAGGATCGCCGTCATAGACGACTTCGCCGCAATGGTTCATCTGGTGCCAGACAAAGCCGCGGCCATCGGGCAGCACAGCGACCACTCGGTCGATGCCGTAGATAAAGTCACGCTGACCAAGAAAGGCGAGCGCCTCTCCGGATTCCAGCGCGGCGCCAAGGGCTTTGGCATCGAAACAGTCAAACCAGCCGGGGCCGACCAGAGGTTCGGCCTTGGGGTAGTCCTGATAGGTTTCGGTCAGCATCGACTGGGACAGCGGCGTTTCAAAACATGCGCGGTACCGTAGCGGGCTGCTGTCCGCATCAATGGCCTGAAAATTGTCGTAGACGATGCTTTCTGGAGCTTCGCTGACGATGCCCGTCAGGGTCACGTCATCTGTGCCGCTAGCCTCAACGGGTTCGTAATAGGCATAGACCTGCAAATAATACAGAGCCGCGCCCGCTACTGCGGCTGTCACACCAATCGCGCCCACGAGTAACTGCCCCGCTCTCATGCGGTTTCGGGCGTGTAGCCGCCCGCCTCGGTCAAGACAAAGGCATCTGCACACATTTTCGCCAAGGCGCGGACGCGGCCGATATAGGCCTGACGCTCGGTGACCGAGATCACGCCGCGCGCATCCAGCAGGTTAAAGATGTGGCTGGCTTTGATGGTCTGGTCATAGGCAGGGTGCGCCATGATGATACGCTTGCCTGTTTTGGGATCGACATGCTCTTGGCTCAGGATGCGGGCGCATTCGGCCTCGGCCTCTTCGAAGTGGCGCAGCAGGGTGTCGGTGTCGGCCACATCGAAGTTCCAGCGCGAGTATTCCTGTTCGGTCTGCTGGAAAACGTCACCATATTTCAGCGGGATCGGGCTGTCGGGATCGCTGTAGGGCATGTCCATCACGTGGTCGATGCCTAGAACGTACATGGCCAGACGCTCCAGTCCATAGGTCAGCTCGCCGGACACAGGGTGACAGTCATGGCCGCCAACCTGTTGGAAATAGGTGAACTGCGACACTTCCATGCCGTCACACCAGACTTCCCAACCCAGACCCCAAGCGCCAAGCGTCGGGCTTTCCCAGTCATCCTCGACAAAGCGGATGTCGTGCAGGTCCATATCGATACCAATCGCGGCGAGAGAGCCCAGATACAGCTCTTGCAGGTTCGGCGGCGACGGTTTGATAAGCACCTGATACTGATAGTAGTGCTGCAGACGGTTCGGGTTCTCGCCATAGCGGCCGTCAGTGGGACGGCGCGAGGGCTGGACATACGCCGCTGCCCATGGCTTGGAGCCCAGCGAACGCAGGGTGGTCGCGGGGTGGAACGTACCGGCACCGACCTCCATATCGTAGGGTTGCAGGACGGCGCATCCTTTGCTGCCCCAGTAATTCTGGAGGCGAAGGATGATTTCCTGAAAGCTACGGGGTTTTTCAAGCGGTGCTGACATGCTCATTCCTCTAGGGCTCGTGCGCAACACTCTCTAGTCGCGTAGGCGGTCAGGGTCAATTATATGACCCGCATTATTGACCTGCGGCCCGAAGGCAGATTTGTTGGGCATCAAAAGCGCGCAAGCGGACATAACAAAAGACTTTTCAAGGACACTGTATGAATCGGTATCTTTCGCTGATGACCAGCATTTCGGTTTTCGCCGCCACGGCAGCGATTTCCCAAGAAGTCGCATATATCCAGATCGAGGCTCAGCCCACCCTGAACGAGGCGCAATTCCGCGCGCAGGCCTATGCGGGTGCCCTGCCTCAGGTGAACGGTTTCTCTTTGGGATCAGGGTGGTACGCGATCACGTTGGGGCCATTTGCCCCCCAGCAGGCCGAGACGCTGCGCCGCGAATACCTGCGCACCGGACAAATCCCGCGAGATGCCTATGTCACCGATGGTCGCGAGTATCAGGATCAGTACTGGCCCGTTGGGGCGAACACCCAGCCAATTGGTGAACCGCCGGTTACAGGTGAACCCCTTGCCCCCACGGTCGAAGTCACCCCGCTGGACGACTTGCCCCAAACGGACGACGCCCCTGTCGCGCTCGAGCCCGAGGTGGTCGAAGCGCCAGCGCCCGTCATCATCGACGAGACTCCTTATCAAGCGCGCCAGAGCGAAGCCCTGCTGACCGCCGAAGAGCGCAATATGCTGCAAGTGGCGCTAAAATGGGCAGGCTTCTACGAAGGCCGGATCGACGGTGCCTTTGGCCGCGGCACACGTGGGTCCATGGCGAATTGGCAGGCCGCCAATGATTTCGAGCCCACAGGCATCCTGACCACCCTGCAGCGTGCCGAACTCTTGGCGCAGTACAACGCGGTTTTCGACGGGCTGGGTTTTGAGACTGTGCGCGACGACAAGGCGGGCATCCAGATCGACCTGCCCATGGGCGCTTTGCGCTTTGACGGCTACAGCCCACCCTTTGCGCGCTACCTGCCCTCGGGCGAGCCTGCGGTACAGGTCCACCTGATCAGCGAGCCGGGCGATGCCGCAACCTTGGGCGGTCTCTACGAGATCATGCAAACCTTGCAGATCATCCCGCTGGACGGCCCGCGCACCCTGCGCCGCAACGGTTTCACCATTGAGGGCATCAACAACGATATCGTGTCCTACACAGAGGTTTCGCTCGAAGGCGGAGAGATCAAGGGCTTTACCCTTGTCTGGCCTGCGGGAGACGAAGGCCGCCGTACCCGCGTTCTAGAACGCATTCAGGCCAGCTTTACGCGCATTCCCGGCATTCTGAGCGGCGCGCTGAACCTAGACGTCGCTCAGAGCCTTGATCTTGTCGCTGGCTTGGAAGTGCGCAAACCGGAGTTCGCCCGTTCTGGTATGTGGGCAGACGGGGCAGGTCAAGTCGTGACTTTGGCCGACGGTCTGGACACCTGCGCCAGCATCATGCTGGAGAGCGAGCATGAAGCGACCGTGGCCGCTGTGGATGCTGCCAGTGGCCTTGCGCTGCTACGCCCGATGGAGTCGCTGGTGCCCCCCGCCAAAGCGCTGCTGCAGAAGTCGTCGCCTCGTTTGCAGACAGAGATTGCAGTCGCGGGCTACAGCTTTGGCGGCCAACTCGGGGCGCCTTCGGTCACCTTTGGCACCATCGAAAATATGGAAGACCTGAGCGGTGATACGACACGCATGCGCCTGTCCGCTCACACCACTGAGGGCGATATCGGCGGTCCCGTTCTGGATATGAGCGGCGCTGTGATTGGCTTGCTGGTGCCCCAGAGCGACAGCAGCCGCGCCCTGCCCCAAGATGTGCGTTTTGCCGTCAAAGAAGCAGGACTTGAGGCATTCCTCGCGGCGCAGGGAGTGACATCCGAGGTCACAACCGATGTGGGCCGGATGGAAGCCGAAGACCTTCGTCTGGCAGCCAGCGATCTGACCGCGCTCGTTGAGTGTTGGAAGTAAAAACAAGCTCGGCGCGCCGCCTTAGGCGCGCCAGAACCGCGCGGTAAACAGGGTGTACACGGCCAAAAGCTCCAGCCGCCCCGCCAGCATTGCAAAACACAGCAGCCATTTGGCCACGTCGTTCAGCCCTTGGAAATTTCCTGACGGCCCAATCTCATCCCCAAGTCCCGGCCCGATATTCGCCAGAGCCGTCGCTGCGCCAGAGACCGAGGTGACCAAGTCCAGGCCAGTCAGGGACAGTGCGAGGGTGAGTACCCCAAGCGACACGATGAACATCACAAAATACGCCATGACAGAGTTGATGACGTCCTCGGAGATCGGGCGGCCGTCATAGCGCGGCAAAAACACGCCCGACGGCGCGTAAATCTGGCGGATCTGCACCTTGAGCGAGGCCAGCAGCAACTGATAGCGGAAAATCTTGATAGAACACGCTGTCGAGCCCGCGCAGCCACCGATCAGACCGATGAAAAAGAACATGGTGATTAGGAACGGGCCCCACTGCATGTAGTCCACGCTGGCGTAGCCCGTGCCGCTGATGATCGAGGTGATGTTAAACAGACCCTCACGTACCGCATCCTCCCAATGGTGGGGAAAGATGGAGGTCAGCACCAAGGTCGTCACGGCTGTCAGGGTGAAAATCACCAACAGAAATCCGCGCACTTGTGTGTCTTGCCAAATCGCACGGCTGTTTCCGTTCAGAAGCTGCACATAACGCACGAAGGGCAGCGCCGCGAGGATCATGAAAACAGAGGCCACGTATTCCGGTGCCCCCGAAAAGGTCCCGAAACTGGCGTCGTAATTCGAAAACCCGCCGGTCGAGATTGTGGTCAGCGAATGCACCGTCGCGTCAAAAGGGCTCATCCCCAGGACCAGGTAGCACAGCCCGCACACCATGGTCAGACCCAGATAGATCACCGAAATCTGCGCCGCGATAGCGCTGGCGCGGGGCAAAATCTTGCCCATTGTGTCAAAGGCTTCGGCGCGGAAAATCTGCATCCCACCAACGCGAAGTTCAGGCAGGAACACCATCGCGACCACAATGATCCCGATCCCGCCAAGCCATTGCAGCGTCCCCCGCCACAAGAGCAGACCCTTAGGCATCGTATCGAGCCCAGAAAACACGGTGGAGCCTGTGGTCGTCATACCCGAGGTCGCCTCGAAAAAGGCGTCAACAAACCTCGCGTCGGTTTCCCCCAGCATAAAGGGCAGCGCGCCGAACAGGGGCAGCACCACCCAGACGGCTGTAGTCAGGATGAAAGTTTGCTGAAGCGTCAGCCCTTCTTGGACCGCATTCGCACAAGCCAAGGCGAGCAACGCGCCGAAAGCCATTGTGATGAAAGCACTTTCCAGAAGAACGAAACGATGGCCGCGCCCTTCGGCCAGATCGACCAAAAAGGACGGGATCATGGTCACGCCAAGGGCCAGAACAAGCAGGCCGATCACATATCCGACGGGTCGCAGATCAATCATAACCGCGACCCTTGGCCCGAGCCCCCCGCGCTGTCAAGCGCGCTCTCAGCCGACGTGGAAGAGAGAGGCAAACATTTTCGGATCGATGGACGCGCTGGCGAAAGTCTCACCTTCGGTCAGGACGCTGACGGCATCATGGCTGTGAAGGCTTTCCTGATGGCTGGCGATCACACGGAAATCGCCAATGCGCGGATCATTCTGCATCTGCTCGCAGAAAAGACGCGCGGCATCCTCAACAAAGATCGGGTTGGCGGCATTCAGTTCGGCAAAGGCCTGTTCGTCCTCGCGCTTCACCATCACCTGCGTTTCCGTGGGCACGGCGTTGCGGCACAAACCAATCAGGTCTTCGAACCACAGACAATCCTGCCCCGGCTCTAGGACCACGGAGACCCGCGCGACAGAGCGCTGCGAGTGCGGTGTCGCCAGCTGACCGCGCATCATGCGAGCGTGCTCGGACAATTCCAACGAACATGGGCAGGTCGAGCTGTAGACGTAGTCGAGGTGCACGATCTTGCGACGCACACCGTTCTGCTCGATGAGTTCCAGTGCGATATCGTAATACTGGTAGCCCGACAGGCCAGAACGCAGGCTCTCGACCTTGACCGGGTAGCTCAGGCGCATCTGGATGCGGGCGTCAAAGCTCTCGAGGTCCGACTTGTAGTCGTCCAGAGCCGCTTCGATCACTTCAAAACTGAATGTCTCGTCCGCGTGTTTGTAGAAGCTGCGCATGATGCGGGACATGTTGATGCCCTTCTTCTCGGCATCAAGGCTTACTGTGCCGGTGACGCTGGTTTCCAGCATCAGGTCACCATTGTCACGGGTGTGGTACCGGATCGGGAGACGAAAATTCGAAATACCCACATGCTGGATTTGCTTGCGGGCCCCCCTGATGAGGCTCGACGGGCCGTTTTGCAGGTCCGGTAGGTCTGCGCGATACTCGGCATCAACCTCGAAATCCTGCGGATATACACGGGAAAGGACGGGGTAGTCCACCGGACGTGCTTCAGGCAGCAGGGCACGCAGCTCGGGGTCCAGAGCGGCAATCTCGGTGTCAGAGGCATGCACAGCCCAACGCCGGAGCACAGCCAAAGCTTCCTCTGCCTGACGCTCGGTCGGTTGCTGGTCCAACTCCGGAGTGTGAATATTCATGGACTTCGTCCCTCGCATTCTGGTGCCTAATACAATGTAGGAGCGCCGCTCCTACATTGCCATGATCGACCCATTATACGCCCCAACCGTCATGCTGGATCAGTTTACGCCTGCTCGAGTGCTTGCAGAACGTCGTTGATCAGATCCTGACTGTCTTCGAGGCCGGCGCTCATACGGATCAGTCCAGTGGTAATGCCCAGATGGTCCTTTTGTTCCTGTGGCAGGCGCTGGTGCGTTGTGGTGAACGGATGGGTGATGATGGTTTTGGCATCGCCCAAATTGTTCGAAATAATGCACACTTGCAGCGCATTCATAAAGCGGAACGCAGCATCGCGGCCACCCTTGATCTCGTAGGCAACCATGGTGCCGCCCGCACCCATCTGCGACATGCACAGATCATATTGCGGATGACTCGGTAGGCCAGGATAGCTAACACGTTCCAGCTTTGGGTGGCCTTTCAGCGCCTCTGCGATCGCTTTGGCGGTTGCCGCTTGCGCTTTGACACGCAAATCCAGCGTCTCCAGACCTTTCAGCATGATCCACGCGGTGAAAGGGCTCATCGCTGCGCCGGTGTGCTTCATGTAGGGTTCCAGCGTGCCGCGAATGAATTCCTTGGAGCCCAGAACCACGCCGCCCAATGCACGACCCTGACCGTCGATGTGTTTGGTGGTCGAGTAAACGATCACGTCCGCGCCCTGCTCGACCGCCTTGGAAAAGACCGGGGTCGCGAAAACGTTATCCACGACAACCAGCGCGCCAACCGCGTGGGCCAGCTCGGCGACGGCTTTCAGGTCCACCACTTCAAGGGTCGGGTTCGACACAGACTCAAAGAACACAGCTTTGGTGTCGGGACGGATCGCCGCCTTCCACTGCTCTAGATCGGTGCCATCTACGAATGTGGTTTCGACACCGTAGCGGCCCAGAATTTCTTCGATGATATAGAGGCACGAGCCGAACAGAGCCTTGGCGGAGACCACGTGATCGCCTGCCTTGAGCATCGACATCATTGCGCCGTTCACGGCAGCCATACCGCTGGCCGTGGCAAAGGCGTCTTCGGCCCCCTCGAGCGCGGCAATCCGCTCTTCGAACATTGCCACGGTGGGGTTGCCGTACCGAGCATAAATGAACTCGTCATCCCCGAGCGCGAGGAAGCGCTGCTCTGCGGCTTCGGCAGTGTCGTAGACAAAGCCTTGGGTCATGAAAATGGCCTCGGAGACTTCATTATACTGGCTGCGGCGCGTGCCTGCGTGCACGGCCTTGGTGCGAGCGCTCCAGTGCGAGGTGTCCTTTTTCATACCGTCTCTCCTTCGGCCCCGCGGGAGGAGAACGCGAGGCAATAAAAAATCCCCCGGTCGCGGTCAGCAACGGGGGACGCCCTATTCTGACCTCTTTAGCGGCTTGTTTAACGTGGCCCGCAATCCGGTAACAAAGCGCCACTTGGTGCCCGCATACGCGCCTTGGTCCGTTGCGTCAAGATGTCCGACAGGGTGGCAGCCTTGACGAGAGCGGGACAATCGCCACCTGATAAAGGCTGAGTTTGGCGGAGGAGACCCTGATGAGCGCACCGATTGATCTGTACTACTGGCCCACGCCCAATGGCTGGAAAATCTCTGTCGCGCTGGAAGAGTTGGGCCTGCCCTATCTGGTGCACCTGATCAACATCGGCGCAGGGGATCAGCACACCGACGATTTCAAATTGCTGTCGCCAAATGGCAAGATGCCCGCGATTGTCGATCCTGATGGGCCGGATGGCACGCCCATCAGCATTTTTGAGTCCGGAGCGATCCTGCAGTATTTGGCGCGGAAGACGGGGCAGCTGTACGGTCAGACAGAACGGGACCGGATCGCGGTCGACCAGTGGCTCATGTGGCAAATGGGCGGTCTGGGCCCCATGGCGGGCCAAGCGCACCACTTTCTGAAATACGCCCCCCAGATGGAGCCGCCGCAGGTGATCCCCTATGCCAAGGCCCGCTACCGCAAGGAAGTCGCGCGGCTTTATGGCGTGCTGGACGCGCAATTGGGGCAGCACCGGTATGTGGCAGGCGACTTCTATTCGATTGCCGATATCGCGATCTATCCATGGGCCAGCCTGTGGGAAGGGCAGCAGCAGACGCTGGGCGATAAGCCAAACCTGAGCCGCTGGCTCGAAGAGCTGGCCGCGCGCCCCGCGGTCGCCAAGGGAATGGCGTTGTATTTGGACAAACGCCAAGCCCTGCAGGCGAACAAAGCGGCCGTGCAAGGCATGTTCAAACCGGCGCCGCGCTAACGGTCTATGGACCGCATCGCAGCGAGCATCCGGTGCTTTTCGCCGCTGTCACCGGACAGGGCCTGTGCCAAACCTTCAATCGACGCGATGTTGTGGCCAGTGCGGAACACGTCCACATTGGGCAGGATTGCCTGAATGCCTGCAGCTTTGGGGGCGAACTCCTCCCACCGCAGGAGCGGGTTGATCCAGATGAGCTTGCGGGCGCTTCGGCCCAGCCGGCCTGCCTCGACCTGCAACAGATGCGGATCGCCGCGTTCCAGCCCGTCCGTGATCAACAAGACCACCGCCCCCTGCCCCAGCACGCGCCGAGACCAGTCGCGATTGAACCGAGCAAGCGTTTCACCGATGCGCGTGCCACCCTGCCAGTCCTGTGCCTCTGCCCCAGCCGAGGCGAGCGCGGCATCCACATCGCGCGCCTTAAGGTGGCGGGTGATGTTCGTAAGACGCGTTCCAAAGGTAAAGGCATGCACCTTGCCCCAGCCTGCACTGGCGTCATTGCTGATGGCATGCAGGAAATGGAGCATGGCGCGGGAATACTGGCTCATGGACCCCGAGATATCGCAGAGCGCCACCAAGGTCGGCGGACGGGTCCGCGGCGAAGAGCGCGGCAATTGCCCCAGTTCTCCTCCGTTGCGCAGAGCCGCGCGCAAACTGCGCCGCGCGTCGATCCGCGCCCCGTTGATCGATGGGCTGTGGCGTCGAGACATCAACGGCGGCACGGGCAAGCGCAAGGCAGCGATGCGGCGCTTGGCCTCGGCCAGTTCGGCTGCGGACATCTGTTCGAAATCCAACGTCCTCAGCCGCTCTTCCTGAGACATGGTGAGCGTCGATTTAACCTCGACCTCTTCTCCGGGGTCTTCGTCCTCTGCGCCTTCGGGGATGTCGGGGATTTCATCTTGGAGCAATGCCTGAGCTGCGCGCTTCTCCGCAGCCTGTGCTTTTCGCTCTTCTGACACGCCGCGAACCGAGGGCAGCATCATACTCATCATATGCTCTAGATAGCGCGGGTCGCGCCAGAACAGCCGAAAGGTCTGCGCAAAGACCAGTCGGTGCTCGGGCCGCGAGATGAAACAAGCGGCCAGCGCGTGATAGAAATCGGTCCGGCTGGTGAAACCTGCAGCACTGATCGCCTCGACCGCATCAATCACGCGTCCCGGTCCGACGGGAATCCCCGCATGACGCAAGGCCCGCGCGAAATGGGCGATGTTCTGCGCGAGCTTCGGGTTTTCCGGCAGGAGGAGCGGGATATATTCGGCCATCTAGCGCGGCATCCGTTGCAGGGGGGCTATCCGCCCCCCGACGCCCGAGAGGCGCCTCCCCCCGAGAGTATTTGGGCAAAGATGAAACATCACACCATCTCTTTTGCCTGAGCCTTCGCCTCTTCGAGCAGTCGCGAAGCTTCGGAGCCCTGAATACGTTGGATGTCGTCCTGATATTTAAGAAGGGCGCCAAGGGTGTCCGAGATGACTTCGGGCGTCAGCGAGATCACGTCCAGCGCCAGCAAGCATTTTGCCCAGTCGATGGTTTCCGCGACACCGGGCTTTTTGAAGACATCTTCGGTTCGTATGGATTGGACAAAAGCGATCACTTCTTTGGAGAGTTGCAGCGAGGCTTCGGGGACGCGCGCTTGCAGGATGTCCAGTTCGCGCTGCACATCGGGATAATCGACCCAGTGGTACAGACACCGGCGCTTTAAAGCGTCGTGGACTTCGCGTGTGCGGTTTGAGGTCAGGATCACGATGGGCGGTTCGGGCGCTTTGATCGTCCCCAGTTCAGGGATGGTTACCTGAAAGTCAGACAGCGCTTCGAGAAGGAATGCCTCGAACGGCTCGTCGGTGCGGTCCAATTCGTCGATTAGCAGGACTGGCGCTCCGGCCTCGCTAGGGCGCATTGCCTGCAGCAGCGGACGTTCAATCAGGTAGCCCGGTCCAAACAGCTCTTCCTGCAAGCCCTCGCGGGTTGACCCGCCTGCCGCCTCGGCGGTGCGGATCGCGATCATCTGAGCGGGGAAATTCCAGTCATATACGGCACTCGATGCATCAAGACCCTCGTAGCACTGAAGCCTGATCAACGGGCGCCCCAAGGCACGCGCCAATGTCTTGGCGATCTCTGTTTTTCCTGTGCCCGCTTCCCCTTCTAGAAAGAGTGGACGCCCGAGCCGAAGCGATAGGAAAACGACCGTCGCCAAAGCGCGGCCACACACGTAGTTTTCGCGCGCAAGACTTTCTTGCACCGCGTCGATGCTGTCCGGATATTCCATTCATGTCCTCCCTCACGGGGTCATTGCTGCATGGCAGGATAGACGGGTCAAGCCCGCTTTTGCGGTTGGCATTCCGACCTTGGTTGCATAGGGACGCCCGCAAAACTCACATATTTGCAAATACACCAGCATCACACGCATTACGTGTACACCGCCCAATTTCCACCCATTAAGGTCACATTTATAATACCTAAGGTCGCGTTAACCCCTTCTAATTTGTAAGCCAGCCTTTTATTTAACCTTCGTTTTTCGCAATTCTGCCTCAATCCCGCGGTAGTGCGGTCGTAACAAACAACGAAACCGACCCAAGAGAGCGCGATGCAAGACACAGCCAATGCATTCGATGATTCAATGCTCGACCTCTCGGATGACGAGTGGCTGGAACGCCTTGTCGAGATTGGCGAAGAGCACGGATACTTCCAGCCTTTGGGTGACGAGCATCTGGCAGTCTTCATCGACAAAAAACCACAGCTTCTGGTCACGTTCGAGACGCTGAACAGCGCGCAGACCTCGACCGATTTAGGGCAGCCCATGGGCTTTGATCTGGTTCGGGCTTTGGGCTGGTCGCACTTGGCGCTGATCAGTGACGGCGACACCTGGTTCCGCGCTGACCCTGTCTATGGACTGTTCGACCGACTGATTGATGACGGCTTCTTCGAAGAATTCGACAACGTGGTATTCTACGGCAAGGGCAGCTGTGGTTACGCGGCGGCGGCATTCTCGGTCGCCTGCCCCGGATCGACAGTGATCGCGATCCAGCCCCAAGCGACACTCGAGCCGCAACTCACCAACTGGGACGAACGCTTTCACCCAATCCGCATGACGTCTTTCACGGATCGCTATGGATTCGCCCCCGACATGCTCGAGGCTGCAGAGCGCGGGTACATCATCTACAACCCAGCAGACACCTACGACAGCATGCATGCGGCCCTCTTCCGGCGCCCCAACGTGACGCCCGTGCGTCTGCACCATATGGCCGACGACCTAGAGCATCATCTGGTAGAGATGCAGATCCTGTACCGGATGCTCGCCAAAGCGATGTCGGGCAAACTAGATCCCAACGCAATGCACCGATTGATGCGGGCGCGGCGCGAATACCTTGTTTATCTGCGGGCTCTGGCCTCGGATCTGCGGCAGCGGCGCCGAAACTCGTACGAAGCCTTGGTCCTGCGCAGCATTACCAGCCGGATGCGCGCCCCGCGACTGGCCCAGCGCCTGCGAGAGCTGGAAGCCGCCGCCGAACGGGGCCGCATTCACATCCCCGGCCAAGCATCCTGATCCTGCATTTGGACTAGCGCAATGCCCTGTCTTGGGCTAATCCGCGCCCATGACCCAGAGCATCACGATCCGTCGCCCCGACGACTGGCACCTGCACCTGCGCGATGGCGCTATGCTGCAGGGCATCGCACCCGAAAGCGCCCGCCACTTCGGTCGGGCGATCATCATGCCCAACCTCGTGCCCCCTGTGGTCACGGGCGCTCAGGCCGCCGCCTACCGCGAGCGGATCATGGCAGCTCTGCCTGCGGGCGCGGATTTCCAACCGCTGATGACCTGCTACCTCACCGAGGATACTGACGCAGGTGATCTGGCGCAGGCCCACGCGGATGGCATCATCACCGCAGTCAAGCTCTACCCCGCCGGAGCGACCACAAACTCGGCCAGCGGCGTGACCGACTTCGACAAGGTTCGCCCCGTTCTAGAAAAGATGGCCGAGATCGGCCTGCCCCTCTGCGTCCACGGCGAAGTCACCGATCCCGCCATCGACATCTTTGACCGCGAAGCCGTGTTCATCGACCGCGTTTTGGACCCAATCCGCAAGGCGACCCCGAACCTGCGCGTGATCATGGAGCACATCACCACCAAGAACGGCGTCGATTACGTGCGTTCGGGCGGTGATAACCTTGGCGCGACGATCACCACGCACCACCTGATCATCAACCGCAACCACATCCTCGTGGGCGGGATCAAGCCGCACTACTACTGCCTGCCCGTCGCCAAACGCGAAGAGCACCGCATCGCCCTGCGCGAAGCCGCCACCAGTGGCGAGGCCAGCTTCTTCCTTGGCACCGACAGCGCGCCCCACGCGGACGCGGCCAAAGAATCTGCTTGCGGCTGCGCGGGCTGCTTCACGGCAACCAACACCATGTCCCTGCTGGCCCATGTCTTCGAAGAGGACCGCGCGCTGGACAAAATCGAAGCCTTCGCCTCGCTGAACGGTCCGGCCTTCTATGGCCTGAAACCCAACGACGCGACGCTCACCCTGACCAAACACGACGCCCCCGTCGAGTTCGCGGACAAAATCGAAACCGGCGCAGGCCCCGTCACCGTCTTCCAGCCCGGCTTCCCGGTCTTCTGGGCCGCCAGCTAACTTCATCTTGGCGAAAAACCCTCGGGGGGAGGCGCGCCAGCGCCGGGGGGCAGACAGCCCCCCCCGCCGCCGCCCCAAGGAACCACACTGATGATCCCCACCTCTTACCCCACCCGCGAAGAGATCGCCCGCCTGACCGCCCGCATGCTGTTCGAGATCAAGGCCGTCCATTTCAACGCGCGCGAACCCTTCACTCTGGCGTCCGGCCTGCCCTCGCCGACCTATATAGACTGCCGCAAGCTGATCAGCTTCCCCCGCATCCGCTCGACCCTGATGGATTTTCTGACCGTCACTGTCATGCGCAACGCAGGGTTCGAGGCGTTCGACAACATCGCTGGCGGTGAAACCGCAGGCATCCCCTTTGCCGCTCTGGTAGCGGAACGCATGGCCCTGCCCATGACCTACGTGCGCAAAAAGCCCAAAGGCTACGGCCGCAACGCCCGCATCGAAGGCGCCATGACCGAAGGCGAGCGCGTCCTGCTGGTCGAAGATCTGACCACCGACGGCGGCTCCAAACTGTCCTTCGTGGATGCGATCCGCGAAACCGGCGCAACCTGCGGCCACACTGCGGTGATCTTCTACTACGGCATCTTCCCCGAGACCGAGAAAACCCTCGGCGATCACGGCGTTGACCTGCACTACCTCTGCACTTGGTGGGACGTTCTGGCCGAAGCCAAGGAAAGTGGCGCGTTCGACGAGGAAACCCTGACCGAGGTCGAGAAATTCCTGAACGCGCCCCGCGAATGGCAGGAAGCCAACAAGAAATGATTCCGCCGCGCCCCCTGAGTGCATCGGAAACACCTTAAATCAGACAGACCGGCGATCCCCCGCCGGTCTTTTTCGTTCCACGGGGCCAAGCTGCCTACGCCTTGCCCCAAAAGGTCAGAAGCCCACCACATCTGGTAGGCAGCTATTCACAACTTCTCCACAGACTTATACAGTTTGCCTGACAGGTCCGGCTTCGGTTAACACGAGGCCTCACTATCATTCGAGGATCACGATGAACGAGATTGCAGCCATCAAAGCGCAAGTCGACGACTCAAACGGTCTGCCGCACTCGATCGAGGCGGAACAGCAGCTGCTTGGGGCGATCCTGACGAATAACGAGATTTACGATCGGGTTGCGACCCTGATCAAACCCCACCACTTCCACGATCCCGTGCACGCGCGCATCTTCGAGGTGGCCGCAGCGCGGATCGCGAAGAACACCCTCGCCTCGCCAGTGACGCTCAAGGCGTTCATGGAAAACGACGAAGGTCTGAAAGAACTGGGGGGCGCCGCCTATCTGGCCCGTCTAGCAGGCAGCGCTGTGGCCGCCTATGCGGCGCGCGACTATGCCCAGATGATCTATGACATGGCGATCCGCCGCGAGCTGATCCAGCTTGGCGAAGAGATCAAGGGCAAAGCCTCCAAGGTCGAGGTCGAATCCGATCCCCGCGCACAGATCACCGATGCCGAGCAAAAGCTCTATAAACTCGGCGAACAGGGCAAATCGGAAACTGGCTTCCAGTCCTTCCTGCGTGCTGTGACCGAGGCTGTGAACACTGCAAACATCGCCTACCAGCGCGAAGGTCAGCTTGCTGGTATCTCGACCGGTCTGATCGATCTGGACGGCAAGATGGGCGGTTTGCACAAGTCGGACCTTATCATCCTGGCGGGTCGTCCCTCGATGGGGAAAACCTCGCTCGCGACCAACATCGCGTTCAACGTGGCCAAAGCCTTCCGGCGCGGCACCCGCCCCGACGGGTCCGAAGGCACCTTGGACGGCGGCGTTGTCGGCTTCTTCTCTCTCGAAATGAGCGCCGACCAGCTGGCGGGCCGTATTCTGGCCGAAGCGTCGGAAATCAGCTCGCATAAAATCCGTCAGGGTGATTTCACCGAAGAAGAGTTCCGCCGGTTCGTCGAGGCCGCCAAAAGCCTCGAATCCTGCCCGCTGTTTATCGACGACACGCCTGCGCTGCCCATTTCGCAGGTCGCCGCCCGTGCCCGCCGGCTAAAACGAACCCACGGTCTCGACGTGCTGATGGTCGACTATTTGCAGCTGCTGCGCGGCTCGCAATCGGAAAACCGCGTGAACGAAATTTCGGAAATCACGCAGGGCCTCAAGGCCATTGCCAAGGAACTCCAGATCCCCGTGATCGCTCTGTCCCAGCTGTCGCGTCAGGTGGAAAACCGCGAAGACAAACGCCCGCAGCTGTCGGACCTTCGTGAATCGGGCTCGATCGAACAGGACGCCGACGTGGTGATGTTCGTGTTCCGCGAGGAATACTACAAAGAGCGTGAGAAACCCGGCGAACACGATCTGGAACGCCTGCAGGTCTGGCAAGAAGAGATGGAGCGCCTGCACGGCAAGGCCGAAGTCATTCTGGGCAAGCAGCGTCACGGTCCTATCGGCACGGTCGAACTGTCGTTCGAGTCGCAATTCACCCGCTTTGGCAACCTTGTGAAGCCGTGGCAGCAGAACCAGCAGGGCGATTATTAAGCTGACGCACACATCTTTGTGGATCGTCCAATCTGCGATTTCACTTGACCCTATCATAGGGCATGGCATCTAGGCGCTATGGCACGCTCTGTACTCAAGATTGATCTCGACGCCCTTGCGGCGAACTGGCGCGACCTCGCTGCAGCTTCGGGCTCTGCCGAAGCTGGCGCGGTCGTCAAAGCTGATGGATACGGGTTGGGGGCCACACAGGTCGCCACCCGACTGGCACGCGAAGGCGCCAAGCGTTTCTTCGTCGCTATCGCCGAAGAGGGCGTTGAGGTGCGTAAGGCCGTCGGGCCAGACGCAACCATCCACGTTTTTGGCGGACATATGGCAGGCGACGCAGCCGTCCTGCGCGACAACGGCCTGATCCCCATGCTGAATTCTGGCGAGCAGTGGCAGCGGCATCAGTCCGAGTGCCCTGACCTGCCCTTTGGCATTCAGCTGGACAGCGGCATGAACCGTCTGGGCCTAGAGCCTGAGGACTGGGCCGACATCCGCGACGCCGTGATGGCCAAGGGCCCCGAACTGGTGATGAGCCACCTTGCCTGCGCGGACGAACCTGATCACGCGATGAATGCGCAGCAGCTCGAAGCTTTCCGCGATATGACCGCTGGCATCGACGCGCCCAAGTCTCTGTCTGCAACCGGCGGCATTTTAATGGGCCGTGATTTTCATTTCGACGTCACTCGCCCAGGTATCGGCATGTACGGCGGTGAGCCCTTTACCGGTGCGCGCCCCGTGGCCTACCTGAACATCCCCGTGATCCAAGCACGCACCGTCGGCATTGGCGAAAGCGTGGGATACGGCAACACGTGGGTCGCCCACAAAGAAACCCGCGTCGCGACCATAGCGGCGGGTTACGCAGACGGCATCATCCGCGCGCAGTCTGGCAAAGGTCAGGTTTTCGTGGGCGAAACGCCCTGTGACATTCTGGGGCGCGTGTCGATGGACCTGATCGGCATCGATATCAGCGAATTGGACCACACCCCCGAAAGCGTTACCTTCCTTGGTCTGCGTCAGACTGTTGACACCGTGGCGACCTATGCGGGCACCATCGGGTATGAAATCCTGACCTCGCTCGGCGCGCGCTATCAGCGGGAATACCTCGGCGCATGATCCACTTTCTGGCATCCATCGGTCGCGCGGTCATGGCCGCGCTGGCCAAGGTCGGCTCGGTCGCGCTCTTTGCGCTGGAAACCATTAGCCACCTGTTCCGCCCGCCCTTCTACGGGCGCGAGTTCTGGCACGCGCTGATCCAGATCGGATGGCTGTCTTTGCCCGTCGTTGGCCTCACTGCATTCTTTACCGGCGGCGCGCTGGCGCTGCAGATCTTTGCAGGTGGATCGCGCTATGGTGCCGAAGCGGTCGTGCCCTCGATCGTGGCGATCGGCATGGTGCGCGAACTTGGCCCTGTTTTGGGCGGCCTAATGGTTGCGGCACGTGTGGCCAGTTCGATCGCCGCCGAGATCGGCACCATGAAGGTCACCGAACAGATTGACGCGCTTGTCACACTGTCCACCCACCCGATGAAGTACCTGACCTTGCCCCGCGTTCTGGCGGCTACTCTGGCCGTACCGGTGCTGGTAGCGGTTGGCGACTCGGTCGGCATTATGGGCGGCTATCTGGTCGGCGTCGGACGTCTGGACTTCAACGCGGCGACCTACCTGAAAAACACCGTCGATTTCCTAGAGCCTTGGGACATCACCAGCGGCCTGTTCAAAGGCGCAGCCTTTGGCTTTATCGTAGCGACGATGGGCTGCTATCACGGCATGCAATCAGGCCGTGGCGCCCAAGGCGTTGGCGCGGCCACAAAATCTGCTGTGGTCTCGGCCTCGGTGCTGATTTTCGCAGCCAACTACATTCTCACTGAACTGTTCTTTGCCGCATGATCGAGCTTCGCGATATCCACAAGACCTTTGGGGCCAACCACGTTCTGCGCGGGGTTGATCTGACCGTGACCAAGGGCAGCTCTTTGGTGATCATTGGCGGGTCCGGCACGGGGAAATCCGTGACGCTCAAGTGCATTCTGGGTCTGATCAAACCCGATCAGGGCCAGATTTTTGTGGACGGGCAGAATGTCGAGGACGCGAGCCGCGACGCCTTCCTTGCTCGTTTCGGGATGCTGTTTCAGGGCGCTGCCCTGTTCGACAGTATCCCTGTCTGGCAAAACGTGGCCTTTCGCCTGATGCGGGGAGCATTGAAACGCCCCAAAGACGAAGCCCGCGAAGTTGCCATTGAAAAGCTGCGGCGCGTGGGCCTGAAGCCCGAGGTTGCAGACAAATTTCCCGCTGAACTTTCTGGCGGCATGCAAAAACGTGTGGGCTTGGCCCGCGCAATTGCCGCAGATCCCGAAATCATTTTCTTTGACGAACCCACCACTGGCCTCGACCCGATTATGTCGGGTGTTATCAATGACCTGATCCGTGAAATTGTGACGGAGATGGGGGCCACCGCGTTAACGATCACCCATGACATGACCAGTGTGCGGGCCATTGCCGATAACGTGGCGATGCTGCACGATGGCGTTGTGAAATGGACCGGACCCGTTAACGATATGGACACGTCCGGCGATCCATATGTGGACCAGTTTATTCACGGCCGTGCCGAAGGGCCTATTGCCGCGGTGCGCTAAATACCGAGGAGGGGCCATATTGCTAGAGCCCAGTTATCCAGTTCTGATTTTCTTTGCCCTGCGAAATGGTCTGTACCTCGCTGGTCTTTTACCCATCGCTCTGGCCAAGGCGATCGTCTGCCGCAGCCCCGCCCGTTTTTGGGCCATTGGTGCGCTGATCCTCTGCCTCATTAGTGCGGTCGCATATTATGTCGTCCCCGCGCTGGGTCTCTATACCGCTCCGATTGCGGTCTGGGCCTCTTCGATCAAAACCTACGGAGGCGGCGTCATGGTGCCTTTGTTCGCGTCGGTGATGATGCTGGCCTGCGCCACATCCCACGGGTCGCGCTGGCCTTGGCTCGATTACCTACACGGGATTGGCTTCGTCGTCTGGTTGGTGCTGTGGGGCTGGACCACTTGGTTCTGATCCGGCGGTGGGCCAATTTGGCCTGCCTGATTTTGTACCCTGTGGCGTGGTGGGCGCCTCTGGCCCGCGCTGGGGTCCTGCCGCTCTTTGGCCTATCAGAAATCTCCGTGCTGTCTGGCATTGCCAGCCTCTGGTCAACAGACATTGTCCTGGCCGTTGTCGTCGCGCTGTTTGCGATGGTTGCACCGATGGCCAAGTCTATCGCAATCGCCCTGGCCGATTTTGGCATCATTCGCGGCGCCCCGCGCTGGGTCACATTATTGGGCCGCCTCGCCATGGCCGATGTGTTCCTGATCGCCCTTTACATTACTCTGGCCAAAGGCATCGGGATCGGGCGAGTAGAGACCGGCTGGGGCCTTTATCTCTTTACGACGCTTGTGATTATCCAGCTGCTGCTGACCCTGATCAAACCGGAACATAAAAAGAACACTTGCGCTTTGCCCCCTGAATAGGCACATCTGCCTTATGGCAAAGAAAGCGATCTTCAAATGCTCCGAATGCGGGGCGTCCTACACAAAATGGTCGGGCCGCTGCGATGGCTGCGGTGCGTGGAACTCCATCGAAGAAGAGGTGCCCCTGTCCACAGCGGGCCCTGCGAAGAAAACCCTTGGCGCGATGAAGGGACGGAGCATCCCGCTCACCGACCTTGGCACGACCGAAGCGCCCCCGCCCCGCACCATGAGCGGGATGGGCGAATTGGACCGCGTGCTGGGTGGCGGCTTGGTGGATGCCTCTGCGATTCTGGTAGGCGGTGATCCGGGCATCGGGAAGTCCACATTGCTGCTGCAGGGGGCCGCGCGTTTTGCCGAAGCGGGGCTGAAGGTCGTCTATATCTCGGGCGAGGAAGCCAGTGCGCAGGTTCGTATGCGGGCGCAGCGTTTGGGTCTGTCCCATGCGCCAGTGCTGCTAGGGGCCGAAACCAACCTTAGGGATATCCTGACCACTCTGGAAACCGAAAAGCCCGATCTGGCCATCATCGACTCGATCCAGACCATGTGGGCCGATCATGTTGAGAGCGCACCGGGCAGTGTCAGTCAGGTTCGCGCGGCCGCGCATGAATTAACCACGTTTGCGAAACAGCGCGGCATGGCGGTCATCCTTGTCGGCCACGTGACCAAAGAGGGTCAGATCGCAGGCCCTCGCGTGGTGGAACACATGGTCGACACCGTTCTCTATTTCGAGGGCGAGCGCGGTCACCAGTTCCGCATCTTGCGCAGCGTCAAAAACCGCTTTGGCCCCGCGGACGAAATCGGTGTGTTCGAGATGACCGGCGGCGGTCTGTCCGAGGTGTCCAACCCCTCTGCCCTGTTCCTGTCTGAACGCGGGGAACCTACGCCCGGTTCTGTCGTGTTCTCAGGAATCGAAGGGACGCGTCCCGTTCTGGTCGAAATGCAGGCTCTGGTCGCCCCCAGTCCGCACTCCCAACCGCGCCGTGCAGTGGTCGGATGGGATTCGGCCCGCCTCGCCATGATCCTCGCTGTTCTCGAGGCGCGATGCGGCATCGCCTTTGCCGGACTGGATGTTTACCTCAATGTCGCGGGCGGGATGAAGATTTCTGAGCCTGCCGCTGACTTGGCCGTTGCAGCAGCACTTTTGTCAGCAAGAGAAGACGCAGCGCTGCCCAAAGACACCGTCGTTTTCGGTGAAATCAGTCTCTCTGGCGCCATACGTCCGGTGGGCCAAACCGAAAACAGGTTGAAAGAAGCCCAAAAACTTGGTTTTTCAACCGCAATCGTCCCTAATGCGAAAAAGGACGGGGACACAGCCGGTATGCAAACCCGCACTTTTGCGGATCTGACCGGTTTTGTTGGTGATATTTTCGGCGCGGGATAGCGCGCCCAAGGCGGGGACGACGCATGGAAGGTTTCACGATTATTGACGCAGTTGTCGCGGGCGTGGTGGTCCTATCGGCACTGCTGGCATTCTCTCGTGGGATCGTCCGCGAAGCGCTGGCCATCGCAGGCTGGATTGCGGCAGCGGTACTGGCGTTTATCTTTGCCCCTGCGGTCGAGCCGCTGGTCACCGAAATCCCCGTTGTTGGCGACTTCTTGTCCGACAGCTGCGAATTGTCGATCATCACCGCGTTTGCCTGCGTGTTCGCGCTGGCGCTGGTGGTCGTGTCGCTCTTTACCCCGCTCTTTTCCAGCCTCGTGCAAGAAAGCGCCCTTGGCGGTGTGGATCAAGCGCTGGGGTTTGTGTTCGGCGTGGTGCGCGGCATCCTTCTCGTGGGGATCGCGTTCTTCCTGTATAACACCGTGATGACCACCCAGACCGTCGAAGTGGTAAACAATTCGCGTTCGGCCGTTGTATTCAGCCAGATGACCGGCCAGATCGAGGATCAGAACCCCGAGCAAGCGCTTGGTTGGATCACCCAGCAGTACGAAGGTCTGGTTGGCCGCTGTGGCGCCCCTGCGGGTAACTAAACACGAAACGATAAACTTCCATTCACGAATGTAATCCTTTCGTGACACTTCTGCGCACGGCCCTTATATGGGGCCGTGCTAGGCCATTCTTGGATTCGGAGACCCCTCTTGACCGCCCAGATGCCCCCCGCCCATCCGTTCGATGATGACAAACTGCGCGAAGAGTGCGGTGTTTTCGGTGTTGTCGGTGTAAAAGATGCAGCAAACTTTGTTGCTCTTGGCCTTCACGCACTGCAGCACCGTGGTCAGGAAGCCGGCGGTATTGTCAGCCACGATCCGGAACAGGGTTTCAATTCGGCACGCCGCTTCGGCTACGTGCGCGACAACTTTACGAAACAGAGCCTGATGGAGACGCTCCCCGGTCCGCTCGCGATCGGCCACGTGCGTTATTCGACCGCTGGCTCCAAAGGCAACACCGCGATCCGCGACGTGCAGCCGTTCTTTGGTGAATTCTCTATGGGTGGTGCTGCCATTGCCCACAACGGGAACATCACCAACGCAAACGCCCTGCGCCGCGAACTGATCGAGCGTGGGTCGATCTTCCAGTCCAGCTCGGATTCGGAATGCATCATCCATCTGATGGCCCGTTCGCTGCAACAGAACGTGCCCGAGCGGATGAAAGACGCCCTGCGCCGTGTCGAAGGCGCGTTCAGCGTCGTCGCCATGACCCGCACCAAGCTGATTGGTGTCCGTGATCCCTTGGGCGTGCGCCCGCTGGTGATCGGCCGGATCGGTGATGACGGCTACGCGCTGTCCTCGGAAACCTGTGCGCTGGACATCATCGGTGCAGAGTTCGTCCGCGAAGTCGAACCCGGCGAGATGGTTGTGATCGAGCATGGTCACCTGAAGTCGCACCGCCCGTTCGAAGCCGCGAAGTCGCGCTTCTGCGTGTTCGAGCAGGTGTACTTCTCGCGCCCCGACTCGATCCTTGGGGGCCGCTCGGTTTACGAGACCCGCCGCCAGATCGGTGTGGAACTGGCGCGCGAAGCTGCCGTTGATGCGGATCTGGTCTGCCCCGTTCCGGACAGCGGCACCCCCGCTGCAATCGGGTTCAGCCACGAATCCGGCATTCCCTACGGTATGGGCATTATCCGCAACCAGTACATGGGGCGGACCTTCATCGAACCGACAGAGCAGATCCGGAACATGGGTGTGCGTCTGAAGCTGAACGTGAACCGTGCCCTGATCAAAGGCAAGCGCGTCATCCTCGTGGACGACTCGGTTGTGCGCGGCACCACCAGCCGCAAGATCAAGGACATGCTGCTGGACGCAGGCGCGGCCGAAGTGCACTTCCGCATCGCGTCGCCGCCCACCGCATGGCCCTGCTTCTATGGTGTGGACACCCCCGACCGAGAGAAGCTGCTGGCGGCCCGCATGAGCGAAGAGGAAATGTGCGACTACCTCGGTGTCGACAGCCTCAAGTTCATCTCCCTAGACGGTCTGTACCGCGCCGCTGGCGAAGCCGAAGGCCGCAACAACAGCTGCCCGCAGTTCTGCGACGCGTGCTTCTCGGGCGAATACCCCGTGCGTCCGCGCGACATGATCGAAAAAGGCTTTGAGCTGAAGGCCGCAGAATGACGGGGGGCCTGACATTCAGGCCCCACCATTTTCTCTGTGCTCTGGGTTATCGGGGCAAAGGGTATTCTGATGCCTTCACGGCCAACATGACACAGATCGTCACCAACGGGCTTTTTGCCAATGGTGGCGATCACACTCTGATCCGCGTGCGCGCCGCTGCGGACAGCCTGTGCGCCCCCTGCCCCAAACGCCGCGGCGAGGGCTGCACGAACCAAGCCGAAATCGATGCTCTGGACGGTCGCCATGCCGCTGCCCTGAACCTGAAGCACGGGGACGTGCTGACGTGGGGACAAGCCAAAATGCGCATCCGCGAAAAGGTGCGGCCCGACGATCTGGATACCCTGTGCAAGGGGTGCAAATGGCTGGAATTGGGGCTGTGCAAATCAGCCCTCAGCGATTTGCACCGCGGCGCTTAGGCCGGAAAGAACTCTGCGGGTGTCCGCATGGCCGGCAGCGCCAGCATCCGCTCCATCCACTCCTGCATTTTCTCGGTCGGCTCTTGGCCCGCTTCGCGCACCCATTGCACGTAGCCCCAGACCTGCACGTCACCAAAGCCCGGTGCATCCCCGTGCAGGAACGGCGCATCCCCGAGCAGCACATCGAAATTGGCAGCATCGACCGCATAGCGCCCCTCGAGCCATTTGATCACCGCAGGATCCCAGCCGACGAACTGGTCCAGATGGGCTTGCTTTAGCTGGGGCAGACACATGCCAATCCGGTTCGCCTCCCACATCAGCAGACTACGGCCCCGCGCAGTGCCTTCGGCGCTTTCACCGCCTAAGACGCCAAAGCGCTCGGCGATTTGCATCAGGATCGCGCCCGACTGGAAATACGGCGTGCCGTCAATCACCAGCACCGGCACCTCGCCCAAGGGGCTGACCGCCAGAAAATCCGTGGGCCTAGTGGCACGTTCGGCCCAGATATCCACAAACACCGTCCGATGGGGAATCTCGGCCAGCGACAGGGCCAAGGCGACTTTGCAAGCGTGGCCGGAATCAGGATGGCCGTAGAGCACGATCTCAGTCATTGGAAATTTCCGCAGTTTATCTATCCGCTCAGTTCCGCGCAGGGCTGCGCCTCTGTCAACCAAAGAGAGAGTGTGCCGCACGTTTCACCGCTCTTTTCGCCGCAGGACTACCGATTTGCAGCGATGCCATCTTGATCCCGCCGCCAATCCCTGAAATCTGATCGCCCATGGAACAGACCAACGCACCCAAGATCGCCCTTGTGACCGGCGCCTCGCGCGGCCTCGGGGCCGCCCTGTCCGAGCTTCTCTCGGCCGAGTACCACATCGTTGCCGTGGCCCGCACCACCGGCGCGCTCGAAGAGCTGGACGATCGCATCCAGGCCCGCGGCGGCAGCGCCACGCTGGCCCCGATGGACATCACCAACCGTGACGCGATGGCCCAGCTGTGCCGCAGCATCTATGACCGCTGGGGCAAGATCGACCTATGGGCGCACACCGCTGTGCACGCCACGGCCCTGACCCCTGCCGACCACATCATGGCCAAGGATTGGGACAAGTCGATGGCAGTCAACGCCACCGCAACCGGTGTACTGATCCCTTACATCTCGCCGCTTCTTGGCGACAAAGGCACCGCTGTCTTCTTTGACGACCCCAAGGCAGGCGAAAAGCTGTACGGTGCCTACGGTGCCACCAAAGCGGCGCAGATTGCCCTCGCCCGCAGCTGGCAAAAAGAGACCGAGCGTCTGGGCCCCCGCGTCGTGATCACCGAGCCTGATCCGATGCCGACCGCCACCCGCGCCCGTTTCCACCCTGGAGAGGACCGCGAGGCGCTGAATGCGCCAATGGATGTTGCCAAAAAACTGTTGGATCAGCTTTTCACCTGACCCACCGCTGGACCTGCCCCTTTGCCTGAACTATTCACAAATTAAGAAACAGTTCAGGGGCAGGTCATGCGCATTCTCATTACCAACGACGACGGCATCAACGCGCCCGGCCTGGTCGCGCTCGAAGAGATTGCCACCACACTTGCCGGTCCCGATGGCGAGGTTTGGGTCGTTGCTCCCGCGTTCGAGCAGTCGGGCGTGTCTCACTGCATCAGCTACACCCATCCCACGATGATCGCACAGATGGGCCCCCTCCGCTTCGCGGCAGAGGGCAGCCCCGCTGATTGCGTGCTGGCCGGTGTGCACCACGTTCTGAAAGACACGCCTCCGGATCTGATCCTGTCGGGCGTTAACCGTGGTAACAACTCGGCCGAGAACGCGCTCTACTCGGGCACCCTTGGCGGCGCGCTCGAAGGGGCGCTTCAGGGCATCCCGTCCTTTGCGCTGTCGCAATACCTTGGGCCGGAAAACTATGACATCGAAGACCCGTTCGAGGCATCGCGCACCCACGGCGCAGCGACCATCCAGAAAATTCTGGACGCCGGTCTGCCCGATGGCCCGACCTACCGCACGTTTTACAACGTGAACTTCCCGCCTGTACCTGCTGCTGGTGTCAAGGGCGTGCGCGCTGCGCCCCAAGGTTTGCGCCTTGGCACCAGTTTCGCGGTCGAGCCGCACAAAGCGCCGTCTGGCCGGATGTTCCTGTGGGCCCGTGGCGGCGACCAGCGCGCCGTGACCCAAGAGGGATGTGATGCGGACGTGAACCTGAATGGTTATATCTCGGTCACCCCAATGCGTGCCGATTTCACGGCCCATGACATGCTGGGTGCGCTCGACGACGCCCTGAATCAGGGATGATGATGGACGAGGCAGCCCAGCAGAAAATGCAGTTCATGTTCGCCCTGCGCTCGCACGGGGTGACGGACGCACGCGTGCTGTCCGCGATGGAGGCGATTGACCGCTCCTACTTTGTCAAAGGCATCTTCTCGGCCCGCGCCTACGAGGATACCCCCCTACCCATTGCCTGCGGACAAACGATTTCGCAGCCGTCGGTCGTCGCCATGATGACCCAAGCGCTGAAGCTGTCCCCTCGGGACAAGGTGCTAGAGGTCGGTACAGGTTCTGGCTATCAAGCCGCGATCCTGTCGCAATTGGTGCGCCGCGTTTACACGGTGGACCGCCACGCCCGTCTGGTCAAAGACGCGATGTCCCTGTTCCGCAGACTTGATCTGAACAACATCACGGCTCTGATTGCCGATGGCAGCTTTGGTCTGCCCGAACAGGCGCCTTTCGACCGCATTATTCTGACCGCCGCAGCCGAAGACCCCCCGGGTCCGCTCTTGGCCCAACTCAAGGTCGGCGGTATCATGGTGCTACCGGTCGGCCAATCAGACGCCGTCCAGAGCCTGATCCGCGTCACAAAGACCGAAGATGGCCTGCATTACGACGAATTGCGCCCTGTGCGCTTTGTGCCTCTCGTCGAGGGGCTTGGAAAAGACTAGGTTTATTTTTAGTACCCAAGGGCCCTGCCAATGGCCGCAGACGACAAGAGCCCGCACGAGAGGATGATCGAGATGACCCGCTTCGCCTACATGCGCTTTCCCAAAGCCATGACTGCTGTTCTTGGTGTCGGACTGCTGTCCGCGTGTGACCCCAACAGCATGGATGTAGATTTTCGCAGCGTCGGCAAGGGGTTTGATACCTCGTCCGCCGTCACCGGCGGCACCCTGAGCCGCCCTGCCCCCGACGCCCGTGGTGTAATTTCCTACCCCAGCTATCAAGTGGCGCTCGCTCGCAACGGTGAAACCGTGCAGCAAGTGGCCGACCGTCTGGGGATCAGCGCCCAAGAATTGGCGTCCTATAACGGTTTGAAAACCGGCGACCGCTTGCAGCGCAACGAATTGCTGGCCCTGCCGACCAAGATCGACAACAGCATTAGCGCACCTTCCGGCATTCAGACGACCTCGCTCGGGGCCCCGTCGGTGGACATCACCACCATGGCCGGCAATGCCATCGACAACAGCCCGACCACTATTTCACCGCCCGCAAACGCGACGCCCGCCCCTGCGGCGCCTGCAGGTCCGACCCCAGTGCGCCACAAAGTCGTGCGCGGCGAGACCGCCTTTATCATTGCGCGCCAGTACGGCGTGTCAGTGCGCAGCCTAGGCGAGTGGAACGGTCTGGATAGCAACTTCACCGTCCGCGAAGGTCAGGTTCTGCTGATTCCTGTCAGCGAACAGACAGCTGCCGCCCGCACCGCGGCCAGCACAGCCGTCGCAGAGAAGCCCCAGTCGCCTGGTAACGGATCGCCAACACCGACCCCGCCGTCGGCCACCACGCCGCTGCCCAAAGAGCAGACCCAAGCCGCATCCGAACCGGTCGCGGCGCCTGCCGCACCCGAGGTCAAGCAAACCGCCAAGGCAGGTGGTCGTCTTGGCTGGCCCGTGCAGGGCAACATCGTCCGCGATTACAAGAAGGGCACCAACGAGGGCATCGACATTGCGTCTTCGGCTGGCACATCGGTCAAAGCAGCCGAGGCGGGTACCGTTGCTGCGATCACCGCAGACGCCAATCAGGTGCCAATCCTCGTGGTCAAACACGCAGGCAATCTGCTGACCGTCTATGCCTATATCGACGACCTGCAGGTCAAGAAAGGAGATACTGTCAGCCGTGGCCAGACCATCGCGAAGGTCCGCGCAGGCAGCCCCGCGATCCTGCACTTCGAGGTGCGCGATGGCTTTGAAAGCGTCGATCCGACCGATTACCTGAATTGATCTGGCATCGCCCAGACGTGCAAAAGGCCCCTTCACTGCGAAGGGGCCTTTTTGTGTGAGAGCTGAGGTAACGGTCAGAGCGAAACGCCGTGCCGCCCTGCCAGATCGGTAAAAAACTGCCACGCCACGCGGCCAGAACGGGCCCCACGTGTGGCTGTCCATTCAATCGCCTCGGCGCGCACAGTCTCTTCGTCTACTGTCATGCCATGGGCAGCAACGTAGCCAAAGATCATCGACATGTATTCGTCCTGCGAACAGGGATGGAAGCCGAGCCACAGGCCGAAACGATCCGACAGCGACACCTTTTCCTCGACTGCTTCGGCGGGATTGATCGCGCTGGAGCGTTCGTTCTCGATCATGTCCCGAGGCATCAGGTGACGCCTGTTTGAAGTGGCGTAAAAGATCACGTTGTCCGGACGCCCTGCGATACCGCCATCCAGAACGGCCTTGAGCGATTTGTAGTGCTGGTCGTCGTGGCTGAAGCTGAGGTCATCACAGAACAGGATAAACCTATGCTGGGGCGCGTCGCGCAGCAGGTCCATCAGACGCGCTACGGTGGGCAGGTCCTCGCGGGCGAGTTCGACCACTTTCAGGAACAGCCCCTCTTCCAGCAACTTGGCGTGCACGGCCTTGACCAGACTGGATTTGCCCATGCCCCGCGCGCCCCAAAGCAACGCGTTGTTCGCAGGAAAGCCCTTGGCGAACTGGCGGGTGTTGGCCAGTAACGTGTCGCGGCTGCGGTTGATCCCGACCAGAAGGTCGAAATCCACGCGGGACACTTTGTTCACGGGGGTCAGACGCTCTGGCGCGGTTTGCCACAAGAAAGCATCAGCACTGTCAAAGTCCGGAGCGGCCAGCGGCGCCGGAGCCATCCGCTCCAGCGCCGCTGCAATACGTTCCAAAGGATCAGTCACTTGCGGTCCTCTTCGTCCTCGTCGAATTCTTTCATCAGAGGATCGTTGGTGTGCAGGGGATCGTCGGCCAGATCCTCTTCTTCTTCGTCGTCATAGTAACCTTCGGCCCGCAGACGCGCCTCGCGCTTGTTTTCCACACGGCGGACAAGGAAGATCGAAATCTCGTACAGGCCATACACCACCACGAACAAGATCACCTGAGTGATGATATCCGGCGGCGTCACCACAGCGGCGAGGATCAGGATCGCCACCACTGCGTATTTCCGCACCGCACCCAGGCCCTCTGCGCTGACAATGCCGGCCTTCCCAAGCAAGGTCAGCAAGACTGGCAGCTGGAAACACAGACCAAACGCCACGATGAACTTGATGGTCAGGCTCAGGTATTCCTGCGCAGAGCCCATAAAGGCGATCGCGCTATGCTGGGTCTGCTGCACTTCGCCATCTGTCACCAAGACGCCATCTTGTTGGAAGCCAAGGAAGAAGTCGAACGCCATCGGCGTCACAACGAAATAAGCGAACGATGCCCCGAGAAAGAACATGAAGGGCGAAGCCACCAAGAACGGCAGGAAAGCGCCCTTCTCGGATTTGTACAGACCCGGCGCAACAAAGCGCCACAGCTGGTAGCTGATCATCGGGAAGGACAGCACCAAACCGCCCAAGAGCGAGATCGACACAGCCACAAAGAAACCCTCTTGCAGCTTGATCAGTACAAGGCCGCAATCCTCCTGCCCGCGTGCGGCGAGCGCCGAGCACAGAGGCTCGGTCAGGAAGTTAAAGATCGGGTTCCACACGGTGAAACAGATCACCATGCCAACCACAAAGGCCAGCATGGCGCGGATCAGTCGGGTACGAAGCTCAGCCAGATGCTCGATCAGCGGGGCCGAGGAATCTTCGATCTCGTCGGTTTTGGTCATGTACGGGGTCCGTTATTCCCTGTCGCCACTGGTGCTGGCCGGTGCAGGGCTGGCAGGCGCGTCTGCGCTTGTGGCATCTGCGGCGGCCTTGGCTTCGGCGTCCTGACGTGTCTGCGCCTTGCGGGCAGTTGCGTCATGGATCTTGCGTGCGGCGTCCGCCCGCTTTTCGTCCATGCCCCGCGCCTCGGCGTCAGGGTTCCAGTCAGTGAAGCTCTTGGCAGCATCTTTGACGCTGTCGAGGCCCATGTCCTTGTAGGACGCGGCGCTCTTGAAGCTGTTGGCAGCATCTTTGACGCCAGCATCGTCGGCAGCCTGTTCCATCGCCCGAGAGAATTCGCGGGCCATGCCTTTGGCCTTGCCCACAAACCGTCCGACGTTGCGGAACAGTACAGGCAAGTCCTTAGGACCGACGACGATCAGCGCCACGATCCCAATCAGCAGCAACTCGCTCCAGCCAAGGTCAAGCATGTGGGCTTACGCCTTGTCTTTTTCTTCGGCGGGGGTCACGTCGCGCGCGTCATCGCTTTTGTCTTCCAGCTCTTCAGAGCCGTCCTTGACGCCCTTTTTGAAGGCGGTGATGCCCTTGCCAACTTCGCCCATCAGCGAGCTGATCTTGCCGCGTCCGAACAGGACCAGCACAACAACAGCGATCAGAAGAAGACCGGGCAGCCCGATGTTATTCAGCATGTATTCTCTCCCTTGCAGGGGCCCGATCCATTATGTCGCCGAGCCTCGCACAAACATCGCAACAATATGTATGGAGTCTGTCGCAGGGTTAAAAGCGCGAAACGGTCCCTAATGTCGGATTTTTTGCATTTGTTTCGTAAGCTGCTTGCCACGGGCAACTTTTCGCCAGCTTGCAGGGGCCTTTAGACAGTCGCCGGATAGACAAAGCATCGGTCGCGCCGCAGCATGAGCCACAGGGGTTTTCCGGGCTTGGGCAGGAACACACCGGGGACGTTTGCCCGCAGAATCGAGCCATCGTAGTCCATACGGAATTCGACCAGACTCTCTTTGCCCATAAAACGGGCACGTTCCACAACACCCCGTGCGGGGGTGCCATCAGTCGGCGTCGGGTTCGGACCGCGTCCCCCGCGATCAAAGTCGATCCGGATATGCTGCGGGCGGATCACGATATCCACTTCGGCACCGTCAGGCACACCTGGCGCAAGGAATTGGCCAAAGGGGGTTTCAGTCAAAGCCCCCTTCACAGTGCCGCGCAACACATTGATGTCACTAAAGAAAGCGACTGCGCGTTTATCGACGGGATTGTTGTAGATATTATAGGGTGCACCCTGCTGGACGATCACACCGTCGCGCATCAGAGCGATCTCGTCCGCCATGCGCATCGCCTCTTCGGGCTCGTGGGTCACGAGCAAAACCGCGGTATCCTCGTCCTTTAACACGGCCAAGGTTTCATCACGGATATCGTCACGCAGACGATTATCAAGCCCCGAGAAGGGCTCGTCCATCAGCATGATGCGGGGCTTGGGCGCCAGTGCGCGGGCCAAGGCGACACGCTGTTGCTCGCCCCCTGACAGTTCGTGCGGGTAAGAATCGATGTAGCGGCCCATGGCCACCTTGTTCAGCAGTTCCTCGACGCGGGCCCGCTTGCTTTCTTTGTCCCCCTTCAGGCCAAAAGCGACATTCTCGGCTACACTCAGGTGGGGAAACAGTGCGAAGTCCTGAAACATGAGGCCGATCGAGCGGCGCTCTGGCGGCACGCGAAAGACCGTGTCACAGATCAGGTTGCCATCAACGTAAATCTCGCCGCTGTCCTGCATCTCGACGCCCGCGATCATCCGCAAGGTCGTGGATTTGCCGCACCCAGAGGGCCCCAACAGACAGGTCACCTGACCCGGCAACACCTTGAGCGAGACGCCTTTGACAACCTGATTGCCCTCGAAACTACGGGTCAGGTTACGGATCTCGAGGCGCGGGATGGGTGTAGTGTGGGGCAAGTCTGTCCTCTTTACTTTCCGACTATTTCTGTCGGGTCCTCGGCTGATAGCAAGCCCGCCCCTGCCCTGCAAGCAAAGCTGCAGGGTCGGCCCTGCGTTTTTGGCAGGACCGTCAGGGGCGGGATTGGAATTTACATCGTGGTGTTGGTGGCGCCGCCGTCCAAGAGCACGTTCTGGCCGACCATGAACTTGGCGTATTGCGAGCACATAAACGCGCACGTCGCGCCAAAGTCACGAGCATCGCCATATGCGCCGGTCGGGATGCTGGCCAGACGCCGGGAACGTGCCTCTTCGACTGTGATGCCTTCGGTTTTTGCGGTGTTTCCGTCCAGCGCAATCATGCGGTCGGTCGCGTGGATGCCGGGCAGCAGGTTGTTCATGATCACACCGCTTGGCGCGACCTGACGCGAGGTACCCGCCACGTAACCGGTCAGACCCGCGCGGGCCGAGTTCGACAGACCCAAAGCCGCGATGGGTGCCTTGACCGAAACGCTGGTGATGTTCACCACGCGGCCCCAGCCGCGCTCTTCCATGCCGGGGACGAGCGCTTTGATCAGTGCGATCGGAGCCAGCATGTTCGCATCCAGCGCTGCAATGAAATCCTCGCGGTCCCAGTCCTTCCAGCTGCCCGGAGGGGGGCCGCCCGCGTTGTTCACCAGAATGTCGACCTGTCCGGCCACTTCCAACAGTTGCGCGCGGCCCTCTTCGGTGGTCACGTCGCAAGCCACGGTTTCGACGGTCACGCCATACTTTTCGCGGATCTCTGCGGCGGTGGCTTCCAATGCCTCAACGCCACGTGCGTTCATCACCAGATTGACGCCCGCTTCGGCCAGCGCTTCGGCACAGCCACGGCCCAGCCCCTTGCTGGATGCACAGACCAGTGCGCGTTTACCTGCGATACCCAAATCCATTATTCTCTCCCCTTGAGCTTATTTAGCTGAACTTTCGGTCGTTCTTTACAATGTCTTCCGGCCAATTGCCCGACCGATCACAAAGCTGACCTAGATTCGCCTTCATTCCTTGAATAAGTAATCAGTAGCGAGACAAAGGAAACCCACCCTATGGGCAATTCGCCCCGAGCCACGTCCCTACCGCCGCAAAGTTTGCCCGTCTTCCGGAGCGAGCAGTTCATCGTGGTTTCAGGTGCCAACATCGGTGACACCCTTTCCTTTGCCGAAGATTTGGCGCTGGATGACGTGTACTGCTTGGAAAAAGGCGCACCCGCGCGTCTGTCCATCCTGCCCGAAACCCGCAGCAAAGCGCGCATCGCGCCGGATACCGAAGTCGGTCTGGCGGGCAACCTGACCGTGCTGGACAGCTGCATCACCTTGATGTCCCCCCGCGGCGACACGACCGAAGCGCTGATTCTCGTTGAACTGGATGACGAGATGGATGTGCAGGAGGTGTACCTACTGCCCCTCGCCCGTCTGGTGCCAGGCGACGATTACACGCTGGTCGGGATCAGCACCGATGACGCTGCCCAAAAACTGGCCCAAGTGGCCTGTGTGGCGTTTTCACGCGGCACACATATCACTTTGGCCTCGGGCCGGCAGACCCCGATCGAGGAACTTCAGGTCGGCGACCGTGTGTTGACCCGGGATTGCGGTGTGCAGCAGATCCGCTGGATCGGCCAGACCACAGTGCGGGCGGCTGGGGCCTTTGCACCCATCGTGATCACCGCTGGAACTTTGAACAACGAACACGATCTGGTGGTCAGCCCCGAACACAGGCTCTTTATCTATCAGCGTCAGGACCATTTGGGCGCAGGCCGCTCCGAAGTGTTGATCAAAGCGCGCCATCTTGTGAATGGCGACACGATCTATTGGCGCGAAGGCGGCTTTGTTGACTATTTCCAGCTGCTCTTTGATGAACACCAGATCATCTACGCCGAAGGCATCGCCGCCGAGACGCTGCTTTTGGACCTGCGCACAGAGGCCGCTCTGCCAGACGACGTGATCCAGAGCGTTGCGGACAGTGCGCTTGGCGAGGCGGGATTGACCTCCCAGTCGCTCGAAGTGCCCGAAAGCCTGCTGCAATCGCCGGACATCCTGAAACGCATTCGCAGCGCCTCTTCGGGCTAGGGGCTGCAAGGCAGGCTTGCCGAAATCCAGCGGGCGCTGTATGCGCGAGGCCATGCTGGATACATCGACCAATCGCCCCGCCCTACCCCCTGAAATCGCCCGCCGCCGGACGTTTGCGATCATCTCGCACCCCGACGCCGGTAAGACGACTCTGACAGAAAAATTCCTGCTCTATGGTGGCGCGATCCAGATGGCCGGTCAGGTCCGCGCCAAAGGCGAAGCGCGCCGCACGCGTTCTGACTTCATGAAGATGGAACAGGATCGCGGGATCTCGGTCAGCGCCTCGGCGATGTCGTTCGATTTCCGTGAATTCCGCTTCAACCTCGTCGACACCCCCGGTCACTCGGATTTCTCCGAAGACACCTATCGCACTCTGACGGCGGTGGACGCGGCGATCATGGTGATCGACGGCGCAAAGGGCGTGGAAAGCCAGACCCAGAAGCTGTTCGAGGTCTGCCGTTTGCGCGACCTGCCCATTCTGACCTTCTGTAACAAGATGGACCGCGAAAGCCGCGATACCTTCGAGATCATCGACGAGATCCAAGAAAACCTTGCCATCGACGTGACGCCTGCCAGCTGGCCGATCGGAATGGGCCGCGATTTCTTGGGCTGCTACGACATGATCAATGACCGGCTGGAGCTGATGGATCGCGCCGACCGGAACAAGATCGCCGAGTCGATCAAGATCCAAGGTTTGGACGATCCCAAACTGGCAGAACACATTCCCGCCGACATGCTGGACCAGCTGCGCGAGGAGGTCGAGATGGCCCGCGAGCTGCTGCCCGCGCTTGACCCTCAATCGGTGCTCGAAGGGCACATGACCCCGATCTGGTTCGGCTCTGCGATCAACAGCTTTGGCGTCAAGGAACTGATGGACGGGATTGCCAACTACGGCCCCGAACCCCAGCCCCAAAGCGCCGATCCTCGCCAGATCAGCCCTGATGAAACCAAAGTCGCTGGCTTTGTTTTCAAGGTGCAGGCGAACATGGACCCCAAGCACCGCGACCGCGTGGCGTTTGTGCGTCTGGCCTCGGGCCACTTCAAGCGCGGCATGAAACTGACCCATGTGCGAACGAAAAAGCCTATGGCGATCTCGAACCCCGTACTGTTCCTCGCCTCGGACCGCGAACTGGCCGAAGAGGCTTGGGCCGGCGACATCATCGGCATTCCGAACCACGGTCAGCTGCGCATCGGTGACACCCTGACCGAAGGCGAGACCATCCGCGCCACCGGCATCCCTAGCTTTGCACCGGAACTGTTGCAGGGCGTCCGCGCGGGCGATCCGATGAAGGCCAAGCACCTTGAAAAGGCGCTGATGCAATTCGCCGAAGAAGGTGCGGCCAAGGTGTTCAAACCGAATATTGGTTCGGGCTTTATTGTCGGCGTCGTCGGCGCACTGCAGTTCGAAGTTTTGGCAAGCCGGATCGAGCTGGAATACGGCCTGCCCGTCCGGTTTGAGGCGAGCCAGTTCACCAGCGCCCGTTGGGTGTCCGGTGCCAAGGCTGACGTGGACAAGTTCGTCAACACGAACAAGCAGCACATCGCTTTCGATCACGATGGCGACGTTGTGTACCTAACCCGCATGCAGTGGGACATCGACCGCGTGGTCCGCGATCACCCCGAACTAAGCTTGACCGCGACCAAAGAAATGATGGTCTAACAGCTGGGGCGTTCTGCGCCCCAACTTGCGAAAGGCTGATACCGTCAGCCAGATACGCGATCGATGCTTCGCCCCGCTGCGTTTTTGAACGCGGCGGGCAAATTACTAAGCAAGTCGCTCCCTTCGGACTACTCCCCTAAAGCTCACGCCCCAGGCTATCGGACGCCTCGAAAGCGGACGGTTTGGCATGTCGGCTGAGCCGAGCATCGTTCGCATCCTCAGTTACGAACGACTCACTGGCTTTGCTGGCATCAGACGAAACCCAGTTCTGTCTGACCCGAGATGACCCTTGCAAGACGGCTATGCCATAAACGCTTGGAACAGCACGAGCTTACGCACGTTTACATCGAGAAGCGCGGAGCCCAAGGCTTCGGTGATTTCATCCTCAATGTGACTGGGACGTCATCTCGTCCGCGACCTGCATCCGATAATCTGGATGCCCCAACGTCGCGGGCCTCGAACAGGCCGTCCCGCATTTCAGTGACGTGTTCAGAGAGAAAGGGACCCCATGACCCAGAGCAGTATTCGCGGCATCGAACATATCGGCCTGACCGTTCCAAATCACGAAGAGGCCATCCGATTTTTCAAAGCCGCCTTTGAGGCCGAAGTGCTCTACTCGCTTACTGACAAGGATCACGATCCCATCACCCACGAGGATGTGGGATCAAAGAACGGACTGCGCAAAGGCACCCGGATGGTCGCCGTTTCAATGCTGCGGCTCCAGAACGGCGCGAACCTAGAGGTTTTTGAGATTGATCGGCCCGGCGGCGAGACGGGGCGCAGCATTTCCGATTACGGCATCAGCCACTTCAGTGTGACGGTGGATGATATCGACGCCGCGACACGGGCTTTCGCGGCTGCGGGCGGCAAGCTGCTGGAAGGGCCCTACGACCTGAGCGATCAGGAAGAAGGACCCGGGAACCGCGGCCAGTTCGGCCTGACCCCGTGGGGTCTGCTGATCGAGTTCGAACAGCTCCCTGCGCCCATGTCCTATGACGGCCATCCTAGCCGCCCGCGCTGGATCCCTGCGCCGGCCTCGAACAAGGCATCCTGAGAGACGCTCGTCCCCGATTTACAAACCAAGGATTTTCCCATGGATTACGCACCACTCGGCACCACCGGTTTCAACATCTCGCCCATCGTTTTTGGCGGCAATGTCTTTGGCTGGACCCTCGACGAAGCCGAAAGCTTCAAAATTCTGGATGCATTTATCGACCACGGGTTCGATACCATCGACACCGCCGATGTCTACTCGGCATGGGCGGATGGAAATTCGGGCGGCGAATCCGAGACAGTGCTTGGCAATTGGTTCGCGGCACGGCCCGGTATGCGGGACAAGGTCAAACTCTTTACCAAGGTCGGCTCGGACTTGGGCGGCGACGGGCAAAAGGGCCTTGGCGCAGACTGGATCAGCGCGGCGATCGACAATTCGCTGTCGCGTTTGCAAACCGACTACGTCGACCTGTACTTTTCGCACTGGCCTGATGACAGCGTAACTCATGCCGAAACGCTCGGCGCCTATGACGCTTTGCTCAAGTCGGGTAAGATCCGCGCGATCGGTGCCTCAAACTACGACGAGACATTGCTGCGTGCCGCGCTCGACACCTCGGTGTCAGAGGGGCTGCCTGCCTACCAAGTGATCCAGCCGGAATACAACCTATATGACCGCGATGCGCTGGATGGCGGGCTGCGTGAGCTATGCCTGAAAAAGAATATCGGCGTAGTCACCTACTTCTCGCTCGCTGCCGGATTTTTGTCGGGAAAATACAGGTCCAAGGACGATCTGGGTGGGCGTCAGCGCGACGGCATGGTCGAGAAATACCTGACAGAGCGCGGGATGAAGCTGATTGACGTACTCGAAGATGTTGCCGCACTGCACAATGCCAAGCCTGCCGAAGTAGCGCTTGCGTGGCTCATTGCCCGCGATGGCGTAGCGGCCCCTATCGCGTCAGCCACCAGCCTGAGCCAAGTCGCAAGCTTTGCCAAAGCCGCAGAGTTGAGCCTGACCGACGAAGACATGTCGCGCCTGACCAACGCCTAAGGAGCGCGCGGCGTGTCCCAAGTCGCGCCGCGCAACCGATCTGAATGCTAGATACAATTCTTCTTGTGACCGCCGCGCTGATCGTCGGGATGTCCAAAGGCGGCCTTGCCTCGGCGGCTGCGATCGCGGTCCCAATGCTCGCGCTTTTCATGAACCCGGTCAAAGCCGCCGCGACCCTGCTACCAGTGTACATCGTGACCGACTGGTTCGGCGTCTGGCTCTACCGCCAGCATTATTCCAAACGCAATCTGCTGATCCTGACGCCATCAATTCTGCTTGGGGTCGCCATTGCGACGTTTATCACCCCTTACACGCCGGAATACGCCCTGCTCATCTTTACTGGTCTGATCGGCCTGTGGTTTTGCGCCCGCGCTTGGCTAAAACGCGGCTCGACTGAAAAGCACGAGGCCAAGGTCCTGCCCGGCGTCTTCTGGGGCACCCTGACCGGCATCGCCAGCTTCATCACCCATTCCGGCGCACCCCCGTCCCAAGCCTATTTGCTGCCGCAAAAACTGCCGAAGCTGGAATTCGCCGGAACCATCGCCATCGCTTTTGCCATCGGCAATCTGGTGAAATTGCCCGCCTACTGGGCTATTGGCCAGTTGGATGGCTTGAATTGGGGTCTGATCGCCGCTCTCGCAGCGTCGGGCGTCGCTGGGACATTCGCGGGGCGGTACATCACCGGGATCCTTTCAGAAGTTGTTTATGTGAGGATCATCCAAATCATGCTTTTTGTCCTGTCGATCCTGCTCCTGATCCGCGGCGGGATGGAGGGGTTCGGAGGCTGACAGGTCCCCAAATGCGTAGAGCATGATCATGCCCCGACCAATTCGCCAATGCGCGCGTCCGGTTAGCTTGGGTAAAAATCCGCCTCAACTTCTTACTGATCCTAACGTATTATTGAGAGATACCGCGCAAAACTCCCCGTTGCGATTTCGAAATCGAACACGCCTGTTCGGTTTTCCAACTCGAAGGATCGAACATGGCCGCTACCTTTGCCCACAACAATTATCACGGCGCGATGCAACTCTTGCTGCTCTCTGTTCTCGAGAGCGAGAATAATCAAATTCTCTCCAGCACCAGCACGCGCATCGACTATGGCGTGAACCCGTTGCGCGATCCCTACACCAACTTCTTTGGGTCAGGGATGAACGGGTTGGGCGACGGCACCGTCAGACACATTGACATTTACTGGCCGAATGTGGGCTCTGTCGCGATGATCATTGACGGCTTGCCCGACATCTCCTTCCAAAGCTTGCTGGCGACCGCCGACGCGGACGATCCGATGCATGCGCTGAACACGCTGTTGTCGACGACAGATTGGACCGGCACCGGTGGCGTCTATGGCGAGTCTTTTTTGGGCTTTTACGGCGCGGACTCCATTTCGGGTGGGGACGGGAACGACGTCTATACGGCGTCCATGGGTTATGGGCAGACCCGCGCGATCAGCGATCACTTTGATGGGGGCGAGGATACAGATTACGTCGTCCTCAGCGAACTGACGACCGGCGTGATCGCAAACCTTGGGACCGGCATGGTCACCTTCTCCGAAGAGGTGTCAGGCACGGAGTACGCCCGCACCCTGATGCTTAGCAATGTTGAGGAACTCGCCGGAACGCGCTTCCGCGACAAGATCACGGGCAGCGATGACCATGACCTGTTTTTCGGAAACGCAGGACGGGATGTTATCCGTGGCGGCGCCGGCAGCGATACGATTTCGGGTGATGGCGGAAACGATCGGCTCTTTGGGAATGACGGAAACGATTGGCTGTCCGGCAAGCAACGCAAAGACAAGCTGTTCGGCAATGATGGGGACGACGAGCTCTTTGGGGATGCTGGGAATGACAAGCTCAAGGGCGACGCGGGGAACGACACGCTTTCGGGGGGCACCGGACGAGACAAGCTCTTTGGCGGCACGGGAGATGACGTTCTGACCGGTGGTCGGCATCAGGATACTTTTATTTTCGCCGCGGGCGGTCAGGACCAAGGGAATGACCTCATCCTCGACTTCCAAAAACGCCAGGACACAATCCGGTTCGCCGGAGGCGATGTCGAAGTCACCGTCACTCACGAGAACGGCGACACCTATCTGGATTACGACAATGGCTCGATCCGGCTTGTCGGGGTGACTTGGCTGGACGAAGGCGTGGTCGACTTCTGATCGGCGTCCGGGCTTTAGGGACCTCATCTGGCCTTATCAAAGCTTCAGGCTGGCCCTAACGCGAGCCAAGCGGGCAAGAGTACTCTCGGGGTCAAACAGACTGACCCCGAGGCCAAGATGACCACCCTGCCCCCACTCCCGACGACACCAGATGCCACCTTCGCGGCCTATGCCTCTGCGAATTTGGTCAACGCCGCGCTGGCCAAGACAAAGCATACGCTAGACGTTCGCAATCCGGCGACAGGACAGGTCTTGGGGACCGCGCCCGCCAGCACGGCAGAGGACACAGCGCTCGCGGTTGATGCAGCCCAAGCCGCGCAGGCCGCATGGGCCGCAGTGCCCGCAAGAGATCGCGGCAAGCGCGTGTCCGCTGCCGCACGCGCTTTGGCGGAGCATGGGGCGCTCATTGCGCAGGTGCTGGCCCGCGAAACCGGCAAAGCCATCCGGACCGAATGCCGCGGCGAAGTCGCTGTTGCCTCTGACATCATGGATTTTTACGGCAACCTCGGGTCCGAGATCAAAGGCCAGACCATCCCCTACAACCCGCGCATGCTGACCATGACGACCCGCGAGCCCTTGGGCGTGGTCACCGCCATTGTCCCGTGGAACGTGCCGCTGGTCCTCTTTGCGCTCAAGGTTGGGCCCGCGCTGGTTGCCGGCAACACCGTGGTGGTCAAAGCCTCGGAAGAGGCACCTTTTGCGACTTTCTTGATGGCGGACATCCTCATGCGCCACCTGCCTGCTGGGATCTTGAACGTGATCAATGGCACGGGCGCAGAGTGCGGCGATGCCCTGACACGCAATCCCGACATCGCCAAGATCACCTTTACCGGGTCCGAAGCCGTGGGCGAAACAATCTACAAAATCGGGGCCAGCCGGATCATCCCCGTGTCACTAGAGCTTGGCGGGAAATCCCCCATGATTATCTGCGAAGACGCCGATCTGGACAAAGCCGTCGCGGGGGCGATCTCTGGCATGCGTTTCACCCGCCAAGGGCAGAGCTGCACGGCCGCCAGCCGGATCTACGTGCATGAGAGCCTGAGGGCCGCGTTCATGGCGCAGCTCGAAGAGGCGCTGAACGCGCTGGTCATAGGCGATCCGTTGGACGAATCCACCGACGTCGGCACGATCATCAACGCGCGTCAGATGGCTACGATCCAGCGCTATATTGCGCTGGCCGAGGGGACCGAAGGAGCAACTGTCAAACGCTATGGGACCCTGCCCAGCAGCGCCGATCTGTCCCCTGACCTGTTCATTCAGCCGACCATCCTGATGGACCTGCCCGACAACCACCCCTGCGTGATGGAAGAAATCTTTGGCCCCGTCGCGGTTGTCCAAAGCTGGACGGACTACGAAGAGGTCATTGCTGCAGCGAACTCCACGCACTATGGCCTTGCGGCAAGCGTTTGGACGCGCAGCCTCTCGACCGCCTTGGACAGCACCGCGCGACTGAACGCAGGATATGTGCAGGTGAACCAAAACCTGACCATCCAGCCGAATGTTTCCTACGGGGGTTTTGGCAGATCGGGGCTTGGCAAAGAGGCCTCGCTCGAAGCGATGCTGGAACACTTTACGAGATCAAAAACCATCGTGATGAATTTCGACTGACATGGATCATATCTTTATTCTGTCGGCGGCCACCTTGGCCGCCGGTTTTTTGCGTGGTGTCACCGGTTTTGGCTTTGGGCTCGCTGCTGTGCCTTTGTTCAGTTTGGTGGTACCGCCCCTGCATGCGGTCATCGTGATCGAAATTCTGCAGATCGCTGCCGCACCCTTTGACATTTACCAGCATCACCGGCGGATCGACCGCAAGGCGGTAGGTCTCTTGTGCCTCGGGACGTTGGTCGGGGCGCCAGCTGGCGCGCTTCTGGCGACGCAACTGCCCCCCGATGTGATGCGCGTGGCAATTGCGGCGCTGGTATTCGTGGGGCTGTTTGCCTTGTTGGCCAAGGTTGCTATCCCCGATGGTCGCGGGCCAGCGCTTGGGACCGGCTGCGCTGCTGGCTTGCTCGCGGGTTTGGCCGCAATGCCCGGCCCGCCCGCTGTGGCGTACTTCTTGGGTCGTGGCGCGGACAAAGCCACCAGCCGTGCGTCTTTGCTGATTTACTTCAGTTTCGCCGCCGCTTTGGCGCTGCTGTTCATTGAGCTTGGCTCGGACGCCATATCCGTTGACCTACTCTACATTGCGGCGGCCAGCTATCCGGCGCTGCTGATTGGAACCTATGCGGGCAGTCTGCTGTTCAAGCGGCTTGGCGACGGGCACTACCGCATGGCGGCGTTGGGGATCATGCTGATTTCTGCGCTGCTGACGGGGATCAAAGGGCTGAATGGTCTGCTGTAAACGCAAAACGGCGCGCAGTGTGACTGCGCGCCGTTTGTTTGCCTGTCGGGACAAGGTCAGGACTGCCCTTTCCATGGGACCAACCACGCCTCGGCCTTGCGCATGAAGATGTCGATGGCAAAGCCGATGATCCCGATCAGAACGATCCCCATGATCACAATATCGGTTGCTTGGAACTTCGACGCCGCAACAATCATCTTGCCCGCACCTTTTTCTGCAGCGACCAGTTCTGCCGCGACCACGGTGCCCCAGCATACGCCCATCGCCACCCGCGCACCGGTGAAAATCTCGGGCAGTGAATTGGGAACGATCACGTGGCGCAACACCTGCCATTTCGATGCGCCCAACGAGTAGGCCGCATGCACCTTGGTGATGTTGACGCCCGACACCCCTGCCCGCGCCGAGATGATCATCACCCACAGCGCCGCAAGGAACAGGAGCACGATCTTGCCGTTCTCGCCGATGCCGAACCAGATGATCACCAGCGGGATCAGAGCCAAGGGCGGCACAGGGCGCATGAACTCGACAATCGGATCGAACCAACCGCGCGCCCAACCAGACAGGCCCATCGCGTAGCCCAGCGGAATGCCGATCAGCGACCCCAGCACAAAGCCTGAGAGAACGCGCCAGAGCGACCAGCCCACATGCTCCCACAGGGACACATTCTGATAGCCATTCACCGCAATGTCGACCAACTGAGCAGCCACAGCTTCGGGCGGGGGCATCCAGATCGCCTCCATCTGCAAGCCGCTATCGGGCGAGAAGTTGAGCGATCCTTTGCGGGTCATCGTGACCGAACCATTGGGAACCGAGACCGTATCGCCGGGGCTGATGGCCTGCCCCTCGACCTGAGTGACGGTGACATCCTCGCCGTCATTACGGGAGGCCGGGATGAGCACCGACCGCCAAGCCGCAACCGTCGCCACATCGCTGACGGCAAAGCCCGTGTCCGCTGCGGGCTCTGGGTCGGAGACATCCTCGCCCATCTCGTGGACCAGCACGCGGACCGTCCCGTCAGAGGTCGCGCCATCGGGCGCAGTAGCCGTATAGGTGAACTCAGTTTGCCCCATGAACGGGCCTGGAACATGGATCGGCACGAGCTTGGATCCGGTGAACGCGCCCCAAACCAGAAACACCACAACAACCGAAATCAAAGAGGCCATGCGATCAGGCCGCACCGCGCTTTCGTCGCCAAAGGTCACCGTTTTCAAAGAGGTGAAATCAGAGACCTTGGCCATGCTAGCGCGCACGGCAACTACCGCAAAATATGCCCCGAAAAAGAGCGCGAGATAGACAGCAAGAATAACGAGACCGGTCATTTACTTGTCTCCTCCGCTCATGATTTCCTCTTCCATCTCCCAGATCATCCCAAGGATTTCTTTCTTGGTGTTGCCGAAATCTGGGTCCTCTTTGACCGTGCGCAGATCGGACACTGCGGCGCGGTCAGCGAAGGGCAGACGGTATTCACGGTGAATGCGGCCCGGACGCGGGGCCATGACGATCAGCCGTTCGCCCAGCAGCAAAGCTTCGTCCACAGAGTGGGTGATCAGGATGATGGTCTTGCCCGTCTTCTTCCACAGGTCCAGCACCAGTCCCTGCATCTTCTCTCGGGTCAGAGCGTCCAGCGCGCCCAAAGGTTCGTCCATCAAGATCACGTCCGGATCATTCGCCAGACAGCGGGCCAAAGCCACGCGTTGCTGCATCCCGCCCGACAATTCGTACACCGCCTTGTCCTTAAAGGCGCGCAGGCCAACGGTATCGAGCAGGTTCTCGACAATCGTGTTGCGCTCTGTTTCGGGCATGCCCTTCATCCGCAGTCCGAATTCCACGTTCCGGCGGACGCTCATCCATTCGAACAGCGCCCCTTTCTGGAAAACCATGCCGCGCTCTGCGCCCGGTCCGTTCACGGGTTTACCGTTCAAGGTTACTTGCCCGTCCGTCGCAGCCAAGAAACCCGCCACGATGTTCAACAACGTCGATTTCCCGCAGCCCGACGGGCCAAGAACGGACAAAAGCTCGCCTTTCGCGATGTCCAGCGACACATCCTTGAGCGCTTGAACATGCCCGCCGTCCGGCAGGTCAAACCGCATAGAGACAGACTCGATGCTCAAAGAAGACATACAATATTCCTTCGGGGGATCAGAGGTTTGGGCGCGCCTTGTGCGGCGCACCCGTTTGGACCGCTTATTGCGCCGACACCAGCGGACCGGTGTTCACCGAGCCCTCGTAGCTGTCCAGCGCGCTGTCAATCGAACCTGCCTCCACGAAGACATCCGCGACGCCCTTCATGAAGGTCTGCGAGCCGCCACCCAGCCATTTCGCAGAAAGCTGCTCTTCGATCGAGGGGAAGGTGAAGGTCGAAATCGAAGCTTCGGTCGCCTCGACTGTCATGCCGGATTCGGTTGCGATCTTTTCCAGCATCTCGGGCGAATGGGTCTCGTTCCATTCGGCGTTCGCCGCAGCGGTCACGCCAAGGAATTTCGCGACAAGCGCTTCGTTCTCGACGATGAAATCCGAAGGCGCGGTGGTCACATCAAACACCAAGATACCCAGCTCTTCCTTCTCGGCGCCAGTCAGCAGCACATTGCCGTGCTCTTTCATACGGGTCAGGCCACCGCCATACCCGCAGGCAAAGTCGACCTCGCCCTGCGCCAGCGCAGCCGCGCCATCGGTTGGGGGCATGTCGACTACGGTCAGGCTCGACAGGTCGACGCCAAAGTGGTCCATCTGACGAAGGAAGCCGTAATGCGCGGCGGTCCCGATCGGCACGGCGACCTTCTTGCCCGCCAACTCGCCGGCGCTGTCCTTGTCGATCTCGAGTTCGGTCGCCACAACGCAGTTATCATTCTCAGAATAGGACACAGCCACGTCGATGACCTGCAGCGGTTGCCCAGCCGAGGCCGCGACGACGAAGGGCGGCACCCCTTGGGACACCGAAATCTGCACATCGCCCGAGGCCATGGCCGCCGACATCGCGGTGCCGGTTTCAAACGACACCCAGTTCACGTCCATCCCTAGCGCCTCTTCGTAGGCACCGTCCGCCTTGGCCGCGAGGAACGGCATCGGCCACTCTAGGAAATAGCCAACTGTCAGTTCTTCGGCGGTGGCGGCTTGGGCGCTCAGCAAAACGGCGGCGCCGGTCATCAGTTTGGTGAGGGTCTTCATGGTCAACCTCCTTGTTGGAACGCTCGGTCATCTGCTGGAGCGATGCGATTGGGGTGATCGGCGACGGCACATGCTGCACCTGCACGGCCCGCCTTGACCCAAGTAAGAGCGCCCCAGCCCAAACGCTCAACGGCGGTGGCCAACTGGACATATGGCTATGCGGCGTCTGGCCCTACTCACGCTGCAAATTTGGGCACACCGTGGGATCAACCCTGCGCCTTGGCCCATCGAGTCGGGCGCAGAGCACCCCCTGTTCAACGCACGCTTTCGGAGCCCGCCTGTGACACAATCCTTTTCTACCAATGACTTCTCGGACGTCATCGCTGCTGACAAAGCCCATGTGTGGCACCACCTGACCCAGCACAAACAGTATGAGTCCACGGACCCGCGCATCATGATCGAGGGCAAAGGCATGCGCCTGTGGGACTCCACAGGGCGTGAACATCTGGACGGTGTGTCGGGCGGAGTCTGGACGGTGAATGTGGGTTATGGGCGCGAAAGCATCGCCGATGCGGTGCGCGACCAGCTGGTGAAACTAAACTACTTTGCCCAATCCGCAGGTTCGATTCCTGGGGCGCAGTTTGCAGAGCGCCTGATCTCGAAAATGCCAGGGATGAGCCGCGTCTACTACGTGAACTCGGGCTCGGAGGCGAACGAGAAAGCTTTCAAGATGGTCCGCCAAATCGCGCACAAGCGCTACGGCGGCAAGAAGCACAAAATCCTGTACCGCGAGCGTGACTACCACGGTTCGACCATCTCCACGATCTCGGCTGGTGGGCAATTCGAGCGCAACGCGCAGTACGGTCCCTACACCCCCGGCTTTGTCGAAGTGCCCCATTGCCTCGAATACCGCGCTCAGTGGGATGTCGAAAACTATGGCGAACGCGCCGCCGACGCCATCGAAGAGGTCATCCTGCGCGAAGGCCCAGACACCGTCGGCGCGATCTGCCTAGAGCCCGTGACCGCAGGCGGCGGGGTCATTACGCCCCCGGTGGGTTACTGGCAGCGCGTCCAAGAGATTTGCCGCAAGTATGACGTTCTGCTCCATATTGACGAGGTCGTCTGCGGCGTCGGACGCACGGGCAAATGGTTCGGCTACCAGCACTACGGGATCGAGCCGGACTTCGTCACGATGGCCAAGGGCGTAGCCTCTGGCTATGCGGCGATTGCCTGTCTGGTGACCAACGAAAAAGTCTTTGACCTGTTCAAAGAAGACGCCAGCGACCCGCTCGCCATGTTCCGCGACATCTCGACCTTTGGCGGTTGCACGGCTGGTCCCGCCGCCGCTTTGGAAAACCTGCGCATCATCGAGGACGAGGGGCTACTGGACAACACCACCGCCATGGGCGACCGCCTGATGGCCAACCTGAACGCATTGGCGAACAAGCATGCTGTGGTCGGACAGGCCCGCGGATTGGGGCTGTTCTGCGGCCTAGAACTGGTGTCCGACCGCGCGTCCAAAACGCCCGCGCCAGAGGCTCAGGTCCGAGCCGTCGTCGCCGACTGTATGCGCCAAGGGGTGATCATCGGTGCCACCGCCCGCGCCATTCCAGGGCTGAACAATACCCTCTGCCTTGCCCCCGCGCTGATCGCAACGGCGGACGACATCGACGCAATCACCAACGCAATCGATGAAGCTTTGGGCAACGTCTTCGGCTGAGCAAAGCGAAAGCCCAGCTTTGATTGCACCTTCGGAACTGGCCTTCTAGCGTTAAGGCCAGTTCTTTTGTGTCGTAGGTCCAGTGCATGTCGATCCCCCCTGAAATCTTTATGCTGCCGCCCCACAGCGAGGCGACACTTCAGCAGCAAATCCAGCAGATTGTGTCGGATGCGATCATGTCAGGCCGGTGCGTCGCAGGGGAAAAGATGCCATCCTCGCGCAGGTTGGCGGCACAACTTGGTGTCTCCAGAATTACTGTAACTTTGGCCTACACGGAATTGGTTTCAAACGAATATCTCGTTTCGCGCGACCGGTCGGGATACTTTATCGCGGACACTGCCCCCAAGCGCCCCAGTTTCCGCGAGGTCGACAAGAGCCAGAGCGGCGGCGTCGACTGGGATGGCATTCTGGCCCGCCGTCCTCAGCCCCGCCAGAACATCGCACGGCCGCCGAATTGGCCCGACTTCAAGTACCCGTTTATCTACGGCCAGTCCGACCCAGAGCTTTTTGACCACCGCAACTGGCGCGACTGTTCTCTGCGGGCCGTGGGGCGGCGGGACTTCGACACCCTGACCCGCGACCACTACCAGCGCGATGATCCGATGCTGATCGAATACATCCTGCGACACATCCTGCCCCGTCGCGGCATTCGCGCTGAACCGGATGAGATTCTCGTCACAATGGGCGCGCAAAATGCCCTTTGGATGATCGCGCAACTCCTGCTGTCAGAGGGGCAAAAGGCCGTGGTCGAGAACCCCTGCTATCCCGGCTTGCGGCAGATTTTTGACCAGATGGGGTTTGTAGCGTCATCCATCGACGTGGACGAAGACGGCCTGCCACCCGACCTGATACCCGCAGATGCCAATGTGGTGTTCACCACCCCCAGCCACCATTGCCCGACCAACATCACCATGCCCTTGGACCGTCGGCTTGCTATGCTAGAGGGCGCTCTGCGTGACGGCTACATCATCGTCGAGGATGACTACGAGTTCGAGATGTCCTTTTTGTCATCGCCTGCGCCCGCGCTCAAATCACTCGATCAGGCAGGGTCGGTGATCTACGTCGGCTCGTTCTCCAAATCGGTATTTCCCGGCCTGCGTCTGGGCTATGTGGTCGCCGCCCGCCCGATGATCGAGGAAATGCGCAAGCTGCGCTCTGTCGTCTTGCGCCATCCCCCCAGCCACATCCAGCGCACGGCGGCCTACTTTCTGTCTTTGGGCCACTACGACGCGCAGATCACCCGCATGGCCCGCAGCTACGCCAAGCGCCGCGCGGTCATGGAGGACTGCATCAAAGAGTTTGGCCTGACCCTTGGCACGCGCGAAGTGCACGGCGGCTCGTCCTTCTGGATGCGCGCGCCAGAGGGCGTGGACACGATGAAGCTGGCGCTGGACCTGCGAGCCGACAGCGTCTTGATCGAGCCGGGCAATGCCTTCTTTGCCCGACGCGCGCCCGATGCCTCGCATTACCGGCTGGCCTATTCGTCGATCGACCCTGGCCGCATTCGGCAGGGGTTGGAACTGGTGGCCGAACGGCTGGACGAAGCGGCCACCTGATTGGGGTTTAGCCTGTCTTCGAATGCCGCCCCAAAATCTGATAGCCCTGCCCCGCAAGGCCAAAGAATTGCCGCGGCAAGCCTTCGCCGGCCGTTTCCAGCGCTGTTGCCAAGGTCAAAATACGGCGTCCCCAGAGGGCAGACCACCGGTGCGGATCGACGGCCTCTCGACGTGCGGACAAGGCATTCAGGTCGCGGATCAGACGATCCTCTGTCTTGGTGATAAGCCCACGCCCCGGACGGGGCAGCGCCATGATGCACAGGACCACCGCAATCGTACCACCAATCATCGCCGCACCTGATCCCAGAACCACTGGCAGAGGGGCTGCAGCCGCACCGGCCTGACTGGCCAGCATAAAGCACATGTTCGCATCTAGCGCGTAAGTCGCGGTGCGCGGGTTGGCGCGGGCAATCGCCCCCACAGCGACAAACGGCAGCAGACCCAGCACGAGCGTCACCCAATCCGTGACAAACGGCTGCACCCCAAGGCGATAAAGGACCCCTGCGCTTGCCCCTGCAAAAACACCAATCACCAGCTTTGGCGCAATATTTTGCGGGACGGGCATCGACCCGAGCACAAGCGAAAAGATCACCATCGAGAACGCCGTCAGCTCTCCGATAAAGCTGCCGGTCAGAATGAACAAAGCGGACCCAACAAGGCCCCCAGCCGCCGCCAGAAGTGCACCGCGAAGCGCAAGCGCCGGATTGTTTGGCGGCACCAGCTTGCGAAAATCTCGTCCAGAGCGGGCGACGGATTGCAGATCTTCGGATGCGATCTGCAGGGCCCGCTGCGCCTCGATCAGACGGACGACTGCGGGAAACACCGCTTGCGCCGATGTCGGTTCAGGCCGGTCTGCGTGGGTGTCCAACGCTTGGATCGCGAGCTCTCGTTGCTCGGGGTCTTCACTTGCGGCAGTCGCCGCCTCGAGCAGGCCAAGCCCCGCCGCCAAAATAGCGTCTAGCGCCGCCATCCGGCGATACCCGTCTCTGGACCCAGCAGCCACGAGCCGCGCACGCGCCTCGAGCGCTGCGCCCTGACCTACGGTTTCAGCGACCGCTGCATCCAGTTGGGCGTCCGAAGCATCTGCATCCAGCAGCAAGCGCGCCGTGCCGACATGCCGATCCCTGTCACCCACGGCGACGGCGACACCGCCAGCAACGCCAGCCCCGCCGTACCGCCAACGATTGTCCCGACCAGCCGCCACAGCGCCCGCTCCATCGTGACGCCGCGCCAAGGTTGGGCCACTACCCACACCGGCATCGCCGCCCAGAATGCGTGATCCACCCCGAGCGCCGTCGCAACCACAAAGGACATCCAAGCTGCCATCCCAAGGCTCGCCGCGCGCGCCCAATCCGACCGTGTCATCCAATCCACCTTTCCAGCTCCGGCATCCTGCCCGAGCGAATTAAAATTCGTTTATTCGCGTCACCTGTCGCGATGCGTTGCAATATTGCGCTCCAATTGGTCGAGCAGCCGAAGGGTCGCGTCGATGTCCGCCTCGGCGATCCCCTCGAACAGAGCGCTTCGCAGAGCGCTAAACCGCGTTGAAATCTGTTTTAGAAATGCGCGTCCCTCGTCAGTTGCGCTGATCAGCTTGGCCCGCCGGTCGTCTGGGTCCTCTGTCCGGCGCACCAGCCCTTTGGACACCAGCATGTCGAGCGTGCGCACCAGTGTCGGGCCTTCGATGGCCAAGCGGTCGGCCAAATCCTTTTGCCGAAGCGGCGTCTCCTGCCGCGCCAAGTAGCGCAGCGGCAGAGAAGTCGCATCGCTCAGGTCGTTTTCGGCAAAGACGGCGTCCATTGCCTTGCGATAGCGGCGGGACACCATGACCAGCTGAAAGCCAATGTCCTCTCGGTTTTCGCTGTGTCTCACGGGGCGCTCCATATTTAGGTAGCTTTGCTATCTATTTCATATGGATCAATATGGCAAGGCGCTGCCGCGCATGGCCTCTATGACGTTTGCGCAAGCCGTAGCACGGATATCGGATCGCAAAACGGAAAAAGGCTGGCACCTCTCGGTACCAGCCCTTTTAAACCCCATTCCCCAACGGTCAGGTCAGTAGGCCTAACACCCACGCCAGAACCACCGCACCGGTCGCCAAACCAGCGATTCCTATATAGAGGCGGCGTGTGATTTTGCGCTGCAGGACCATCATTTCCATGCGATCGTAGCCGTAGTGGCGACCGAATTCCTGATAGTTTCCGCCATATTGGCTTCGCACCACGGCAATGTGCCGCGCGGGTCCGGGGCCTTTGTCATAGTGATCGCCGTACATGGTCACTCCTGATTGCCTATTGGGTTCAGTTTCGCAAAATGCACGCCAAAGGAGAATAATCTCTTAACGGCAGGTAACGTTCGCTTTGGGATGCGGCGATATACCCTTATGGGCACCCCGCCCCGTTCAGTCGCACAGATATGCGAGTCGCAGACCACCCCAGTGGCGTCCGTTGACGTAAATGGGCGCAGAGACGTCCTTCATCATGCGGAATTCGCCATTGCCCATGTCGCGACGATAGGCCTGAAGCAGGAACGGACGCGTGCTTTTGCCCGCCGCCAAGCCGACCCGGTCGTCAAAGATTCGACGGTTGCGCGAGTTTGCGGTGTTCCACTCCACATCCCCAAAACGCTGGGGGTGGCTAAATTTCAAATTGTGGGTCGGAATGTAGCCGTTGCGATCGATGGACGCACAGAACACCACCTTGTCCGAGAACTTGAGCAGCGGCTCTTGGAAGCTCGGCAGGATCGAATCCGTCAGATGCGTAAAGCGGGTCATGTGCTGAATCGGCGCTGTGCCTTCGATCTGGACGTAGTTATCGTCAAAGAGATCCCGCTCCGTCGCCCTACCCGCTTTGACCGCAGCATTGAGCGCCTCGGTAATCTGCGCCGCATAGGTTTTGACGGCGTCGATGTAGGGCGTGTCATACGTCTCGACCCCCAGCTGCGCGGACAGCGCCGTGAGCGTTTCAGCGTCGTCTGTGACTTCGAGCAAGGCGTCGTTCGCCTTGGCAAGGCTACCTGCGGATTGCTCCACGTTTACGATCAACTCGTCGATGTCCTTCTGGGTCGCCACGATCGACTGGTCGATGGTGCCAGAGGCCGTCACGATATCCTGTTGTGCGACCCGCACCTTGCCAAGCGTCAAGGGGATGGCGTCGATTTCGCCCTCTACGCCACTGGTTTTCTCGCTGATATCCCCGGCCAAAGCTGTGGCGCTTTCCGCGTTGGCGCGCAGGGCCCCAAGCTCTTTGTTCAGCTGTTCGATAGTCTCGCCAATCTCGGCAGTCGCCTGCCCGGCTTGGTTCGACAGTTCCTTTACCTCGCCCGCGACAACCATGAAACCTTTGCCATGTTGCCCTGCGCGCGCCGCTTCGATCGAGGCGTTCAGCGACAACAGGTTGGTCTGACGGGAAATACCAGCCACATGGCGCGAAACCTTGGCCACCTGATCCAGTGCCGCCTGCAGACCATCAAGCTGCCCCGCGATTGCAGTGACTTGTTCAGTCAGGCGGTTCACGTCGGCCACCATGGCGCTTAGGTTTCCGCTGGTCGATGCCATGCGCCCCTCGGCCTCTTCGGAAATCCCCAAGGCGCGCTGCGCAGCAGAGGTGACCACGGCGCTCTGCTCGGACATCCCGAGGGCGCGATTGTGGATTTGCCTGAATCGTTCGCTCTGTTCTTGGACCCGCGCGGCGGTGTCGTTCACATCCCCAGACACCTCGGCGATTGCGACACTCAGGGTTCCGACGCGATTTGCAATCCCTGCGATCGCAGACTTATCCTGCTCGGGCTGTTGCGGAGCGTGGTCGGCTGCGTTTGGAAACACCGCGATTTCGGCCATGAGATCCCCCAGATAGTGCCATTTTGGTTCTATGTTGGAAGAACGACATATCGCGCCAAACCTATAGGACCATTCATCGATGGGATGGGTTTGGGACAGAGGGATAGGTTTGCGACATAAATTTTGGATAGCCTGCCGCGTGTGCGGGGTTGGTAGGCTCGTGCTTAAAGCGCATATGGGATTCGGCCAAAGACGCTCCAGAGCTTGGGCTGAATGTCTTTCGCCGCGACTAACTGAAAAAACCGTGGCTCTGTACAGATGTTCGCATTGGCAGGACCAACAATTTGCATGCCCTTTGGGACACGGCCAATGCGACGGATGGTGAGACGTGCAAAGGGCCGTCGCCTTCCGCAGTCCATAAAGAGCAAAGCAGCGTCACGGGCGCGGGTATCCTCTGATTTTCAACTTACAGCGACTGGACACACCAAGTGCACCGCTCGCCGCAGCGAAGATCGTACGAGGGCCAACCAACACGTTACTTCTTCAGAAAGTCTATCAATGCGCGCAGCGCGGGTGGGGTCTGGCGGCGGCTTGGATGAAAGAGGCTGATGCCGTCGAAGGGTGGGCACCAGTCTTGGAGCACAGCCTCCAATCGCCCAGAGGCAAGGTCATCGGCCACATCCTCTTCCATGTGCAGGCTAACGCTCTCTCAGCTCCGGACAAGCGAGAGCGCACGGTCGACGGAATTGCAGATCAGCCCGCCCTCAACGCGTTGCCGCAGCTCGCGCCCGTCTTTTTCGAACTCCCATGGGCTAATGCTGCCGCTACTTAGGTTGTGGTAAGAGACGCAGCGGTGATTGCGCAGATCGCGCGGGTGTGTCGGGCGCCCGTGGCGGTCCCAGTAATCCGGCGTCGCCACCACGAGGTGCCGCAAAGGCGGACCGACGCGAATGGCAATCATGTCTTTCTCTACGTCGTCGCCAAAGCGCAACCCGGCGTCGAACCTGTCGGCCACGATGTCCTGTAGTTTGTCGTCCACCGTCACCTGCACCGTGATCCCGGGATGGGCCACGAGGAAGGCTGGCAAACGCTGCGCAAGAAAAGTCGAGGCGATCCAGTGGAAGGTCGTCAGGCGCACGATCCCTTCCGGCGTGTCGCGAAACGCAGCAAGCGCCTCCAACCCCTCCTCGATATCAGTCAGCGCGGGAGCTAGGCGGTTGAGCAGCGCCGCGCCTGCCTCTGTCGGTGCGACGGAGCGGGTGGACCGCGCCAGCAGCCGTACACCCAGACGGTCCTCAAGCCCACGCATGGCATGGCTGAGGGCCGACGGCGAGACCCCGAGTTCTACCGCAGCGGCGGTGAAACTGCGCGTCCGAGCAACGGCAGCGAAAGCGCCAAGATCGTTGAGCGGTGTGCGTGCCATTACTGAACTATCCTCACAAGCTTATGGCACCGTTAGCAGCTAATCGCCGACGCCGCGGCCCCTTACGTTGTCTCTCAACGCACAGGAGAGACGCATGAACATGACCGACTACCGCCCTTTTGGCCGCTCTGGACTGATCGTCAGTCCGCTGGCGCTTGGCACCATGACATTTGGCGCAGGCCGCTGGGGCACTGATGAACCCACGGCACGCGCGATCTTTGACACCTATGTCGACGCTGGCGGCAACCTGATCGACACCGCTGATGTCTATTCGGGCGGCGAAAGCGAAAAAATGCTGGGCCGGTTCGTGAAGGACAGCGGGATACGCGACCGGCTGGTGGTCTCGACCAAGGCGGGCTTCTCGCGGTCTGAGGGCACGCCGATGCACGCGAGCAACGGCGCCTACAACATTCGGCTCGGGATCGAAGGATCGCTCAAGCGGCTCGGCGTCGACCGGATCGACCTGTACTGGGTGCATGTTTGGGACCAACTCACCCCCGCCGAAGAGGTCCTGCGCACACTGTCCGATGCGGTCGCACGGGGCGATATTCTGTACTACGGCTTTTCCAACGCGCCGTCGTGGTACGTGGCCAAGATCGCCACGCTAGCCCGCGCCCATGGCCTGCCGGGGCCGATCGGCCTGCAATACGCCTGGTCTCTGGTGGAACGCGGCGTCGAGCTGGACATCCTGCCGATGGCGCGGGAATTCGGCCTTGGCATGATGCCGTGGAGCCCCTTGGGAGGCGGATTGCTAACTGGCAAATACAGACGCGACAAACTCGCCGCCGTCTCCGAAGGCGCCACGGTGCCGAATGCCGCTGACGGAGCCGAGGACCAGCCGCGCGAGCGTCTGAACGGCGCGAACCCATATGGCGGGATGCTGTTCACCGAGCGCAACTTTGACATCGTCGACACCGCACGGGCCGTGGCTGACGCGTTGGACGTGCCCATGGTGCATGGTCGCGCTTGCTTGGGTGCTGCAGCAACCAGGCGCAACGTCGCTCCTACTGGGGGCGAGCAAGCCCGAGCAACTGAAAGGGAATCTTGCCGCCCTGTCGCTAGAATTCACCGAAGATCATTTGGATCGCCTGAACGCCGCGAGCGCCCTGCCCGCACTGAACCCCTACTTCATCTTCGACCTGCCGCGCACGATGCTCTACGGCGGTATGCAGGTGGGCTAACCAAGTTATCGCATGACCTCTGGGTGCGGCGGCACGCCCGCCCGCAGACGGAACACTCAGGCGGCGCGCCTCCCGGACAACCAACTGGCAAAGCTGCGCATCGCTGGCGTTTGCGGTTTGTCCGATGGCCAAGCAAGGTAATAGCGGCCAGCGGTTACCGTCACGCCAAAAAGGCTGCGCGAGCCGCCCCGACGCGATCCAGCTTTCGAACATCGTAACAGGCAAAAGCGCCGCTCCGCCGCCCGACGCCGCGATTTCGGCCAGTGCAATCGAACTGTCAAAGACCGCCCCCGTGACCGGCGGACAGACCGCACCTGCCGCCTCGAACCAGCCCGCCCATTCGGCGCTGCGGTAGCTGCGCAGCAGCGTGACTTGCGCCAGATCGGCGGGTTCCACCAACCGTGCTACCAGCGATGGGGCGCAGAGCGGCGACAGCGGGGCCTCCATCAGCGGCAGTGCCTCGTGCCCCGTCCAGCCGCCGGCGCCGAAACGGATCGCCATATCCAGCCCCTCGCGCAGGATCTCCACCCGATTGTTATTGGTCGAGATGCGCAGGTCGATTTCGGGGTGGGCCTGCCGGAACATCTCGAGCCGCGGCATCAACCAGCCCAGCGCAAAGGTCGTGTTTACGCCAACCTTCAGCACCTCGATATCGCGCCGCCCGCCAAGCCGGTCCAGAACCCGCGCCATCGCATCAAACCCGTGTTCCAGCACCGGAAACAGCAAGCGTCCCTCATCCGTCGGAACGAGCCCCTGCGAGGTGCGAAAGAAGAGCGTCACCCCCAGCAGATCCTCTAGCCGCGCCACTTGATGGCTGACCGCTGCCTGCGTCACCCGCAGCTCAATCGCAGCTTTGGTAAAGCTGCCCTGCCGCATCGCGACCTCGAAAACGCGCAGAGCATTGAGCGGCAAGTCGGGGCGATCCATGGCATTACCTCAACTTATAGCAGGTCATAAGATTTGTCGTTTGATGGCCGGATATTCGCCAGACTACAAGTGCCCCCATGACATCACCTGATGTCCAAGCGGTGTTTCGAGCACCTCAATCAATAAGGATAAAAACCATGCGGATCACCGCCTACGTCCTGTCGCGCCTCGCGGCAGGGCTCTCTCTCGGCCTGTGCCTGACCACAGCTGTCCCCGCCCAGACAGCCATCGAAACGCTCTCCAACACCGTCAGCGAGGTCGAAAATCGCCTTGGCGCACGGGTTGGCGTGATGCTTGTCGACACGGGCTCCGATACATCGTGGGCGCACCGCGCCGATGAACGTTTCCTGATGAACAGCACCGTCAAAGCGCCCGTCTGTGCCGCCATGCTCAAACAGGTCGACGAGGGTGCGCTCTTGCTGTCAGACACGCTGGTTGTGAGGCAAGATGAAATCCTCGCCTACGCGCCGATAACCAAGACCCGTGTCGGTACCGAGATGACCCTCTCGGACCTATGCTTTGCCGCCCTCGACATAAGCGACAATACTGCGACCAATATGGTGATCGACCATATCGGCGGCCCGCAGGCAGTCACCGCCTTTTTCCGCGAGATCGGGGACGAAATCAGCCGCCTTGACCGCCGCGAGCCTGAGTTAAACACATTCGCATCGGGCGACCCGCGCGATACGACGACACCGCGCGCCATGTCCGAAACGCTGCGCGCTCTCTTGCTCGGTGACGTGCTCGCCCCGATGTCGCGGATCCAGCTGGTCGAGTGGATGAGCTTTGGCGGTGTCACAAAAAACCTGCTGCGGGCAGATGCGCCAGATGGCTGGCTGATCCTCGACAAGTCCGGCAGCGGCAGCCACACGCGCAACATCATTGCGCTGATCACGCCCGAGGGTGCCGACCCGTGGATCGCGACGATCTTTATCTCTGACGTGGATGCGGACTTCGCAACGCGAAACGCCGCCCTGCAAGAAATCGGGAGCGCCGTGATGGCTGTCATCAACCACTGAGCACCCACTGCCCCGGCGGGGTCAAGCCGGGGCAGATCGCATTGCGGATAACCCGAAAATTTCCCGCACATTTGAAGATGTAAAACGATCGTTTTACATCACCCTTCGAACAACGAAGGACACCCGCGCATGGACCAGACCCAAAAACTCACCGCAGCAGCGGAGCAGCTCTTTGACCGGCACGGCTACATGGCGACCGGTATAGACAAACTGACCGAGGCGGCGGGTATGTCGAGCCGGACGCTCTACAAGCATGCGGGCAGCAAGGCTCAGCTCATGGCGCGCGTCCTGACTGAGCGTGACCGACGTTTTATGGCGCGGATCGAAGTGCAGAGCGTGGACGCCCTGTTCGCAGCGCTCGAAGACTGGGTGCGGATCGAAGGCAACCGAGGCTGTCTCTTCCTGCGCACACGGGCTGAGACTGGCGGCGACACCCCCGAAATCTCCGAGGCGGTGACGGCGCACAAGATCGTTTTCACCCAGCGCATCGGCCGAATTGTCGCGATGGATTTGGGAAGAGAAGATCAAGCGCTGTCGGACCAGATCCTGATCCTTTTCGAAGGCGCATCCCATGCGGCGGTCTATCGCGGCACAGAGGCCGTCACCGCAGCACGTGTTGCCGCAGCGACTTTGGTCGAAAGCGCAAAGCCATGAGCCCGGCACTGCGCATCGGCGCGACGGGCTTTGCCCTCATCGCGGTCTGCTACGGCTTTGCCCGCTTTGCCTTCGGGCTGTTTCTGCCGCAGATCGACACAGAACTCGGTCTAGGAGCATCGCTAAGCGGCATGATCTCGGGCGGTTCGTTCGCCGGTTACTGCCTTGCAATTATCGCCTCTGCCGCGCTGACTGAGTGGATTGGCGCTCGGGCCGTTCTGGTCACAGCGGCATTGTTTGCCGCTTTTGGTATGGCGGCAATTGCGCTGGCCCCGTCGCCTCTGATCCTTGCGATCGCCGTTGTCGTTGCCGGATCGAGCACGGGACTAGCATCGCCCCCAATGGCTGCCGCCGTCGCTGCAGCGGTGCAAAAGAACAGGCAGGACCTAACCAATACCGTGATCAATGCAGGCACCAGTGCCGGTGTTGCGCTGTCCGGCCCGATCGCATTGGCTATAGCGGGCGAATGGCGGTTGGCCTTTGGCGCATTTGCCGTGGTGGCTGTGATGCTGGCGATAGCCGCAGCGATTGCGCTTCCCTCCGCATCTGGTGCGCCCAAGGCTGGCTTCGTGCCCCGCCTGACCGGGGCGGTCAAGCGCCTGATCGCGTCGTCTTTCCTGATGGGCGCGGCAAGTACTGCGCTGTGGTCCTTTGGTGGACAACTCGTCGCCGAGCAGATGGCATGGGGCCCCAAAGGTGTCGGATGCTCTGGACCTGTATCGGTGTCGGCGGCGTCGCCGGAGCCTGGGCCGGAACACTGGTGAACCGGTTCGGGCTCGAAAGCATCCACCGGACTTTCCTTGGTTTGATGTCGGCCACAATACTGGCGACAGGGGCGGGTATCGGCGCCATTCCCGCATTGCTTGGCGGGGTCCTTTTCGGCGCCGCCTATGTGATGCTGACGGGCGTCCACCTGATCTGGGGCACCAATGCCCTGCCCGATCGTCCAGCGACTGGCCTGATGATCGGGTTTCTAACCATCGCAATTGGGCAAACCGCTGGCGCCCCCCTGTTCGGCTTTCTATTGGAGTGGAATGGGCCGGAAACGGCAGTGATCTGCTTTGCCCTAGTGACGGCCCTTGCCGGTCTGTTGAAGGCACGGACAACGCACGTCCGAGTCCCCGCCTAGAACGGTGTGATCGTCTAGCATCGGCACGAAAGGTCCCACCCTCTGATCGGATAGGCCAAGGACCGATCGGCGCAGCCGAGGCCAGCAAGCGCGTCATCAAAACTTTACGTCGTGATTTCGTTGGAGCCTGTGTGCTGGGTGGTCTTCAGCTGATCTCGGGGGACACGCAAAGCAGCGGTCGCAGCCCCGACGACAGCCCCCTGCCCGGTGCCAAACTTCAAAGACCCGTGACGTACCGCGCAGACAGCCGCTTTCCCCAGCGCCCCCTATGACCATAGCCACCATCCCGGAGAGGATCGTGAAAAGACTCGGCGCATCCGCGCCCTTTTCAAATCATTTCAATCCGAACGGGATAGGTGCCCTTATGCAGCAAGGGGGCTACGTCGCCTTCGATATGACCCAGTCGAATGAGGTCGTCGCGGAAGGTATAGTCATCGTGGAACAGCGCGAGGTTACCCCACCCGAGGAAGTAGCACAGATCGCCCGGAGTCTCGTCACTGAACGCCTCGAATCCACCTTCGTCGAGGCGGCGCGGCAAATGGACGATCTTCTCGTTGGTCGAGAAATCCTGAATCTCCAGCTCAGCGGGCAGCATAGAGACGAGGTCCCGCACCGTCGGGTTGTCGGACAGCTGATAGGTCACCTGTTGGTCGTTGAAGCTGACGCGCACCCGCAGCGATTGTGCACGTGCCACCGCGGGGACCATGAGCGCAGCGGCACCGACCAGAACAGCGCGGCGGTTGGGTTTAATCATCATGGCTCAGCTCTCCGTGTTTGGTTTCAAAAGTTGGCGACCCGTTCCTGTGATCGCAAGCGCGACAAGCGCCAGAAGGACGCTTCCGCCAAAAGTGGCCTCGATTGCCCATAGATCCAGCAAGAAGCCCCCGATGACGCCGCCCATCAGGATTGACGCTTGGATCACTGCGACCATCAGCCCGCCCGCCGCTTCGGGTAGGTCGTCTACGTTGCGCGACATCCAACTCATCCAGATGACCGACATGGCGGTGTTCATCGCCCCCCAGATCGCCAGCAGCAGGCCCACCGCGATCACTGATCCCCCGGCGATCAGCAGCGCGGCAGTGCAGCTGCCCATCACCAAAGCGGGCAGGCAAAGCATCCGCTCGACCCGCCCACCGAACAGCCGGCCCGAGAGCGACGAGCCAACAAAGCCCGCTCCACCCAGCACCAGCAGCAACACCGACAGCAAATCGACGCCAACACCCGTCATCTGTTCCAGAAAAGGCCGCAGGTAGGTGAACATTGTAAAGGCCGAGCCCCAAGTGAAGGTTATAGCGATCAAATCCAGTCGGAAATGGCGACGCCCGAGCAACCTGCCGAACGTGGCAAAGCTCGCCCGCGTCGTCACGGGCAGCGACGGCAATGCAACGAGGTGCCAAACCAGGTTCAGCGCCACCACCGGCGTCAGCGCCCAAAATACACCGCGCCATCCTACGATATCGCCCAGATAACTGCCCAACGGCGCGGCAAAGGCCGCCGCGATTGCCTGCCCGCCATACATTAGGCCGAGCGCGCGCGGCACGTCATGCTCCGGCACCAGGCGCATCAGGATAGAGGTCGCCAGCGACCAGAACCCGCCAACGCATACGCCGAGCAGCGAGATCAGCATCAGTGCCGTCAGAACGACCAGCACGGTCTTGCGGTTGATCCGCCCCGCGACCGTGGTGATCGCAAGGCTGGTGGCCACCGCAAAGAGCCCGCTGATGGAAATCGCCTGCCCGGTCTGTCCAGTGGTCGCGCCAAGCCCCTCGGCCATTGGGGTCAGTAGACTGACCGGCATGAACTCTGACGCGATCAGCATCGCCACGCAAAGTGACATAGACCACACCGCGCCCCACGCGCCGCGTGTCATCTTATCCTTCTGTATCAGGGGAATGTCGGTCAAGGCCTGCTCCGTGCGTTGTCTTTGGCCCTTGGTACCCACTGAGAGCACGCACGTTTATGCAAGATTCTGGCATGCAGTCATGCGCAGAATAGATCAAAAAGCGGGTCTGCAGCGCGTCCGTCGATGCATAATGCCCATTATTTCATAAGGACTGGTCGCATGGATCAGAGCGTCATCGTGAGAACAAACACCGGAAACAAAGGGATCACAGACGTCAGTCTGACTGCGGGCAAATCCAACCACGGCTAAACCCAGTAACCGGACCCTGTTCGCTCGGCATCCGAGGCCAAAATATCTATCACGGCGCGCTGCGCTGGCTTTAGATAGCGTGACCGTGGCCAAACCGCGTGGATCGGCATCTCGGCGCCTGCCAGAGAGTCCAGAACGGTCACCAGCGCTCCGGTCCTGAGTTCTTCGGTGATTAGCCAAGTCGGCAACTGCGACAGACCACCCCCTGCAAGCGTTGCCTCTAGCATTGCATCTCCGTCGCTGAGTTCATGGCGCGCACGGATCACTTGTGATGACACACTACCGTCCTTCTGACGTAGCAACCACGACGCAGGCACGCCCTCGCGGCGTGCGCCAATGATGCAGTCGTGTTCGGTCAGTTCTGCTGCGGTCTGCGGGGTGCCATGCTTCTCTAGGTAGTCGGGGCTTGCACAAATCACCAGCCGCTGCCGCCCCAACCGCCGCGCCACGAGGTCCGCGTCATCGGGCAGCGCCCCAATCCGCACCACAAGGTCCACGCCTTCGTCGATGAGATTGACGCGCCGCTCGGTAAAGCTCACCGCGAGGTTAAGCGCGGGGTGGGTTTGGGCCAGACGCATCAGGACCGGCATCACGTGGCGTCGCCCAAAAGCCGCAGGCAGGTGGATGTTCAGCCGCCCCGAAATTCCCCCGCTGCCCTCTGTAACCGAGTTCTCCAAGCCCTCGATTTCCGCCAGAATCCCCACCCAGCCATCGAAATAGCGCTGTCCTTCTGCGGTCAGTGACAGCCGCCGCGTTGTGCGATGCAAAAGCTGCGTGCCAAGCCGCGCCTCAAGCCGCGTGACGCTCTTGCCGACAGCGGATCCCGTTAGCCCGACGGCGGTGCCAGCGGCAGTGAATGACCCTGTGCGCACAGATTCAACGAACTCACGCACCCCGGCAAAGGGATCTTCGGCCTCTCTCATTGCGGAACCTCAGGACGGAATGAATGGAATACGGCGCATATTATCATTTTTGACGCAGGGAATAAATTGCCGTTCTGAAAGGAAGGCCCGATGACCCACCATACCCTGCCCGAAGCGGATGCCGCCACCGCCCCTGCCCGGCACCCCGGGTTCCGACGCCTATTTGCGCCCGGTGAGATGACCCTCGGCCTCATCATGCCCCTAGAGACCTATCCGAACAGCGGCGTTCCGACGATGGATGCGCACTTGGACACCGCCCGCCACGCCGAGGCGATCGGCATCAGCGGTCTGTGGATGCGCGACATCCCTTTCTTTGATCCACAATATGGCGATGCAGGACAGGTCTTCGAGCCGCTGACCTACATTACGACTCTCGCAGCTGTGACGGACAGCATCACCCTTGGCACAGCAGGGATCGTTCTTCCCTTCCGCGAGCCAAACCTTCTGGCGCGACAAATCGCAAGCATCGACCAGCTTTCTGGCGGGCGCATGATTGCGGGTCTGTCCTCTGGCGACCGCCCCAAGGAATATCCGCTGTTCGACATCGATTTCGACACCCGCGCAGAGCGGTTTCGCGAGGCCTACGACCTTTACCGCCAGTTCACCGAGACCCATGCACCGGCCTCCGAAATAAAGTACTTCGGTGCGTCCCCCGGTGGTTTCGACGTGTTGCCGAAGCCCCCAGCCGGGCGAACACCTGCCATCGCTATCGGGCGCGCCGGGCAAGCTTTGAAATGGATCGGCGCGCATATGGAAGGTCTCATCGTCCCCAGCCCGGCCGAGCCTGATCTGCCGCAGGCCGTGGCGGAGTGGCGGGCCACCAGCGGAGCGCCCTTCAAGCCCTATGGCATCGCCGGTTTCCTGCACCTGTCCCGCGACCGGGATCGCCCATTCGAACGCATCCGTGCTGGCTTCAGAACCGGCAGCAAGGGATTGGCCGCGTTCATGGAGCGCGCCAGAGAGGCCGGCGTTAACCACATCGCGCTGAATCCCCGCTTCACGCCCCGGCCCATGACCGAGGTTCTGGACAATCTCGAACGCGACGTGCTGCCGCGTTTCCCTTCTCTAACCTGATCCAAGGACGACAACATGTCCCTACTCTTCACCCCCTACGACCTTGCCGGTCTGACCCTGCCGAACCGCATCGTCATGGCTCCTATGACCCGCTCTCGGGCGGCGACAGGAGCACCTGACGCTCAGACCGCGCTCTATTACGCGCAGCGCGCCAGCGCGGGTTTGCTGATAACCGAAGGCGCGCCAGTCAGTCAGGAAGGCACCGGTTATCTCTACACCCCTGGCATCTACACCGACACACAAGAGGCTGCCTGGGCCAAGGTCACTCAGGCCGTGCACGACCGCGGCGGACGCATATTCGTGCAGCTCTGGCACGTTGGGCGCGTTTCGCACACGTCCCTGCAACCGGATGGGTCAGCGCCAGTTTCCGCCAGTGCGCAGCGTGCCGAAGGGGCGTTTTCCTTCGCTATAGGCCCGGATGGAAAACCGGGGCAGCAGCCCGCCTCCATGCCCCGTGCTCTGCTGACCACAGAGCTCGCCCGCATCACGGACAATTTCGTGACCGCTGCCCGCCGTGCGATGCGCGCAGGTTTCGATGGGGTCGAGATCCATGGTGCAAATAGCTACCTCTTCGAGCAGTTTCTGAACGCTAACTCTAACCAGCGCACCGACCGTTACGGCGGCAGCATCGAGAACCGCATGCGTTTCATGCTGGAAACCATCGACGCCGTGGCGTCCGAGATCGGCATGAACCGCGTGGGTGTCCGGATTTCCCCCTTCGGACGGCTCTCGGGGATGCAGGGGTATGACGATGAAGCCGAAACTTGGCTTGCCGTCGCCAAGGCGCTCGAAACACGCCAGCCCGCCTATGTGCATCTCAGCGACCAATTGACCATCGGTGGCGAGGCCATGCCCCAAGGCTTCCCCGCGCAGTTCTGCAAAACGTTCACTGGAACGCTGATCGCCGCTGGCGGCTTCACCCAAGAGACTGGTGAACAAGCCCTGAAGGACGGTGCGCTGGACCTAATCGCCTATGGCAAACCTTTCATCGCCAACCCTGACCTCGTCGAGCGAATGCAGAACGGCTGGCCCATCGCTACGGCCCCACGCGAGGCTTTTTACGGCGGCACGGGCGCGTCCGGATACACGGATTTCCCAACTTGGGACAAAGAGAAAGACAATCAGAATGACTGACACCCGAGACGCCCGCATATCCGCAATGCTGGACCGCGAATATATCCGCACCCCACGTCTGCTCTACAGTGCCCTGCTGGACGGCAACGCAACTGATCGGATGGAGGAAGTGTTTACCGAAGACGCGGAGATGACCGTGGGCACGATGAAGGGACTAGACGAGATCAAGCGCAGCCAGCGCGATGCTTATCAGATGTTCGACACTCGCAACGCCGGACATTTCCCATTTATCCACGCCATCGCCAACTACGAGGTCACGCTGACCGGCCCCGACACTTCGAATGGTAGCTGTTACCTACTGGACTTTGTCACCGACCGTCCCGGCGCGCAGCACCCCTTCCTGCTACTGGGCCGCTACGAGGACGACTATGTCCGCGTGAGCGGTGAATGGCGCATCCAGCGGTCCGTGTTGGACGTTCTTTGGCCCCAAGATTGACCGAGGCTCCCCAATGTTCGACACCACAACAACACCCGACAGCTTTGCCCGCGTGTTCACCAAGGGCCGCCTGTCCATTGGCCTGATCACACCGCTCGAGGCCTATCCCGACAGTCCTTTCCCAACGCTAAAAGACCATCAACAGGCTGCCAAGCAAGCTGAGGACGCAGGCTTCAGCAGTCTTTGGATTCGCGATGTGCCATTTTATGACCCGAAATTCGGCGACGCAGCGCAGGTGCTCGATCCCTTTGTCTACGCCGGCTATCTCGCGGCGGTGACCGAGCGCATCACGCTCGGCACCACCGGGATCGTTTTGCCCCTTCGGGAGCCAGTGGCAGTGGCCAAACAAGCCCTATCCATCGACCAACTGACCGACGGGCGGTTCGTACTGGGTCTGTCAACCGGCGATCGCCCCGTGGAATATCCCGCCTTCAACATCGATTTTGAGGATCGGGCTGCGCGCTACCGCGAGGCCATCGAGGTCATCCGAACTCTGTCCGAAAATCATTTCCCCAAGGCCGAAACGATCCGTTTTGGAACGTTTTCTGGTACCCTCGACATGCTTCCGAAGCCCATCCATGGCCGCCTGCCGATCATGGCTGTAGGCCGCTCGGGACAACCAATCGAATGGCTGGCTCAAAATGTAGATGCTTGGATTTGGGCGGTGGATGAGAGCGCAGCCATCCGAGAAATCATCTCGGCACTGAAAACCTCTGCCCTAGATGGCCGCCCACCCGCTTACGGCTACTCGACATTCTTCGACCTCGACCCGAACCCCGACGCGCCCTACCAGCGGTGCTACAACGTGGTGCGGATCGGGCGAAAAGCGCTGACCGAGCGGTTGCTGCATCATCGCGATCTTGGTGTCCAACACGTTGCCCTGAACCTCAAACCGTCGCGCCGTTCGACCCAGTCAGTTATCGGGGAAATGGGCACGCACGTCTTGCCAGAGCTCGCGGCCGCATAACCGAACAGGCAGGTAACGGCGCAGAACGGGGTGGTATCGCGACCGTCTGGGCCAAAGGTGACGCGCAGACATTGCCCAACACCATTTGGCCCAGACACCCTTGGTTCGCGCCAACCATGGGACGCTATGCCCCTTGATCCATTGAGAGAAGTAGCGCGCCTCTCAGAGCTTCAGGCACGTCGCTTGGGACGGTTTAGAGAGCGTTGGTCGCACTGCTGCCCCTCCTCCCGATTGCCTGAGCCTGTCCTGCTGCGGGAAGCCAATTTGCTGCAGCCTCAGACGATACCAAAATTCGTCCGGTTGCTGAGTAGCCTGATGCGCACTGGCATAGGCCACGCACGGCGTCTTCGTTCGGAGGGAATGCTGGATTCGGCGGCAAAAAGTGCTGGGACAGGTCAGTCGGACCGCCCCAACTGAAATAGAACATGCCGTCTTTGACGAACGCACCTGAGACTTTATTGGTCTCTGAAGGCTCCTGCGCGTGCAAGAGCTGAATTCTGACAATGGCTTAGAAAGAAAAGTGGCGCACCCATGAGGATTCGAACCTCAGGCCTCTGCCTTCGGAGGGCAGCGCTCTATCCAGCTGAGCTATGGGTGCCTAAAGGGGGAATAGCAGGGCCATCACAGCCCCGCAATCGCAAAATTAGCCCAAGAGTTCTTGAGCCAGCTCGAGCGCATCGACCAGAGCGTCCACCTCTGCGGTGGTGTTGTACGCGGCAAAGGACGCGCGGCAGCTGGCAGTGATGCCCAGATGTTCCATCAGCGGGCCACAGCAGTGGTGACCTGCGCGCACGGCGACGCCCTTTTTGTCAAGGATGGTCGAGATGTCATGCGCATGCGCAGCCCCCGACATGGTGAAGCTGAAGATCGCGCCCTTGCCCGGCGCGGTGCCCTGCACTTGCAGCCAGTTCAGGCCTAGCAGACGTTCCTGCGCGTAGTCACGCAACGCGGCCTCATGAGCAGCGATATTCTCCATTCCGACGCCCATCATCCAGTCCAGCGCCACACCCAGACCGATTTGCTGGACGATACCGGGGGTTCCGGCCTCTAGCATCATCGGGGTGTCATTGTAGCTGACCGCATCCTTGGACACTTCGCGGATCATGTCGCCGCCGCCCATAAAGGGGCGCATCTCGGCCAGACGTTCTTTGGCAATGAAAATCGCACCCGAGCCAGAGGGACCATACAGTTTGTGCCCGGTGATCGCGTAGAAATCGCAGCCGATATCCTGCACGTCCACAGGCATGTGGACAGAGCCCTGCGAGCCATCGACCAGCACAGGAACACCGCGTTCTTTGGCGGCGGCACAGATGGATTTTACGTCCACCACGGTGCCCAGAACGTTCGACATTTGGGTGATCGCAACCAGCTTGGTCTTGGGGCCGATGGCGTCGATGACCTTTTGCGGATCAAGGCTGCCATCCACTTCGGGGTCGACCCACTTCAGAACGATCCCCTGACGTTCCCGCAGGAAGTGCCATGGCACGATGTTGGCGTGGTGCTCCATCGTCGAGAGGACGATCTCGTCGCCCGCTTCCATGCGGGGCATGGCCCAACCGTAGGCGACCGTGTTGATGCCCTCGGTCGTGCCGGTGTTCATCACGATCTCGTCCTCGGACGGGGCGTTCAGAAACTTGGCCACAATCCCGCGGACACCTTCGTATTTTTCGGTCGCAAGGTTGGACAGGTAGTGCAGCCCTCGGTGAACGTTCGCGTATTCCTCGGAATAGGCGCGGGTGATCGCATCAATGACGACCTGAGGCTTCTGGGAACTGGCGCCATTGTCCAGATAAACCAGCGGCTTCCCGTTCACCTGCCGCGACAGGATCGGAAATTCAGCGCGGATGGCGTTTACATCAAACATAGGACAGAGCCTCCGATAGGATTACACACCAAGCAAGGCGAGCAAGATGATCATGCCGAAGGTAATGCCGGCAAAGCCGAAGACCACCGTAGCGATGGCGCGACCTGTTGTCTCGAACCCGTGTGCGACTTTGATAAATCTGACGGTCAGCCACAGCGCGTAGCCGATCACGATCAGGGAAAACAGAGAGCCCAGAGCCGGAATGGCCAAGGCCAGAACACTCTGCGGGATTTGCAGGGCGATCAGAATGATTTGGGTCCACGACATAAGTAGGACGATCTGGTCCATCCGCGCCGTCCCCTCAAGCGCGCGCCCTGCCCCCAGCATGGCCAATGACATGATGCCAAGATTTGCGGCCATCATAACAGTCAGCAGGAACGGCGTCAGGACCGAGCCCATGCCCGTGGGCAGCAGCAACTCGGTCCCAAAGAACATCATCACGCTGGAAATCACCGTCAGCCCGAACAACAGCCAGACCGCCCGTGTGGGCAGGTTCATGGCGAGCAGCCCTTTGGCAACCTCGTCAGGATCGCGGAAGGTGGCCAGTATAAGCTGCCAGAGGAAAGAAGTGTTCAGTGTCATGGCCTGTCACTATGCGCCTCTTGACGCAGAGGCAAGTGGGCCCGTCCAGTAGGCGACCTTGAGCCCCGTGAACAAGAACCAGACAAAGGCCACAAGCCACAAAGCCCCGACAATCGCGACGCCGCTGCCGGGCGCGAGCCCTTCGGTCAGGCCATAGAGAAGCAAAAGCGGGACAGACGCGAAGAAGCCCCAGAACAGCGCCAGACGGGCGCCGTAGGATTTGCCCTTACCGCCGACGATCCGGACGACCAGGTGCAGCAGCCCCGCCAGAATGTAGAAGAGAAGCGGCGCGAAAAAGACCCACGCCATCAAGGGACCGGTCAGGCTCTCGGTGAAATCCTGACCGTTCAGAAATGCCTCTCGCGAGATTTTGGGCCACTGCCCCACAAAGGTCAGACCGCATGCGGCGATCAGCCAGAACAGGGCGCGATCCTCTCGCTGGCCCATGGCGGACAGGCGTGTGAACACCTGTCCGGGGTTGCGATAGGTCGCGACCATATCCCGCGTGATCGACATCAGAGATCGTCTTCCAGATCCAGCCAGAGGCGGATGCGGCGCAAGATGGACTCGCGCAGCTCTTCGGATTCGATCTCGTCCACAGCTTCGGCGAGGAACGCCAGAACCATCAGATCCTGAGCCTTGCGGTGCGGGATGCCACGGGCGCGCAGGTAGTACAGCGCATCCTCGTCAATCGCACCCGAAGTCGAGCCGTGCGAACACGCCACGTCATCGGCATAGATTTCCAGCTCGGGCTTGGCGAGGAACTGGCTGTCCTCGTCCAAAAGCAGCGACTGGCTGATCTGATAGCCGTCGGTTTTCTGAGCGCCCTGCTTGACCAAGATTTTGCCTTGGAACACGCCGGTCGCACCGTTCGACAGCACCTTTTTGAACACCTGACGGCTTTCGCAGTTCACGGCGTCATGGGTGATAAAGATGGTATCGTCCTGATGCACATCCTTGCCATCCGCCATCAGCGCGCCTGCCACGTGGGCAATCGCATCGTCGCCGGTCAGCTCCATGATGCACTCGTTGCGAGTCATCTTGCCGTTCGGGGTCAGGGTGAACGACTTGAAGGTGCTCTCGGTGCCCAAACGCGCGAACATGTGGGTGACCAGCTGACGTTCCTGATCGCGGCCTTGGCTGCGCACGTGATGGAACGCTGCGGTGTCTGCGATCGCGGCTTCGGTCACGGTATTGGCGCGTGCGCCAGCGGCACCAGTTTCCAGCAGGGTCACGGAAGCGCCCTCTTCAACCTTCACCACGTGGTGCAGAACCGCGTCCGAGGTGTCAGAGCTGCGCTCGTAAACCACGTGGATCGGCTTGGCCGCCGCGCCAGTGGCACGGATCACCAGACCGTCGGTCGCATAGGCGGTGTTCAGGGCCGCGAGTGGACGCTCAACAGGGTTCTGCCCTGCGGTTTCCAGTGCGCCGTAGATGTCCTTGGCCCAGTGGATATCCGCCTGTGCGGCGTCGGCCAAGCGGCTGATTTCCACACCGTCCAGCGCCAGATCGTCGGACGCATCCGCATCAAAGGCGCCATCACGGAAGACAACGGTCAGAACGTCCACGCCCTCGAACACCTGCGTGCCAGCATCATCAGTCAGCGCCGCAGCAACCGGCTCGGCTGATGTGAACGCGTCGGGGCGGGTGTATTTCCAGTATTCGTCGCGGCGGATGGGCAGACCCATCGCATCCAGACGGTCAGCGGCATCTTTGCGGGCAGCGGTGATCCACTCGCCGCCTTCGGGCATCGACAAGGCGGGCTGGCGCGCGGCCAGTGCGTCCTGCTTCTGCTGCTTCAGCTGTGCACGTTTGATCGCCATTACGCGTTCTCCGCCAGCAGGTCTGCGTAGCCGTTCTTTTCAACTTCCAGCGCCAGCTCAGGGCCACCGGTCTTGATGATGCGACCGTCTGCCATGATGTGCACGACATCAGGTACGATGTGGTCCAGCAAACGCTGGTAGTGGGTGATCACAAGGAACGAGCGGCCTTCGTCGCGCAGCGCGTTCACGCCGTCCGACACCAGCTTCATGGCGTCCACGTCCAGACCCGAGTCAGTCTCGTCGAGGATGCACATCTTGGGCTCCAGAACCGCCATCTGCAGGATCTCGTTGCGCTTCTTCTCACCGCCCGAGAAGCCCATGTTCACGGGGCGCTTCAGCATGTCTGCATCGATCTTCAGCGACTTTGCTTTTTCACGGACCATCTTCAGGAAGTCGGTCGCCGACATTTCCTCTTCGCCGCGCGCCTTGCGCTGTGCGTTCAGGGCGGTGCGCAGGAAAGTCATGTTCGACACGCCGGGGATTTCCACGGGGTATTGGAATGCAAGGAACAGGCCTTCGGCGGCGCGCTCTTCGGTTTCCGCTTCCAGCAGATCAAAGCCATCCATGGTGGCCGAACCGTCGGTCACTTCGTAGCCATCGCGGCCCGACAGAACGTAGCTCAGGGTCGACTTGCCCGAGCCGTTGGGGCCCATGATCGCATGGACCTTGCCGGTTTCGACAGTCAGGTCCAGACCCTTCAGGATCTGCTTGTCCTCGTCTTCAAGTTTGACGTGCAGGTTTTTGATTTCCAGCATATTTTCGTTCCTTTACAGGTCAGATCAGCCCAGCACCACGGCGGTGCCCGAGGCCGAGACCATCAGCATGTTGTTGATTACTTCGTAGTCCAGATCGACGCCGACAACGGCGGTCGCGCCCACAGCAGCGGCGCGCTCTTCCAGCTCTTTCAGAGCGGTTTCGCGGGCCTCGGCAAGGCTTGCCTCATAGGCACCGGACCGCCCCCCGATGATGTCGGTGATGCCCGCGAACAGATCGCGAAACACGTTGGCACCCAGAATAGCCTCGCCCGTGACGATGCCACGGTATTCGGCGATCTGGTACCCTTCGACGGTGGGGGTGGTGGTGACGATCATTGGACGTTCCTTTGTGGGATGCGAAGGGGGCAAGCTGCCCCCACCAGATTAACCGACAGAGCCTTCGAGAGAGATGGCCACCAGCTGCTGCGCTTCCATGGCGAATTCCATGGGCAGGGCCTGAAGCACCTCTTTACAGAAGCCATTCACCACAAGTGCGACGGCCTCTTCCTCGTCCATGCCGCGCTGGCGGCAGTAGAACAGCTGGTCATCATCCACCTTCGAGGTGGTCGCCTCATGCTCGACACGGGCCGAGTTGTTGCGAACCTCGATATACGGAACCGTGTGCGCGCCGCACTGATCACCGATCAGAAGGCTGTCACACTGGGTGTAGTTCCGGCCATTCTTGGCTTTTGGGTGCATGGTGACCGCACCGCGATAGGTGTTCTGAGCTTTGCCCGCACTGATCCCTTTGGAGACGATCCGTGATTTGGTGTCTTTGCCAAGGTGAATCATTTTGGTGCCGGTGTCGGCCTGCTGCATGTTGTTCGCAATGGCGATCGAATAGAACTCGCCTTGGCTTTCGTTGCCGCGCAGGATGCAGGACGGGTATTTCCACGTCACAGCCGAGCCGGTTTCCACCTGAGTCCACATGATCTTGGCGCGGTCGCCACGGCAATCGGCGCGCTTGGTCACGAAGTTATAGATGCCGCCTTTGCCCTCTTCATCACCGGGGAACCAGTTCTGAACGGTCGAGTATTTCACCTCAGCGTCTTCTTCGATGATGATCTCGACCACAGCGGCGTGCAGCTGCGCGGTGTCACGCTGAGGCGCAGTACAGCCTTCAAGGTAGGACACGTACGAGCCTTTGTCCGCGATAATCAGGGTACGCTCGAATTGCCCAGTGTTTTCCGCGTTGATGCGGAAATAGGTGGACAGTTCCATGGGGCAGCGAACGCCCGGCGGAATGTACACGAACGAGCCGTCCGAGAAGACAGCGCTGTTCAGGGTCGCATAGAAGTTGTCCGACGCAGGCACAACGCTGCCCAGATACTTCTTGACCAGTTCGGGGTGCTCTTTGATCGCTTCGGAGATCGAGCAGAAGATCACGCCAGCCTTCTTCAGTTCGGCTTGGAACGTGGTTCCGACCGAAACCGAGTCGAACACTGCGTCCACCGCGACCTTACGGCCCTCGGCAGGCATGTCCTCTGCACCCTCGACGCCAGCAAGGATCATCTGCTCCTTCAGCGGAATACCCAGCTTTTCGTAGGTGGCCAGCAGCTTGGGATCGACCTCATCCAGCGACTTCGGCTTGGTCTCAAAGCTTTTGGGACGCGCGTAGTAGTACTGTTCCTGAAAGTCGATCTCGGGATAGGTGACCATCGCCCAATCGGGTTCTTCCATCTGCTCCCAACGCTCGAACGCGGACAGACGCCATTCGGTCATCCACTCCGGCTCGCCGTTCTTTTCCGAGATCAGACGCACGATATCGGGGTTCACGCCCTTGGGCGCGTATTCCATCTCAATGTCAGTGTCCCACCCGTACTTATAGGTGCCACCCATTGCGCGGACGGTTTCAACCGTTTCCCGATCCACGCCTTCGCGGATTTCGTCATCCAAGGTTGCCATTGGCGTCCCTCCTGTTCACATCTCGCTCACGCCCCACGGGCGCGAAATTTCTTGAACTGCTTGCGCCAAGCCTCGGCAAAGCGCAGCACGTCCTCTTCCGTCACGTCCGGCCCCAAGCTGATGCGGATCGCTCCGCTGGCTGTGGCCTCATCAAATCCCATGGCGGTCAAGACGCGGCTCGCGCGTACTTTCCCGCTGGAGCAAGCAGACCCGGCACTGATCGCAAAACCAGCCAAATCCATCTGCATGACTTGCGTCTCACCCTTCCATCCGGGCACCGCCACCACTGTGGTGTTCGGCAGGCGTTCAGCGCCTTTCCCGACAAAAATAGGCAACTCCGAGTCATCTTCCAGAGCGTTTTCTAGAATATTTCTAATTTCCGCAACCCGTTCCCAAACGCCATCCGCCAGATCGCGGGCGGCCGCCTGAGCGGCGGCCCCAAAACCCACCATCCCGATGACGTTTTCGGTGCCCGACCGGCGGCCCATTTCCTGACCGCCGCCTTTGATCCGGCTCTCCACATCCAGGCCCCGGCGCAAGACCAAAGCCCCAATGCCCTTTGGCCCACCAAGCTTGTGCGCGGACACCAGCCCCATCTGCGCCCCGCTCCAATTGAATGCGAACGGCACCTTGCCAAAGGCTTGCGTCATATCGCTAACCGCCAGCCCTTCTGGCAATTTCTGCAAGACCCCGGTTTCACTATTCGCCAACTGCAACGTCGCCCTAGCGGGGTTCTCAACAGTCACACGACCCAGAGAGTCCACCGACAACTCATCCGCAACCCACGCTGACACAGCGTCATGCTCGACCGCAGCCCCATGCAGCCCGCGCCCTGCGCAGGCCAGAGCCGCCGCCTCTGTCGCGCCAGAGGTAAAGACGATGTCCGCCCCCTCAGCCCCAAGTGCTTCGGCCACTTGCGCTCGCGCAGACTCGACCAAGGACTTTGCCGCACGCCCCTCGGCATGCACGCTGGACGGATTGCCCACCACATCCATGGCCGCAATCATCGCAGCCTGGGCCTCCGCCCGCAAAGGCGTGGTCGCATTCCAATCCAGATAGACGCGTCTCACAGATCGGCCCTTTCTGCTTTGTCAAAATACTCTGGGTGAGTCGCGCAGCGACGGGGGCAAAGCCCCCATCCACGCATCATTCATCCACCACAGCGAACAGGCTCGGCACCGCTGGACAGGGCGCCAGCTGGTTCTTGATCACATCCTTCAGGCTCGCCTGATGCAGGAACACATAGACATGGGCACTCAGCCCCTCCCACAGACGGTTCGACAGCGACTGCGCGCGCGACCCAGACAACCCGCCAGAAGCGCCTGCCCCCTTATGCATGGCGCTCACAGTCTCATCCACAGCGCCCAATATCTCGGACACGCGGATCTCGGCAGATGGCCGGGCCAAGCGATACCCGCCACCCGGCCCCCGCACGGATTCCACTAGGCCGGCGCGGCGCAGCTTGACAAACAGCTGTTCCAGATAGGGCAGCGAAATGTCCTGACGCTTCGAGATTTCGCCCAACGTCACCAGATGGTCTTCGGGCTGCAAAGCCAGATCCACCAGTGCAACCATTGCGTAACGACCTTTGGTACTCAGTTTCATTTCGTCCCCCCGACGGCGAATAGATTGACGTCCGCGCCCGCAAGCCCTAAATCGCTTACACCTTCCCGTCCACACCGACGGTAATTTAGAATCCTTCTAAGGTGGCTGATCGTTTTCGTCAAGAATTCGCCGCCCAATTTGTTCAGGAGAGCGCCAAGTACATGCCCGAGGTCATTTTTCCAGGACCCGAAGGCCGCCTCGAAGGCCGCTATCACCCCCAAAAAGACCGTGACGCCCCGATCGCCATCGTGCTTCATCCTCATCCGCAATTCGGCGGAACGATGAACAACAAGGTCGTCTACAACCTGCACTATGCGTTCTACAACATGGGCTTCACCGTGTTGCGGTTCAACTTCCGTGGCGTCGGCCGCAGCCAGGGCGAATACGACCAGGGCGTAGGCGAGTTGTCGGATGCTGCATCGGCGCTGGACTACCTGCAGTCGATGAACTCCAACTCCAAGCATTGCTGGGTCGCCGGCTTCAGCTTTGGTGCGTGGATCGGCATGCAGCTTCTGATGCGCCGCCCAGAGATCACGGGATTTGTCTCTGTTGCGCCACCGGCCAACATGTACGACTTCAGCTTCTTGGCGCCCTGCCCCAGCTCTGGCCTGATCATCAATGGCGGCGCTGACCGTGTTGCGCCGCCTGCGGACACCGTTTCGCTGGTCAAAAAGCTTCAGGAGCAAAAAGGCATCACGATCACCCACGAGGAAATGCCCGGTGCTGGTCACTTCTTCGAGGAGCCGAACATGGAGCCGATGATAGACACCGTGTCGACTTATGTGAAGCGTCGCCTGACCGAGAACAGCCGCTAAGTCATGGGGATCACCGAAGATCTGGCCGACAAGCTGGCCCAAGACGTGATCGCTGCCATGGAAAAGCTTGGCGATGATCGCCTACCGGACGAGGTTGCCGATGTGATCGGCGCCACCTCTCCCACCACCGAAGAGGCCTTCCGCACCGCTGTGCGCGTGCGGATCGCCGAGCAACGGGCCCGCAAATTCCTTGCCTCCAAACTCGGCGAGGAAGAAGCGTGAGCGCAGATCGGATTTCGGCCCAACTCGCCTTTTTGATAGAGGCGGATCGGCTGAAATCCATCAACCGTGCGACGACCCTTTGCGACGCTTCGCGCCGCGAAAACTCTGCAGAACACAGCTGGCACATCGCGCTGTACGCGCTGACCATGGCTGAACACGCCTCGCGCCCAGTAAATGTGGGCCGCGTGATCCAGATGCTGTTGCTGCACGATATCGTCGAGATTGATGCCGGTGACGCACCAATCCACGGCGGTCCTGACCCCGACCTGCAAGCCGCCAAGGAACAGGCCGCCGCCGACCGCATTTTTGGCCTGCTGCCTGCCGACCAGCGCGATGCCTTCCGCGCGATTTGGGAGGAATTCGAGGCCGCCGAAACCGATGACGCGATCTTTGCCAAATCCATCGACCGCGTGCAGCCCGTGATCGCGAACCTCGAAACAGGCGGCGGCACGTGGCCCGAATACAATGTCACCCCAGAGCAGCTGGAAACCCGCGTTGGCGTCAAAGTCAAACGCGGCGCCCCCGCGATTTGGCAGGCGCTGAAGGCACGCATCGACCGCTGGTTCGCTGAAAACACAGGCTAGCGCCTGCCGCACTGCAGCTTTGCGAGCGCAGCATATAGACAGGTCAGCACCTCTGCCCTATATTGGAGGCCATGCCAGCTTCCTATCATATCCCGCTGTCCCGTCAGAAACACTCGCTGATCGAGGACGTCCAAGGCCTATCCATCGGCCTGATCACCACGTCGATCGGCCTGACATTCCTGACCTCACTTGGCTTTATCACAGGCCAAACAGCGGGCTTAGCGTTGATCATCAGCTACCTGACCGACATCAGCTTTAGTTGGGTGTTCTGGACGATCAACATCCCCTTTTACATCGTGGCGTGGTTCTACATGGGCCCCGAATTCACGCTCAAATCTGCGATCAGCGTGACACTGCTGTCGGTGCTCATGGCGGTTGTGCCGGGCCTGATGCCCTTTGACGGGTTGAACCCTTGGTTCGGGACAGTGGCGTTTGGCGTACTGACCGGATTTGGCTTGCTGGGTGTCTTCCGCCACAAATCATCGCTCGGTGGGCTGGGAGTTGTGGCCCTGATGGCCCAAGAGTTTCTGAACATCCGCGCGGGCTATGTGCAACTGGGGTTCGACGCGATCCTCTTTGCCGTCGCCTTTTTCCTATTCGACCCGCGCATCGTGCTCTTCTCGCTATTCGGCGCAGTCATCCTGAACGGCGTTATTGCCTTTAATCACCGGCGCGACCGTTATATCGCGGACTGAGATTTGACCAAACAGACAGAGACGATGCGCCATGGCAGAGCCACATCACTCGATTAACCACACCCTCGCCGAAGATGCCCAAGCCTTTGCGCTGGGAACAACCATTTGTTCGCTCGGACTTTTGATCCTGACCAATCTGGGGCTGATCACGGGACAAACGGCGGGCCTTGCCGTCTTGCTGAGTTACCTGACTGGCATGAAATTCGGGGTGCTCTTCTTTTTGGTGAACATTCCGTTCTACATCCTTGCCTATATGCGGATGGGCACACGCTTCACAATCAAGACGTTCATCGCGGTGGCCCTCTTGTCGGTCATTGCCGACCAGCTCCCCAACTTCGTCAAATTCAGCGAGATTGACCCGTTGGTGGGCACCTTGATCATGGCGGGCGTGACAGGGTTGGGTCTGATGGTCTTGTTCCGGCATGGCGCGTCCCTTGGCGGGATCGGCGTATTGGCGCTGTACCTGCAGGACAAAACAGGCTTTCGCGCGGGCCACACGCAGCTGATTTTTGACGCCTGCCTCTTTACGGTGGCGTTCTTTGTCCTGCCGCTGCCGATGGTGCTTTATAGCTTGCTCGGCGCGGTGATCGTGAACCTGATTATCGCCACCAACCACCGCAAAGACCGCTACGTCGCGCTCTAGGCAACTTTGTGCGCCCGGTGCAGATCGGGCGCAAAGCAGGACCGTTCGACTCCGTCCGCGCTAAAGCGCATCCAGCAGCCGGGCGGAACTTCGACCCAATCCGTCTCGTCAGTTTCCAGGGGTTCCGATACCACAGCCCAGCCGTTCCGCGTGTCGCTCCAGCGGTAGTACAGCGAGGGCGCCAGCGCGTCCGACGCATAGCGCACCGCATACAGGCTCTGCCCATCCGACAAAGCCGCGGCCAGCCGCATGTGGGGTGTCGCGCCCTTTTCTTCGGACAGGATTTGCAGACGAGCGACCGAACGGAGCATCGCACCATGGGGGTCCGCATCCAGCCCCTCATCCAAGGCAATCAGGAACAGCGCCTCGCTATCCGTTGCCCCTTTGCGGCTGTCATAGAGCGCATTCGAGATCATCATATCCGCGTCCTTGCGGATCGCGTTGAAGCCTCCAACCTGCCCGTTATGCATAAAGCTCCATTTGCCCACGGCGAACGGGTGGCAGTTGTTGTGGCTGGTCGCGGTACCTGTCGAGGCCCGCACGTGCGCCATGAAAAGCCCCGACTTTACCTGATAGGCCAGCGACCGCAGGTTCGGGTCCGACCACGCGGGGTGCACATCGCGGTACAAACCCGGCTCTTCGCGCTCGCCATACCACGCCAGCCCGAAGCCATCCGCATTGATCGCAGTCTGGCACTGGGTCGCGCACTGAGACTGGTGGACCAGAGAATGCTTGGGGTCAGTCACGACCTCGGACAGAAAAATCGGTTCTCCGATATAGGCGGCCCAACGGCACATTGGCGTGTCCTCGATCAGTGGCGAATGCTGTGTTGCGGCGTGCAATCTACAGGCCAGTTCACACGGGGACAAGCAGCACCAAAGACCCCCGCCCTGATCCTATCCCTTTTACACATTCCAATCGCGGCGGCCTTATGGACAAGCCCCCTTTGCGTGGGTAGACATTCGTGACGCTTGGCCCACGCCAGAACGAAAGAGACGACATGCCTTCGCTGAACGATATCCGATCGACCTTCCTCGACTACTTTGCCAAGCAGGGACACGAGGTTGTGCCCTCTTCGCCCTTGGTTCCGCGCAACGACCCCACCCTGATGTTCACCAACTCGGGCATGGTACAGTTCAAGAACTGCTTTACCGGTGTCGAAACCCGCGACTACAAGCGCGCGACCACATCGCAGAAATGCGTACGCGCAGGCGGCAAACACAACGATCTGGACAACGTCGGCTACACGGCCCGTCACCACACGTTCTTTGAAATGCTGGGGAACTTCAGCTTTGGCGATTACTTCAAAAACGAAGCGATCCCCTTTGCTTACGAGCTGATCACCAAAGAGTTCGACATAGACAAGACGCGCCTGCTGGCCACCGTCTACCACACCGATGACGAAGCGTTCGAGATCTGGAAAAAGGTCGGCATCCCCGAAGATCGCATTATCCGTATCGCGACCTCTGACAACTTCTGGCAGATGGGGCCGACCGGTCCCTGCGGCCCCTGCACCGAGATTTTCTACGACCACGGCGACCACATCTGGGGTGGCCCTCCGGGCTCACCCGAAGAGGACGGCGACCGCTTCATCGAAATCTGGAACGTCGTTTTCATGCAGAACGAGCAGTTCGAAGACGGCTCGATGAAGGCGCTGGACATGCAGTCCATCGACACCGGCATGGGTCTGGAGCGCATTGGCGCCCTGCTGCAAGGCAAGCACGACAACTACGACACCGACTTGATGCGCAGCCTGATCGAGGCCAGTGCCGAAGTCACCGATGGCGCCCCTGATGGCGAGGGCAACGTGCACCACCGCGTGATCGCGGACCACCTGCGCTCGACCTCGTTCCTGATTGCTGATGGTGTTATGCCCTCGAACGAAGGCCGTGGTTACGTGCTGCGTCGCATCATGCGCCGCGCGATGCGCCACGCGCACCTCTTGGGTGCCAAGGATCCCGTCATGCACAAGCTAGTGCCAGCACTGGTGCGCCAGATGGGTGCGGCCTACCCCGAGCTGGGTCAGGCTCAGGCATTGATCGAAGAAACGCTGGAGCTGGAAGGCAAGCGCTTTGTCACCACGCTCGATCGCGGCTTGAAACTGCTGTCGGACGAAGTGGCCGGCCTGCCCGAGGGCGCCCCCCTGCCCGGCGAAGCGGCATTCAAGCTCTACGACACCTACGGCTTCCCGCTCGACCTGACGCAGGATGCCCTGCGGGAGCAGGATCGCACTGTGGACACCGATGGCTTTGATGCCGCCATGGCCGAACAAAAGGCCAAAGCCCGCGCGGCATGGTCCGGTTCGGGCGAAGCGGCGGACGCGACCATCTGGTTCGATATCGCGGATGACAAAGGCACCACCGACTTCCTTGGCTACGACACCGAGACCGCCGAAGGTCAGGTTGTTGCGCTGGTCAAAGACGGCGCGCAGGTGGACAGTCTGTCCGCGGGCGACACCGGACAGATCGTCCTGAACCAGACCCCCTTCTACGCTGAAAGCGGTGGTCAGATTGGCGACACCGGCGAGATCACCGTCGAAGGCGGCAAGGCTCGCGTCACGGACACCAAGAAAACCGCTGGCGTATTCATCCACTTCGTCGAAGTGACCGAGGGCAAGATCGACCGTGGCCAAGGCGCTCAGCTCGAAGTGGACCACGACCGTCGTGGCGCGATCCGCTCTAGCCACTCGGCCACGCACTTGTTGAACGAAGCCCTGCGCCGTGCGCTCGGCGATCACGTGGCGCAGCGCGGCTCACTGAACGCCGAGGACCGCCTGCGGTTCGACTTCAGCCATGCCAAGCCGCTGACCGCCGAGGAACTGGCCCAAGTCGACGCCGAGGTGAACGAGTTCATCCGCCAGAACACCAAAGTTGAAACCCGTATCATGACCCCCGACGATGCCCGCGGCCTCGGCGCGCAGGCTCTGTTCGGCGAAAAGTACGGCGACGAGGTCCGCGTTGTCTCCATGGGCACCCTGCCCGGGTCGGGCAAGGGTATGGACGGTGAAACCTACTCGCTGGAACTCTGCGGCGGCACCCACGTGCGCCAGCTGGGTGAGATCGGTCTGTATTTGACCCTGTCCGACAGCGCCTCCAGCTCTGGCGTCCGCCGGATTGAGGCTTTGACCGGTCAGGCCGCGCTGAACTATCTGCGCGAGCAGGCAGAGCGCGTCTCGGAACTGTCGGGCGCCCTGAAAACCCAGCCATCCGATCTCGTGGGCCGCGTCCAGGGCCTGATGGACGAGCGCAAGAAACTGGAAAATGAAGTCGCCCAATTGCGCCGTGAACTGGCAATGTCGGGCGGCGGTCAGGCCGAAGCCAAGGCGGAGGACGTGAACGGCGTGCCCTTCCTTGCTCAGGTTCTGTCAGGCGTGACAGGCAAGGACCTGCCTTCCTTGATCGACGCACACAAAGAGAAACTGGGCAGCGCCGCGATCCTACTGATCGCTGATGCGGACGGCAAAGTTGCTGTGGCCGCTGGCGTGACCAAGGACCTGACCGACAAAGTCAGCGCCGTTGATCTGGTCAAAGCAGCCGTGGTCGAGCTGGGCGGCAAGGGTGGCGGTGGCCGTCCCGACATGGCTCAGGGCGGCGCCAAAGATGCCGCGAACGCAGATGGCGCGATTGCCGCTGCCAAAGCCGCCATCGGAGGATAACCCATGACTGCTCTCTGGATCGCCCACGTGCACGTCACAGACGCCGACGCCTATGGCAAATACGCCGCAGGCGCCGGTCCCGCCATCGCTGCCCACGGAGGCAAGTTCCTTGCCCGTGGCGGCGACTACCACATCCTCGAAGGGGCTGATCGCGAACGCCATGTCGTCGCGCAGTTCCCGTCGAAACAGGCAGCCATCGACTGCTACCATTCGGATGAATATCAGGCCGCCTTGGCCCACGCCAAAGGCGCGGCTGAGCGCGATCTGGTGATCGTCGAACTGACAGAATAATCGGATGACTTGGTCGCTTCGCCGGCCAGCCCGACAAAACAAAAGGCCCCGAGGTGATCCTCGGGGCCTTTGCTATTTTAGGCTTGTTTCGCCATCCGCTTACGCTCGTGCGGATCAAGATAGCGCTTGCGCAGACGGACCTTGTTCGGGGTCACTTCGACGAGCTCATCGTTGTCGATGTAGGCAATCGCCTCTTCCAGCGACAGAGTAACCGGAGTGGTCAGGCGAACCGCTTCGTCAGTGCCCGAAGCACGCACGTTGGTCAGTTTCTTACCCTTCAGCGGGTTCACTTCCAGATCATTTTCACGGCTGTGCTCGCCAATGATCATGCCGGTGTACACTTCTTCTTGCGCACCGATGAACATCTTGCCGCGGTCCTCGAGGTTCCACAGCGCGAACGCGACCGACTGGCCGTTTTCCATCGAGATCAGAACGCCAGCACGGCGACCGGGGATTGCGCCTTTGTGCGGTGCCCACTCGTGGAACACACGGTTCATCACGCCAGTACCGCGGGTGTCGGTCAGGAATTCGCCGTGGTAACCGATCAGGCCGCGCGACGGAACGTGTGCGATGATGCGAGTTTTGCCGGTGCCGGCGGGCTTCATCTCGACCAGTTCACCTTTGCGGTTGCCGGTGATTTTTTCGATGACAGCACCCGAGTAGTCATCATCCACGTCGATGGTGACTTCTTCGATCGGCTCCATGCGAACGCCGTTCTCTTCGCGGAACAACACCTGCGGACGCGAGATCGACAGTTCGAACCCCTCACGGCGCATGTTCTCGATCAGAACTCCCATCTGAAGTTCGCCACGACCGGCAACTTCGAAGGCGTCCCCACCGGGGGTGTCTGTGATCTGAATCGCGACGTTCGACTCGGCTTCCTTCATCAGGCGGTCACGGATGACGCGGCTCTGCACCTTTTTGCCATCGCGGCCCGCCAGCGGGCTGTCGTTGATGCCAAAGGTCACGGTGATGGTCGGCGGGTCAATCGGCTGCGCGGGCAGAGGCTCGTTCACCGACGGGGCTACCAGCGAATCCGCAACGGTCGCTTTGGTCATGCCCGAAATGGTGACGATATCGCCAGCCACGGCTTCGTCGATGGGCTGCTGGCCCAGACCACGGAACGCGAGGATTTTCGCAACGCGGAAGTTCTCGATCAACTCTCCTTTGCGGCTCAGTGCCTTGAGGCTGTCGCCGGTTTTCAGGGTGCCCGCTTCAACACGACCGGTCAGAATACGACCAAGGAAGTTATCGCTGCCCAGAGTGGTCGCCAGCATCTGGAAGGGCTCACCGGCCTTTTCCTGCTGCTTGGGCGACGGAACGTGCTCGACAATCAAGTCGAACAGAGCGTGAAGGTTTTCGCGGGGCCCTTCTAGGCTTGCGTCACACCAGCCGGCGCGGCCCGACGCGTACATGGTCGGGAAGTCCAGCTGCTCTTCGTTTGCCCCGAGGTTCGCGAAGAGATCAAAGCATTCGTCCAGTGCGCGGTCAGGTTCGCCGTCGGGCTTGTCTACCTTGTTCACTACAACGATGGGACGCAGGCCCAGTGCCAGAGCTTTGGAGGTCACGAATTTGGTCTGGGGCATCGGGCCTTCGGCCGCGTCCACCAGCAGAACCACACCGTCTACCATGCTCAGGATACGCTCGACCTCGCCGCCGAAGTCGGCGTGACCGGGAGTGTCCACGATGTTGATGCGCGTTCCGTTCCACTCGACGCTGGTCGCTTTGGCAAGGATGGTGATCCCGCGCTCGCGTTCCAGGTCGTTGCTGTCCATGGCACGTTCGTCCACGGCTTGGTTTTCACGGAAGGCGCCCGATTGTTTGAGAAGCGCATCGACCAGCGTGGTTTTACCGTGGTCAACGTGCGCGATGATCGCGATATTGCGAAGATCCATGAGTTCAGCCTTTTCCTATTCCCGCGCGGGTTACCGCGCAGGCGCAGAAAAAGCCAGAAGTAAAGCGGCCCGAGAGCCGCTTCTTTTGTAACTGTGTCGAAATCAGTCGTCCGAGATGACGTCGTCGCCGCCCTCTCCTTCGAAGGAGAAATCGAGCCCGTGGGCGGCGCGGATCTTGTCTTCGATCTCGTCCGCGATTGACGGGTTTTCCTTGAGGAAGTTCTTGGCGTTCTCGCGGCCCTGCCCAATCCGTTCGTCCCCATAAGAGAACCACGCACCGGATTTGTTCACCACGCCAGCTTTGACACCCAAATCAAGGAGTTCGCCGTTCTTCGAGATGCCTTCGCCATACATGATGTCGAACTCGACCTGCTTGAAGGGCGGTGCCACCTTGTTCTTTACGACCTTGACGCGGGTCGCGTTACCGACAACCTCGTCGCGGTCCTTCAGCGCGCCAATGCGGCGGATATCCAGACGGACCGAGCTGTAGAACTTCAGCGCGTTACCACCGGTGGTGGTTTCGGGGCTTCCGAACATCACACCAATTTTCATGCGGATCTGGTTAATAAAGATCACGGTGCACTTCGAACGGTTGATCGAACCGGTCAGCTTGCGCATCGCTTGGCTCATCAGGCGAGCTTGAACACCGACGCTCGAATCACCCATGTCACCTTCGAGTTCGCTTTTGGGTGTCAGAGCGGCGACCGAGTCGACGACGACCATATTGACCGCGCCCGACCGTACCAGCGTGTCGGTGATTTCCAGTGCCTGCTCACCTGTGTCGGGCTGCGAGATCAGCAGCTCGTCCAGATTCACACCCAGCTTTTTCGCATACTGGGGATCCAGCGCGTGCTCTGCGTCCACGAATGCGCAGACGCCACCCTTTTTCTGCTCTTCTGCGATGCAGTGCAGGGTCAGCGTGGTTTTACCAGAGCTTTCAGGACCATAGATTTCGATGATCCGACCCTTGGGCAGACCCCCGATGCCGAGCGCGATATCAAGCCCCAGCGATCCGGTCGATGTTGCCTCGATCTCGCCCATGGGGTTGTTCTGCCCCAGCTTCATGATCGAGCCCTTGCCGAACTGACGTTCGATTTGCGCCAAAGCGCTGTCCAGCGCCTTTTGCTTGTCTGCCTGTGATTTGCTGTCCATGCTCAAAAGATCTGCCATTGCCATTGTCGCTATCCTTATTCCACACCCTGACACGGGCGGCAATCGTTGCGATGTTCCCGTCTTGTTCACATATTGGACCAAAAAGAGAACATTGCAAGAGAAAGGTGATGGAAATAAGTTCGGGCATGTTGGTTAATGCCGCGTTATGATCCGGTAAAATTTGAGAGGATGTCCGTATGCTGGTGTTTTGGAAACAAAATTTGGCACTTCTGTCCGTGCCAAAAACCGGAACAACGGCGCTCGAGGCCGCTCTGTCCCCTGCTGCCGATATCGTGATGTCGAACCCGCCAGAGCTGAAACATTTGCCCGTATATCGCTACACACGCTTCATGGAGAAAATGTTCGACAAGGCGACGGGCCGCAAGCCCGAGACAGTGGCTGTGGTCCGCGAGCCAATCGACTGGCTTGGCAGTTGGTACAGATACAGGCAACGTCCCGAATTGAATGGGCGGCCCAACTCAACGGCTAAAGTCGACTTTGATGAATTTGTCTTGGAATTCACCAAGGGCAAGCCCGCCCCCTTTGCCAATGTTGGCTCTCAGGCGCGCTTTCTGGCCGGTGACAACGACGCACTGTGCGGGGTCACGCACCTGTTCCGCTATGACCAGTTGGACCGGCTTTACAGCTTCTTGGAAGAGCGTCTGGAACTCCGGTTCAATACGGAGCAAATAAACGTCTCTCCGCGCCGAGATATTGCCCTGTCCCCTGAGGTCGCGCAACATCTGCGCCAAAAGTGCGCCAGAGAGTTCGAGCTGTACGAGAGCGTGACCTAAGTCACGCCGCAGTCCCCATCTGCGCCTGAACGGTCGCCGTCAGATCCGTCAAAGAGAATGGCTTTGGCAGGAACACAGAGTTCGCGATCACCTTTTTCGCCTCTTCAAAAATCTCCTCGGCGTAACCCGAGACAAAGACCACCCGCAGATCAGGGCGCGTTTGCATCGCCTCGGCCACCCATGTGGGGCCGTCCTTGCCCGGCATGATGACATCCGTCACCACAACATCCACATGAAAATCGGGCGCAGCGAAATGATCCAGCGCCTCCTCAGCCGAGGAGGCCTCGACGACCTCGTAACCGCGCATCTGCAACGCGCGCGAGGCGAAGGCACGCACTGGTGCTTCGTCCTCGACCAGTAGGATGCGACCTTCGCCGTGGCGCAGACGCGTCGGTTCTGGACACTTTTCCACTTCTATCTCCTCTTCTGCCAAGTGCACGGGGAACAGCAGATCAAAGCGCGTCCCTCGCCCCGGCGCGCTGTTTAGGAAAATGAAACCACCGCTTTGCTTGACGATCCCATAGGCGGTCGACAGCCCCAGCCCTGTCCCCTCGCCTGCCTTCTTCGACGTGAAAAACGGTTCAAAAACTTTGTGCTGCATCTCGTAGGGAATTCCCGTCCCCTCGTCTTCGACCGAGATGACGACGTAATCCCCCGCTGGTATGTGCGCGCGATCCCGAAGCTGCTGGAACGCATAGGTTTGCTCACCGGACGTGATCTTGATCTCACCGCCTTCTGGCATCGCGTCGCGCGCGTTGACCACTAGGTTCATCAGGACCTGCTCCAACTGACGCTTGTCTGCACGAATAGGCCGCGTGTCGTTCTGGTGAGAAAACCCTAGCCGGACTTTCTCGCCCACCAAGCGGTTCAACAGATGGGTTAGATCAGACAGGGTATCCCCCACATCCAACTGCTCGGGGTTCAGCGTCTGCTTGCGAGAAAAGGCCAGCAACTGCCCAACCAACGCGGCCGCGCGGTTGGCATTCTGCGCAATCTGGATCAGGTCAGCGTAATCGGGGTCCTGCGGTTCATGTTTCAGCAACAAGAGATCGCAATGCCCCGAAATCGCGGTGAGCAAATTATTAAAGTCGTGTGCGACACCACCGGCCAGCTGACCGACCGCTTGCATCTTCTGGGTTTGCGCGAACTTTGCCTCCAACACCTTGAGGTCGGTCGCATCTGTCAGCAGTGCCATCACCCGCTGCTCGCCTTCGCGCGTACATTGGGGCGATAGGGTCACCTGAACAAAGCGCTCGCGATCCTGCTCGAGAAGCCGCATGAATTCGGTCTGCCCTGCCGAATGTCCCGCCGCGACCTGCTGAAGCCAATCGGTCAGGGACCGACCCAGCCCCTCTAGCACGCCTGACAAATGAGCGGGCAATGCACGGTCGGTGGCATTCTTACCGAACAGCAGACGGCGCGCCGCACGATTAGCCGATAGGATTGCGCCATCACAGGTGCAGGTCAGAATCGCGACCGGTAGATGTTCGGTGTCCTGATGTTCCAGCCGGTGCACATCAGCCGGAGGCGGCGCCAGCAGAACCTCTCTGCGGCCATTTTCCCGCGACAGATCAATCACAAGATACTCTCGCAGACCGCGATTGGTGCGCAAGGAGATCAGGCGGCCATGTTCAACAGGTGGGTCCAGAAAGATGTCGCTCACGTTGCGGCGGCTGCCCGACAGCATGTTTCGAAGGCTCGCGTTCACCCACAAAATTGCACCATTCCGACCAAGCGAGAGACGTGGCAACTCATCTGGCGTCTCGGCAACAGCGGGGCCTTCCTCGATCACAGTCCGGTTGCAGAAGGTCCACAGAATGCGGTCCTGCGGCAAAAGCTGCAGCGTGGTCGCAAAGCTGTCCTCGTCCAGAGCGCACATTCCCTGCGCCTGACGGCCTGACAAGCAATCGTCCAGCAGGTCTTGCGCCCTTTGCATATCAGGGGTCATGGCTCGAAAGATCGACTGGCCCTGTTCCAGCTCTGGCAATGCGGCCAAGGCTGCGGGCGCGGCTTGTAGAACTGCGCCCCCGTGGTCAGTTATCACCGCAGGGCACGGGAACAGGTCGAGCAGCCCCTCTTGTGGTCCGCTCGGTGCTGGACGGTAACGAGGACGGCTCATGTAGAGAATGCCGATGAACGTCACGGCAGTCATGACGACAAAGATTGCCGCGATTTCCATCGCATGCAGCGCGCTCAGTTCGGGTGCGAGAGATATGGTCACCCCCACACACATCAGGAATACCCCAAGTGCCAAAGCCGCCACGGTCACGGGCGACTGGCGGAGCGCTAGTTTGATTTTTCTGTGCGGCATACCACGCCTCTGACTTGGAACCCTGAACAGGCTTAACCCGAAAACAATTAAGGGCAGCTTAACAAATCAGGACTTCAATCAAAGGCAGAAGACATTTTTAAGACTTTCGTAAGACCGCGACAAAAAAACCGTCACCCCCATCAAGCGGAGTGAAGCTGCGCTCTGTTTCCAGCGTCCAGTCCGGTCGCGCGCTCAGGAACGCTGCGATTTGGTCTTGGTTTTCGACGGACAAGACAGAGCATGTGGCATAGGCCAGCGCACCGCCCGCCACGACCAAAGGCGCTGCATCTTCGAGGATTTGAGCCTGAATGCCTGTCACCTCGTCCAGAACCTCGGGCGTCAGACGCCACTTGCCTTCGGGCGCGCGGCGCCAAGACCCAGAACCGGAACATGGCGCATCACACAGCACCAGATCAAACGGACCGGTCTCTTTGAGTTCATTTGTTTTCAGCAGACGCACCGCGATCCCTGCGCGCTCTGCGCGGTCAGGCAGGTCCTTCATCCGGCGCGGATTGGCATCGTGGGCGTACATCGTGGCTGACGACAGCGCCGCCATCGCCAGCGTCTTGCCCCCACCGCCCGCGCAATAATCCAGCACCTTGCCCGCATCTGCCAGCGGCAGCGCGTCTACCAGCGCTTGGCTCGCCGCATCCTGCAACTCGACCTCGCCGGTCAGGTAGGCCGGAGCCTGCTTGATCCGTCGGGCATTGCCCGTGACCTCGATCGCCGACGGGGACAGCGGGTGCGTTTGCGCTGTAATCTCATGCGCCGCCAAGGCCATGATCGCTTCTTCGGTAGTAGCACGGCGCAGGTTCGCGCGCAGGAAAACAGGTGCGCGGTGGCGCTGGATTTCAGCAACCTCGGCCGCCTTGTCCCCGAGGCTGCTCTGCCACAAGGGCAGCAGCCACTCTGGAATATCCCAAATCTCTGCCAGGCCCAGCGCAGGAGCATCGGCACGCTCATCATCTGCCAAAGGACTTGGCGCATGGCCTTCGCCAGTAAAGACGCTATCCAGATCCGTTCCCGCTTGGATCAGGCTTCCGATCATCAGGGCACGCCCGTTCAGACCGCCCCCAATCGCCGCGCAAGATAGTTTCTGGCGCAAGACATCAAATACGTGATCGCGAATAGCCGCGCGGTCTTTAGAGCCCGCATAGCGCGCGCTGCGCGCCCAAGAGGTCAGCGCCTTTTCCGCAGGCTCGCCCGCGACGATCTGGTCCAGAATTTCGATTGCGGCCTGAATGCGTGCGGCAGGTGTCATACGCGCCCCCTTTGGAAATGGCAGAGGGCCGCCCGATCTTCGGACGGCCCCTGAATGTAACGAACCGAAGGGCCCTTAGCCCAGACGGTAGTTCGGCGACTCGCGGGTGATGGTCACGTCGTGCACGTGGCTTTCCTTGAGGCCCGCGCCGGTGATGCGGACGAACTCGCAGTTCTTGCGCATCTCTTCGACTGTGGCCGCACCGGTGTAGCCCATGGCTGCGCGAAGACCGCCGACCAGCTGGTGCAGAACAGCACCTGCGGGCCCCTTGTACGGAACCTGTCCCTCGATACCTTCGGGAACCAGCTTGTCGCTCGCTGCGTCTTTCTGGAAATAACGGTCGGCCGAGCCTCGCGCCATCGCGCCAAGGCTGCCCATGCCGCGGTAGGATTTGAACGAACGGCCCTGATACAGGATCACTTCGCCCGGCGACTCGTCGGTGCCTGCGATCATCGAGCCGACCATCGCGCAGCTCGCACCCGCTGCGATCGCCTTGGCAAAATCGCCCGAGAATTTGATGCCGCCATCCGCGATGATCGGGGTATCGCCCGCCGCAGCGGCGCAATCCATGATCGCGGTCAACTGGGGCACGCCCACCCCGGCAACCATGCGGGTGGTGCAGATCGAGCCCGGCCCGATGCCGACCTTGACCGCGTCAGCCCCCGCGTCGATCAGAGCGGCGGTGGCCGCGCCAGTCGCCACGTTGCCAGCCACGATTTCGGCACGATCGCCGAATTCTTTCTTGATGCGCGAGACAGCCAGACCAACGCCTTCGGAGTGGCCGTGCGCGGTGTCGATCACCACCATGTCCACACCCGACTCGATCAGAGCCGCCGTCCGCTCGTAGCCCGCATCACCAACGGTCGAGGCAGCAGCCACACGCAGGCGGCCCAGCTCGTCCTTACACGCGGTGGGGTTCAGAACCGCCTGCTCGGTGTCCTTGAGGGTCAACAGACCGGTCAGCTTACCAGTCGCATCCGTCACCAGCAGTTTTTCGATGCGGCGCGATTTCATCAGGTTGATGGCTTCGTCACGGTCCGCAGGTTCGCGCAAAATGGCCAGATTGTCGCTGGTCATCATCGCGCTGACGGGGGTGTTGTCATCGGTCGCAAAACGCATGTCACGGTTGGTAACAATGCCGACCACACGGCCATCACCATCAACAACGGGGAAGCCGGTGAAGTTGTAGCGTTCGATCAGCGCCTTGGCGTCCGCCATAGTCTGATCGGGGCGCAGAGTAACGGGGCTGTAAACGATCCCGCTTTCGAACCGCTTGACGCGGCGCACTTCGCGGGCCTGCTCCTCAACCGTCAGGTTGCGGTGGATCACGCCCATGCCGCCAGCCTGCGCGAGGCAGATCGCCATGCGAGCTTCGGTCACGGTATCCATAGCCGAGGAAAGGAGGGGGATGTTCAGGGCAATTTTCTTGGTCACCTGCGTCCGCGTATCAGCGGTCGAAGGCATCACATTACTTGCGGCCGGAACAAGCAGTACATCGTCGAAGGTCAGCGCCTCGCGAATCTTCATGGCGGGTCTCCGTGGAAGCTTCGTTTGGCGCTTCCCTATTGCACCGAATGGGGTAAGTGGAAAGCCCTATTTGCGCCGCGCTGCAACATATCTGGGTTGCATGTCTGTCGGGGGCGACAGTTTTTCTGACGCTTCCGGCCTTTCCCTTGGCCAGATGCGGTCTATGATCGCAGCGCGCAACAGACTTTTCAGGAATATTCCCATGACCGACGCACTGGTTATTTTTACCCCCTCGGGCAAGCGGGGGCGGTTCCCCATCGGCACCCCTGTGCTGACAGCGGCCCGCCAGCTCGGGGTTGATCTGGACTCTGTTTGTGGTGGGCGCGGCATCTGTTCGAAGTGTCAGGTGCAGCCGTCATATGGCGACTTCCCCAAGTTCGGGGTGCACGTGGCCGAGAACGCGCTGAACGACTTCAACGCTGTCGAGGAACGCTATGACCGTATTCGCGGGCTAAAGGCCGGTCGTCGTCTGGGCTGTCAGGCCACCGTGCAGGGCGACATTGTGGTCGACGTCCCCCCAGAGAGCCAAGTGCATAAACAGGTCGTCCGCAAGGCCGCGACCCAGCGCGACATCGTCATGGACCCCGCGACCAAGCTCTACTTCGTCGAGGTTCAGGAACCCGACATGCACGATCCCAGCGGCGATTTCGAACGCCTGAAGGACGCGCTGCGGGACCAGTGGCAGATCGAAGACGTGACCGCCGCCCTGCCCTTCTTGTCAAAACTCCAGACTGCCCTGCGCAAAGGTCAATGGAAGGTTACCGTCGCGGCTCACAAGGGCCATCAGGACAGCCAAGTTCAGCTTTTGGACATCTGGCCGGGCTTGCATGAGGATGGCCTCTATGGTCTGGCTGTGGACCTTGGCTCAACCACCATCGCAGCGCACCTGTGCGATCTGATCACCGGCGAGGTCAAAGCCTCCAGCGGCCGTATGAACCCGCAGATCCGCTTTGGCGAGGACCTGATGAGCCGCGTCAGCTATTCGATGATGAACCCCGGCGGAGACAAGGAAATGACCCGCGCCGTGCGCGACGCGCTGAACGACCTGACCACTGGGATTGCCGAAGAGGCGGGAATCGCGCCCTCCCTGATCGTCGAGGCGACATTCGTCTGCAACCCCGTCATGCACCACCTTCTGCTGGGTCTGGACCCTGTGGAACTGGGTCAGGCGCCCTTCGCGCTGGCAACCTCTGGCAGCGTGTCCTTGAACGCGCGTGAGATGGACCTAAACCAGATGAACCCGAACGCACGGGTTTTTGTCCTGCCCTGCATCGCGGGCCACGTCGGCGCGGACGCCGCAGCCGTCGCCTTGTCCGAAGAGCCGAACAAATCCGACGACCTCGTGCTGATCGTGGACGTGGGGACCAACGCGGAAATCCTGCTGGGGGACAAATCCCGCGTGCTGGCGTGTTCATCGCCCACCGGCCCCGCTTTCGAAGGTGCGCAGATCAGCAGCGGCCAGCGCGCCGCCCCCGGTGCCATCGAAAAGCTAGAGATCAAACCCGAGACCAAAGAGCCCCGCTTCCGCGTCATCGGTTGCGATCTGTGGTCGGACGAAGAGGGCTTTGCCGAGGCGACCGCAGGCAGCGGCGTCACCGGCATCGCGGGCTCTGGCATCATCGAGGCTCTGGCCGAGATGCGCAGTGCAGGCATCATGGACGAGAGCGGCCTGATCGGCAGCGCCGAGCAAGTCGGCACCACTCGGATCGAAGCCGAAGGCCGCACCAACACCTATGTCATCCACGACGGCAGCGCCAAGGGCGGGCCGCGCATCACCGTGACCCAGAACGACGTCCGCGCGATCCAGCTGGCCAAATCGGCGCTTTATGCTGGTGCCCGTCTACTGATGGACGAACGCGGCGTGGACACCGTGGACCGCGTGGTGTTGGCCGGTGCGTTCGGCGCCCATATCAGCCCAAAACACGCCATGCTCTTGGGGATGATCCCCGACGTACCCTTAGACAAGGTCACCAGCGCAGGCAACGCCGCTGGCACCGGTGCGCGCATCGCCCTGTGCAACGTCAGCGCCCGCAATGACATCGAACAGATCGTGCGCCAGATCACCAAGGTCGAGACCGCGATCGAGCCGAAGTTCCAAGAGCATTTCGTCAACGCCAACGCGATCCCGCACAAGACCGACGCCTTCCCGAACCTTTCCAAGATCGTGACCCTGCCCGAAGTCAGCTTCAACACAGGTGGTGGCGACGGCGGAGGGCGCAAGCGTCGCCGCCGTTAAAGCACACAAGCCTCTTGACGGGCGGGATTGCGAAACGTATCTCGCCTGTCAGTGATGCGGGTATGGTGAAATGGTATCACACGAGCTTCCCAAGCTCTTGGCGCGGGTTCGATTCCCGCTACCCGCTCCAGTCCTCTTGATGTCGATTTTGCTTCAGGTGTGGTGCAAACCTGCCAGAACAGCCTTGGCTGCGCGCAGGCCCGGTGCCTCGCCACCTTCACCCAAGCGGTGCATGGTCGTGGTCATGGCCGCGATCTGCTCTGCCGGATGGTTCAACACCTCTGCCACATAGGGCGCAATCAGTTCAGGCTTGCACTGATCGCCGATCAATTCGGGGATCACCCGCGTATCCGACACAAGCGACACCAGCGTCACCGTATCAATCCGCAGCATGGCCGAGATAATCTTGCGGCTAAGCCAGCTCATGTCATAGGCGATCACCATCGGCGTACGCGCCGCAGCCAGTTCCAGCGAGACCGTACCCGACGCGGCCAGAGCCACATCCGCCGCTCTGAAAGCCGCCTTTTTCAAACGGTCTGCGTTGTCGCCCAACTCACGCGGATCAAGGACAATCAGACGCTCCGGCCACAGCTCTTTGGACGCCTCAATCAGGCCCGCAACCGCAGGCGCGGCAGGGAGCACGATTTGAAGATCTGGTACGCGCTCCAGTACGCCTTTGACAGCCTCTTGAAAGACAGGAGACAAGCGTGTGACCTCTGACCGACGCGAGCCGGGCAGTGCCAGCAGCAAAGGCTGTTCGCCAATCCCGTAGTGCAAACGGAACTGGTCTGCTTCGGCGTCAGTAGCTTGCTCTTGGGTCGCGATGGGATGACCGACAAAGTCACACTCCATCCCCGCCGCTTCCATATAGGACGGCTCGAACGGCAGCAGCGCCAGCACCTGGTCAATGCACTTCGCCATCTTGTCCGCCCGCTTGGGACGCCACGCCCAAACGCTAGGGGCGACGTAGTGAACAGTTCGGATATGGGGCGCTTTGGCTTTGACCAGCTTGGCCACGCGCAAACAGAAATCGGGGGCGTCGATGGTGATCATGACGTCCGGTTTCTGCGCAATCACAGCATCGGCGCATTCGCGAATACGGCGTTTCAGATGGAAGTACTTTGGCAGCACCTCGGCGATGCCCATCAGACTCAGTTCCTCCATCGGGAACTGGCTGGTCAGGCCTTGCGCCTGCATCATCGGCCCACCGACACCGCTGTATTCGATGTCGGGCACTAGGCTGTTCAGCCCCTCCATCAGCGCGCCGCCCAAGGCATCGCCCGAGGGTTCGCCAGCAATCACGTAGATCTTCATGAACGGGGCTCCGCTGCCCAAAGGAAGACACCGGTTTCTTCGGCCATTTTGGCGATCTGAGCGCGGTCCAGCACCACCACATTGCCAGCCGTGATGACGATGCCATTCAGGCCCGCCTTGGCCGCGGCACGCAGGGTATCAGGCCCCACAGCAGGCATATCGACCCGCAAGTCCTGACCCGCTTTCGGGGTTTTCACCAGCACGCCGCCCTTAGCCGCATGGCGCAATTTCTCGGGCGTTTCTCTGACAAAGCGCAGCATGGCGTCGGTGCCTTGGAGGGTTTCAAACCCCAGACACAAACCATTCGCCACCACGCAGCCCTGCCCGATGTCCAGAGCAGCGGTGTGCGCCAGAATGTCAAAACCGCGCGCGGCATCCGCCATGTCGGCGTCGGTCGGCTGTGGCCCTGCAACCAGACCAGCGTCAGCGGTCAACGCAGGCAACACATCGTGGGCACCCAGAACAGTAAAACCCTGTGCCTCAAACGTCTGCACGACCAACCGCAGGACGGCGTCATCCCCCTGCTGCATCGCGGCCAACAGATGGGGCGCCAAGGCGCGCATATCGTCATCAAATTGCGCAGGGTCCAGCGCAGGGCGCGACAGGCCACCGGCAAAGACCACATCGGTCACGCCAGCCTCGCGCAGCGCCGCATAGATCGCGCCAATCCGGTCGATGGGAAACACTGGGGCATCGACCCCCATCAAGTGCTGGACGCCTGCAAAGGTCAGCACATAGGCATCAGGATGCGCCTGCAAAATCGCGAGGGGCAGCGCACCGCCCCCGGCCAATATTCCAAGGCGCGCCATCAGTTGGGCGTCAGGAACGAACGGTCTGTCGCCCCGAGGATAAACTCCGCCATGTAGCGGACGTATTCGCTGTCGCTATCCTCGGTGATGCGCTTGGCACGCTCGTGGAAGGTGCCCTCGCCCTGTGCCAGCGTCTGGAACGCAGCTCGCAATGCGGTGATATCCTCGCGCGCGACGCCTTTGCGTTTCAGACCAACAAGGTTCAGGCCATCCAGCTTGCCACGGGGGCCTTGGACCAGACCGTGGGGCAGCACATCGTTGGTCACCATGGTGACCGCGCCGATGATCGCACCGCGGCCCAAACGGACCCACTGATGAATACCCGACAGGCCACCGATGATAACATCGTCTTCGACATGGCAGTGACCGGCCAGAGCGGCCTGGTTCGCCATGATCACGCGGTCGCCCACGATCGCATCGTGGCCCACATGCGCTCCGGTCATGAACAGGCAGTCGTCACCCACCTTGGTGATCCCGCCGCCACCTTCGGTGCCAGGGTTCATGGTGCAGCCCTCGCGGATGCGGTTGCGCTTGCCCACGACCAGTTTGGTGTTCTCACCCTTGAACTTCAGGTCCTGAGGGACCTCGCCAATGCACGCAAAGGGAAAGATCACGGTCTCGTCGCCGATCTCGGTATCGCCCGCGAGAACCACATGGGATTTCAGGACAACGCCTTGCCCCAGCTTGACCTGAGGACCCACGACGCAGAATGGGCCGATCACGCAATCTGCGCCGACGACCGCGCCCTCTTCGATCACGGCCGAGGCATGAACCTGTGCTGTGGGATCGATGCTCATGCCGCGGCCTTGGGCATGTCCATCATCGCGGTGAAGTCGGCTTCGGCTGCCAATTCGCCATCGACGCTCGCTTTGCCTTTGAACTTCCAAACCTTGCCGCCGGGCTTGCCGCGCACCAGTTCCACGTTCATTTCCAGAACGTCGCCGGGGCGGACCATGCGGCGGAATTTGCAGTTGTCGATCGCCATGAAGTAGATCTGCATGTTCTTGTCTTCGAGGTTCAGGCTGGTGCCGACCATCACTGCAGTGGTCTGTGCCATAGCCTCGATGATGGTCACGCCGGGCATGATCGGGTTTCCGGGGAAGTGCCCCTGAAAGTGCGGCTCGTTCATGGTCACGCACTTGATGCCCTTGGCAGACTGGATGCCGTCAATGTCGACCACTTTGTCTACCAGCAGGAACGGGTAGCGGTGCGGCAGCAGACGCTGGATCAGGTCGATGTCGGCGGTGGTGCGGGGCTCAGTCATGGCTGTACCTTCTGATGTCATTTTGAAGGCTGAGTACCAAGTTGGAAAAGGTCGGGCAAGCGCCCTACTCGGACTGGCCGGATTCTGCCGTTTCGCCTGCCCCGATGCGGGCGTTTATTTCAGCAATGGCTTCATCTGTTACATCCGCTTGATCCAACACGATGAAATAGCTGCGGCTGTCTGCAAGCAACGTCGCATTATGGCGCCCCAGAATCTCGACCAAGATCGGGCGGGCGAGTTCCAGAAAACGGTTATTCGCGGTCTCTGTCAGACGGCCAAAGTTGCGGGCTTTGGCGTCCTGTTCACGGCGGATCGCCTGAACCTTCTCGTCAAAGGCATCGGCGCGGGCGCGAAATTCCTCGACCGTTAGGGTGTTGCGCTGCTCGGTCAGCTCGGCTTCTTCGGCGTCAAGCTCCGCCGTCAGTCGATTGTTTTCGCGCGCGATCTCGGTTCGGCGTCGCTCAATTTCTGCCAGAACGCGCTGGCCATACAGGCTCTCGCGGAAGGCCCGATCAAAATCGACAACCAGAACGGCCGAAGGGGCAGCCTGAACCGGCTGCCCCTCCCCGAAATCAAGTGTCTGCGCGGTGGCGGGGGCAACACCGCACAACAAGGCCGTAGCCAGTGCAGCAATCGCCCTGCGCATCAGAATTCAGCCGAAATGGTGAATTCAAAGGTCCGCGGCTTGTCCTGCGCGCGGCGCTCGATCGGCTCCGACCAGTTGAAGCGCAGCGGACCAATCGGCGTATCCCAGAAGATCGACACACCTGCCACTTGGCGCAGGCTGAAGTCTTCGTACCGCACGTCGGCACTGTAGGTCTTATCCAGACCCCAGAGCGAGCCGATGTCATAGAACACACCACCCGAGACGCCGTACTCTTCGGGCAGGCCAATGGGGAATTCCGCCTCGAAACGTGCGACCGCGAAGTTGTTACCGCCAAGTGCAGCATCCTCGGACGCGTCACGCGGACCGATACCGCCGCCTTCGAAACCGCGCATGTAGCGGCTGCCGAGGTAGTAGCGCTGGAACGCGCGGCTGGAGCCTTGGCTAAAGGTCAGGTTCGACGCTTCGAATGTCGCACGCAGTTCGACCTCTTCGTTCAGGACAAAGGCCTGCGCCTGCGCGCGGATGTTGGTTTCGACGTACTGGACATCGTTGCCCGCCATGAAGTCCTGACCGAACGACAGGAACACGCCTGCGTTGGGGTTCAGACCCGTGGTGCGCGTGTCGTAGCTGTAGGTATAGCCTGCGCCACCGGCCTCCAGCGCGTCCTCATCCGCTTCGTTCTGGATGATGACGCTGGCCTCGTCGTCCACGTCATACATCTCGCCATACTCGGCCTTGAGACGGACTTGAAGGCGACCGTTTTCGCTGACGGGGAAAGTCAACGACGGCTCGAAGATACCGATGTTGCTCGAATATTCGGCGAAGTCAGCGGTGTTGTTCGAGTAGCTTAGGTTCAGGCCGAACGCGAGGTCGCGGCCCAAGAACGCAGGTTCGACAAACTGGATGCCAGCCGTCGAGGTGTTGCTCGAGTTACCAAGCGATACGCGCAGCGACTGACCTCGGCCCAGGAAGTTACGCTCGCTGAATGAACCAACCAGACCAACACCATCGGATGTCGAGTAGTTCGCACCAAACGAGATCGACCCTGTAGGCTGCTCAGTCACGTCCACATCAACGATGACCTGATCTGGGCTGCTCCCTTCGCGTGCGTCGACGTCCGCTTCGGAGAAGAAGCCAAGAGCGCGAATACGTTCAGCAGCCTGACGAACTTCACGCGGGTTGAAGGGGTCGCCTTCGACAACGGTGAATTCGCGGCGGATCACGCGGTCCAGAGTGGTGGTGTTGCCTTCGATATCAATCCGCTCGACGAACACGCGCGGACCACGCGACAGAACAAACTCAACATCCAGAGTCAGATCACGGTCGTTGCGGGTGATGCGCGGCTCGATGCGGACGAACTGCAACTGCTGCTGAACGGTCAAACGCTCCAGACGCGCGATCGAGTTTTCGACCAGCGTAGGCGAATAGATGTCGCCGGATTCGATACGCAGCGCCTCTGCAAACAGATCAGGGTCCACGTTCGACAGTTGCGAGGACACGGTTACGTCGCCGACGCGGAACTGCTGCCCTTCTTCGATATTGAAGTTCAGGAACACGCCGTTGCGCTCACGGGTCAACTCGGGCGTCACGCTCAGGACGCGGAAGTCGACGTAGCCGCGCGCCGCGTAAAAATCTGACAGAACCTGACGGTCAAACGCGATACGGTCTTCGATATAGGTGTCGCGGCGGATCAGGCGGCGCAGCAGTCCAGCCTGCTTGGTCTCTAGAACACCGCGCAGGCGGCGATCCGAGTAAGCCTGGTTGCCGACAAAACTGATGCGCTCGATCTCGGACACGTCGCCTTCGAAAACTTCGTAGACCAGATCAATGCGGTTATCGCTGCGGCGAATGATGCGGGGCTGCACGCGCGCGGCCAGACGGCCCTGCTGGCTGTACGCCTCGGCGATGCGGGCCGCATCGCGTTCCACCTGCGAGGGGTTCAGAACGCGGCGTTCCTGCGACTCGATGATTTCCGAGATGGCATCGTCGTCCAGACGACGGTTGCCCTCGAACGAGATGCGGTTGACCGTCGGGTATTCCACGACATTGATCACCAAGGTGTTCCCGCGCGGCTGCACGTCAACGCTTTCGAACAGGCCGCTATCCTCTAGACGGCGGAAACCTGCGTTGACCTCGGCGGCCGAGACCGTCTGGCCCCGCGCGATCCCCATATAGGACAGGATGGTTGCATCCTCGATCCGCTGGTTCCCGTCGATTTCGACCGAATTGAACGCGAAGCTCTGAGCTACAGCGACCGTCGGCGTGGCAACAACACTGGTAAAGGTAGAAAGTACAGCAACGCTGGCCATCAGGCCTGCAGCTTTGGCAAAACCGCCTGCCTTACGGCGAGGAAATTCGGTCATGGCAGTGACCCCGTCAAATCATCTCAATTGGTTGTGTGACTATCGGGATATGGGACGCTTGTCAAAAACCAACCGCAGCATATGGCGTCTTTGTCATCGCTTTAGACTAGATAGCCGCCAATCCCCGCGCCAACGGCCAATCCGGCCAGCACGCCAAGCGGGAACAAAAGACGGTCCCAGTTGATCCCAACAAGGAAAGACAGGCTGCGGTACCCTTGGGTCAATGCAGTCATAGAAAAGCCTCACTCGATACAGTCGCGTGAGACTATCTGTAATTTGTGATTACGTCATAATTTGGGCGTTACGGGCAGAACAGGTCGTTCCCCAGCGCGAAAACCATCAGCGAAAGGATCAAAGCGAGACCGGCTGCCATCAGCACACGCAGGACTTTGTCGCTCGGGGGTTTGCCCGCGACAGCTTCGTAGGCAAAGAACACAAGGTGCCCGCCATCCAGAACCGGCACAGGGAACAGGTTCAGCAGGCCTACAGCCGCTGACAGTGATCCGATAAACCAGATGAAGTTCTGCGCCCCCTGCGATGCCATCGCACCTGACACTTCGGCGATCCCGACAGGACCCGACATGTTACATGTGCTGATCGCTCCGGTGATCATGTGCCACAGCCCAGAGACCGAGCCCTCGATCAGGAACCACAGCTGCGCTGCACCTGCACCGAGCGACTCGGTAAAGCTGACCGACTCGGTTGCCGCATCAAAGAACAGCCCGCCGACGACACCGATCCGCCAGACGGTCTGAAAGCCCCCTTCGGGCAGCGGCTCGTCCACACGCTTGGCGTTCAATGTGATGTCCAGATCCTGCCCATCACGCCACACAGACAGGCTGATCGGAGCGCCTTCGGCGTCTTTGACCACATCTACCAGCTGGCTGAACGCATACACCGGCACGCCGTCCGCGGCGGTGATCACATCGCCCGGGCGTATCCCCGCCTCGTACGCGGCAGAGCGCGGCGCGACTTGGTCCACCAAAGGAAGATAGGGATTCGGACCAAGTGCCGTAACCTCGCGGCCATCGCGCAGCACGACATACTCGAGCGACCCCTCCTTGGGCAGGTCGGCACGAATTGCGGACAGCCCCTCTTCGGGCAGGTCGAGGCCACCAATCGACAGCAGGGTATCGCCCTCTTGCAACGTGACATTGCCCGGTAGGTCTTGGAGTTGGCCGATGGTCAGGGGCTCTTTGGGCTGACCTTCCCACAGGATGACTGCGGCAAAAATCAGGATAGAAAGAATAAAGTTGAACACAGGGCCCGCAGCGACGGTCGCCGCCCGCGCCCACAATGGGGCACCATGCATCGTGTGCCTACGGTCGGCATCGCTCAGGCCATCTATGGCCTCCGCGTCCTTGCCGCTCGCCGCGTCGCTGTCACCCAAGAATTTGACATAGCCGCCAAGGGGAAGCGCGGCGATCTGCCAGCGCGTGCCGTGTTTATCCACACGCGACGCCAACACCGGCCCGAACCCCAGCGAAAAGACTTCAGCTTGGATCCCGCTCCAGCGGCCGACAATATAGTGGCCGTATTCATGGACCGCGACGATGATGATCAGTGCAACAACGAACGATGCGATAGTGTACAGCAGACCACCCAACCCGGGTGCCAAAGCGAGAATATCCAAAACTGCCTCTTACGTTACCAAATCCATGGCGATCTGATCAGCCGCCTTACGGGCCAAATGGTCCAGTTGAGCGACGTTATCAAGAGTAACCGGCAAATGAAGCGTATTCCGACGCGACAATTGATCCAGAGCGCCTGCAACCAGATCAGCCATATCGGTAAAGCGGATGCGACCGGCGATGAAGTGATCCAACGCGCGTTCTTTGGCGCCGTTCAGCACAGCGCCGGACAGACCGCCAGTTTCCATCACCTCGCGCGCGAGTCGCAAAGCAGGGTAGCGGGTGTCATCCGGCGCGCGGAACGTCATGCGGCCAATCGCGGCCAGATCCAACCGTTCAACCGGCAGGTGGGCGCGGTCCGGCCAATTCAGGGCGTAGCCGATGGCATGGCGCATATCAGGGGCGCCCACATGGGCAATGAGCGCGCCATCATTAAAGCCAACCAGAGCGTGGATCAGAGATTCGGGATGGACCAGAACCTCGATCATCTTGGGATCACAGCCGAAAAACTCTTTGGTTTCTATGACTTCCAACGCCTTGTTAAACATCGAGGCCGAGTCAATGGTAATCCTCTGGCCCATGTCCCAGTTCGGGTGGGTCGAAGCTTGGGCGCAGGTCGCGTTGCGCAAATCCTCGATCGGCCAATCGCGGAACGCACCGCCAGAGGCCGTGATAATGATCCGCTCGACCGCTGACATCTCTTCGCCCACCAAACCTTGGAAGATCGCCGAATGTTCGCTGTCCACAGGCAGGATCGTGGCCCCATGCTTACGGGCTGTGTCCAGCAGCAAGGGGCCAGCCGTGACCAGAGATTCCTTGTTGGCGAGCGCAAGGGTCGTGCCCTGCTCCAGCGCCTTTAGCCCCGGAGCCAGTCCCGCAACCCCAACAATCGCGGACATGATCCAATCGGCAGGGCGCGTGGCCGCCTCGACCAAGGCGTCCTGCCCTGCGGCGCATTCAATCCCGCTGCCCTCGAGCGCCGCGCGCAGATCGTCCAGCTTTTCGGGATAGGCCGTGACGACAAGCTCGGGGCGAAACTTCAGAGCGTCACCTGCCAACTGCGCAATATTCGCGCCGCCGGTTAAAACCACGACCTGAAAATCGTCCATACGGCGACCGATCAGATCCAGCGTGCTTTGCCCGATGGACCCTGTCGCGCCAAAAATGCTGATGCGTTTCACAGCGCCCCCACAACGAATAGAGCGATCATGCAGGCGCCAACGAGCCCGTCAAACCGGTCCATAAAGCCGCCATGCCCCGGGATCAGACGCGAGCTGTCCTTGACCCCTGCCCGACGCTTCAGCCAGCTTTCGCCGATATCGCCGAGTTGCGCGGCAAAGGCCATTGCGGCGCTGATCGGGATCAGGATCGGTCCCGCCCCAGTGGTCGCCGCAAAGAGACCCCCGATCACACCAGCAGCCACCCAGCCCCCCACGGTGCCGGACCACGTTTTCTTGGGCGACAGGCGCGGCCAGAACTTCGGTCCGCCAAAGGTTTTGCCAACGAAATATCCCGCAACGTCCGAGGCGATCACCACGAACAGCAGCCAAAACACCCAGACAATGCCCGCATCGGTGCGCAAGGACACCAGAACGAAGCCGGCCAGAATAATTGCACCAGCGGCCACCCCGATCGGGAATGGCTTGCGCACGCCGCCAATCGTTGCGGCGATCATGCCAGCGACCACAGGCAATATCGTGATGTTCGGAAGAACCGGTAGAAACCACGTCAGCACCGCCGCAAGCCCCCCGAGAAATACAGCGACCTTGTGATCACGGGCCTTACCCAGAAGCCGTAGCTCGTAAATCATGCAGCCCACGGCCAAGGCGATCAGGGCTGAGTACCACAGACCGCCGAACCAAACGCAGGCCAGACCCACCACCAACATAACAATGGCAGAGCCCGCGCGCGGGATCAGGTCGGCCCATTTTGCAGCGTTGCTCATACTTTCACACCGCCGTAACGTCGGTCGCGCTTGCAGTAGCCCGCAATGACGTTTGCAAAAACATCGCGCGAAAAGTCGGGCCACATTGTGTCTATAAATTCGTATTCCGCATAGGCGGACTGCCACAACAGGAAGTTCGAGATCCGCGCCTCGCCACTAGTCCGAATGACCAGATCGGGATCGGGTAGAACGTGCGTATCCAGATAGCGGGCCAGCGTTTCGCCATCCACGGTTTCGGGATCGACTTTGCCTGCCGCAACGTCCTGGGCCAAACGCTTGGTCGCGCGCGCAACCTCGTCCCGCCCCCCGTAATTCAGCGCAATAGTCAGATGCACGCGATCATTGTGCTCGGTCAAATGCTCGAGTTCGTCCATCAGCGTCTGAAGCTTTTTATCGAGTCGCACACGATCCCCGATAAAGCGGACTCGCACGCCTTCTTCCTTTAGCGCACGGGCTTCCTTGGTGATGTACCGGCGGAACAGGCTCATGAGGCCTGCGACCTCGACCTGTGTCCGCTTCCAGTTCTCGGTCGAGAAGGCAAAGATCGTCAGATACTTCACACCCAGATCAGGGCAAGCCTCAACTACCTCGCGTACGCGGCGCGCGCCAGCATGGTGGCCGAAAAGCCGCGGCTTGCCACGGCTTTGCGCCCAACGTCCGTTGCCATCCATGATGATGGCAACATGTTCGGGTGCGTTCTTAGCGTTTGAATCGAGCGCCATACGCACCCTCCCTATACTCGTAATCAGACCTGCATAATTTCTTCTTGCTTGGTCTCCAGAGCAGCGTCGACGGCTTTGATGTACTGGTCGGTCAGCTCCTGAACCTCGGTCTCCCAATACTTCACATCATCTTCCGAGATGCTGCTCTTGGCTTTCTTGATCTGATCCATACCGTCGCGGCGCACGTTGCGCACAGCGACACGGGCGTGCTCTGCGTATTGGGCAGCAACACGGGTCAGCTCTTTGCGGCGCTCTTCGTTCAGCTCGGGGATCGGCAGCATGATGATGGTGCCGTTGGTCTGCGGGTTGATGCCCAGACCGCTCTCGCGGATCGCCTTTTCAACGACACCGACCATGCCCTTGTCCCATACGTTGATGGTGACCATGCGTGGCTCGGGGACGTTGACCGTACCCACCTGGTTGATCGGAGTGCGCTGGCCATAAGCCTCGACCATGATGGGCTCCAGCATGGAGCCCGACGCACGACCGGTCCGCAGCGATGCAAATTCGGTACGCAGCGCGCCCATAGCACCTTCCATGCGGCGGGTCAGATCATCGGTGTCCAGTTCAAACTCTTCATCAGCCATATTGTGCTCTTTCCTGATTGGGGCCCGCGAGAGGTGCGATGCCCTGTCTTGGTTGCTGCGGCAGAGGCCCGAGGCCCCTTGCCGTCTTTATCCGTGAACCGAAGTGTAGGTACCCTGCCCCGCCAGAATACCGCGGAAGCCACCGGGCTCGTCCAGCGAGAATACGATAATCGGCAAGTTATTGTCGCGCGCCAGCGCAATCGCGCTTGCGTCCATCACGCCGAGGTGCTGCGCCAGAACCTCGTCATAGGTGACATTGTCATAGCGTTTTGCATCGGCGTGCTTCTTGGGGTCTTTGTCGTAGACGCCATCGACCTTGGTGCCTTTGAAGATCGCCTCGCAGGCCATTTCGTTGGCGCGCAGGGTCGCTGCGGTATCGGTGGTGAAGTACGGGTTGCCTGTGCCAGCGGCAAAGATACAAACGCGTTTCTTTTCCAGGTGACGCACGGCGCGGCGGCGAATATACGGCTCTGCCACTTCGTCCATGCGGATCGCGCTGATCACGCGGGTGAACACACCCAGCTCTTCCAAAGCGGACTGCATGGCCAGTGCGTTCATGATCGTCGCGAGCATGCCCATATAGTCGGCGGTTGTCCGCTCCATGCCTTGGGCAGAGCCGGACAGACCGCGGAAAATGTTCCCCCCCCCGATGACCATGCAAATCTCGACGCCCAGATCGTGTACCGTTTTGACCTCGCGCGCGATGCGCTGGACGGTCGGTGGGTGCAGACCAAAGCCCTGATCACCCATCAGGGCCTCGCCAGAGATCTTGAGAAGAACACGATTAAACTTGGGCTGCAGGCTGTCGGGCGTATTATCCATCGAAGATCCTCGGGCGATGTCTTTCAGTCGGGCGCAAAATGTCGGAAAACGCGCACGGGATCAATGCAGAACCCAAGGTATTATAAATTCGGAGTGCCGACTTGCCCGATGCGCTGAACAGCTTTGATATCTCGACCATCGCCAAGGACGAGCCTGTCTTGATCGCAGGACCAACCGCGAGTGGGAAATCCGCGCTCGCCTTGCGCATCGCAGAGTCTCAGGGCGGTATCATTGTGAACGCGGATGCCCTGCAGGTTTTTGCAGGGTGGCGGGTTTTGACCGCCCGTCCGGATGACGCAGACCTGAGCATTGCGCCGCATCACCTCTACGGACACGTTCCGCTAGAAGCGGATTATTCCGTGGGGCATTGGCTCCGAGAGGTCACGCCGTTCTTGTCGCATGGCCCGCGCCCGATCATCGTCGGAGGCACGGGGCTATATTTCACCGCGCTTACAGAGGGTCTGGCCGAAATTCCTGCCACACCACCAGAAATCCGTGCCGAGGCAGATGCACGGGTCGCCGCCGAAGGGTTCGAAGCCCTGCTGGCAGAGCTCGATTCCCGTAGCGCCAGTCGGCTGGACCAAAATAACCCGATGCGTGTCCAGCGCGCGTGGGAGGTGCTGCGCGCCACAGGTCGGGGCATCGCAGAATGGCAAGATGACACCCCGCCGCCGCTGTTACCGCTCGCAAACTGTAAGGCAATTGCACTTATGCCGGATCGCGACTGGCTGAATCACCGGATCGAAAAGCGCTTTGATCTGATGCTGGAACAGGGTGCATTGGACGAAGCGCGCGACATTGCGCCGATTTGGCGCCCCGAATGGCAGTCGTCCAAGGCCATCGGCGCAAAAGAATTAATCACCTATGTCAACGGCGGTATTCCCTTAGAAACCGCGAGAAATGAAGCCGTTATCGCCACAAGGCAGTATGCAAAGCGTCAGAGAAGCTGGCTCAGAAGCAAGATGTCAAACTGGCTTAGGCTTGATCTAGACTAAAGTTGCCCTTCTACTGGCTGTGTAGGGTGTCTTCCAAACCCTTTTGGAAACTTACAGATCTAGTAAATATGAACCGTGCACTGATTATCAATCCGACCGAAACGGGACAATGGCCCATCCGAGATGGCAACAAGCCTGTCCGGTTCCAGTCCCTGAGCCAATTCTTCTGCGGCCCTGACTGGAAGCGGAACGCGATGCGCGGCTATTCGGACCATTTGCTGATCTGGGTCACGCGTGGCCAAGGTCGCATGATCCTGAGCGGTGTACGCAGCGGATATAACAGTCACAACGCCATTTTCGTGCCTGCAGGCACGATGCTGAAATTCGAATGCGGGTCCCAGTGTTATGGCACCGTCATGCGAATTTCTTCGGCGCTGCACGTCGGGTTACCCCAACATCCCATGCACTTGCGTGTCCGCAACGCGATTGATCAGTGCGAACTGACCGGCCATCTGGAAGTCCTGCAACAGGAACTGGACAGCCGTCGCGCCCGATCAGAACGCGCAGCAATCTGCCTGCTTGGTTTGGTGTCGGTCTGGCTCGAACGCCAGAGCGAAGAGGGCCCCAAATCCGCAGCCGCTCACAACCCCGAAGCTGTGGAAGCCGTGAACGCCTATACCTCGGCGGTCGAAGCCAATTATGCATCCGGCAAGGGCATCGCAGATTATGCCAGCGATCTGGGGCACACACCCGCCGATTTAACACGTTATTGCAAAGAGTTGTGCGACCTTTCGGCTTCTGACATCCTAAATCAGCGCATCCACTACGCGGCCCAAGAGGCTCTGTCCGACGGCAAGGTCAGCTTCCAGCAAGTCGCCGAGGATTTGGGGTTCAGCTCACCTGCATACTTCACGCGCTCGTTCGAGAATGTCACAGGCGAGTCACCAGAACGGTTCCGCGCGCGCACATCCGCCGCCTGATCCTGATCCCGAAACGGGCTTTTTATCACGGAGCGGTTGACCCGCTCCGTTTTTCTGTGCGCAATCAAGATAGCGTATGGCACCCCTGCCCTTCGCCAACAGACGTCCTCCGCTCAAAGAGGTTGAAATGACGCGCAAAACCCTGACCAACGCCCCGCTGCATCCCGCCGTTGCGGGGCTGCGAACCCATATGGATCAGGGAACCCTTAGTCGGCGAGAATTTCTAGCCTATGCGACGTCACTTGGCGTGACGTCAGCCGCGGCCCTGGCTATGGCGGGCCTGCCCACCTCTGCCCCCGCCCAAGAGGCTCCGGTCCTGTCTGCGACCGAGGTTCTGCGCTGCCAGATGCGGGTACTGACCTTTGCCGATCCGCGCCTCTTTGACTGGCCCGAACAGGGGAACGTGGCGCGCGGACTGTGCGAAAATCTGGTGCGCTGGCGAACAGATCACACGTTCGAGCCTTGGCTTCTTCAGGGGTGGGAAGTCAGCGATGATGCCCGCACTTACACGCTAAACCTGCGCAAGGATGTTTCGTGGTCGAACGGCGATCCGTTTATCGCAAGTGATGTCGCTTACAATTTCTCGCGATGGTGCGATAGCTCTGCGGCAGGCAATTCCATGGCGAACCGGATGAGTGCGCTGATGGATGGGACGACAGGACAGCTGGCCGAGTCCGCCCTTGAAATATTGGACGATCACACACTGCGGCTGCATTTGTCGCGCCCCGATGTGGCGCTCATCGCAAGCCTGACAGACTACCCTGCACTGGTGGTTCACCCCACGTTTGATGAGACGGGTGCAGACCTCTTGGCCAATCCGATTGGCACGGGGCCTTACATGATCGACCTGCTGATCGAGGGGCAATCCGCTGTCCTAAGCCGCCGTGAAAGCTGGTGGGGCGGCACCCCAGCCCTCGCGCGGATCGAGTATGTGGATATCGGCACAGACCCCGCCGTCTTTGTCCGTGCCTTTGCCGAGGACCGCATCGACATGGTCCACGAGAGCAGCGCAACCTACATCGAAACGTTTGATGCGATGGACCTATTCCGGTCAGAGGTTGACACCTCGGCCACGCTGGTCTGTCGCGCCAACCGAAATTTTGAGCAGGACGGCGCACGCATTTTTGCCGACCCACGGGTGCGCCGCGCACTGGCCGCGGCGGTCGACAACAACATCGTATTAGAGCTTGGATATGCCAATCACGGCACTGTCGGCGAGAACCATCCCGTCGCGCCGCGTCACCCTGAATATGTAGCCCAACCAGTCCCAAAAAGAGACCCGAAACGCGCCCGTGCCTTGCTGGCCGAGTCGGGTCAGTGGGCGGTGCCCTTTGAATTGGTGACGGTGGATGATGATTGGAATGCCGCTACGGGAGACGCACTCGCGGTGCAAATGCGGGATGCTGATTTAAAAGTCACTCGGCGCCGTTTGCATGGGCAAGCCTTTCGCCGCGCATGGAAAGAGCACGGTTTGTCCTGCACCCAGTGGAATGCGCGGCCCCTCGCAGTGCAAATCCTAAGCCTTGGTTACAAATCAGATTCCGTCTGGAACGAGTCGGGCGTGGCCCTGCCCCAGCTGGATGCCCTGATTGACGAAGCTTCTGGCCTCACGGACATCGAATCGCGGCAGGCGGTGATTGCACAGATCGAAGAGATCATGATTGAGGACGGCACGATTATCCTGCCCTATTGGCGCAGACTCTACCGTCATGTGCGGCGTGGTGTCGGCGGGACCGTGATGCACCAAGCATTGGAGCATCATCATGATCTGTGGTTCCGGACAGAGGTGCCCGTCAGTTCCCCAGAATAGCCTTCACATAGGCGCGGGTTTCTTTGTACGGGGGCACGCCGTTGTGTTTTTTCACGGCCTGTGGACCCGCGTTGTAGGCAGCCAGCGCCAGCTTCCAATCACGGAATTCGGCGTATTGTTCGGCCAGATAGCGCGCGCCACCTTCTAGGTTTTCTGCGGGATCATTCGGATCGACTCCCAACAAGCGCGCTGTGCCCGGCATCAACTGCGCAAGCCCCAGTGCGCCCTTGTGGGATTTGGCACCGGCGTTCCAGCCCGACTCGCGCTGGACAAGACGCGCGAACAAATCCTCGGGGATACCGTGCTTTCGCGCGGCACTCTTGGCCATTGCCAAATAGGGCCCACTATAACGGCCAGCGTATTTAGGCGTCGCCCATTTGGTGGGCGTGACCACCGAAGGCGGCATCAGCTTGACCGACGCCGCGTATTGCGAAGCCGCCCGCCCATCCAGAACAGAAGTTTGCGTGCGAAACGCCGCCATGCGCGCGCGGGAGCCCGCCGTATCCGCATGGGCAAAAGTCGCCAAGGATGTCGTCGTAAATGAAAAAACAAATGCAGTCGTCGCGAAGGTCCGGATCATAGAAAGACGCATGGACAGCCCCTCGTTGGAAAAACTCCGTGGACCTTAGACAAATCTGTGGATTTTTCCAACCCAAACAGGATCGGGCGTTTTAGTGGGACACGGCTTTGTGTAAGCCTGCGCGGGACACGACGGAACAAGGATTCGAAAGGGACCACTATGGCCGGATCGGTAAACAAGGTTATTCTGGTAGGAAATCTGGGACGCGACCCCGAAGTGCGCAGCTTCCAGAACGGCGGCAAAGTGGCCAACCTGCGTATTGCGACCTCGGAAACATGGCGGGACCGCAACTCGGGCGAGCGCCGCGAGCGCACCGAATGGCACACCGTCGCCATTTTTTCGGAACCGCTGGTGAAGCTGGCAGAGCAGTATCTGCGCAAGGGCTCGAAGGTCTATATCGAAGGTCAACTTGAGACCCGGAAATGGCAGGACCAGTCCGGTCAGGACCGCTATTCGACCGAGGTCGTCCTGCGCCCTTACCGCGGTGAGCTGACCATGCTGGACGGCCGCAACGACGGTGGCCAAGGCGGCGGTGGCGGCAGCTACGGCGGTGGTCAGGGTGGCGGCTACGGCGGCGGCTATGATAGCGGCCCGTCGGATAACGGCGGTGGCGGCTACGGCGGCGGCCAAGGTGGCGGCGGCGGCCGTGATCTGGACGACGAAATTCCGTTCTGATTGGAATGTTGGGGGGCCTTCGGGCCCCTTTCTTTTTGCTTTGGTCTCGTGGCGGTTGTGGTGCCGTGAGTATTTGGACAAAGCAGAAAGCAGAAGGCCCGCGACGATGGCGGGCCTTTGGGAGTTTAGCGGGCGTAGAGGGCTTCTTGGAGAAGCGTGCGTACCATGTCGCGCGGAACGTCCGAGGTGACGAACGCCCGGCCAATCCCGCGTGCGAGGATGAACCGGAGCTGGCCGTCGATGACTTTTTTGTCCTGCCCCATGAGGTCTAGCAGCTTGTCCGCATCGGGCAGATCGCCGGAAATGTCCGCAAGGTCCACTTTGGCGCCCATCTCGCGCAAGTGCTGGCGCAGGCGCGAGGGATCTTCTTGGGGGCAGAGGCCAAGGCACGACGAGAGTTCGAAGGCCAATGCGCAGCCGATCGCGACGCCCTCGCCGTGGAGCAGGCGATCAGAGTAGCCGGTAGCGGCTTCGAGAGCGTGGCAGAAGGTGTGGCCAAGGTTTAGGAGCGCGCGGTCGCCTTGTTCGGTTTCGTCGCGCAGAACGATTGCAGCCTTCATCTCGACCGAGCGTTTGACCGCATAGATGCGAGCGTCCACGTCGCCTGCAGCCATTTTGGATGCGTTTTTCTCCAGCCATTCGAAGAACTTCGCATCCCCGAGCAAGCCGTATTTTATGACTTCGCCGTAGCCCGCTAGGAAATCGCGTTCGGTCAGCGTTCCGAGGGCATCCGTGTCCGCCAGAACAAGGCTGGGTTGGTGGAACGCTCCCACTAGGTTCTTGCCATGAGGAGTGTTGATACCCGTCTTGCCGCCGACCGAGCTGTCGACTTGGGCCAGCAGGGATGTCGGGATTTGCACGAAACGCACGCCGCGGCGCAGGACCGATGCTGCAAAGCCCACCAGATCACCGATCACGCCGCCGCCCAAGGCCACGACCACATCGCGGCGCTCGACCTGTTCAGAGAGCAGCCATTCGACGGTGCGGGTGAAGTGGGGCCAGCTTTTGGTCCCTTCGCCTGCAGGCAGGGTCAGGGCAGTCATGGAGATGCCTTCAGCCTCGAGCCCCGCGCGCAACGTCTCCAAATGGAGAGCGCCCACGTTTTCATCAGTGACGACGGCGACTTTTTTCCGGCGCAGTAAGGGCGCGATTTCGGAACCAGCGCTGGCGATCAGACCTTGGCCCACGCGGATGTTGTATTCACGGCCGGGCAGCGGAACAGAGACGGTTTCAATCATCACAAACCTCCAGAACATCGGGGCGGGTTTTCAGAGCTTCGACCACGCGGTTTGCCATCTCGGGAATCGGCAGGCGCGGCTCAGAGGTCACGCGCAGGTCGGCCTTGGCGTAGATGGGCACGCGCTTGTGGTAGATTTCGGTCAGCGTCGCCTTTGGATCGCGGGTCCGCAGCAACGGGCGCGTATTTTTGTGGCGCACGCGGTTCCAAAGGGTTTGCAACTCTGCGTCCAGCCAGACCGACACGCCTTGCTCGTGAATCACCTCTCGGTTGCGGGCCTGCAGGAATGCGCCGCCGCCGGTGCTGAGGATCGCACCCTCGCTCGTGATAAGGCGCGAGATAACCTCGCTCTCGCGGGCACGAAAGAAATCCTCGCCATCGCGGGCAAAGATTTCAGGGATGCTCATGGCTGCTGCGCGCTCGATTTCTTCGTCCGAATCCAGAAAAGGCACGTGCAGGCGTTCGGCCAAGGCGCGGCCCACGGCTGTTTTTCCGGCTCCCATCATCCCGATCAGAACGACAGTCTTTTTAAGGCGTAGTGTCATGGCTCCCGCTTCGGATCGTCGGCGTGTTCACGCTAAATTGCAATTCGACGCCTTCAATGACGTGAACTTGGCGGAAATGCCATATATAATCTCGGCCAAACCCAAACACACGAGAATGAGGGGACTATGGGGCGCATCATCAAGTGGTTATTTTATCTGGTTGTTTTAGGCGGCATCGGGCTGGTCTGTTATGCCTATGTTGGCCCATTTTTGGGTGCCGATTTTTCTGCGCCTGCGGATGAAGTGCGTCAGGAGGTCATCCTGCATGTGGAATAAGGCCGCCATTCTGGTGGCCCTGTGGCCGGGGCTTGCGCTCGCGCAGCAGCCCCTGTCCGCAATAGACTGGCTGTCGAACTCGATCGAGGCCACCCCCATCGCAATGCCCCCGGCCCAAGACAATCTGGGCAGCAGCGAAATCCCTGAAGTGGTGGTCACTCCTTTGGGAGGGCCCTCGCCCGATGCGGCTGGACTGCTGGCGCGGTCTGTCACCGGTTTCCCCAGAGACCTGTGGTCTCAGAGCGACCCCGAAGATTTAGCCCGCCTGATGCGCCAGGCCGGAAATGCAGAGCTGCCCGCCATTCGCGCCCTGATGTTCACTCTGTTACTGGCCGAGGCCGATGCGCCCACCGGTCTGCAACGCACCGGCGATTTTCTACAATTGCGTGTGGATCAGCTTTTGCGTCTTGGTGCCGTGGAACAAGCCGAAGCCCTGATGGAGCGCGCGGGAATCGACACGCCGGAGCTGTTTCAGCGCGCATTCGATGCGTCTTTGCTGACTGGCAACGAAGACACGCGCTGCGCGGAGATCGACCGGAGGCCAGAACTGTCCGCCCGTTATCCGGCGCGAATCTTTTGTTTGGCACGGCGCGGAAACTGGAGCACCGCAGCACTGGTTCTGGGCACAGCCGAAGTGCTCGGGATGCTGACCCCTGCCGAGGATGCGCTGCTTGCGCGTTTCCTTGATCCTGACCTTTTCGAAGCAGACGATATGCTGGCCTTTCCGGATGTGCCCACACCCCTGGAATTTCGCATGTTCGAGGCGATTGGCGAGCGTATGCCAACTGCCCCTCTGCCCCGCGCCTTTGCCCACGCAGACCTGCGCCCCGTGGCCGGTTGGAAAGCACAGCTTGAGGCAGCAGAGCGTCTAGCGCGTGCTGGCGCCCTGTCCGAGAACAGCTTTCTTGGTATCTATTCCGCCCGTTTGCCCGCTGCATCCGGTGGCGTCTGGGATCGCGTCGAAGCGGTGCAGCGGTTTGAAACCGCTTTGAACCGCCGCGACAAGCAGGCGATCATCCGCACGCTGCCAGACGCGTGGAGCCGTATGGGCGAAGTCGGCTTACAGGTACCCTTTGCCCGCCTCTTCGGCACTCGGCTTTTGGACATTGACCTGAATGGGGCGCATGAACGTCAGGCGCTTGAGGTTGCGCTCTTGTCTCCCGGTTATGAGGAAGCCGCGCGACGTTTGCCCAACATCACGCCGACCGACGCGATGCTGCGCGCCATCGCCTCTGGGCAGATGCCGGACACGCCGCCCTCGCAACCGCAACTTCGGGCGATCTACGACGGATTTACCAACGACCCTTCGCGCCAGTTGCAAGCCATGATCGACAACGGAGCCATCGGCGAAGCGATCCTGAGTGCGATGGCCAAGCTGTCGCAGGACCTGCGCAGCGATCCGCGCCAGATCACAGAGGCGCTTTCGCTTTTTCGGGCGGTTGGACTTGTCGGCACCGCGCGCTCGGTCGCGCTACAGCTGTTGCTGTTGGAGACTGTCTGAGGGCTGCAATGGAAGACCACCGCTGGATTTCCAGCTTTCTCGAAGCACAGGCCGCCGAACAGAACGCCGCAACGAACACGCTCTTGGCATATGGGCGGGATTTGAAAGATGCGGTAGACTGGTTGGCGCGGAACGGCAGCGGCTTTGGCACCGCGCGACGCAATGACCTAGAGAACTACCTGATTTTTTGCGAGGCGCAGGGCCTGTCCCAATCCACGCGTGCGCGCCGCCTGTCTGCGCTAAAACAGTTGTTCCGCTTCGTGCATGATGAGGGCTGGCGCGACACCAACCCCGCCATTCAGATCACCGGACCGGGCAAAGCGAAACGCCTGCCCAAGACCCTAAGCCAAGAGGACGTCACGCGCCTGCTAGATGCCGCGGCCGACTCGGGACGGAACGCAGCCGAGCAGGCCCGCAACACCTGCCTGATGGAACTACTCTATGGCACCGGAATGCGCGTGACAGAACTGGTGAGCTTGCCCGTGGCCGCCACACGCGGCGATCCCCGCATGCTTCTGATCAAGGGCAAAGGCGGCAAAGAGCGCATGGTCCCTCTGTCTGAGCCCGCCCGAGACGCCCTGATCCTGTGGCTTGAACACCGCGATGCTGCCGAGGAAGAGGCGCGACTCAAGGGCAAACCTGCCTCGCCCTTTCTCTTTCCGTCGCGGGGCAAACTCGGGCATCTGACCCGCCACGCCTTCTACCTGATGATCAAGGATTTCGCCGTCCAAGGGGGCGTGTCCCCCTCGGCAGTCACGCCCCACACCTTGCGCCACGCCTTTGCGACTCACCTCTTGGCCAACGGGGCTGACCTGCGGGCGATCCAAACGCTTTTGGGGCACGCGGACCTTGGCACCACGGAAATCTACACGCATGTTCTGGAAGAGCGGCTGAAATCGCTGGTTTTCGAACATCACCCCTTGGCGAAAGGCTCTTAAAGCGCCATCTGCCCCCAAAACACTTCTGAGAGACTTATGGACACCTCCCTATTTGACGCTTCGTTCTGGACGACCGCCGGTGGCATTTTGCTGCTTCTGGTTTTCTCTGGTCTGTTTTCGGGTTCTGAAACCGCGCTGACAGCCGCCTCGCGCGGGAAACTGCGGGCCAACGCGGACAAAGGGTCCAAGGGCGCGGAACAAGCGCTGAAGATCACCGAAGACAATGAACGTTTGATCGGCTCGGTCCTGCTCGGGAACAACCTTGTCAACATTCTGGCGACATCGCTGGCAACCGCGCTCTTTACCCGTCTCTTCGGGGAATCGGGCGTCGCGCTGGCGACAATGGTCATGACCCTGCTGGTTCTGATCTTTGCCGAGGTGCTGCCAAAAACCTACGCGATCACCAATGCCGAGGTGGCCGCCGCCCGTGCAGCCCCCATGATCACCCTGATCGTCAAAGTCTTTTCGCCCATCGTTTCAGCCGTCCGCGCCTTGGTTCGTTTGGTGCTGCGTATGTTCGGCGTCCAGATCGACCCTGACAGCCAAATCCTTGCCGTGCGAGAAGAGATCGCAGGCGCCTTGCACCTCGGTCACTCCGAAGGCGTGGTCGAGAAAGAGGACCGCGACCGCATTCTTGGTGCTCTCGACCTGAACGACCGTTACGTCGAAGAGGTCATGCTGCACCGTTCCTCGATCGAGATGATCAATGCCGAGGATTCGATCGAAGACATTCTGGCCCAGTGTCTGGAAAGCAATCACACCCGCCTGCCCCTGTTCAAAGGCGATCAGGAGAACATCATCGGCGTGGTCCATGCCAAGGATCTGATGCGCGCCATGGACACCATTCTGCGCGATGAAGAGGCGATGAAAGCCTTTGATATCGCCAGTGTCGCGATGAAGCCCTATTTCATTCCCGACACCACCTCGCTGGATGAGCAGATGCGCCAGTTCCTGCGCCGCCGTACGCACTTTGCGCTGGTGGTGGACGAGTACGGCAGCATCGAAGGCCTGATCACGCTGGAAGACATCCTCGAAGAGATCGTTGGTCAGATCACCGACGAATTCGACGCCGAGGCTGAACTGCCGATCAAGAAGGCAGAGGACGGCACCTATATCGTCGAGGGCCACATGACGATCCGCGACCTGAACCGTGCGACCGAATGGAACCTGCCGGACGACGAGGCGAACACCATCGCGGGCCTTGTGATCCACGAAGCGCAGACCATCCCGACCCCCGGTCAGGTGTTCAGCTTCCACGGCTTCCGCTTCTTGGTTCTGGCGCGCGAGGCCAACCGGATCACCAAGCTGAAGATCCGCCCCCTACAGTAAGGGCTGGACAGTCCGCCGCGTTCCGGCCACTTTCTGAACAACCGTTCAGTTAGGGGGGGGAACTCGGATGGATTTGACTGGCGTAAAGGCTGTCGTTACCGGCGGCGCATCGGGCTTGGGCAACGCGACAGCGCGGTTTCTGGCCGCCTCGGGCGCTCAGGTTGTCCTGCTGGACCGCGACACTGCGCGGGGGCAGGAACAGGCCGCCGAGATCGGCGCAGGCTTTCAGGAATGCGACGTCACGGACGAAGGGTCGGTTCAGGCCGCCCTGTCCGCTGCCGCAGACCACATGGGCGGGCTGACCGCCGCGATCAACTGCGCGGGCATTGCGACAGCGGAAAAGACTTTGGGCCGGAATGGGCCCCACGGGCTGGACAGCTGGAAACGCACGATCGACATCAACCTGACTGGCAGCTTCAACGTCGGGCGCTTGGCCGCTGAAATCATGTCAAAAAATGCGCCGGATGTGGACGACCAGCGCGGGGTGATCGTCAACACTGCGTCCATCGCCGCATTCGAGGGGCAAAAGGGTCAGGCGGCCTACGCCGCTTCCAAAGGGGGGATTGCGGCGCTGGCCCTACCCATGGCACGAGACTTGGCATCGGTGGGCGTCCGATGCATGGCAATCGCGCCGGGCATCTTCCGCACGCCGATGCTGGAAAGCTTGGGCCAAGAGGTCATGGACGGTCTGGCCGCCGATGTGACTTTCCCCAAGCGGCTGGGAGACCCGAAAGAGTACGCGCGCACCGTCGGCTTTATCCTGACCTGCCCCTATTTGAACGGGTCGGTTATCCGGATCGACGGCGCGCTGCGGATGCCTTAACCGGCCGCCTTCTCTTCGAGTTCCAGCCACTCTTCTTCAGCGGCGGCGAGTTTCTCTTGCCGCTCGACCAGCGCTTCAGTGGCCTTTTTGAACTTGAGCGGCTCTTTGGTGAAGAGCTCGGGATCGGCAAGGAATTCTTCAAGCTTGGCGATCTCGGCCTCTAGGCGCTCCATCTCGGCAGGCAGCGCATCTAGGCGGTGCTTCTCGCTATTACTCAGACCGTCTTTGGTGGGCTTGGGCGCGGCAGCAGGATTCGGCGCTGCTGCAGGCTTCTCTGCCTTGGGCGCGGCTTTGGCCTCTTCTTTCGCGGTCAGAGCCTTTTGCGTCTGATAGTCGGACCAGCCGCCGGCATAAACTGTCGCCTTGCCGTTGCCCTCCATCGCGATGGTCGTCGCCGACACGCGGTCAAGGAAGTCACGGTCGTGGCTGACCAGCAGCACGGTGCCATCATAGCTGTCCAGAAGCTCTTGCAACAGATCCAGCGTTTCCACGTCCAGATCGTTGGTCGGTTCGTCGAGCACAAGGAGGTTACTCTCGCGCGCCATAATCTTGGCCAGCAACAGACGCGCCTTCTCACCGCCCGACAGGCTGCGCACAGGGGCGCGGGCTTGGGCTTCGGCGAACAGGAATTCCTTTAGGTAGCCAACCACGTGCTTGGGGTTGCCACGCACCATCACCTGATCCGCCAGCCCGCTGACACGCATATCGGGATCGCCGGTCAGGCTGTCCCACAGGGTCATCTCAGGGTCCAGCTGCGCGCGGGTCTGGTCAAAGATCGCGGGAAGCAGGTTGGTGCCAAGGGTCACGGTGCCCGTATCCGGCTGCTCCTGCCCCATCAGCATCTTCAGCAGCGTCGTCTTGCCCACGCCGTTCGGCCCGACAAAGGCCACACGGTCCCCCCGCTGGATCTTGATCGAGAAGTCCCGCAGGATGACCTTGTCGCCGTAGGTCTTGCTGATGCCCTCAGCCTCTATCACGCGCTTGCCCGACTGAGGGCCGCTTTCCAGCGCCATAGCGGCAGCGCCTTGGCGTTTGATCTGGCTGGCCCGCTGAGCACGCAGGTCTTGTAGGGCGCGGACACGGCCTTGGTTCCGCTTGCGACGGGCGCTGATGCCTTCGACGGCCCAGCGGGCCTCGGCCTTGATTTTGCGGTTCAGCTTGTGACGCTGCTCGTCCTCGTCTTCCCAAACCTTATCGCGCCACGCCTCGAAATTCTCGAAACCCAGTTCCTGACGACGCACTTCGCCGCGATCGACCCACAGGGTCGCACGGGTCAAGGCACGCAGGAATGCGCGGTCGTGGCTGATCAGGACAAAGGCGTCGCGGGTGGTCTTCAACTCATTTTCCAGCCAGGCAATCGCCTCGATGTCGAGGTGGTTGGTCGGCTCGTCCAATAGCATCAATTCGGGCGCTTCGGCCATCAGCTTGGCCAAAGCGGCGCGGCGGCGTTCCCCGCCCGAGGCCACGTTCACATCACGCGACGGATCGAATTTCAGCCCCTCGGCCACCATCTCAATTTTGTACATCTCGGAGGCATCCAGACGACTGGATGCGAAATCCCCCAGCGTCGCGAACCCTTCCATTGTGGGGTCTTGCTCCATGTAGCCCACGGTAACGCCCGGGCCCGCCACGCGGTCGCCGCTGTCAGGTTCGACCAGACCGGCCATGACCTTCATCAGGGTGGATTTGCCAGACCCGTTGCGGCCAACCAAGGCCACACGGTCCCCCGGCTGAACGTTCAGCGAGAGGCCGGAGAAAACAGGATCACCGCCGAAAGTCAGCGAGATGTCGGAAAGCTGGAGTAAGGGTGCGCGTGCCATGGCATCGCGCTATCTCTGCCCCGCATCGCCGTCAAGGGGTCAGCCTGCGACGGCGCGCAACAGCTTCTTGCGGGCGGGGGGAATCGCGGCGATTTCAACACCGGTAAAGACATGGAGCGTGTTCATCTGGGCATCGACAACCGCGTGGTCACTGACCCAGCCGCCCATCATCAGATAGGTCTTGAGCAGCGGCGGCATCCGACGCATCGCCAGCTTCGCATCCGGCTTGCGGCGCAGACGGGCGGCAAAGCGAAAGACGTCGGGCGCTTTGACCTTGGGCAGCCAGCGTTTCGGGCCAAGATGCCGTTCCTTGAGCAGCGCAAAGGCGTCAAAGTACTCCTGTGCATCGGTCCCACGAAAACTGGAGCACCCGAACAACATCTCTACCCCTGAATCGTCCACGTAGCGGGTCATCGCCCCCCAAGCCACGCGCAGAATGTCGGGATCGGTGACGGCTGGGTGAATGCAGAACCGGCCCATCTCGACCATCTTGCCCGAATACGCCTCTAGCGCGGCCAGATCGTAGTATTGGGCCGCGTAGCTGCGGGAAATCTCGGACCCAGAAGTCAGCGGCAGCATACGAAAACAGCAGACCAGATCGCCGGACCGATGATCTTCGACCAACATGTGCTGGCAAATGCCGTCGTAGGCGTCGGTATCAAGGCTGCCATCCCGCGCCTCCGCACCCGTCTCGGCGACGAAAGCTTTATAGCGCAGGCGCTGTGCCGCCTCGATATCGGCGGCACTTTGGGCAAGTCGGGTGACGTAACGTCCCTTCATCAAGTTCAGCATCGTCGATCCCTGCTAGGTCGGATGTCCTACCCGCCTAGCATACAACCTGCGACGCGACCGTGACAGGGAAAGTTAGTTGTCGAACGCTTGGCTCAGGTCCAGACCGCCAACGTTACCAAAGAGTTGTGTCAGGAATGGAACGTCGTTTGCGTTATTGCCTGTGACGCGGCGCGACAGGGGCACAACTTTGCCGTCCTGAAGCGTGTAACGTTCGACATTCGAAACCACGCCGGCGTCATCGAACCGGATCGCAACGATCTGACGATCAACAATTTCCGGCTCGCGCATTCCGTAGCTGCGCACATTTTTTGACACGTAGTAGTAGGCGTCGCTTCGGGCCACACCCGAGGTCGTCGGCGTCCCGATCACCTCGGATACTGTGTCGCGCGTATCCACGCCCACCAGAATGTTCGCCAGATCGTCGTCCGAGGGCGTATACCCATGCAAACGGTACTGCGCCACACACCCTGCGACGGCGATCACTGCTGCCAGGCAGGTCGCCCGTCCCATCCATTTAACCGCTCGCATCCTGCTGCCCCTATTGAACTCGACATATATAAGCTTTTATCCCGATTACAGAAGGAAAGGCACCGGTTCAAGAATGCAAGACTCAGCTCCCCTACCGCAGCACATCCTGCGGATCGCGGATTTGCCCCAGCGCAAACCCACTCGCGTCACCCTGACGCCCACTCCCGAGGAAATGCGCGCCGTTGCCTCTGATCTGGGTCTGGATGGCCTGCGAAAGCTACGATTCGAGGCTGAATTGTCCCCGATGGGCAAGACCGACTGGCAGCTCAAAGGTACCTTGGGCGCGACTGTGGTACAGCCCTGTGTGGTCACACTAGAGCCTGTAACAACGCGTATCGATACGGGAATCGAGCTGACATATTTGGCAGACTTGCCTGAAATTGAGGGCGAGGAAGTGGAAATGCCCGAAGACGAGTCGATCGAACGCTTGCCCGCTGCGATCGATATCGCAGAAGTGATGATCGAGTCGCTGGCCCTGAACATCCCGCTTTATCCCCGCGCCGAGGGCACCGATCTGGTCGAAATGCAGGTGACCGAGCCCGGCAAGAAGGCGATGACGGATGAAGACGCCAAGCCTTTCGCTGGCTTAGCAGCCCTTCGGGATAAATTAGGCGGGGACAGCGGGGAAAATTCCTGATACCCCCTTGCGGAACGCCGGAAAAAAGGTATTTTCCGCGCCTCATCGGAATTTTGGGTTGGACACGGACTGCGCCTAGGACTATAGGCCCCGTCAACCCGCAACGACGCCGGGCAACGCCCCAGACTGACAACTCCGGGCCCCGCCCGCCTAAAGCATAGAGGTAGGACAATGGCTGTCCAACAGAACAAAGTTTCGAAATCGCGCCGCAACAACCGCCGTGCCCATGACGCTCTGGTTGCAGGCAACCCCAACGAGTGCACCAACTGTGGCGAGCTGAAGCGCCCCCACCACGTGTGCCCCTCGTGCGGCCACTACGACGATCGTGAAGTCGTAGCGCTGAACAACGAGATCGATCTGGACGAAGACGCAGCGTAAGCTTCTTCTTTGAGAGAACGGGCGACCCATGACTGCGACCCAGAATCCTGAGCGCACGGACGCCCGTACCGTCACCCTATCCATTGATGCAATGGGTGGGGATCGCGGGCCCTCGGCAGTGATCGACGGCCTTGCGCTATCGGCAGAGAAAAATCCTGACATTCGCTTCCTTGTCCATGGTCCAGCCGCCGAGTTGGAGCAGCTGATCGCCCGCAAGCGCGGTCTGGCAGAGCGATGCACCGTGCGCGATGCCGCTGGCGTCGTCAGCATGGAAGACAAACCCAGTCAAGTGATGCGCCATGGCAAGGGAACCTCGATGTTCTCGGCCATTGATGCTGTCCGCAATGGTGAGGCGGACGTCTGCGTGAGCTGCGGCAACACCGGTGCCCTGATGGCGCTGTCGATGGTCCGTCTGCGCAAGCTCCCCGGTGTAAATCGTCCCGCGATTGCGGTGCTTTGGCCCTCTCGCAACCCGATGGGCTTTAACGTCATGCTCGACGTCGGGGCTGATATCCGTGCGGACGAAGAAGACCTGTTGCAATACGCGCTGATGGGTGCGTCCTACGCCCGCAACGGCCTGGATTTGGCCCGCCCTCGCATTGGCCTGCTCAACGTTGGCACCGAAGAACATAAGGGCCGCGCAGAAATGAAGGCTGCGCATGACCTGATCGAAGCAAATGCCGAAGCCGGCAATTTCGACTTCGTAGGTTTTGTTGAAGGCGGCGACATCCCCTCGGACAAAGTTGACGTGATCGTCACCGACGGCTTCACCGGCAACATCGCGCTCAAAACCGGTGAAGGCACCGCGAGCCTTGTGCGCTCTTTGCTCAAAGAAGCGTTCGAGTATAGCTTCCTTTCCAAGATCGCCGCTCTGCTGGCCCTGACGTCGCTCAAACGTTTGCAGAAGCGTATCGATCCGCGCCGCGTGAATGGCGGCGTTTTCCTCGGGCTCAACGGGACCGTGGTGAAATCTCATGGCTCTGCCGATTCGACAGGTGTTTCGGCCGCCGTGAAGCTGGCCTTCCAACTGGCGCAGAGCGGATTTACGAACAAACTCGCCGCGCGGGTTGCATCTGCAGCAACGCTGGCTCAGGATGCCCGAAACACAAACGATAACTAAAAACGGTTCTGAACAAATGACTCTTCGAGCGGTGGTGAAAGGCGTTGGGCATTACCTGCCTGAGCGGGTGGTTCCTAATAGCGAGTTCGAAGAGACAATTGACACCAGCGACGAATGGATTCGCAGCCGCTCTGGCATTGAGCGACGCCATTTCGCCGCCGAAGGTCAGACCACGTCCGATCTGGGCATCCGCGCCGCCAAGGCCGCGCTTGCCGACGCTGGCCTAGAGCCCGATGATCTGGACGCCATTGTGGTGGCCACCTCGACCGCCGATTTCACCTTCCCGTCTGCAGCGACGATGATTCAGTCCGGTCTGGGTATGACCCGCGGATTTGCCTTTGATGTGCAAGCTGTCTGTGCAGGCTTTGTTTTTGCGCTCACAAATGCGAACGGTCTCATTCTTTCTGGTCAGGCCAAACGCGTTCTCGTGATCGGCGCTGAGACCTTTAGCCGGATCATGGATTGGGAAGACCGCGGCACCTGTGTCCTGTTTGGCGACGGCGCTGGCGCGTTGATCCTAGAGGGCGAAGAAGGAAACGGCACCACCGACGATCGGGGCATTCTGGCAACCGATCTAAACTCGGACGGCACGTATCGTGACATCCTGTATGTGGACGGTGGCGTGTCCACCGGAACGACTGGCCACCTGCGCATGCAGGGCAAGGAAGTCTTCCGCCATGCCATTGAAAAACTTGCACAAACCGCACACACCTCGCTCGAAAAAATCGGGCTGTCCGGTGACGATGTGGACTGGATTGTGCCCCATCAGGCCAACCTGCGCATCATCAAAGGCACCGCCCAAAAGATGGGTGTGCCCATGGACCGCGTGGTCGTGACCGTTCAGGATCACGGCAATACCTCGGCCGCATCAATCCCGCTGGCGCTGTCTGTCGGCAAGGAGCGCGGACAGATCAAACAGGGCGATCTGGTTGTCACCGAAGCCATTGGCGGTGGTCTCGCGTGGGGCTCTGTGGTCATCCGGTGGTAACGAAACGTACACCTCCGGCAAGTTGTTGATATTGACTCGTAAAATCCAAGCACCCTATTGTTCACTGAGCAACGGGGAGAGCTATCATGGGTGAAAAGACCCTTACGCGGATGGACCTTAGCGAAGCCGTCTTCAACGAAGTCGGTTTGTCGCGAAATGAATCCGCACAGCTGGTAGAAAGCGTCTTGGAACACATGTCCGATGCGCTTGTGAGTGGTGAACAAGTCAAAATTTCCTCATTCGGAACCTTCAGTGTTCGGGAAAAGGCGGCGCGTGTTGGCCGCAACCCTAAAACCGGCGAGGAAGTGCCAATCCACCCCCGCCGTGTGCTGACGTTCCGTCCATCGCATCTGATGAAGGACCGTGTCGCAGACGGGAATCGCAAAAAATAAGGCTTCCCCATGGCCCGAAAGTCCCCTGATGCGTTTCGAACAATCAGCGAAGTCGCTGACTGGTTAGAAACCCCTGCCCACGTTCTGCGGTTCTGGGAGAGTAAGTTCACTCAGGTGAAGCCGGTCAAGCGTGCCGGCGGGCGACGTTATTACCGACCCGCCGACATGGAATTGCTTGGCGGGATCAAGAAGTTGCTCCACGATGAGGGCATGACGATCAAAGGCGTGCAGAAGATTCTGCGCGAGCAGGGCGTCAAGCACGTGGCTGGATTGTCAGAAACGATAACAACGCCTGATACCAAATCCGTAACTGTCGAGAGTGAAAGCGTCCCAGCCCCGCCCAAGCCAGAGCAGACGCTGCCGGAACAGGCGCCCCTGCCCCCGCTCCCGAAGACAGAGAAACGCGAGCCGCCAAGCGAGGCCGAAGACGGTTACCAGCAGGGCAATCTCTTTGGCGACGATTTCGAGGACACGAGCGAAGTGGAGCTTTTGGAGGTCGACGTCGAAGATACTCCTGCCCCAGCGCCCGCCGAAATCATTCCACTGCGCCCTACCCCGGGGCCAGCGGCCCCAAAGGCAGCCCGAGCGCCCGAGTTTGTTCGTGAACCTGCGCCCCGTCTTCTGGCTATGGCCTTGCAAACACCGGAAAAACAGCTTCCTGCGCTTAGCGCGCTGGCACCACAGATCCGCGCCCTGCACACGCGACTGAGCCAACCGAAATAATTTCAAAAATCGGCGATTTCGCTCTTGCGCCTGCCGCCCACAACTGTAGAAAGCCTCACACAACGTCGGGCTATAGCGCAGCCTGGTAGCGCGTCCGTCTGGGGGACGGAAGGTCGCAGGTTCGAGTCCTGCTAGCCCGACCATTAAAACGCCCGAGTGCCTACACGGCCTCGGGCGTTTAATGTATCTGGGGATCGGTAACGATCCGAAGCGAGGAGGCCGCGACATGACCCTGCCCACCGGTGTTTTGCCGAGTCAGACAATCTCTGAAATGGTTGAGAGCGGTGCGATCACGATTGACGCCCCCCTGCTGACCGGCCAAGTCCAACCTGCCAGCCTCGATCTACGCCTCGGCAAGGTGGCCTACCGGATACGCGCCTCGTTCCTGCCGGGTCATGGGGTGCCAGTGGCAGAGCGGCTGGACGATTTCACCATGCACCAAATCGATCTGACGAATGGTGCCGTGCTGGAAAAGGGCTGCGTCTATCTGGTTCCTCTGATGGAGGGCTTGAACCTGCACGACGGCATTACAGCCGTGGCGAACGCCAAGTCCTCGACCGGCCGTCTGGACCTACTGACGCGCTGTGTGACCGACGGTGGCACTGAATTCGATCGCATTCCCGCAGGCTACTCTGGTCCCTTGTACGCCGAGATTTGCCCGCGTTCGTTCAGTGTTCTGGTCCGCCCGGGCATGCGCCTGAACCAGATCCGTTTCCGCAATGGCCAAAGCGTGCTGGACGACAACGCACTGCGCGCGTTGCACGCCTCTGAGATGCTGGTGAACGGAGAGCCAGTCATTGACGATGGTCTGGGCTTCTCGGTCGATCTGAGGCTCTCTGGCACTGATCTGGTGGGCTACCGCGCGAAACCCCACACGGGTGTGATTGATCTGGACCGCATCGGCGCATACGACCCTGCCGAATTCTGGGAAGAAATCCGCACCGACAAGGGCCGTATCATCCTCGACCCCGGTGCATTCTACATTCTGGTCAGCCAAGAGGCTGTGCACATTCCCCCCGCCTATGCCGCCGAAATGGCGCCCTATCTCGCAATGGTTGGGGAATTTCGCGTGCACTATGCCGGGTTCTTCGACCCTGGCTTTGGCCACGCAGCAGTTGGCGGGTCCGGCGCGCGCGGCGTCCTAGAAGTCCGCTGCCACGAAGCACCATTTGTGCTCGAGCATGGGCAGGTCGTCGGACGCCTGATCTATGAGAAAATGGCAGATCGTCCCGCGACTCTCTACGGCGCAGATCTGGCGTCGAACTATCAGGGACAGGGTCTAAAACTGTCCAAACACTTCAAGTGATCAGAAGCGGCGCATCACACGGCTGATTTGGCGTGCTTTCTTGGCGATATCACCATTCTTCTGACCAGAGACGGGGCCACCTTTGGCCCCTTTTCCTTTGGAAAAATGGTCGATGCCAGCGTTGATGCCTTTGTTCATCAGGCGGCGTCCGAACAGACGCATGGCGATGTTGATGATCTGGTTGGCGTTCATGGTGGCCTCTCGGTTGCAACTCTTTAAAGGTACGCACGCCGCGCACCATTTCAACCCGCAGACGTGGATCAATCTTCGAACAGCTCGGTTTGACCCGCCAATTCTTCGTCTTGATCCTCTTCGCCGCGCGGCGTGGGAATGGTCCCTGCCCCTAGCATCCGGCTGTCGAGCAAGCCCGCTGAGCGCAGTTCTGACAGGCCTGGCAAGTCACGCGCGCTCTCCAATCCGAAGTGATCCAAGAACTCTTGCGTCACGACAAAGGTCACAGGGCGTCCTGGTGTCATGCGGCGGCGGCCAAAGCGAATCCACTCCATATCCAACAGCTGGTCGATGGTGCCCCGACTCACGGTAACGCCGCGAATCTCTTCAATCTCGGCCCGAGTGACGGGCTGGTGATAGGCGATGATCGCCAGCGTCTCGATCGCAGCACGGGACAGCTTGCGGACCTCGATCCGCTCTTGCTGCATCAGGAACGCCAGATCGGGCGCTGTGCGGAAGGCCCAAGCATCGCCAACGCGCACCACACGCACCCCCCTGCCCTCGTACCGCTTGCGAAGATAGGCCAGCGCTTCGGCCGCGTCACAGCCATGGGGCATCCGCGCGTTCAACTCGGCAACGGTCACAGGCTCTGCGCTGGCAAAGAGAATGGCTTCGACCATACGCTCCTGCTCGGCGATGACCGGCGCGTCAAACAAGCTCTGTTCTTCGTCGTGCTTACTCATGGCGGTTTTCCCGTCGGCGCAACTGGATCGGCGCAAAGGTTTCGGTTTGGCGGATCTCGGCCTTGCCCTCTTTGACGAGCTCCAAAGAGGCAGCAAAGGTCGCAGCGGTGGCAGTCCGGCGGCGCTTGGGGTCCTCGACCCAGCCGTCGGGCAGATAGGTCGACAGGTCCACCCACTCGCCGACAAAGCCAATGAGGCTCCGCATCTTTTCCAGCGCTTCTTCCATGGTCAGGATGCTGTCGCGATCCAGCACAAAGGGGCGGAATTCATCCTTGGTCCGAATGCGCGCATACCCACGCATCAGATCAAGGATCGTGGCGGTGTATTGCACCTTGCGCACGCGTTCCATGTCTTCTGGCAGACCACGGGCAAAGAAATCGCGTCCCAGTTGGTCCCGTGCCATCAACTTGGCCGCTGCGTCACGCATGGCTTGCAGACGCTCCAGCTGGAACGCGAGATGTGCGGCCAGTTCTTCGCCCGTGGGGCCATCCTCGGTCGGATCGGGGGGTAGCAGCAGGCGCGATTTCAGGAACGTCAGCCACGCCGCCATCACCAGATAATCGGCGGCCAGTTCGATCCGCAGCTTCTTGGCCTTTTCCACGAACGCTAGATACTGCTGCGCGAGACGCAGAACGCTGACACGGCGCAGGTCCACCTTCTGGGTCCGCGACAGGGTGAGCAAGACGTCCAGAGGCCCTTCAAAGCCTTCGACATCGACGATCAGCGCCTCGGCGGCGAGCCGGTCTTCGACGGTCGCGCCATCGCCCCGCCCGCGGGGATCATCGCTGAATAGATCGTCCATGGCCTCACCCGTTCAAGAGGGAGGAAAATTCTGCCTCTAGGGCCGAAATGTCAATATCGCTGGGGGATCGCCGCTGCGCCAAGGCCCGCTCCGCACGAACCTCCGCCTGTTCGGTCAGGTCACCACAGACGTTTGCAATGCTCTCCATCTCGTCGAGTTCACCGTTGCAGTGCAAGACCACATCGCAGCCTGCCGCGATCGCCTTTTCAGATCGACGCGCCACAGTGCCGGACAGCGCGCCCATGCTGATGTCATCGGTCATAATCAACCCGTCAAAGCCGATGTCTTGGCGGATCAAGCGCATCATCTTGGGCGACAGGGTGGCGGGGCGGTCATCCAGTGCCTCGAACACCAGATGGGCCGTCATCCCCAAGGGTAAATCGCTCAGCGCCTTGAAGGCCGCGAAATCCACGTTACTAAGGGTCTCTGCATCGATCTCGACACGAGGCAAATCCAAGTGGCTGTCCACGCGGGCCAACCCATGGCCAGGCATATGCTTGAGCACCGGAAGCACGCCGCCATCTAAATGCCCCTCGGCACAGGCACGGGCATTGGCGATCACATCTTGCAGTTCCTCGCCATAGCAGCGATTGCGCAGGAACGGATGAGTGTCGGCCCGGGCCATATCGGCCATCGGCGCACAGTTCCCGTCGATGCCAAAGGACAGCAGTTCTGCCGCAATCAGGCGATAGCGCAGCCAGAACGCACGGGCGGCATTGGGACCGGCCGCGCAGGCCATTTCCAAGGGCGGCGTCCAATCACGCACCAGCGGCGGCCGCAAACGCGCCACGCGTCCCCCCTCTTGGTCGATAAAGATCGGCGCGTTCCAACCAACCGCCTCGCGCAGGTCCGCTGTCAGCTTTCGGAGCTGCTCCGCACTCTCGATGTTCCGTGCAAACAGGATAAAGCCCCACGGTTGTGCGGCCCTGAAAAAGTCACGCTCGGCGCCTGTCAGCACAGGCCCCGAGCATCCAAAGATAGCGGCAAGGTTCATGGGTTAGCGCAGCGCGATCGGGATACAGGCCGCGTTGCCCGCCACCAGCACCGAGCAGAACCGGCGCGAGTCGGCCAGGTCGTCAAAGCCGTGCACGCGCAGGCGGTAGAAAATGCGCCCACCGCTCTCGGCCTTTTGGATCACACGGCTTTTGCCGTCGAAAAACTCAGCGAATTGGCCGCTGATGCGAGTCCATTCAACGCGCGCGATTTCGGGGCTCTCATACGCGCCAAGCTGCACCAAACGGGTGCCAGCAGGCAGCGCGGTTGCGTCAAGTTCCGTTGCAGGCGATGTGATGGAGGCGACAAAGTCATCGCTTGCCGATGCGACCTGCACCGAGTCTCCTGCGGGGAACGGGCGAATCTGCGGGCGCAGTGCGACCACTGCGGAATCAGCAACGTCGTCCAGCATCAACGTTTCTTGGGGTTTCACTGCCAAAGCCAGTTGATTCGCCAAAGCCGCGAAGTCGTCTTCGGTATCAACAACGTTATCCAGCGGGACGGGAATGTTTGCCTCATCTACCAAAACGTCGGAATCGTTTTCTGCGAATTCGGTCGACTCTGCAGGGACTGGCTCAACAGGCATGATTTCGGACAGCGGAGCGTCCTCTGCGGCGACGTCCAGCTGTTCCGGAGCTAGGACGACTTGCTCAACAGGTGCGTTATTCGCACCTGCTGCCACCACTTCATTGACCGCGAGGCCCAAATTCTCGGCTTGTTCACCGCCGGGATCGGCTGGGGCCACGCGCACGGGCCCCTCCATCGCGGCGACAACGGGTATGCCACTGACATCCCGCACAATCGTCCCGTAACCCCATAGAACAACAGCAGAAACCACAGCCACAGAGGCTACAGAGCCGACAATATTAATCAGCTTGCGGCGCGGGCTGTCTTCGACAACGAAGTCCTGCATGTAGTCTGCGGGGTCATCCCAGCCATAGTTTCCACCATACTGGTTATAGGGCGTGTAACCGCCCTGTGACGATTGATAATCCGCCATCACTGCCTCTCTGATCCCAGCGATCCCGGACTGCCGCTGGTTATATCTACTGCTCGTGTTTCGCCTGTGGGCTGCGTTCTTTAGCGCAGTTCCTCAGCTGGCGTGACACCCAAGATACCAAGACCGGCTGCAATCACAACGGCTGTCGAACGCGCTAGGGCGATTTTTGCTTGCGATGTGGCAGAATCGTCGTCCTGAATAAATCTCAGGCTGGTATTCTCGTTGCCACGGTTCCAGAGGCCGTGCAAATCCGATGCCAATTCATACAGATAGAAGGCGATACGGTGCGGCTCGTTGGTGCGCGCAGCGATTTCCACCAGACGCGGCCATTCCGCAATCTTCTTGAGCAGGTTCAATTCGGCTTCGTGGTCCAGCTTGGTGTGGTCCGCCGCCAGCAGGGTCGCGTCATCGACCGTGATGCCCGCTTCAGCGGCCTTGCGCAGGACCGAAGCCACGCGGGCGTGGGCGTACTGCACGTAAAAGACGGGGTTGTCCTTGGACTGTTCCAGAACCTTGTCGAAGTCAAAGTCCAGCGGCGCGTCGTTCTTGCGGGTCAGCATAACGAAACGGGTCACATCGGGGCCAACCTGCTCGACCACGTCGCGCAGCATGATGAATGTCCCTGCCCGCTTGGACATCTTGAAGGGCTCGCCGTTCTTGAACAGCTTCACCAGCTGGCACAGCTTGATGTCGACGGGCACTTTGCCACCGGACAGCGCGCTGACAGCAGCCTTCATCCGTTTGACGTAGCCGCCATGGTCGGCGCCAAACACGTCGATCAGCAGATCAAAGCCGCGCTGCACCTTGTCGTAGTGATAGGCGATATCGGGCGCGAAATAGGTCCACGCGCCGTCCGACTTCTTGATCGGGCGGTCCACGTCATCACCATAATCGGTCGATTTGAACAGGGTCTGTTCGCGGGGTTCCCAATCCTCGGGCAACTTGCCTTTGGGGGGCTCCAGCGTGCCGCGATAGATCAGGCCCTTGTCGGTCAGATCCTGAATAGCGCCTTCGATCCGGCCCGTGCCGTAGAGCGATTTTTCGCTATAGAACACATCCATCTCGACGCCGAGCATCTTCAGGTCTTCGCGGATCAGATCCATCATCGCTTCGGTGGCGAATTCGCGCACTTCGGTCAGCCAAACCTCTTCGGGCTGATCGACATAAGCGGCGCCGACCTTGTCTTTCAGGTTCGCGCCGACTTCGATCAGGTACTCGCCGGGGTACGTCCCGTCTTCGAACGCCACTTCCTGACCGTGCGCCTCGAGGTAGCGCAGGTAGACAGAGCGCGCCAGAACGTCGACCTGTGCGCCGCCATCGTTAATGTAATATTCACGGGTCACATCGTAGCCCGCGAAATCCAGCAGGCTAGCCAGCGCGTCACCAAAGACCGCGCCACGGGTGTGACCGACGTGCAGCGGGCCGGTGGGGTTCGCCGAGACGTATTCGACGTTCACTTTCTTACCCGCGCCCACTTCGGAACGGCCAAAACGTGTGCCGCTGTTCAGAACCGCCGAAACCAGTCCCTGCCACACGGCGGGCGCAAGACGCAGGTTGATAAAACCGGGTCCAGCCACTTCTGCACTGGTGATACGGTCGTCCGCAGCCAGTTTTTCGACCAGCTTTTCTGCGATGTCGCGGGGCTTCGACTTTGCAGCCTTGGCCAGCACCATCGCGGCATTGGTCGCCATGTCCCCGTGCAGCGGATCACGCGGCGGCTCCACCGTGACGTTGGCGAAATCGAGGTCCTCGGGCAGCGCGCCCTCGGCCTGCATTTGCCCGAGCGCGGCAAGAACAACAGCGTGAATATCGGTAAAGAGGTTCATAGGTCCAATCCTGTCTGATTGAGGACGGGATGTACCAGCCCTATGCCCCGCGTCAATCCCGAGAGGCAGAATCCTCCTTGGGGGGCAGCATTGCCAACAGGGTCACGCCCGACTTTTCACGCGGGGGGTGTTCCGGTCCAAGCAAACGCACGCTCCCGTTTTCGAAAATCTCCATCATGGGCACGCCATCGGGGCGGTCGGCCTCCCATTGTTCCAGAGTGTAGTCGTCCGTCAGGTTCGTGCGGCCAAAGCGCCAGCCCTGCAGCATCAAGCTGCTGAGTTCGCGGTGGGTGCGCCCAGAGCCCAATTCACGGCCGCCCAGAGTGACAGGCAGCGTGTGACGGCGGGACTCCTCGCGTGAACGGGCGATCTGCCAGACGTTCTCACGGCCAAACTCGGGGGCCAGATCGGTCGCCACGAGGGTGTTGTAGGCATCATTATCCGTGGCAGCGATGACCTTTTCAAAGGGGACCAAATCCAGCGTATTGTGTGCATCTTCTGACAGGATATCCCCGTAATAGGTGCGTACACCTGCCTCTCGGGCACTGCGCAGGCGCGACCGATTGCGATCAACGACCAGCACGGGCATCTCGGCATCCTGCAACGCTTTGGCCAGCGCCGTCGACCAGCGTGATCCCCCCACGATCAGCACGCCAGAAGCGCGATCCGCAGTGAGGCCCAGCCAGCCCGCCAATGGCGCCAGAGTAAACCCGTGCAACACCACCGTGGCCGCGACGAGCGCGAACGCGAGCGCCGGAATTTTGGACGCGTCGTCATACCCCAATTCCACCAAACGCTCTGCAAAAAGACCGGCAACCGCAACCAAGACCACCCCGCGCGGCCCCGTCAGCGCGATCAAGATGCGCTCTTTCATTGGCACGTCAGATCCCAGCAGAGACACCATGACCGTCACAGGACGGGCCAGCAAAATCACTACAATGATAAAGCCCAAAGTGCTCCATTCCATCGCAAAAAGGGTGTCGCGGTCCATGTTGGCGGCAAGCAGAATAAAGACGCCGGACACCAGCAGAACGGTTGCGTGCTCTTTGAACCTGCGCAATTCATCGTAGCTGGGAAGCTCTGCGTTGGCGATCACAACGCCCATCACGGTCACTGCCAGCAACCCGCTTTCGTGCAGAACAGCGTCAGAGGCCGCAAAGACTGCCACCAAGACTGTGAACAGCACAGGGACCTTCATGTATTCCGGCACGACCCCGCGGGTGAAACCTTGGGCGATACCCCAACCCGCTGCCAGGCCAAGAATGGTCGCAACGCCGATACCCAACGAAAATTCGGTGACAGCCTCGCCCACTGTTGCGGTGTCTGCCATCACGAGAACCACGGTAAACGCCAGAACAGCCGCCAGCGCGCCCACCGGATCGTTCACGATCGCTTCCCACTGCAGCAGCTTAGCGGGGCGCTGTTGCAACCGCGCCTGACGCAAAAGCGGCGCGATCACGGTTGGCCCAGTGACCACCATAATCCCGCCAAAGACGCTGGACGCCGCCCATCCAAGACCAGCGGTATAATGCAAGGCTGCAGCTGACAGAGCCCACCCAAGAGGCGCCCCGATGAACACCAACCGCCTGACGCCAACACGCGCTTCTCGCAGTGAATGGAAGTCGAGGGTCAGCCCGCCCTCAAATAGGATAATTGCCACCGCGATGCTGATCATCGGCTTCATCAGCGGGCCGATGTCCCTAGCCGGATCAAATATCCCTAGACCTGGCCCGACGATCAGACCAGCCAGCAACATCAGAACGATTGCGGGCATCCGCAGACGCCACGCCAGCCACTGGCTCCCGACACCCAAGGCTCCAACCAGCGCAATCGCATTTACGGGACCAAGCCCCGCCACTTCACTCGCTACAGCCATGGATGTTCCTTCGTCGTCTTATCGTTGTGCCGGTCCGTGCAGATCCCCTAGCCCCTGTCCACCGCACAGCCGCGCATGCTCTAGCAGTGCGAACCGGTCGGTCATGCCAGACACATAGTCGGCAACGCTGCGCGCGATCTCTGTCTCACCTTGGTCCCGGACGGCCGCAATCTGGGCCTGCCAGTTCTCTGGCAACATCCGAGGATCGTTCAGATAAGTCTGGAACAGATCGATCGTTACCTGCGTCACGCGCTTGCGCACTTCGACAACAGAAGGGGCGCGGTACATCCGCGTGAACAGGAAACGACGGATAACGTTGATCTGTTCCCTCAGGTCATCAGAAAATGTCACCATTGCAATTCCGGCCATGCGCAATTCTTCGACCGAGCCTGCCCCCGTGGCCTTGAGGTTGGCCTGAGCGGTGTCGATCACATCACCCACCATGACCCCGAACACGCGGCGCAAGGCCTCGTACCGACGGCGGCGGCGGTCCAAGTTAGGGTACTTGGCGTCCACCTCGGCATAGGCATCGCAGACGATCGGCAATGCCGCGACCTCTTCTTCGGTAAAGAGCCCTGCCCGCAAACCATCCTGCAAATCGTGGTTGTTGTAGGCCACGTCATCAGCAATGGCCGCCACCTGCGCCTCGGCACTGGCGTGAGTGTTCAACTCCAGATCATGTCGCGCGTTGTATTCGGACAATGCATAGGGATGTGGTGCAGGAACCGGACCGTTGTGCTTGGCGATCCCTTCCAGCGTTTCCCACGTTAGGTTCAGACCGTCGAAATCTGCGTAGTGGGTTTCCAGCTTGGTCACAATGCGCAGGGCTTGGGCGTTGTGGTCAAACCCACCAAAGGGCGCCATCAATTCAGCCAAGGCATCCTCGCCTGTGTGCCCAAACGGTGTGTGGCCCAAATCATGGGCCAGCGCCACGGCCTCGGTCAGCTCCTGATTCAGCCCCAATGCGCCGGAAATAGTGCGCGCCACTTGGGCGACTTCCAATGAATGGGTCAGGCGGGTGCGGTAATAATCACCCTCGTGCTCCACAAAAACCTGAGTTTTATGCTTCAGCCGCCGGAAGGCGCTGGAATGCAGGATACGGTCCCTGTCCCTCTGAAAACAGGACCTGAAGGTGCTGCCTTCTTCCTCAAAAAGCCGGCCGCGACTGCGTGCCGGATCACATGCGTAGGGTGCTTGCATGCCCCCTCCTTGTCGCTGAGTGCTGCACCACATATATTCGAGAAGTCCGCCAATGCAAAAACTTCGGAGATCATTGATGAATCTGCCCCCCAAGGTCACGCCCCGCGCCTTTGACCGCTTGCACGAAATCGGTGCTGCGGCTTCGGGCAAGGCACTGCGCGTCGCCGTCGAAGGCGGCGGCTGCTCGGGCTTCCAATACGAGATCAAGCTGGACGAACCCACGGCCGACGATCTACTGCTCGAAGGCGCCGGAGAAACAGTTGTCGTGGACAGCACCTCTTTGCCGTTCCTCGCAAACGCGGTGATCGATTTCACCGAAGAACTGATCGGCGCGCGTTTCGTGATCGAGAACCCGAATGCCACCAGCTCTTGCGGCTGTGGCACCAGCTTCTCGATGTAAAACGGTTCAGAGCCGCTCGTAAGGGCGTGCGAACACTTCGAAAAATGCGTCAAAGCCAGAACAGGTCGCAGCCGTGTGCAGCCGGTTGAATGCCGGAAAGCTCAGCTGCGACTCGATCTGCGCCCGCATGCTGTGCCAATCGCCTGTCCGAGACTGCGACATACCCCGCAAAACATCTGTCACCTCTCGCAATGGTGACACGTTGGGCAGTGGCAAATGTGCCGAAAACGGGCCCGTTGGCAATTCCAACTGCATCACGCCGAGCCCCGCCTCATAAGCCGCGGGCTGCGCAGCAAACAGCAGAATCAAATCGTCGTCCGCCTCTTGCGGCAACGCGCCATCGAACCGCAAACGCGACACCTGCCGGAACAGGTAATTTTCAATGGGTTGTGGAACGGTCATCCCCAGCAAATGACAAACCGAGATGAGTCGCCCCACAGTGATCGGGTCGTCCGCCAAGAACCCGTAGAATAGCCCGTTCTCGACGCTTTTCTGAATCACCGCCATAGACGGCGGCTGCACATCACCCATCGCCGTCAAAATCGTGATCCCCCGCGCAAGGTCGGCCCCCATCGGCAATTGTGCAAACACATCCGCCCGCGCCAGACGGCGCATCAACCGACCGACCAATGCCTGATCTTCGGCATGACCCAGAGCCGAGGTGTTGCGCTGCCAAAACAACCAACTGACATAAAGCCGTCGATCATCCGATTGCTCTGCTCCCACCAGTTCGCGCGAACGAATCCAGTTGATCATACGCGCTGCCACCTGACCGGGCATACCCTGACGCTCCAACTCCAAAGCGATGTGCAAAAGGCGCGGGTATTCTTCGGTTCGGAACTGCAGAATATCGGTGAGTTGCTCGTAAAGTTCTGCAAATTTCTGGATCAAATCCCAGTGGAGCGTCACATTGCAGCGCCGCGCCGCCATAAGCAGATACACAATTTCCGTGAGCCACTTGGCGCTTTCAGGCTCGTGCCGATGGTGCAGGATGTTGTCGGCCAGTTGCCGCCAAACCAAAGGGGTCTCTACCTTGGGCCGGAATGCAATGATATTGTCCGAGTCAGTCTCGGTAAATGCGGGGCTTACGGAAAACAAAAAACGCTCCAAATCATAAAACCACTCAAGCCGCAAAATACCGGCTACAAGCGTGCAATCGTACAGTTACGACAATTTGATACCATACTACGACCTTTGTTGTACCCCCTAGTTCTACCCACCCCATTCAACCAAGGGTGGATTTTGTCGGCGCCTGCAATCAAAGCGGTATCGGTAACGCAGGCGGAATGCTTGCCCTTGGCAAGCGGATCAGCGATAGCTGTCCCAAGACCGGAGGGACCCCATGCAAATCGTGACCTACAACATCAACGGGATCAAAGCGCGGATCGAAACGCTGCTCACGTGGCTGCAAGAGGCCAGCCCTGATGTGGTTGCTGTGCAAGAAATCAAATCTGTCGACGAGAACTTCCCCCGCGAGCAAATCGAAGAGCTGGGATATCGTGTCGAAACCCATGGACAGAAAAGCTTTAACGGCGTAGCGATCCTTTCAAAGCTTCCGCTCGAAGATGTCACGCGCGGTTTGCCCGGCGATGACAGCGACGAACAAGCGCGCTGGATCGAAGCGACCGTGATTGGCGACAAGACCGCAGTGCGTCTTTGCGCGCTGTACCTGCCGAACGGCAACCCGGCGCCGGGCCCGAAATACGACTACAAGCTGGCTTGGATGGAACGGATGGAAGAGCATGCGCGCAAGTTGCTGGAACAGGAGATGCCACTGGTCATGGCGGGCGACTACAACATCATCCCGCAGGATGAGGACGCGGCACGCCCCCAAGTCTGGCAAAAAGATGCGCTGGCCCTGCCCCGAAGCCGCGCTGCCTTCCGCCGCATTCTGGATCTGGGTTTTACCGAAGCGTTCCGTGCGCGCACCTTTGGCGGCGGGCATTATAGCTTTTGGGACTATCAAGCTGGCGCTTGGAACAAGAACGACGGCATTCGGATCGACCACTTCCTATTGAGCCCAGAGGCCGCTGACCTCCTGACCGACTGCCGGATTGAATCCGAAGCACGCGGCAAGGAAAAGCCGTCGGACCACGTGCCGGTCTGGCTCACGTTGGACGCCTGATTACTTCAGCGCTGGCTCTTGGGTAATGTCATATCCGTAGAGCCAGTCGAACGACCCCACCAGCTTTTGCGGCGCAAGCCGACTGATTAGGCCCATGCCGAAATGCGCACCAAGGCGTAGTGGCATGGATGACAGGTGGTATTTCCACGCATTGCCATTTGCGGCCTCGATGACTTTGGCAGCACGGTCGCGGCGCACCGACTGGTAGGTCGCAAAGGCATCAGTGATACCGGCCCCCTTGGACAGCGACGCGCTCAGCGCATAGGCATCCTCGAGCGCCATATTCGCCCCCTGAGCCAAAAATGGAAGCGTCGGGTGGGCCGCATCGCCAATCAGAACCGCACTGCCCGTATGCCATTTCTCCGCGACCGGATGCCGGAACAGCCCCCACACATTTACATCGCTGATTTGCCCGAGCAACTTTTGCACGTCGTCTCCGAAATCATGGAACGACGCCCGCAGATTCGATGGGTCATCCGGTTGAGTCCAGCCCTCTGCCGCCCATTGGGCGCGTTCCTTAACCGCAACCACATTCAACATTGTTCCGTCGCGCAGCGGATACACCACCATGTGCCGCTTCGGACCCATATAAACCCGCGCCACAGGCCCCTGCCCGATCACGTTAGGCACAATCGCGCGCCAAGCCACCTGACCGGTAAAGAACGGCGCCTCAGACCCATTGATTGCCGGACGCACGACCGAGCGTACGCCGTCTGCGCCAATCAACACCTCTGGCTGGAACTCAGGTCCACACCGCATTTTCATGTTTAACGCATTGTCGAGCGTGACGCTGTCGACCTTCTGCAAGAGGCGCACTTTGACGCCAGCCGAGCGCGCGGCAGAGGCCAGAATGTCGATCAAATCCGCGCGGTGGACAAAGTAATAACCTGTCTCGCCTGCGGTTCGGCGCAGTTTAACCTCGGCGATCACTCCGGGGCGGCGATAATCGCGCAGTTCGACCGCTTGCGCTTCGATCCCTACAGCGCGGATCGCTTCACCGACGCCCATCGCGTCCAGAACCCGAAGCCCGTTGGGACTGATTTGCAGGCCTGCGCCCACTTCCTTGATGGCCTCGGCCTGTTCAAGCACGGTCACGCAGGCATCCCGACGCGCCAATCCCAAGGATACGGCCAAGCCCGCAATCCCGCCGCCTGCCACCGTAAAGTTCTGGTTCATCCGAGGCATAAGCTATCCACCAAAGTCATCTTCTGCATCGCTCAAAAGCAAAGTGCCGGACCCCATGTGGAATCCGGCACCCGCAAATACAATCACCTATGCGGCGCATTTAGTCGTCGCGGTGTACCTTTTCCCGACGCTCGTGACGCTCTTGCGCCTCGAGAGTCATGGTCGCGATCGGACGCGCATCCAGACGCTTGAGCGAGATCGGTTCGCCGGTCACTTCGCAGTATCCGTATTCCCCTTCGTCGATGCGGCGCAGTGCCGACTCGATCTTGGAAACCAGCTTGCGCTGACGGTCCCGTGTCCGCAGTTCAAGCGCGCGGTCGGTCTCTTCGCTCGCGCGGTCAGTCAGATCCGGAATATTCCGGGTGCTGCCCTGCAGTGTTTCAATCGTTTCCCTGCTGTCTTCGAGGATCTCGTCCTTCCACGCAATCAACTTGCGACGGAAGTACTCGAGCTGGCGTTCATTCATGAACGGCTCATCCTCGGCCGGCTGGTAATCCTCAGGCAGAAAGACCTCTGCTTTCATTTCCGCTCCCCTGATCAAGCCCTCGTCTGAGGTACTTTGTTTGTCAGACATATCGGGCCTCCTTCGCGGTCCACTTAACCTAGACCAAGGGGGATGTCACTACACAAAGCACCCCAGTTTCACCCTGAGAGGCATTCTGTTAACCTCTTTATTGGCATAGGAAATGTTAGGAAAACATTAATGAAATTCTCTTCGACCGACAAATATGTCGCGCCGGCGGACCTGACAGTTGCAGTAAACGCAGCCATCGCACTGGAACGCCCCCTCTTGGTCAAGGGCGAGCCCGGCACAGGCAAGACGGAACTCGCCAGACAGGTTGCCGCTTCTTTGGGCGTGCCGATGCTGGAATGGGCGGTAAAGTCCACGACGCGAGCACAACAGGGTCTGTATGAGTATGATGCAGTGTCCCGTTTGCGCGACAGCCAACTTGGCGATCCGCGCGTCGAGGATGTGTCCCACTATATCCGGAAGGGGAAGCTTTGGCAGGCGTTCGAAGCCGAGGAAAAGGTCGTGCTGCTGATCGACGAAATCGACAAAGCGGATATCGAGTTCCCGAACGACCTGCTGCAAGAGCTCGATAAGATGGAATTCTTTGTCTACGAGACGGGCGAGACAATTAAGGCAAAACAACGGCCAATCGTCATCATTACGTCAAACAATGAGAAGGAATTGCCCGATGCGTTCCTACGCCGATGCTTTTTCCACTACATCAGCTTCCCAGATACGGAAACAATGCAGCAAATTGTCGACGTTCATTTTCCCGGCATCAAGTCAGCGCTCCTGACCGAAGCACTCACCCAGTTCTACGAGATTCGTGAAACCCCTGGTCTCAAGAAGAAACCTAGCACTTCCGAGGTTTTAGACTGGCTCAAGCTGCTCTTGGCCGAGGACCTGAGCCCGGAAGACATTCGTAGGGATGGAAAAAACGCACTCCCTAGGTTGCACGGAGCACTTTTAAAGAACGAACAGGACGTTCACCTATTTGAAAGGCTGGCTTTTATGCTAAAAGGGAAACGATAGTTACCCTGCCTTACAAATTTCCCAGTTACATCATCATGTGGTCCGCTTTGAAAACGATACCTGACATCACTGAAAACAAGGATGTTGACGTGTTCACAGGTATCCAGAGCAAAGCGGTCCATATTACGAAAGCCCCGACAGAGGGCGACAGAGCGGCACGAGCGATTCGCGGATACTGGCAGGTTTCATCCCAACATTATCGGGTTACCAGTAATGCTTTCTCGCCTGCTCGTGCCAGTTTTTCTGGCAATATCGGCATGTTCGCCGACTCTGTCTTCTTACGATTCCCCAACTCGCGCCTTCACTGCTGACATTGATCTGCCGGAAATGCGGGTGTTCTCGACCCCGCGCGCGCAACCTCCTGCACGGTCCAACGCCGAAATCGCCCGCGATTTCCTAGACCTGACAATGCGCATGGAGAGTGGTCGTTATTTACCCTACTTTACGCGTTTCGAGGGGCCCATCACCGTGGCCGTCCGCGGCACACCGTCACCCACTCTTACGACTGATCTGGGGCGATTGATTTATCGCCTGCGCACCGAAGCTGGACTGAACATTACACAAACCAGCAACCCTGACGCGAGCATTGTTGTAAATGCGACAACCCGCAAAGCGATCCAGAAGGTCTTGCCTCAGGCGGCATGTTTTGTTGCGCCAAATGTCAGCACTCTGGCCGAATATCGCCTAGCGCGTCGGACCAAGCTGACCAGTTGGTCCGCGATGAGAGAACGCAAGAAGATCACGATCTTTGTCCCGACGGATGTCAGCCCGCAAGAAACCCGCGACTGCCTGCACGAGGAGCTGTCTCAGGCCTTGGGTCCGCTGAATGACCTCTACCGTCTGGCCGACAGCATCTATAATGATGACAACCTGCACACCGTGCTGACCGGTTTCGACATGCTGATCCTCAAGACGATCTACGCACCGGAACTCCATAGCGGCATGAACCGCCGTCAGGTCGCGAACCGTCTGCCCGAAATTCTGGCACGCCTGAACCCCGCCGGTCAGCGCCCACCGGGCAAGTTGCAGCCCTATACCCCCAAAGAGTGGCGCGAGAACATGATCACCGCCCTCGCCCCCGGTGCCAACATGGGCCAACGCTTGCGCGCTGCCGAAGCTGCACTGCAGATCGCCAAGGCGCGGAACCTGACCGACGTGCGGATGGGATACAATTGGTACGCTATCGGGCTGCTGACGGAACGCAGCGATCCAGAACGGTCCTTTGTCGCCTTCCAGAACGCCTACCAGTATTACCAAGCCAATTCGGGCACCGATATTCACAAAGCGCAGGTCGCCTCTCGGATCGGCTCTTATGCCCTGCGCAACGGCAATCCCAGCATGGCCTTGAAGTACATCGAGCCAAGTATATCTGCTGCTATCAAAGGCGAGAACGCCGCCCTTCTGTCGGCCCTGATGCTCTTGCGGTCCGAGGCGCTGATGCGCAACGGCATGGCCACGGACGCCCGTGCCGCACGGGTGGACAGTCTGGGTTGGGCGCGCTACGGCTTTGGATCAGAACGGGAGCTGAAACAGCGCCTGCGTGTCCTCACCGGCTTTAGTCCCTTGTGATGTGCGTGGGCCCTGTAAATGCAGGGCCCGCATCACTTTCAGGGGGGCACAATGCTTCTAGTTATCGGGATCATGATCTTTGGCGGCGCGATGGGTGGTCTGATCGCCAGCCGTCGCAAGGGCACACGCTCTGACGTTATCCATTACATCGCGACATACGCCGTAATCTTTGCCATCATCGGGGTTCTGGCGCAGGTCATTCTGCTGCGCAACATCAGCTAAAGGACCCGCGATGTTCCTGCCCTTTTTCGAAAACCTTAGACAGCGCGCCGTTCCCGTCACATTACGAGAATATCTGGCCTTTCTCGACGGGATGCAAAAGGGGCTGACCACTTACGATATCGAAAGCTTCTACTACTTCGCCCGCACGGCGATGGTAAAGGACGAGCGACACCTCGACCGCTTTGACCAAGCCTTCAGCGAGACATTCAAGGGCATCGAAGACATCCCGAACGACGCGGTTCTGGATGCGCTCGACTTGCCCGAAGAATGGCTGCGCAAGATGGCCGAAAAGCACATGACCGAAGAGGAAAAGGCCCAGATCGAAGCCATGGGCGGCTTTGACAAGCTTATGGGGGCGCTGAAAAAGCGTCTCGAAGAGCAGAAGGGTCGACATCAAGGCGGCAACAAATGGGTAGGCACGGCAGGCACCTCTCCCTTTGGTGCCTATGGCTACAATCCCGAAGGCGTGCGCATCGGCCAACACGAAAGCCGCCACCGCCGCGCGGTCAAAGTTTGGGACAAGCGCGAGTTCCGCAATCTGGATGACTCGGTCGAACTCGGCACCCGCAATATCAAGGTCGCGATGAAGCGCCTGCGCAAATGGGCACGCGATGGCGCGCATGAAGAGCTAGATCTGGACGGCACAATCCGCGCCACCGCTGAACACGGCTACCTTGACGTCAAAACCCGCCCCGAGCGGCGCAATGCGGTCAAGGTCGTCCTGTTTCTGGATGTCGGCGGCTCGATGGATGATCACGTCAAGGTCGTGCAGGAACTTTTCAGCGCAGCACGGACAGAGTTCAAGCATCTGGAATACTACTACTTCCACAACTGCCTGTACGAGGGCGTCTGGCGCGACAACGCCCGCCGCTGGACTGAACAGATCCCGACGCACGAGGTGATGAACACCTACGGCTCTGACTACAAATGTATCTTTGTTGGCGACGCCAGCATGAGCCCCTACGAGATCGCAATCCCCGGCGGCGCGAACGAGCACTGGAACGAAGAGCCCGGACAAGTCTGGCTCCAACGCGCCCGCCGCCAGTGGCCTCAGCATCTGTGGATCAATCCGGTGCCTGAGAAATACTGGCCCTACACTCAGTCAATTCACATGATCCGCCAGATCTTCGAAGACCGAATGGTCCCCATGACTCTCGAGGGGATCGAGCGGGGAATGAAGGAATTGGGCCGATGAAACGGCGCATGCGGGACAGCCTGCGCAAGCATCCTGTCCTCTCTGCGATCTTTGCAGTGGCGCTCTTAGCCACAGTCGTCTTTGGCATTCGCATGCTGATGTTCATGGCCCACTGGGGCCCGCCCCCGCCAGACCAGCAACCGATCGAAGGCTGGATGACCCCGCGCTATGTCGCCTTTAGCTGGGACATCCCCAAGCCCGAAATGTTCGCCATCATGGCTCGGATCACTGGTCTGGAGAACCCACCCGATAAACCCATGCCAATCGAGCGGATCGCCGAAAATAGCGGCATGACCACCCCGGCCTTTATTGACGCGTTGGACCAAGAGATTGCCGCCTATCGTGCAGCCAATCCCGATCACGCGGGTGACAGGCCCCATGACTGAAAGCTTCTTTACGCTCATAACCGATTACGGCGTATGGATCATTCTGGCCTCGACCTATCTCTCCTGCCTTCTCGTGCCGATCCCCAGCTCGATGATGATGCTGGCAGGTGGCGCGCTGGTGTCGGTGGGGGATTTGGTGCTGTGGCAGGTCGTGTTGGCGGCCTATGCTGGCGCAGTTCTCGGGGATCAGAGCGGCTTTGCGATTGGGCAGCGTTCCAGCAAGCTGTTAGCACAGTTCACGTCGGACAAACCCAAGCGCAAGGCACTGTTCACTAAGGCGCAAAAGGTGGTCGACACCTCTGGCGGAATAGGCGTCTTCTTTAGCACGTGGCTCTTTGCCCCGCTTGGACCGTGGGTCAATATCGCTGCGGGCGCGGCCAGCATGCGTTGGCTGCGGTTCACCTTGTGGGATGCGGCCGGAGAATTGGTCTGGGTCAGCATTTACATCGGGCTTGGCTACAGCTTTGCCACCAGCCTCTCGAACATTGCAGAGATCGCAAGCAACGCGATCGGCTTTGTCACGGCTGCCCTGATCGCCTTCCTTCTTGGACGTTGGCTCCTGCACCGCTCGGCGTGACCTTGACGGCTCATGGAACATTTCCGGTGTCTTGGCTGTTGGGTCCACAACGGAAAGACATAGAAGGATTTTATGTGATGATTAACAAGACAGGCTCCGCAAAATGGACTGGCTCGCTCAAAGAGGGTAAAGGCTACGTCTCGACCGAGTCAGGTGCACTGGACGATCAACCCTACGGCTTCAACACCCGCTTCGAAGATGGCGCAGGAACGAATCCCGAGGAAATCATCGGGGCGGCACATGCAGCCTGCTTCTCGATGGCGCTGTCCATGATTCTAGGGGAAAATATCCCTGACTCGATCGCGACGACCGCAACCGTGTCGATGGACAAAGATGGCGAAGGTTTCGCAGTCAAGAAAATTCATCTAAACGTGACGGGCAAGGTCCCCGGCATCACCGCCGAAGAGTTCACCAAAGCGGCCACCACCGCCAAGGATAACTGCCCGATTTCACGCTTGTTGATGGGCGGCACCGCAGAAATCACCATGGACGCCAAGTTCGAGGGCTAAGCCCCAGCTCTTTGCGCACAGCGCCCGACGTTTCATCACGTCGGGCGCTTTTCTTTTGCCATGTGCTGCCCCATCTTATGGGCATGCTCAAGTTCACACCGATCCTGCTCGCGGCACTGTATGCCTTTGCCATGTACCACTTCAGCGCGTGGCGCACGCGCAAGGAACTGGACATGCGGTCCACCGAATTGGCGGATCGCGGGTTGAAACAACTCTGCGATCAGATGGCCGCCGCTTTGGAACTGCCGCGCATCCGCGTCCACCTCTATGACATCGAGCCGGTGAATGGATTGGCCGCGCCTGACGGGCGCATTTTCATCACCCGTGGTTTTTATGAACGCTATAAAGCCGGAGCCGTGACGGCCGAAGAGCTGGCCAGCGTGATCGCCCACGAGATGGGGCATGTCGCTCTTGGCCATACGCGGAAACGGATGATCGATTTTTCGGGTCAGAACGCGTTGCGAACCGCTTTGGCGATGGTCCTTAGTCGGTTTTTGCCCGGCATCGGCGTGATGATCGCGAATGCGATGGCCAGCATGCTCGCTGCGCGCCTGTCCCGCAATGACGAGTACGAGGCCGACGCCTATGCCTCTGCCCTGCTGGTCAAAGCAGGCATCGGCACGGGACCGCAGAAATCCCTATTTCACAAGCTGGATGAGCTGACCCAGAGCCGCGCAGGCGTCATGCCCGCTTGGCTGATGAGCCACCCGAAAACCCCCGACCGCATCGCCGCGATTGAGGCCAACGAACGCCGCTGGAACGTTTAACCTAGCCGCTTGCCCAGACGGGGCATCCGCGCCTTTTTCATCAGGGGACGGATTTCGCGCGGGGCGTCGTCCATGTGTTCAGCGGCAGCGCGGACAGTTTCGACCACCTGTCCGACAGCCTCTGGCGCGTTATCGCACAGACGCAGCATGAACTGGTCGCTGTCCAGACGCTCGATCCCCTCTTCCGCCAGCGTATGGCGGGGGAAATCTTTGGCATTGAGAGTGACGATGACGTCCGCATGCCCTTTGATCGCGGCGGCCAGCACATGCAGGTCACCTCTGTCAGGCAGGTACAAACGCTGTTCGATCTGCTCGAATTCTTGCACCGACGCTTTGGGGAAAGCGCCGCGCAACAGGGCAATCTCACCTTCGGCCTGCATACCGTCAACTGGGCCAGAGCGCGCCGCAGCACGACGCCATTCCTCTAGGATCCGGTCGGACCAGAGCGGCTGATAAAGGCCCGCCTTGGCAGCCCCAATCAGCACTTCGCGCATCACCGTTGGATAGAGGACACAGGCGTCGAGCAGGACCTTCATACGCGGTAGAACAGCGCTTTGAGGTATCCGGTTTCCGCCAATTGCGGCAGCAGCGGATGGTCGGGTCCGGCATAGCCTGTGTAGATCAACTGACCCGTGCGCCCTGCCCGACCAATACCGCGCGTACAGGCCCCACGGAACTTCGCCAGATCGGCGGCGTGGGAACAGGAGCACAGGCCGATGTAGCCGCCCTCTTTGACCAGCGGAGTCGCCAGACGCGCCACACGTTCATAAGCCCGCAAACCAGCATCCAGAGCTTTCTTCGACGGTGCAAACGCGGGCGGATCACAGATGACCACATCGAACTGCTCACCTTCTTCGGCCAGTGCTTCGAGCGTCGCAAACGCATCGCCCTTGCGGGTCGCGAACCGGTCGCCAAAGCCAGAGGCCGCAGCCCCCTGCTCGGCCAATTCCAGCGCGGGCGCAGAGCCGTCTACGGCCAAAGCCGAGGTCGCGCCGCCTGCCAGCATCGCCAGACCAAAGCCGCCCACGTGGCTGAATACGTCCAGAACGCGGCCACCATTCGCCAGCTGCGCGGCAAAGGCGTGGTTCGGGCGCTGGTCATAGAACAGGCCGGTTTTCTGACCACCCATCACGTCCGCCATATAGGTCGCGCCGTTCATCGGCACGGGGATCGCGGCTTCGGGCGCGGTGCCAAGGGTCACCTCGGTCACCTCTTCCAGCCCCTCAAGGGTGCGCGCGCGGCCCGTGCCGTTCTTGATCACGGTGGTCACACCTGTCACATCCACCAAGGCCTGTGCCAGCTCGGCAAAACGCACATCGGCCCACGCCGCGTTCGGCTGCACGACAGCCACATCCCCGAACCGGTCGATTACAACACCGGGCAGGCCATCGGCTTCGGCGTGGACCAGACGGTAGAAGGGCTGATTATACAGGCGCGCGCGATGCGAATAGGCGCGGTGAAGACGCGCGGTGAACCATGCCTGATCGACCGCAGTCTCGGTGTCGCGGTCCAGCATCCGCGCGATGATCCGGCTGTTCGGGTTCACGGTCACAAGGCCCAAAGGCTTGCGTTCGTTGTCCTCCAGAACGGCCAGCGATCCAGCCTCCAGATTGCGGGTCCGGCGGTCGGTCACCAGTTCATTGTCATACACCCAAGGGAAGCCGTGGCGGATGGCGCGGGCTTCGGCGTTGGGCTTCAGGCGGATTGTGGGGTATGCTTGGGTCATGTGCGCCCTCTACTCCGGTTCCAGTGCTGCGAAAAGATCAATCTGCACGAAGGTTTTACATCGCGCTTCTTGTTAGCGCTAACTTAATTTGATATAGGGCGCCCAACAGGACGCTACAGGAGCTACCCATGCCCTTGAATAACACGATCCACGACGTCACCCAGCGCATCCGCGAACGCTCTGCAGACCGCCGTGCCAAGTACATGGACCAGATGAAGCGCGCCGCCGACCAAGGCCCAGCCCGCGCCCACCTGACCTGCGGGAACCAAGCCCACGCTTATGCTGCCATGGGTGACGACAAAGCCTCTTTGGCCGAGGGCCGCGCGCCGAATATTGGTGTCGTGACCGCCTACAACGACATGCTTTCCGCGCACCAACCCTACGAGCGTTACCCTGAACTGATCCGCCAGACCGCCCGCAAAGTCGGAGCAACTGCCCAGGTTGCAGGCGGCGTGCCTGCCATGTGTGATGGCGTGACCCAAGGCCAGACCGGCATGGAGCTCTCGCTCTTCTCACGCGATGTCATCGCGTTGGCGTCTGGCGTGGCTCTGTCACACAACACCTTTGACGCGGCGCTTTACCTTGGCGTCTGTGACAAGATAGTCCCTGGTCTGATCATCGCCGCGGCCACGTTTGGCCACATCCCCGGCATCTTCCTGCCCGCAGGTCCCATGGTCAGCGGCCTGCCCAACGACGAAAAGGCGAAAGTCCGCCAGCAATTTGCAACCGGTGAAGTCGGCCGCGACAAGCTGATGGAAGCCGAGATGGCCAGCTATCACGGTCCGGGCACCTGCACCTTCTACGGCACCGCGAACACCAACCAGATGCTGATGGAGTTCATGGGCCTGCACATGCCTGGCAGCTCTTTTGTGAACCCAAACACGCCCCTGCGTGACGCCCTGACCGTCGCTGGCGTTGAGCGCGCCGCAGCGATCACCCAGCTTGGCAACGAATACACGCCCGTTTGCGACGTTCTGGACGAGCGTGCCTTTGTGAACGGGATCGTCGGCTTGATGGCAACCGGTGGCTCAACCAACCTCGTGCTGCACCTGCCTGCCATGGCCCGCGCCGCTGGCGTCGAACTGACGCTGGAAGATTTCGACCAACTGTCTTCTGTCGTGCCGCTGATGGCCAAGGTCTACCCGAATGGTCTGGCAGACGTGAACCACTTCCACGCAGCTGGCGGTCTTGGCTACATGATCGGCGAGCTGCTCGACAAAGGCCTGCTGCATGACGACACCCAGACCATCGCCGGTCAGGGCCTGTCGCGCTACACCGAGGAGCCCAAGCTGATCGACGACAGCCTGACTTGGGTCGAAGGGCCCAAAGAAACCCAGAACGATAAAATCCTGCGCCCTGTCTCGACGGCCTTCCAACCTACCGGTGGCCTGAAGCAATTGGCAGGCAACCTCGGCACTGGCATCATGAAGGTGTCCGCAGTCGCCCCCGAGCGCCACATCATCGAGGCCAAAGCCCGCGTATTCCACGAACAGGCAGACGTGCGCAAAGCCTTCCAAGCGGGTGAATTCACCGAAGACACCATTGTTGTTGTCCGCTTCCAAGGCCCGCAGGCGAACGGTATGCCCGAGCTCCACAGCCTGACCCCGACCCTCGCCGTCCTGCAGGATCGCGGCCTCAAGGTCGCGCTCATCACCGACGGGCGTATGTCCGGTGCGTCTGGCAAAGTGCCCGCAGCGATCCACGTCAGCCCCGAAGCCTCGCTCGGTGGTCCGCTCGCCCGCGTACGCGACGGCGACCTGCTGCGTGTCGACGCAAAAACCGGCAAGATCGATTGCCTCGAGGCCGACTTCGACAGCCGCGAAGCAGTGGTCGCCGACCTGACAGCCAACAAATCAGGCATCGGCCGCGAGCTGTTCGAAGCTTTCCGCCAAAATGTTGGCCTTGCGTCGAACGGCGCAGCGGTCATCGTCTGACACTGCCAACGTCTGCCTTTGACGATATGAGTATTTGGACAAAGCAGAAAGCCCTGTTGCTTTTTGCCCCAAATACTCCCGCCGGAGGCACGCCACCCCAACCGATTTCGACCCAGAGGACCATTCCATGACCCCCGCAGAAGCCAGCGCAAAATCCCTCGAAATCTGCCGCAAGGCCCCTGTGATCCCTGTTCTGGTGATCGACGATCTGGCCCATGCCCGCCCCTTGGCCGAGGCGCTGGTCAAGGGCGGCCTGCCAGTGCTCGAAGTGACCTTGCGCACCCCCGTTGCGCTAGAAGCAATCCGCGAGATGGCGCAGGTCGAGGGCGGTATTGTTGGCGCAGGCACTTTGCTCACGCCCGCAGATGTCAAAGCCGCCAAGGAAGCAGGCGCTCTGTTCGGCGTGTCCCCCGGCGCGACAGACATCCTGCTGGATGCCTGCGAAGCGGCGGACCTCCCTCTGCTGCCCGGCGCGGCGACCGCATCCGAAGCAATGGCGCTGCTCGAGCGTGGCTACACCGTCCAGAAATTCTTCCCTGCCGAAGCTAACGGCGGCGCCAAAGCGCTGAAGGCCATCGGCGCGCCGATCCCTCAGGTCACGTTCTGCCCCACTGGCGGTGTCAGCCTGAAGAATGCGCCCGACTATCTGGGGCTGGCCAACACCGCTTGCGTTGGCGGCAGTTGGGTTGCCCCCAAAGATATGATGATCGCTGGGGACTGGGACGGCATCGTAGCGCTCGCGCAAGAGGCCGCGCAGCTGCCACGCTAAGGGCAATCCCGAACAAAACAAAACGCGGTGCTCATCGGGCGCCGCGTTTTTCTATGTCCAAACCTCAGTCGCGTGGACGCGACCGCCACCCCCCGCGCCTTTTGGGCCTGTCAGAGGTCGCGAGTCCCTCTTTCAGCACTGTGGTCATCGGGTGCTGTGCCTCCAGACCATACCTCTCCAACAGCTGGCCGATCACCTGCTGCAGATCATCCGTCGGCACGCTGAGCGCCCAATCCAGGAAAATGCTACGACATTCGGCCAGTGTGATCCCGTCGATCCTGTAGGCCTCGCGGATCAGGCCTTTGGGGTCATTGGGATCCTTCTCGGTGGTCATGCGGGGGCGTCCTTTACGCGTGCGGCCAAGACCGCGTCGATGTGTTCTGCTGCAGTGACATAGCCCTTGGACAACCGCTGTTCCAGTTGCGGCATATTTTGGCAATCACAGACGCTGAGCAGAAATTGTTCGCCCCCGCTGCCGATCTTAGCCGGCTCCAATCGGCCATCCCCCAAGAGCCGCGTGGCGACCTGCACCTGCCACAGCTGGCGATAAATCTGACACAAAGCCCGAGCCTCTGCGTCGGTCATCCAACCCAAGGAGCAGGCAGCCGTCAAACCGTCAGACACACTGCGATTTGGCTGCCCTGACAACAACGTTGCCGCTTGGGCAAAGAGTTCGATGTCCTGCATCCGGCCGTCCCCGACCTTGACCTCCCACAGGCTGGCAGGTGTTTTCGCGGCCCTGATCCGAGCGCGCATGTCGGCCACATCCCGTAGAACAGCGCCCTCGTCCCGTTCTTTGGCGATCAGCTCTTGGCGGAATGCTTCGATATCCTCTGACAATCCTGCACCACCGACGACCACCGCCGCGCGGGTCAGAGCCAGATGCTCCCATGTCCAAGCCTCGGTTTTCTGATAGATTTGGAAGGCGTCCCAACTGGTCGCCACCGGCCCCTGATTGCCCGAGGGCCTTAGGCGCATGTCCATCTCGTATAGACGCCCTTCGGACATCGGCGCGGTCATCGCGGTCACCAAAGCCTGTGTCAGGCGGGCAAAATAGGTTCTCACATGCAACGGCCGCTTGCCCGTCGACTCCTCGGCGCCTTCGGGATCGTAAATGACAATGACGTCCAGATCCGACGTCGCCGTCTGCATGCAAGCGCCAAGGCTGCCCATGCCCAGAACCGCCGCGCCGCGGCCGGGCGCAGGGCCGTGCTTGCGGGCAAACTCTGTCTGTACGGCGGGGAACAGTCCCGCCAAGGTCGCTGCAGCAAGATCGGCATATTCGCGGCCCGCCTCTTCGGCTGAGATAAGCCCGCGCAACAGGTGCACACCAATTCGGAAATGCCATTCCTTGGTCCAGCGGCGCGTGTCGTCCAGTTGCCGCTCGTAGTCCCCCTCTGCCACTTGCAGGCGCGACGTCAGCTCTTGGCTCAGCGCCTCCCGCCCTGGCCAAGGATCAAAGAAACTGCCGCCGATCACCCCGTCCAGCACACCTGCGTTGCGCGACAGATACCGTGCCAAAGCTTGCGCTGTGCTGGCAATGTCGACGATCAGATCAACCAGATGCGGATTGGCCTCGAACAGCGAAAAGAGCTGCACGCCCGCAGGAAGGCCGGACAGGAATCCGTCAAAGGCAATCAACGCTTCGTCAGGCTTCGGAGAGGCACTGAGCTTGGTCAAAATTTCCGGCTTCAACCGCTCAAAAATCTCGACCGCGCGTGCGGAGCGCAAGGCTGGGTATGTTTTCCAGCGCTCCACAATCTCGTGGTCGAGCGTCGCGGCCTCTTCACAGGGTTTGGATGGCGCGTCAGGGGCAAAGAAATCTTCGGTGAGATCATGGACGGCTGAAAGCCTGTCCCGCAACTCTTGCCCCAGCGCGGGAGTGTCCATGTCCATCATCGCCGCGATCCGGTCCAGCTCTTCGGGCGCCGTAGGCAAAGTATGGGTTTGTGCGTCGTTCACCATCTGCAAACGGTGTTCGACCTCTCGGTGAAAGCGATAGTGGCTTGTCAGGGTGTCGGCCACATCGGGCGTGATCCACCCCTTCTGGGCCAGCACCTGTAGGCCTGGCACTGTGCCACGAACGCGCAGCTCGAGATCACGCCCACCAGCGATCAACTGGCGCGTTTGGGTAAAGAACTCAATCTCGCGAATGCCGCCGCGTCCAAGCTTCATATTGTGGCCAGGCAGGCTGACAGGACCGTGCAGTCCTTTGTGGTTGCGGATCGCCAGACGCATATCATGCGCGTCCTGAATGGCCGCAAAGTCCAAATGCTTGCGCCAGACAAACGGGGTCAAGGTTTTCAAGAACCCGAGCCCGGCGTCAATATCGCCCGCGCAAGGGTAAGCTTTGATGTAGGCGGCGCGCTCCCACGTGCGGCCTAGGCTCTCGTAGTACCGTTCGGCGGCCTCCATCGGCATGCACACCGGCGTCACCCCCGAATCGGGGCGCAAACGCAGGTCGGTGCGAAAGACATAGCCATCCGCCGTATTGTCCGAGAGCATCGCACACATTTTGCGCGTGGCGCGGATCAGCGCCGCGCGGGCGTCAAGGTAGTCGTCGCGGGTGTACTTTGTCTCGTCGAACAGACAGATCAAGTCGATGTCAGAGCTGTAGTTCAGCTCTCCGGCGCCCATCTTGCCCATGGCCAGCGCCACCATGCCACCCGCCAGTTCCACGTCTTCCTCGGTCATGCCGGGCAATTTTCCCCGCCGGATTTCGGCGCCGACGCAGGCTGTCATCGCCAAATGGGTCGCCAGCCCAGCAAAATCCGTAAGCGCACCCGTCACCTCTTCCAGCGTCCAAACACCCCCTAGATCCGCAAGCGCAGTCAGCAGCGCCACCCGCCGTTTGCCCTGCCTCAGGGCCCCTGCCCGTTGATCCGGTGCGGTTGCCCTTAGCCGATCAAACTCTGCGGCCAGTGCACCTTCTGGGTCTGACACAGCCTCGGCAATCCAATCGGTTTCCTTCGCCAGAAGGCCGCGCAGGTATGGGCTGCATCCGGCAGTCCCTTCGATCAGGGCGCGGGGCTCTGGCGGCAACATCGGGAACAGAGCAGCCCCTTCGGCCCCACGTTCGGGATTGAAGGGGCGCGGCGTGCGGGTCATACGGGATGCGAATGTCATGAGCGCATGTTTGGGTCTGCCCGAACACCGCGTCAATGGCCCAGATCAAATCCCGACAGGAGCCCGAAATGAGCAAGAGTCTGAAGCGTGTCCGCCAAGCCCTGATCGACGCCGGTTTCGAGCCCGAAATTCTGGAAATGGGCGAGACACGCACCGCGCAGCAGGCTGCAGACGCTGCGAACTGCCATGTCGATCAAATCGCGAAATCCATCATCTTTCGCGGGGAAACCAGCGGAGAGGCGATCCTATTTTTGACCGCAGGGGGCAACAAAGTCTGCGCGGACAAGGCGAGCGCACTGGCCGGAGAACCTTTGGGCAAGGCGGATGCTGCCTTGATCCGCAGCCAGACCGGCTTTGCCATCGGGGGCGTTTCGCCTGTAAGTCACCTCAACCCGATCCGTGCTTTTCTAGACCCGCGACTCCTAGAATTCAGTGAGGTCTGGGCAGCGGCGGGCACCCCAAGGCACATATTCGCCCTGAAACCGCAGGAATTATTGCCCCTGAGCGGCGCCCAAACCGCTGATTTCACGGCATAATCCAAATAATGTAAAAAGTTTTCACATTCCCCCTTGTAACAGGGCCGCTCCATCACGATCTCTTGTAATGTGAAAAGCATTCACATTCACCCTGAACGGAGCACTTCATGTCTACTTTTGCAGATCCAATACCCCAAGAAGCCCGCGGCTGGTTCGCCCGCGCCGAAGCCTGGCTTGATGCCAGAGGCAAAGGCGCATGGATCGCTGCGATGGTCCTGTCCTTCATCTTTTTCTGGCCTGTCGGTCTCGCGCTGCTGGCCTACATGATCTGGAGCAAGAAAATGTTCAAATCGTCCTGCCGCGCAAAACGCAGCTTTGGCCCCGCCTTCCGCTCGTCCGGCAACACTGCCTTTGACGCCTACAAGGCCGACACCCTGCGCCGTCTCGAAGACGAGCAGATCGCCTTCGAAAGCTTCCTCGAGCGTCTGCGCGAAGCCAAAGACAAGGCAGAGTTCGACCGCTTTATGGACGAACGCGGCAAGTCCGGCACCGAAGCCGAGACTCCGAACGCCTGATCCCGTACCATGGGCCCGCCCGCTCCGGCGGGCCCCGACCCAGCCCCTGATCCGAAACCGGTCCCACACACATGAGCTATTCAGAGATTTTGCCCGACCCCGACCGCCACGAAGAACTGTATGCAGACACACCGACCAAGCGCCTGTTGGCGTGGCTGGTGGATCTGGTGATCGTCGCCGTACTGTGTGCGTTGATCCTGCCGTTTACATTCTTCACTGGGATCTTCTTCTTTCCGGTGATGATGATGGTGATCGGTTTTGCGTATCGCGTCATCACTCTGGCCCGTGGATCCGCGACGTGGGGCATGCGCCTGATGTCGATGGAGCTGCGTACCATGCAGGGGCACCGCTTTGACCTACCCACCGCATTTCTGCACACTTTAGGATATTCGGTATCCTTTGCTGTATTCCCTTTGCAGATCGTTTCCATCGTATTGATGTTAACCTCATCTCGCAGGCAGGGGCTTACCGACCATATCATGGGCACGGTCCCTATGAACAAGACCACGCTATACTGAGGTCCATGAAACCTACTAGACTGCCCCCTTGGCGCGAGGGGGCGGCATTGTTATCGTCGCTAGCGAACTATATGGGATCGACATGCGCCATACGCCTCCTCTTACGCCGCAGTTTTACGTGACAGCCCCCCAAAGCTGTCCCTACCTGCCCGACCGCATGGAACGGAAGCTGTTCACCGCGTTGCAGGGGGACAATGCCCACGCCCTGAACGACTCGCTGTCGCAACAGGGATTTCGGCGCTCGCAGAACGTGCTGTATCGCCCGTCCTGCTCTGACTGCGCAGGATGTCTGTCTGCCCGCATCCGAGTGAGCGATTTTGCGCCGACAAAGACCCAGTCAAAAACCCTGCGCCGCAATGCCAATCTGGATCGCGAAGTCCGCAGCCCTTGGGCCACCGAGGAGCAATACGACCTCTTCCGCCGCTACCTCAGCGCCCGCCACGCAAATGGCGGCATGGCAGACATGGATATCTTCGAATTCGCCGCGATGATCGAGGAAACGCCGGTCCGCACCCGCGTGATAGAATATACTGACTCGACCGCCACCAATGATGCCCTGACCGCCGTATGCCTGACCGATGTCCTGCAGGACGGCCTGAGCATGGTCTACAGCTTCTACAAGCCCGAAATGACCAACCGGAGCCTCGGGACTTTCATCATACTGGATCACATTCGTCTGGCGCTCGAGCTGGACCTGCCTTTTGTCTACCTCGGCTATTGGGTCCCCGGCTCCGAGAAGATGGGCTACAAAGCCAACTTCTCAGGCGTAGAGCTGTTCCGCAACGGCGGATGGGAGCCGATGGAGCAGCCCGAGAACTACTCGGCGGATCTGCACCCGCTGTCGACAGAACCGATCTCGGAGCAAGTGTCGAACCTGATCCTGCCCAACGTTCGGCCGGTCAATCGCTGAAAGAACCCCGCTTCTTTTTTGCCTTAAATAGTGAAATCCCAACAAAAAAGCCCCGCGCAAACGGGGCCTTTTTCTATCTCTCGCCTGACGCCTTATTTCGGCATCAGGTCAGGAACGATGGTCACGATGCCCGGAAAGAGCCACAGGATCGCAATCCCGACCACTTGGATCAACACAAAGGGCGCAACCCCGCGGTAGATATGGCCGGTCGTCACTTCCCGAGGCGCAACGCCACGCAGATAGAACAGCGCAAAGCCAAAGGGCGGCGTCAGGAACGAAGTCTGCAGGTTTACCGCGATCATGATGGTCACCCATTTGGGATCAAACGATCCACCATAGATCACCGGTCCCACGATCGGCACCACGATGTAAATGATCTCGAGGAAGTCGAGAACAAAGCCCAGCACGAACAGCACCAGCATCACGATCAAGAAGACCGTGAATTCGTTGTCAAAGCTGCGCAGGAACATCTGGATGTAGTGCTCGCCGCCGAACGAAATGACCACGAGGTTCAACAGCTGCGACCCGATCAGAATGGTAAAGACCATGCTGGTCACTTTGGCCGTCTCGCGCATCACCGGCGACAGAACGCCTGTACGGAACAGGGTCCAGCATGCATAGCCCACACCAAACACGATGTAGAGGTACGCAGCATATGCCAGCGTGAACGCCATCCAAGTTTCGGCCGACACACTCTCGGTGTTGATCCGCAGGTCAAAGTTGATGCCCAAGATCAGCAGAATAACCGTCGCGAAGGTCGAGTTGATGATGATCTTGCCCGACTTGTTCTCGTCCTTGAGCTTACGGTAGGCCGCTAGCATCAGAGCACCGACCGCACCAAGCGCCGCAGCGGGCGTCGGGTTGGTGATACCGCCAAGGATCGAGCCCAGAACCGCAACGATCAGAACCAGCGGCGGGAAGACCACGCGGATCAACTCGTTCTGACCCAGACGCGCTACAGCCGCTTTCATCGACCACAGCGTCAACCCGATGGGCAGCGCCATGATGACAAAGGTCATGGTCGCGCTCGTCAGCGGATTGATCAGCACAATGTCTGCCAGAGCAGCCAGCACCAAACCGATGCCACCGATCAGCAGCGGGCGAGGTTCCTGACTCGGGGCCACACCGCGCGCCAGCATCAGGATGATCCCCAGCATCGCGATCATGATCGACACACCTGTTCCGATCGGTGCTGCTGCAGCAACCTTCTCGGCGCGGGCCGCGTCCATCTCTTCAGGGGTCAAGCGAACGCTCTCCTGCAGACCGCCTGCATCGGTGATCGCTTGGTTTTCAGCAACCGCCGTATCCCATGCCTCTTGGCCGTGCAGCTCGATCATCGAGGCCTGACACTCTTCGCTCACGTTGGTCCGCAAGCTTGCAGTGGTACCAGCATCGCTAAAGCTGTCGACGGTCACGTCTTGGGTGCCGACAATCCCGAGATTACCAAGGATCAGCAGTCCCGCGATCAGCGCGACCGGCAAGCCAAGGAACCACGTGAAGCCTTCGCTGCGGGTGATGACTTCGCCAGTGCCCGTGTCGCCCATCTGCACCGCAGGCGCTTTGCTCGGGTTGAACAGCGCGTAGCCAAAGGCATAGAGCGCATAGAGCATCGCGAGCATGATCCCCGGCAGCAGCGCCGCTTGGAACAGAGTACCGACAGACACAACCGCAGGCTCACCCAGATAGGTCAGCGCGTCGGAACAGCCGACAGAGCGCGCGCGCTCTTCCTGAGCGGTGGAGTACAGGTCACCCGCGAGCGTGCCGAGCAAAACAATCACGATCGACGGCGGGATGATCTGGCCCAATGTGCCAGAAGCCGCAATCACACCGGTGGAAAGCTCTGGTGAGTAGTTGTTCCGTAGCATGGTCGGCAAGGAGAGCAGGCCCATGGTTACAACGGTCGCGCCCACGATACCGGTCGATGCCGCAAGGAACGCGCCCACAACCACGACCGACACAGCCAGACCGCCGGGCAGAGGCCCGAAGACTTTGGCCATAGTGGTCAAGAGGTCGTTCGCGATCTTGGAACGTTCCAGCGTGATGCCCATCAGAACGAACATCAGAACGGCCAGCAGCGTCTCGATCGATTGACCTGCCAGAACGCGCTCGTTGATGCGGTTCACGATGAACGACACGTTGCGGTCCAGCGCGGTTTCCCACCCGGACACAAACACAGGTTCCGCGATCCTTGGAAGATCGGGATATCTAAAGACCGAGATAGAGTCCTGTTTGACCCCGCTGGCAACAAGGGCGTTATAGGCGTCCGACCCAGTGTCGATCGCCTGGTGAATCAGGAGACCCGCGCTATCAAGCGCGGCAATGATACCAAAGGCGATCGCCCCTGCCCCGCCGATGGCGAAGGCAACGGGAAAGCCCGAAAGAATGCCCGAGAACAGGCACAAAAAGACGATGATCAGGCCGATCTCTACGCCGTCTAGTCCGAATAGCATGTCTTATCCGCCTTGAATTAATGGGTGCCTTCGTAGGCTTCTTCGCCTTCACCCAGCGTATCGCGGTCCACAAAGCGGCCAGCGGAATCCGGGCCTTCTTTGTATTCCAGATAGGAACGCCAGAAGAATGCGCAGGCATGGATGAAGACCATACCAGCGAAGGTCACGAGCAGAATTTTGAACAGGAAGTAGCCAGTGAAGCCGTTGGCCGAGAAGCCAATGGTTTCTACGTTCCAGCGTAGGGCGCGCGACTTCATCAGCAGGCGATCCAACTGGTCCGAGGCCGACGGCTTGGGAACGATCAGGTGGCGCCACAGGAAGTACCAGCCGTACATCCACGTGATCACCGCCAAGGGCATCATAAAGATCACCGAGCCGACCATGTCGATAACGCGCTGCACACGGTGGCTGACTGCTGCATAGACAAGGTCCACTCGAACATGCCCGCCTTGGACAAAGGTGTAGCTGACGCACATCGCAACAACGATGGCATTCCACAGCTTCAACTCTTCGGACCACCAGCTGACATCAAAACCGACAGGGATACCAAAGCCCAGCACCACGTCAGGCCGCGCAAAGATTCGTTGCATCAGAACGATGACGGTCTGTTGCAGCACCATAATCAGGCCCGCCCAAGCGGCGAAACGGCCCGCGGCATTCGCAAACGCCTCGAGCCCGCGCACACAGCCCCAGAGGAAGTTGTTTTTCCAGACACCAACCGCTGTGATGATCAGGAAGGTGGTGAAAATAACAAAGAAGAATTCGACCGAGCCGCCGTAGTAAACAAAGCGCGACAAGGCCTCTTTGTTCGACCAATCCAGCCAGAGGCCTGGATGCGACACAGCATAGAAGAAATTGTAGAAGGCCATAGCGATGTTGGACAGCGCCCAAACAAGGCCGTCCCACATCGAGAGCAAGGCGCCCCCCAGCCCGATGCTTTCCTGTTCCATGATGTCCCCGAGTATCCCGCTTCGACGCGGGTTAGTTTGCGAACGCGGTGTTCACACGAAATAGGGCACCGCTCATCAGCGGTGCCCACGATGCAAAGGCAGGTATTAGCCGCGGTTCAGAACGCGGTCACGCTGCTGCACGTAGCTACGGTCTGCGCGCTGCAGCCACTCGGAGCTCGACTTCATCGACTCTTCGAAGCTGGTACGGATTTCCGCGTACATCGGATCGTCCATGAATTCGTCCATGGCCTGCAGCGATGCGGTGCCGAACAGATCCCACACGTCGTCGGTGAATTCCATCAGCTTGACGCCTTGGCTCTGGATACGCTTCAGCGCGGCTGCGTTGTTCGCGATACCCTGTGTCAGGCTGTGGGTGGTGGCTGCCTTGGCGGCCTGCTCCATGATGGCCTGCTGGCCGGGTGTCAGGCTGTCCCAGACATCGCGGTTGAACGACACCGACAGAGCCGAACCCGGCTCGTGGAAGCCCGAGGTGTAGTAGAAGTTACAAACTTCCTGGAAGCCCAGACGCTCGTCCGCGAAGGGACCGATCCACTCTGCGCCGTCGATCGCGCCGGATGCCAGAGCCTGATAGATTTCGCCGCCCGGGATCGACTGAACCGATGCGCCGGTCATACCCAGTGCGCGGCCACCGATGCCGGGCATGCGGAACTTCAGACCGTTGAAGTCATCTGCCGAGCGGATTTCCTTGCGGAACCAGCCGCCGGGCTGCATGCCAGTCGAGCCCGCGTGGAACGACTTCAGGCCAAAGATTTCACCCAGACCGTCGTACAGTTCCTGACCGCCGCCGTGGTACATCCAGGTCGACAGTTCCTGCGCGGTCGCGCCGAACGGAACTGCGGTGAAGTAATAGTAACCGGGGTGCTGGCCGCCAAAGTAGTAGTCAGCCGAGTGGTACATGTCTGCCTGGCCCGAGGACACAGCGTCGAACACCTCGAAGCCGCCGACGAGTTCGCCCGCTGCTTTTTTGTCGATGGTGATCTGGCCATCGGTCATCGCCTGAACAGCGTTGTTGAAGTACACGGCCGCGTCATCAAACACAGCAAAGCCATGGGGGACCGAAGTCACCATGGTCAGAGTGCGGTTGCCCTGCGCGATGGCGGGTGCTGCCAGAGTGCTGGCTGCAGCTGCGGTGCCGCCAATTGCCGAAGTCTTCAGAAAAGAACGACGATCCATATGGTCTCTCCTCCCAAATTCTGCCCTACCTTGCGGCGGGCGGATCGTTATCAAGTGGTGCGACCTTAGTGGCGGAAACCCGTTTGGCAAATACCAAGTACTACGTAGCAGCGCCGTTCTGGCCATATTTCCTGACCAAATCCGGCAAATTTTCAGGTTTCCAAGGGCCTGAGTCGCGCAATTTTATTTTAGCGCCGCTTGATCTTGGCTGCGGGTTCTGAGCGAATCGCCCCATGAAACAGATTCTCTTGCGTCTTCATTTCAGTTATGGGCAGAAGCTCTTCTTGCTCGCGACCCTGCCTCTAATCGGGGCTGTGGCCGCGATCTCGGTTGTGGTGGCGCTACAATCGCAAGAGTTGGCCCAGCGCGAGGTCCGCACGCTAGAATCCCAGCTGATTGATGTGAAAAAGCAAGAGCTTAAGAACTATGTCACGCTGGCGCGGAACAGCTTTTACTACATCTACGGGAACGCCGCCCCTGATGATGAAGAGGCCAAACGCAAGGTGATGCAGATCCTTGCTGCGATGATCTACGGGTCCGAGGGCTTCTTCTTTGTCTACGATTACGAGGGCAATAATCTGGTCTCACCGCGCCAGACGGACATGATCAACCAGAATTGGGCAGGCCTTTCTGATTCTACTGGAACGCCCGTGGTCGACGAGCTGATTCGCGTTGCACGATCCGGTGGGGGCTACCACACATATCTATGGCCCAAGCCCAGTACCGGCGAAGAGGCACAGATGATCACCTATGTGACCAGCTTTCCCAGTTGGCGATGGGCGGTGGGTACTGGCGTCTTTGTGGACGACGTGATCAAAACCGTTGCTGCGTCAAAGTCAGAGGTCGAGGCCCGCGTGCGCCGGACATTCTTTTACATCGGGGGGATTACCTTTGCCTCGCTTCTGATGGTGTTCGGAACGGGCATGATCATCAACGTGCGTGAACGCCGTCTGGCCGATGCGAAACTGAAAAGCCTGACCCAGCGGGTATTCGACGCCCAAGAAGAAGAGCGCGGCCGCGTGGCCCGCGAACTTCATGACAGCATCAGCCAAATTTTGGTGGGTGTTCGCTACGGGCTGGAATTGGCCAAGAAACGGTTCGCCAACAATGACCCCCGCGCGCCCGAAGCCATGAACCGCGGGATCGACAGTCTTTCCGGTGCGATCCAAGAGGTGCGCAGGATCAGTCGAGACCTTCGCCCCGGCGTGCTGGACGACCTTGGCCTTGGTCCTGCACTCAAGGCACTGACGGATGACTTCAGCACCCGCACGGGGATCGAGACACAGTTCAGCACGGTGGTGTTCCGCAATCGTCTGGACCAAGACGCCAAAATCGCGCTTTACCGGATCGCGCAGGAGGCCCTGACAAATATTGAACGGCATTCAGGCGCGGACCACGTCACCATCGACTTACGCGGCCACCGCAGCGGCGCGACCATGACCATTGCTGACAACGGTCATGGGTTCGAAACCGCCCGCCGCCAGAACCCGCGCCAAGGTCTAGGCCTGCGCAACATGCAAGAACGGGTCGAACAATTGGATGGCTCACTGAATATTCAATCGGGCAACTCTGGCACGCGGATTTCGGTGTCTGTCCCTCTCACCCACTTGTTGCCGCCCGAAAGCAGCAGTACCTCTGCGCCCAAGAAACCCATGACGGAGGTCCCCGAATGAGCACCGCGCCGATCCGCCTGCTGATCGTTGATGACCACCCGATGGTGGCCGACGGCATCGAAGCCATTCTCGAAGGGTATGACGATATCGAAGTCGTCGGCGTCCTGTGTAACGGGCAGGAAGCCATTGATCAGGTTGAAACGCTGAACCCCGATGTGATCCTCTTGGACCTGAACATGCCGGGTGTTGGTGGCCTGACCGCGACCGAGATCATCCTCGAACGCCGCCCCGAAACGCGCATCCTGATCCTGTCCATGCACGACAGTCCCGAATACATCAGCAGCGCCCTATCCCATGGCGCCCGTGGCTATGTGCTCAAAGACGTTCCGACCGAAGAGATCAAAACAGCCATCGATGCGGTAATGCGCGGCGAGCGGTACCTGTGCACCGGTGCAAGTGGATCACTGACCCCAGAGCCGACGGGCGACCGCGAACCCCTGACTTCTCGCGAACAAACGGTGCTGCTGCAACTGGCACAGGGTAAGTCGAACAAGGAAGTCGCGGCGGAACTGGACATCTCGGTCCGGACTGTGGAAACCCACCGCAAGAACATCAAACGCAAGCTTGGCATCTCGTCGACAGCAGGGCTGACACGGTACGCGCTAGAGCATGGGGTCCTGCAAGGGACAGGTCACGGACTCTGACCCTTCGCAATAATTTTATTTCAAACATGCCCATTCCCGCGAAATTTCCTACAAATGCGGTTGACCTCGGTTTTTGCCGCTTTTAATCAGGGCGCAGCAAACGGAGAGCCCCTATGGACCAGTCGGTCGTACTAGTCGTGGAAAATTGGCGCATGGGCCGGTAACGGACACCATAACGGTACCCCATGCGCCCCCGAGAAAATCGGGGGCTTTTTTGTTTCAAACAGAAGTGACGTCGTAAACGGAGACACGCAGATGACACGTCAGATGACCGGAGCGAAAATGGTAGTCCAGGCCCTGAAGGATCAGGGTGTGGAAGTCGTGTTCGGATACCCCGGTGGCGCCGTGCTACCGATCTACGACGAAATCTTTCAGCAGAACGATATCAAGCACATCCTCGTGCGCCACGAACAAGGCGCGGTGCACGCGGCCGAAGGCTATGCCCGTTCGACCGGCAAGCCTGGCGTTGTTCTGGTGACCTCGGGCCCCGGCGCGACGAACGCTGTGACCGGCCTGACCGATGCGCTGCTCGATTCGATCCCGCTGGTGGTTCTGTCGGGTCAGGTGCCGACCTTTATGATTGGCTCGGACGCGTTCCAAGAGGCCGACACCGTTGGCATCACCCGCCCATGCACCAAGCACAACTGGCTGGTCAAAGACACCGACCGTTTGTCAGCGACCATTCACGAGGGCTTCCACGTGGCGACCTCGGGTCGTCCCGGCCCCGTGCTGATTGACATCCCCAAGGACGTTCAGTTCGCATCGGGCACCTACAACGGTCCCAAGCAGGCGCGCACCAGCCACTACCAGCCCCAGGTCAAAGGCGATCTGGACATGATCAACGAACTCGTTGATGCGCTGGAAAAGGCGAAGCGCCCGATCTTCTACACCGGCGGCGGTGTCATCAACTCCGGCCCCGCAGCCAGCCAACTGCTGCGTGAACTGGTGGATACTACCGGTTTCCCGATCACCTCGACCCTGATGGGTCTTGGCGCTTACCCTGCTTCGGGCAAGGGCTGGTTGGGGATGCTTGGCATGCACGGCCTGTACGAAGCCAACATGGCGATGCACGACTGCGACCTGATGATCAACATCGGCGCCCGTTTTGATGACCGGATCACCGGCCGCATCGACGCGTTCAGCCCAAAGTCCAAGAAGGCGCATATCGACATCGATCCCAGCTCGATCAACAAAGTGATCCGCGTGGACATCCCGATCGTTGGCGATGTGGGCCACGTGCTGGAAGACATCCTGAAGGTCTGGAAATCGCGCGGACGCAAGACCAACCAAGAGGCTCTGGCGAAGTGGTGGAAACAGATCGAAGAATGGAAAGCTGTCCGCTGCCTGTCCTTCAAGCAAGAAGGCCCGGTGATCAAACCCCAGTACGCACTCCAGCGTCTTGAGGAACTGACCAAAGGCCACGACCGCTACATCACCACCGAGGTGGGCCAGCACCAGATGTGGGCGGCCCAGTACCTTGACTTCGAAGATCCGAACCGCTGGATGACCTCGGGTGGTCTGGGGACCATGGGCTACGGCGTTCCCGCGTCGGTTGGCGTGCAGATCGCGCACCCCGAGTCGCTGGTGATCAATGTCGCGGGCGAAGCCAGCTGGCTGATGAACATGCAGGAAATGTGCACCGCAGTTCAGTACCGTGCGCCGGTCAAGCAGTTCATCCTGAACAACGAACGTCTGGGTATGGTGCGTCAGTGGCAGCAGCTGCTTCACGGCGAGCGCTACTCGCAGTCGTGGTCCGAGGCTCTGCCCGACTTTGTGAAGCTCGCAGAGGCCTTTGGCTGCAAGGGCATCCTGTGCTCGGATCCCAAGGATCTGGATGATGCGATCATGGAAATGCTGAACTACGATGGTCCCGTGATCTTTGACTGCCTTGTTGAAAAGCACGAGAACTGCTTCCCGATGATCCCGTCGGGCGCGCCGCACAACGAGATGCTGCTTGGTGACGCGAATGCCACCGATGCCATCGGCTCGACCGGCGCGGTGCTGGTGTAATCCATAGGACAACAGGCGGCGGGTGCGCCCGCCGTCCCCTTGGCAGGTGCGCCTGCCGTTTCGGGTAGAGGAAATTTTCAGATGTCAGCAGCTCTCAACATCAAAAAAGGTTCGTCCAAGCATTCGGCGTATAACCTACGCCCCAACTTCTCGGACGTCGAAGAAACCCACACTCTGGCTGTCCTGGTGGACAACGAGGCCGGCGTTCTGGCCCGCGTGATCGGCCTATTCTCGGGCCGCGGCTACAACATCGAAAGCCTGACCGTGGCCGAGGTTGATCACGAAGGTCACCTGAGCCGCATCACCATCGTGACCACGGGCACCCCGCAGGTCATCAACCAGATCAAAGCACAGCTTGGCCGCATCGTCCCCGTTCACGAAGTGCATGACCTGACCGTCGAGGGCCCCTCGGTCCAGCGCGAACTGGCGCTGATCAAAGTGGCGTGCAACGGTGACAAGCGTGTCGAGGCCCTGCGTCTGGCGGATATCTTCCGCGCCAAGGTCGTGGACAGCACCTTGTCGAGCTTTGTATTCGAAATAACCGGCGCGCCCGACAAAATTGATGCGTTTGCGGACCTTATGCGCCCCCTCGGATTGGCCGAAGTGGCGCGAACAGGGGTGGCCGCTCTATCGAGAGGCGCATCCTAATATCCCTTGGCGGGACTTTTTTGGAACAAAGCCTCCGTTCAATAATTAATTTATTGAAAGGAGGCACTCATGCCGGACAACACATCCCCCGAGCCCGACCCGCAACAAAAGCAGGCAACCGAAGCGTTACGACGCGACGACACGCCTAAGAAAAAGAAGAAGAAACAGGACGACGAGCCTGACTTCATCTTTACCGACTTCGCAATGATCTGAAGTCTGGGATTGCCCCGCCCCCTTGCTATAAGGGGGCATGGCGACTCCTGTAACCTCCATCAAATACATCGGGCCTGCACAGGCCAAAGCGCTGGCAGCCGCTGGCATTCACGACGCCGAAACCCTACACGAGGTTGGCGCCCACGAGGCCTATGGCCGTATGTTGGCCTCGGGCCATTCCCCACATTTCATTTCATATTACGCGCTTGTCATGGCGCTGCAGGGCCGCCCTTGGAACGATTGCAAGGGACAGGAAAAGGATGACCTGCGGGTGGCGTTCGACGATCTGAAGGACGCCAGACATGACAAGGGCCGCTCCGAATTGGAAGCGGCCCTCGATATAATCGGGGTCATTGACCCCAAGATCCGTAGGTAGGCTTAGCCGACCAGTTCCAGACCCGAGAAGAAGAACGCGATTTCGTTCGCTGCGGTTTCGGGAGCGTCCGAACCGTGAACCGAGTTTTCGCCAACCGACAGAGCAAATTCTGCGCGGATGGTGCCTTCGGCTGCGTCTGCGGGGTTGGTTGCGCCCATGACTTCGCGGTTTTTCGCGATTGCGCCTTCACCTTCCAGAACCTGAACAACGACGGGTGCCGATGCCATGAATTCGCACAGTTCGCCATAGAAGGGACGCTCTGCGTGCACTTCGTAGAACTTGCCTGCCTGAGCGGGGGTCAGGTGGATGCGCTTCTGGGCAACGATGCGCAGACCTGCGTCTTCGAACTTGGCGTTGATTTTGCCGGTCAGGTTGCGGTTGGTTGCGTCGGGCTTGATGATGCTCAGAGTGCGTTCGGTGGCCATGGAAAACCTCATTTGAGTTAGACGTGAGCGGGCCGAAACCCGCGATCCCGCGCCCCCTAGCATGGAAAACTTTCTGGGGGAAGACAGCTTTGATGGCGGTAACGTCATGAGTCGGGAAATTCACGTAGCTTTCATGATTTCGCATCGATCCGGTGAATGGCCGCTTTCCGAGGGCATTGGGCTCTGCTAATCGCGGGACATGCTCAAGATTTCTGATATCTCCTATTCGATCGAAGGCCGCCCCCTGTTTGAAGGGGCCAGCGCCACCATTCCCGATGGCCACAAGGTGGGTCTGGTCGGGCCGAACGGCGCTGGCAAAACCACGCTGTTCCGCCTGATCCGCGGAGAGTTGACGCTGGACAGCGGCGACATCAGCCTGCCCTCGCGTGCCCGAATTGGCGGCGTCGCGCAGGAAGTTCCGGGCAACGAGGTCAGCCTGCTCAACACCGTTCTGGCCGCCGATACCGAGCGCGCCGAACTGATGGCAGAAGCCGAAACCGCCACAGACCCCCACCGCATCGCCGACATTCAGACCCGTCTGGTCGACATTGATGCCTGGAGCGCCGAGGGCCGCGCCTCGACCATCCTCAAGGGTCTGGGCTTTGACTACGAGGCGCAGCAGCGCCCTTGTTCGGCCTTCTCGGGTGGCTGGCGGATGCGCGTGGCCTTGGCGGCGGTGCTGTTCTCGGCGCCTGATCTGCTGCTCTTGGACGAACCGACCAACTATCTCGACCTCGAAGGGGCGCTGTGGCTCGAGGAATACCTTGCAACCTATCCCCACACGGTCATTGTGATCAGCCACGATCGCGGCCTCTTGAACCGCGCCGTGACCGAAATCCTACACCTCGAGGATCGCAAGCTGACCCTGTACCAAGGGGGCTACGACCGCTTTGCCAAGACCCGCGCCGAACAGCGCGCGGTTCTGGCCGCCGCCGCGAAAAAGCAGTCTGCCCGCCGCGAGCATCTGCAATCCTTTGTGGACCGTTTCCGCGCCAAGGCGACCAAGGCGAAGCAGGCCCAAGCTCGCCTGAAGATGATCGAAAAGATGGAGCCCATTAGCGCCCCCGAAGAGGCGGCCAAGCGGGTCTTCACCTTTCCCGAGCCCGAAGAACTGTCGCCCCCCATTGTCGCGATGGAAGGGGTCGAGGTCGGGTATGGCGACACCCCAATCCTGAAGCGTCTGAACCTGCGCATTGACCAAGACGACCGCATCGCCCTCTTGGGGAAAAACGGCGAGGGGAAATCGACCCTGTCGAAGCTGATCGCGGGCCGGCTTGAGCCGATGTCCGGCAAGCTGAACAAGTCGAACAAACTGCGGATCGGTTTTTTTGCGCAGCATCAGGTGGACGAACTGTACGTCGATGAAACGCCCCTCATGCACCTTCAGCGCCTGCGCCCCGAGGTACATCAGGCCAAGCTGCGCGCCAAATTGGCGGGCTTTGGCCTTGGCGCGGATCAGGCGGAAACCGAGGTTGGCAAACTGTCGGGCGGCCAGAAGGCTCGCCTATCACTGTTGCTCGCGACCTTGGACGCACCGCAACTGTTGATCCTCGACGAACCGACCAACCACCTTGATATCGAGAGCCGCGAGGCCTTGGTCGAGGCGCTGACCGCATACTCTGGCGCGGTTGTCCTGGTGAGCCACGACATGCACCTGCTTGGGATGGTCGCGGATCGCCTGTGGTTGGTCAAAGATGGGCGGGTCTCGCCTTACGAGGACGACCTCGAATCCTATCGCAAACTTCTGCTGACCAATGACACCCCCGCCCCCTCCAAAGCAAAATCCGAGGACAAGCCCAAGCGCCCCGGACGCGACGCTATGCAGGCCCTGCGGTCCGAGGCCCGCAAGTCCGAAGAGCGCGTCGAAAAGCTGATGGAGATGAAGGAAAAGCTGGAAGTCAAACTGGCTGACCCCGACCTCTATGACCCTGCCCGCAAGGACGAGGCGCTGCAGTGGCAAAAGAAAATGGCAGAGGTCGAAGAGGCGCTCGTTCGTGCCGAAGGCCTGTGGGAAGACGCCATGATGAAGCTCGAAGAGGCCGAGAACCCCGCCTGAGCCCTGCCAGAAAATCCTTGCGCGCGGGACCGTTCCCGAGGACGGTCACCCCAACTGACAGGAGCCCGACATGGATGTGAATTTCCTGATCACGGCGTTCGCGACGCTGTTCGTCATCATCGACCCCATCGGCCTGACCCCGCTGTTCGTGGCCCTGACCCAAGGCATGTCGCCGCAAAAGCGCCGCGCCATCGGCATCCGCGCCTGCTTTATCGCGGCATGCATTCTGACGGCCTTCTCGATCTTTGGCGAAGCTCTGCTCGGGTTCATCGGGATTTCCATGCATGCCTTCCGCATTGCGGGCGGCATCCTACTGTTCCTAACCGCGCTCGACATGCTGTTTCAGCGCCGCACCAAACGCCGTGAGGACCAAGCCGAAGAGGACGAAGGCCATGACCCCTCGGTCTTCCCCATCGCGATCCCGCTGATCGCAGGGCCCGGGGCGATCGCAACGATGATCCTGCTGACTGGCCAGACCGATGGAGTCCTTGGCTACCTGTCAGTGCTGGCTGTGATGCTCGCCGTTCTGGCGATCATGCTGGCGCTCTTCTTTACCGGCGGCGTGATCGAAAAGGCGCTGGGACGCACGGGTATCAACGTTGTCAGCCGTCTGCTTGGGATGCTCTTGGCCGCGCTTTCGGTGCAGTTCGTGCTGGATGGTCTGAGGGGCTTTGGCTTCGCGGGGTGACAAACACAGGATCGGTTCCCATATCAGTTGGGTTCTTGTCCCTGAGTGAAAGTCAAAATGTTCGATAGCCTACCCGGAGATGACATTGCCCGCGCCACTTATCTGGTGGTGCTCGGAAGCGCCTTGATCGGCATGGTTCTGCTGCGGATGCGGCCGGGCTTGATCCAAGGTCTGAAGACCGTAGCCGCGTGGGTTGTGATCTTTGGCGTGGTGGCAATTGGCGCGTCACTGTACGAGGACGTGCAGAACCAACACCCCATGCAGAGCTATTCCGCGCAGGACGCGCAGATCACCGTACCCCGCTCGCGGAACGGGCATTATTACCTGATGCTCGGGGTGAATGGGGTGCCGACGCGGTTCGTCGTGGACACGGGCGCAACAGATATTGTGCTGACCCAAGAGGCCGCGCGTGCGGCGGGCATCCCCTTGGACAATCTGCCCTACATGGGCCGCGCCATGACCGCGAACGGAGAGGTCCGCACGGCCCGCGTGACCCTGAACTCTCTGACTTTGGATGGGATCACAGACACGAACGTCAAAGCCTCGGTCAACGGCGGGGCCCTATATGAGTCACTCTTGGGAATGCGCTACCTGTCTCGGTTCGAGAAAATCGAGATCAGCGGAAATGAGATGATCCTCACCCGCTAAGGCGTTACTTTTCCGCCTTTTTCTCCCACCGACCGGATTCTTCGGACCAGTATTGGGCCGAGCACCCTGCGTCTGTCAGAGTTTTCCACTGCCCCCGCGCGTGGGTCAGTTGGTCGTGATCGTAGCCGTCAAAAACGATGCACACACGGTCGAGCGTGTTCACTTCGTCAGGTGCCACGTCGGCACGGTCAATCGCCATCAGGCAAACCGCATCATTAGGGCGCTCTGTCCCCGTGGTCAGCAGAACGGGCTGGAGCGCGTCATGCGTCCCTCCCGCGATGCCATGGGGCAGGAATTGCTCTTCCGGCCCCATCCAGAGTTTTTGGTCCAGCCATTCCAGCCGGCCCGCTTCGGTCCCGCGCACGGCCACACGCCACCCATTCCCCAGCGATCGGTCGATCAACAGGGACAGCGCCTCGTCCAGCGAGGATCGCGTCAGGTGGTAGAAGAAGGCCGCGCCCAAGAGATCAGCTTTCGTAGTTGTCGCGGACCAGACGGTCCAGCGCCATCACGCCCCAGCCGCTCGCGCCCTTGGGGTGAAGAGTGTGGTCGGCGCGGCTGGCAACACCTGCGATATCGAGATGGATCCAAGGGGTCTCTTCCTTGACGAACCGCAGAAGATATTGCGCCGCCGTGATAGAGCCTGCAGGGCGACCACCTACGTTTTTCATGTCAGCAATCGGACTCGCGATCTGCTTGTCATAGGCAGGCGCCAAAGGCATCCGCCATGCGCCTTCGTTCTCGGACTTGGCAGCCTTGAGGAAACTGTCGCAGAACACATCGTTGTTACTGAAAACCCCAGCGTGCTCGTGGCCCAGACCGATGATAATCGCGCCGGTCAAGGTCGCCAGATCGACAACACCTGCGGGCTTGAAGCGTTCTTGGGTGTACCAGAGCGCATCACACAGCACGAGGCGGCCTTCGGCGTCAGTGTTGATGATCTCGACCGTGTCACCCTTCATGGTGCGCACGATGTCACCGGGACGGATCGCATTGCCGTCGGGCATGTTCTCCACCAGACCAACGATGCCCACGACATTCGCTTTGGCTTTGCGCAGAGCGATGGTTTTCATAACGCCAGAGACGACGCCAGCGCCGCCCATATCCATGGTCATGTCTTCCATGCCGCCCGCGGGCTTCAGGCTGATGCCGCCAGTGTCGAACACAACGCCCTTGCCAACCAGTGCCAGCGGCGCGTCGCCGTCATTGCCACCATTCCATTGCATCACCACCAGCTTGGACGGGCTGACAGAGCCCTGCCCCACAGCCAGCATCGCGCGCATGCCCAGTTCGGCCAGTTGCTCTTCTTCCAGCACTTCGACGGTCACACCCAGCTCCGAGAGCGCCTCGAGACGGGCGGCGAATTCGGTGGTGGTCAGAACATTCGCAGGCTCGGACACCAGATCGCGGGTAAAGAAGACACCTTCGGCGATCGCAGCTTTGGGGGCGTAGGCGGCAGCGCCTGCTTCAGGATCGTTTACCATGACTGAAAGGCCCGCAGGCGCTTCGCCCTGATCGCCGGTTTTATGGTCGATAAAGGTATAGGTCCGCAGAACCGCCCCCAGCGCGACCTCCTCGGGGTGCTTCAGGCGCGCGGCGCACAGAACCGCGGGATCAGTGCCTCGTGCACGGGCCAAAGCGGCACCAGCCTTGCGGCTTTCATCCACGCCAGCTTTCTTGTCCAGCACCACGATGTCGATCGCCTTGGCGTTGCCTGCGGGATAGGACAGTGTCACGACCTCGCCAGTTTTGCGTTTGGCCCATTTTTCATCGCCCACCGCTTTGGCGATCGCGCCCTTGCTCAGGCGGTTCGCGCGACGCGCGAGCACATCTAGCTGACCATCGGGACCGACAAAGACAGCAATCCGCCCTTCGACAGCATCAAGCGCATCAGTTTCAGCGGCGATAAATTCTACGGCAACGGGTTGCGTCATCGAGTTCCTCCTTGTTTACCCAAGACCTAGCCCGCACGGCGGGGTTTTGCCAGATACCAGTTTGCACCCGACGGGCTTTCCGCTAGGGTCCGCACATTATTCGCACGGGGGAAAGAGTGGGACGCACCGATCGCTATATGCTGTCACAGCTTATGGTGCTGTTTGGGTTCTTTGCCCTTGTTCTGGTCAGTATCTACTGGATCAACCGTGCGGTTGTTCTGTTCGACACGCTGATCGGCGACGGCCAGTCCGTGGCTGTTTTCCTGGAATTCTCCATGCTGTCCTTGCCCGCAGTGATCGGCCTGGTGCTGCCGTTGGCCAGCTTTGCGGCGGCTGTGCAGATGACGAACCGTCTTTCAAGTGAAAGTGAACTGGTCGTTATGCAGGCAACCGGCTTTAGCCCGTGGCGGTTGGCCCGACCGGTGGCCATTTTCGGCATCGCGGTGGCGATCCTTGGGGGGGTGCTGACCAACGGCCTGATTCCCGCATCAAGCGAACAGTTGAAGCTGCGCGAAAAAGAGATCTCGCAAAACATGACCGCCAAACTCCTAAAGGACGGCGTGTTCTTGCATCCGACCCGTGGGGTGACCTTCTACATCCGCGACATTGCGGACAATGGCACGCTCGAGGATATGTTCCTGTCGGACAACCGCGACAGCGAAGCGCGTGTGACTTACACCGCCAAAGAAGCCTACCTGACCCGTTCCGACGGACGCCCACGCATGGTGATGGTAGACGGCATGACACAGTCTCTGGACCGCGCAACGGGGCGGCTGTCTGTCACCTATTTTGAGGACTTCGTCTACGACGTGAGCGGGTTTCTGACGAGTGAAGATGGCATCGACCCGAACCGTGATTTCATGTCCACTTGGGACCTTCTCACCAAAACTTCGGAAATGGCTGCGCTCGCCCGCGATACCGAGGGCGAGATATTGGAAACAGCGCACAAACGGATCAATGATCCGCTGCTTTGCCTCGTAACCGCTCTTCTGGGCTTTTCCGCTTTGCTCGCAGGCGGCTTTTCCCGTTTTGGGTCAGGCGCTTACATCCTTCTCTCAATCTTCTTGATCATCGTACTGATGATCATTCAAAGCGCGGTCAAAGATCCCGCCCGAACCAACGCTGCGCTCTGGTGGCTTACCTATTTGCCCAGTGTCGCAGGCTTTGGAATGATCGGTGTTCTGCTATCCTACGCCGCAGGGTACTTTCGCAGAACGCCCAAAGGCGAGGTCAGCGCATGATCCTGCATTTCTACTTCGCTCGCCGTTTCATGCGTGCGTTCTTGGGGACGTTCGGCGTATTCGTTGCCCTGACCTTTCTGCTGAACTTGGTCGAGGAGATTGGGCGCTTTGGCCCTGATACGATCACCTTTCTCGGGGCGGTCGAGCTTACGGCGCTGCGCGTGCCTGCAAACATCTATCAAATCACGCCGCTGATCATGATCCTTGCGACTTTGATCCTGTATCTGGGCCTAGCGCGCAGTTCTGAAATGGTCGTGACACGTGCATCTGGCCGGTCAGCCTTGCGTGCTCTGATTTCTCCGTTCCTGACGGCTCTGCTGCTCGGAGCGCTCATGGTCGGCGTGTTCAATCCCATTGTTGCGACCACGACGAAACGCTACGAGGCGCTCAAAACCTCCTACAAAGAAGGGGGCATCAGCGTCTTTTCGATCAGCCGCGAGGGGCTCTGGCTCCGCCAAGGCAGCCAGCGCGGACAGACAGTGATCCGCGCCCTAACAGCGAATTCCGACGGCAGCGCCCTAACCGATGTGACCTTCATCAGCTTTGACCCCGAAGGCGCGCCCTTGCGTCGGATCGAGGCTGGCACCGCCACCTTGAACGATGGCGCGTGGAGCTTGACCGACGCGAAATCGTGGGACCTGTCGATGAACGTCAACCCAGAGGCCAACGCCGCCTTTTACGACGATCTCACCATCCCTACGACCCTGACCCGACAAGGGATCGTCGACACCTTTGGCGACCCGCTGATCGTGCCAATCTGGCAGCTGCCCGCGTATATCTCTGATCTGGAAACTGCGGGTTTTTCGGGGCGGCGACACGCGATCTGGCTGCAGATGGAGCTATCGCGTCCCCTGTTCCTGGCCGCGATGGTTCTGGTGGGTGCAGCGTTTACCATGCGCCACACTCGTTTTGGCCGGACGGGGATCATGGTTCTTTCTGCGGTACTTCTGGCCTTTGCTCTGTACTTCATGCGCAACTTCGCGCAGATCCTTGGCGAAAACGGGCAGTTGCCTTTACAACTTGCAGCATGGGCACCCCCAGTCGCGGCAATTCTTCTGCCGCTCGGGCTCATCTTGCACCTTGAGGACGGATAATGCGTAAAACCTGGTTCGGGAAAGCCGCGATCATCGGCGCCCTGTTTGCCTCGACTTCGGTACTGGCCCAAACTGCCCAAGATGACGACGTCCCTGTCTATCTGATCGCGGATCAGGTATTTCTGGATGGCGAGGATCTACTGGTCGCATCGGGAAGTGTCGAAGCCCGCCAAGGCGAACGTCGCCTGATTGCCGAAAAGATCACCTATAATCAGGAGACAGATACTCTGACCATCGAGGGCAATATTCGCCTCGAAGATGGCAGCACTACGGTCGTTCTGGCCGACGCCGCGGAACTGAGCGACGACATGCGCGAGGGGATTTTGCAAGGCGCTCGTATGATTCTGGATGACCGCTTGCAACTGGCCGCAGTCGAGATGCAGCGCACCCAAGGGCGTTACCAGCAGATGTCCAAAGTCGCGGTCACCTCCTGCCACGTGTGCGACGACGGGCGCCCACCGCTCTGGCACATCCGCGCGCGCCGCGTGGTGCACGACCAGCAGACCCGAAACATCTATTTCGAGGGCGCTCAATTGCGCGTCTTGGATGTGCCGGTGTTCTATCTGCCTAAGATGCGCCTGCCCGATCCAACGGTCACACGCTCGCGCGGTTTTCTGATACCCGAAGCTGTGAGCAGCACGACCCTCGGCACTGCTGTCCGCACACCCTATTTCCTGCCAATCGGCGATCATGCAGACCTGACCGTCTCGCCCTTCTTGTCCGCGAAAACCAAGACGCTGGAACTGCGCTATCGTCAGGCCTTCTACAACGGGGACCTCGAGATCAACGCCGCCGGATCGCAAGACACGATCCGCGAAGATGTGGGCCGGAGCTATGTCTTCGCAGTCGGCGAGTTTGACCTGCCAGAGGATTTTAAAATCCAGTTTGATCTGGAGACCGTGTCCGACACGACTTACCTTCAGGAATACGATTATTCGTCCAAAGACCGGCTCGACAGTTCGCTGCAATTGACCCGCGACACCCGCGTCAGCTCCTTCGGCCTTGGCGGCACGTTCTTCGAAACCTTGCGCGTGACCGAAGAAAACGACACACAAGCGAGCCGCCTTGGCGAAGCGCGCTATGAATTGCGGATGGCTCCAGACTACATTGGCGGCGAGGCGCGTCTCGGTTTCCAAATCCACGAGCACGTACGTGACAGCCGCACCGATATCGTTGGCCGCGATGTACAGCGCGTGTCCAGCTCCATCGACTGGCGGAAAAGCTGGGTTGTTGGTAACGGTTTCGACTTCCAGTTCCTGAGCGGTGTAAGCACCGGCTACTTTGACTTGGACGACGACAGCACCCTACGCAATCGCGAGGAATACACGATCCCCTACGCAGCGGCGACTCTGCGTTGGCCGCTCGAGGCAATCGGCTCTGCAGGAGCGACGCATCTGGTCGAGCCAGTGATCCAGTTGGCGTGGTCCGAAGACGACACAAATAACATCCCGAACGATGAAAGCACCCGAGTCGAATTCGACAGCGGGAACCTGTTTTCAATCAGCCGCTTCCCTGCCGCTGACCAGAACGAGGATGGCTTTCGCGCGAATGTTGGCCTTAGCTGGACCCGCTGGGGCGTCGAGGGCAGCTATTCTCGCCTGAGCCTGGGACGTGTCATCCGCGCCGAAGAGGACAACCGCTTCTCCGAAAGCTCAGGGCTTGCCGGGCTCGAGTCCGACTGGTTGTTTGAAACCCAAATCGGTCAAGTCGAAGGCCCGATGCTGACCGCGCGCAGCCTGCTGGACGATCACTTGCGTCTGGCCAAGGTCGAGGCCCAGTTGAACTGGGTGTTCCCGCGGGGCGCGCTAGACGCAACCTACCTGTGGCTCGACGAAGACCAGCAAGAGGACCGCGACAACGAAGTGTCCGAATGGACCCTCGCTGGCACCTATGCGATCGACGACTATTGGACCGGCGCTGTGGAATGGCGCTATGATCTGGTCGACGACCGGACCTCGACTGCGGGGCTCGGGCTCCAATATCTAAACGAATGCGTCAAGATGGACCTTTCCGCCTCGCGCCGCTTCACCTCATCCGATAACCTTGATCCGTCCACGACCGTGGGGCTGACAGTTTCGCTGACAGGTTTCAGCGCTGGACGCAGCTCTGGTGCCGTGCGACAGACCTGTAAATCCTGACCCTGACTGACCCAAGAGAGGGACCATGCGCAACCTGCTGCTAATTTCCGCGACCCTTCTTTCGCTGATGCCGGCCCTCGCTCCGGCCCAGGAGCTGTTTTCACCTGTGCTGCGGGTAAACGAAGACGCCATCACCGGATATGAACTGAACCAGCGGATCACGCTCTTGCGTGCGTTCGGGACCCCGGGCAACGTCCCGCAGATTGCCGAAGAGCAGCTGATCGACGACGCCCTGAAAATTCAGGCGGCCGAGCAGATGGGGATCACCCTCTCTCCCGAGGAGATTCAGGCAGGCGTTGCCGAACTGGCCAGCCGCGGGAACCTGTCCGCGGACGACTTCATCGCCAATCTGGCGGGTGATGGCGTTGATCCTGCCACACTCGAGGCATTCGTTGTCCCCGGCTTGGCGTGGCGTCAGGTTGTCCGCCAGCGGTTTGCAGGTCAGGCCAATGTCACCGAAGACGAAATTGATCGCGCCATGTCCTTGACCGGTAGCGGCGGTGGTCTGCGCGTGCTGCTGGCCGAGATCATCCTGCCTGCGCGCCCCGAAGTGCCCGGCGAGATTGAGCAAGCAACCGAGATCGCGAACCGTGTCAGCAAGACCACCTCGCCTGCCGAATTCTCGGCAGCGGCCCGGAACTACTCGGCGACCGCTTCGCGCCAGTCTGGGGGCCGGATGCCGTGGATGGCCATCACCGAACTGCCCCCGATCCTGCGCCCTATCGTGCTGTCGATCGGCATCAACGACGTGACCCAACCGATTGAAATTCCGAACGGTATCGCGCTGTTCCAGCTGCGCGGCATCGAAGAGACCGAAGCCCCAGCACCCGAATATGCAGCCATCGAATACGCGCAGTACCTGATCCCCCGGGGCCAAACCCCCGAGGCACTGGCCGAGGCCAAGCGCATCGCGGGCACTACGGACACGTGCAACGACCTCTATGGGATCAACAAAGGTCAGGACCCCGCCCGCCTAGAGCGCACCAGCCTGCCCCCCGCACAAATCCCGAGCGACATTGCAATCGAGCTGTCGAAACTGGACGAGGGCGAAACCAGCACAGCGATCACGCGCAACGGCGGACAGACCATGGTTCTGCTAATGATGTGTGGCCGCACCGCCGCGATCAACGAAGAGGCCAGCCGCGAGGATGTGGCCAACAACCTGCGCAACCAGCGCCTTGGCGCGTCGGCGGACAGCTACTTGGGCCAGCTCAAAGCTGACGCACGGATCGTTCGTCCATGACACTGGCACCCATTGCCCTGACCTGCGGCGAGCCCGCAGGTATTGGCCCCGAAATCGCGGCGCGCGCCTGGGAAACCTTGGGCGCGCGTTTGCCCTTCTTCTACATTGGCGATCCACGGCACCTGCCCTCTGGCACGCCCGTGACCGAAATCCACAACCCGATGGACGCGCTTCATGCCAGCGCGACCGCCCTGCCCGTGCTGCGCCACGATTTTCCTACAGACAACACGTGGGGCGAACCTGACGCACAGAACGCGCATGGCGTGGTCGAGGTCATTGCCCGCGCCGTGAAACTGGTACAAGACGGTCAGGCCAGCGCGGTTTGCACCCTGCCGATCAACAAGCACGTCCTGCAATCAGGTGCTGGCTTTGCCTATCCGGGTCACACCGAATATCTGGCGGCTTTGGGCGGCGTGGACCGCGTTGTGATGATGCTTGCCAGCCCAGAGCTGCGGGTTGTCCCGACGACCATCCACATCGCACTGGATCAGGTCGCGACCGAGCTGACCCCTGAATTACTGGAAGAAACCATCTGGATCACGCATCGCGCGTTGATTCAGGATTTTGGCGTTGAAAGCCCTCGGATTGCGGTCGCGGGCCTAAATCCCCATGCGGGCGAGAACGGCGCGATGGGCCGCCAAGAGCTCGAGATGATCATTCCCTTGCTCGACAAACTGCGCGCCGAGCGCTTGGATATCACGGGGCCTCTATCCGCCGACACCATGTTCCACCCCGCCGCCCGCGCGCGGTATGACGCTGCGGTTTGCATGTACCATGACCAAGCGCTGATCCCGATCAAGACGTTGGCCTTTGACGCCGGTGTGAACGTGACCCTTGGTTTGCCGTTCATCCGCACCTCTCCGGACCACGGCACCGCCTTTGACATTGCAGGACAGGGCCTTGCCAATCCCGCCAGCACGATCGCTGCACTAGAGATGGCCCGCGACATGGCCATCGCCCGCGCAGGAGCCAAGCTATGAGCGCCATCGACAACCTGCCCCCCCTGCGCGAGGTTATCGCCACACACGAGTTGAACGCCCGCAAATCGCTGGGTCAGAACTTCCTTTTGGATTTGAATCTGACGTCCAAGATCGCGCGCCAAGCGGGAGATCTGACGGGCTGCGACGTGCTGGAAATCGGCCCGGGTCCGGGCGGTCTGACACGCGGTCTGTTGGCCGAAGGGGCGCGCCGTGTCTTGGCCATCGAGAAAGACAGCCGCTGTATTCCCGCACTGGCCGAAGTCGCCGCAGCCTATGCCGGCCGCCTTCAGGTGATTGAGGGCGACGCGCTCGAGGTGGATCCGCTAGAGCACCTGACCCCGCCAATCCGCGTCGCCGCCAATCTGCCCTACAACGTCGGGACCGAGCTTTTGGTGCGCTGGCTGACGCCGCAGCAGTGGCCGCCGTTCTGGACCAGTCTTACCCTGATGTTCCAGAAAGAGGTCGCAGAACGGATCGTCGCGACACCGGGCAGCAAAGCCTATGGCCGTCTTGCTATTCTGGCGCAGTGGCGTGCCGATGCGCGCATTGTGATCAACTTGCCGCCCGAAGCGTTCAGCCCACCGCCCAAAGTCTCTTCTGCTGTCGTGCACCTGACCGCTCTGGAAGAGCCGCGCTTTCCCGCCGAGCCAGCTGTGCTAAGCCGTGTGGTCGCCGCCGCGTTTAACCAGCGCCGAAAGATGCTACGCGCTAGCCTCAAGGGGGTCGCACCGGACATCGAAGATCGGTTGCTGGCCGCAGGCATCAAACCTACAGAGCGTGCCGAGCAAGTCACTCTAGAGGGCTTCTGCGCCCTCGCCCGTGAAATCAAAAAGACCTGAAAACGCAAAAGCCCCCGAAATTCGGGGGCTTTCTTCATTCTGGATGCTTAAGCGCCTTATTCGGCGGCCGCAGGGGTGTCGCTCGAAGAGTCGCCTTTTGGGGCATCGCCGCCCTCGGTGTCTGCCTTCTTGGCCCGAGGCTTGCGCGGCGCGCGCTTTGGCTTGGGCTTCTCTTCGCCTTCTGCCTTGTCAGCCGCCGGCTTTTTGGCGCGCGGCGCGCGGGGCTTGCGCGCGGGCTTAGGCTCTTCGGCAGCGGGCTGTGCTTCAGACGCTTTGCTTTCCGGTGTTTCAACCAGACCGTTGTCCGCATCGTCGCTGTCAGCTTCGGCCTCGACCGTCAGACCTTCGGACTGGGTCTGCTCTGGCGCAGCTTCAGTGGCTACGGGTGCTGCGTCCTCGGACTGGGTCTCGGGCTGCTGATCATTGCCAGACTCTGCGTTTTCGCGCTCACGGCGTTCTTGACGCTCTGCGCGTTCGCGGTCTTTCTCGGCCTGACGCTCGCGCATTTCGCGCTCTTGCTGCTCGCGGCGGGCGTCGATTTCGCGCTGCGCTTCGCTCAGCATGCGCAGGTAGTGTTCAGCGTGCTGCTGGAAGTTTTCGGCCGCCACGCGGTCGTTGGACAACTGCGCATCCCGTGCCAGCTGATTATACTTTTCGATAATCTGCTGAGGAGTGCCGCGCACTTTGCCTTCGGGTCCCGAGCTATCGAAGACACGATTAACAATATTGCCCATCGAGCGGTTGTTGCGGTTCGATTTGGACCGCGACCGTGATTTGGAAGATCTCATAGGTTTTGCTGTCCAGCCTTCATTGGCCTTGTGCTCTGGACCCTGCCGCCTTTTGGGCGGGGATCCGCGAGCAGGATTATTTTTTTGGCTTAACATCGCGGGGGCAGCTTTGACCGCACCGGCCTGCGACTACTCTTGAGTAATCACTTTGACCCAGCTGTTGCAAGGCCAAAGCGTGGTTTTGGGGTCTTAATCCTGCGAAAAATCGCCTAAACCTGCTCTTTTATTGCCGAAACGACACGGTCGTGGCCATTCAAGTCCTGGTGAACGGTCACTTTGGATAACCCTGCCCCCTCAAAAATAGCGGAGACTGCGGGCCCTTGGCGGTAGCCGATTTCGACCAGCACGCGCCCCATTGGCGCTAGGTGTGTCATCGCGCCCGCCGCAATAACTGTATATGGCGCCGTCCCATCCGCGCCGGGGGTCAGCGCCAGTTCTGGCTCGTGCAACCGCACTTCAGGCGACAGGTCAAGCATTTCGGCGGCATCGATGTAGGGCGGATTGGAAACGATCAGGTCAAACGCCCCCTCGACCGCATCAAACCAATCGGACTGTTCAAACTCACAGCGCGCCTCGACGCCCAAACGCACCGCATTCTCGCGCGCGACGTCCAAGGCTCGTTCGGACAGGTCCACCGCCAAGCCGCGCGCCTCGGGACGCACGGCCAAGAGTGTGAGGGCAATGCATCCCGTCCCCGTCCCCAAATCCAGAACCCGCGCAAACGGTTGATCCAGAACCAGAGAAATCAGCGTTTCGGTTTCTGGTCTGGGGTCAAGCACATCGCGGGTGACTGTGAACCGGCGGCCATAGAAATCGCGCCCACCGGTCAAGTGGCTGACGGGCTCGCGCGCGGTACGGCGTGTGATCAGGGTGTCGAACGCGTCGGCCTGCACGGGGTCCAAAGCGTCGTGCATCATCAGGATCAAGCGTCCAGCGTCCACGCCAACGACATGAGCCAGCAAACGGCGCGCATCGACCGCAGGATCAGGCACACCCGCAGCGCGCAGTCGCGCGATGGCCGCGGTCAGCGCCTCTTGCAGGGTCATCCGTCCAGCTCAGATAGCAGGGTCGCCTGATGGTCAGAGATCAGCGCGTCGATCACCTCGTCCAGATCGCCTTGCATGACTTGGTCCAGCTTGTAGAGCGTCAGGTTGATGCGATGATCGGTCATCCGGCCCTGCGGGAAATTGTAAGTCCGGATGCGTTCGCTGCGATCCCCGCTGCCGACTTGGCTCTTGCGGTCAGCGGCGCGTTCCGCGTCCGCCGCTTGGCGCTGCATGTCAAAGAGACGCGTTTTCAAAACCTGCATCGCGATGGCGCGGTTCTGGTGCTGGGATTTCTCGCTGCTGGTGACAACAACACCTGTGGGAATGTGCGTGATCCGCACCGCCGAATCGGTCGTGTTCACGTGCTGACCACCCGCGCCAGAGCTGCGCATGGTGTCGATCCGCAGGTCGTTCGCGTTAATCTCGATATCCACGTCTTCGGCTTCGGGCAGAACCGCCACAGTCGCCGCCGAGGTATGAATGCGCCCGCCACTCTCGGTCTCGGGCACGCGCTGAACGCGATGCACACCGGATTCGAACTTCAGACGGGCAAAGACGCCCTCGCCTTTGACGTTCGCGACGACTTCTTTGATACCGCCAAGTTCGGTCTGCGCCATCTCTAGGATCTCGAACTTCCAGCCGTGGCTTTCGGCGTAGCGCTGGTACATGCGCAACAGATCACCCGCAAAGAGGCCTGCCTCGTCCCCGCCCGTGCCCGGACGAATTTCGATGATCGCCGGTCGGTCGTCCGCCGCATCGCGGGGCAACAAGGCCAAGCGCATCCGGTGCTCCATCTCGGGCAATTGCGCTTTGAGCTCTTGCAATTCCTCTTCGGCCAGTTCCTTCATATCGGGATCGGCCAGCATAGCCTCGGCCTCGGCCAGATCGTCGAGCAAGGTTTTGTAATCGCGGATCTCGGCAACGACTGGCTTCAGCTGTGCGTATTCACGGGACAGCTCTGCGATCTCGTCGTTGAAATCTCCCGAAGACAGCTTGGCTTCTAGGAATTCGTACCGCTGTACGATCTGTTCGAGTTTTTCATAAGGTACCATGCCGCCTAAGTTTCCCAAGGCTGCGCTTTCGTCAAGTGCCCTCGGGGGTCCGTTGCGAAATCCACCCCTCAACGCGCGCCTTGTTCACGCCGAAATCAGATTGGCCAAAGCGCAGCCGACCGAACAGAATCACGCGATCCTCGGCCGCGGTGATGGTCGTGTAATCGGGAAATCCCCAAAAGGCCGAGCGGGTGATATAGGTCACACTACCCTCTTCGACCGCGCCAGCCAGCCGCTCGGTGCGCGGGGTCGCAAGGGCGATGCGATCCAGTTCGGCAAGGGCGGCGCTGGGATCGTTCACAGGCACAACGCGAATAGCTGCGCCCTCTTTGTCCTCGTCCTTGGTGAAGGTCAGCGCACCATGCCAGCGAGCCGGATCACTTGGGGCCAGTCGCACCCACGCCATCAGGGCCGCAACAGCGACGAGGGCTAGGACAAGGATGAGAAGTCCGATCTTCATGGGGGCTGGCTCCTGTGTTTCTGAACAACTTAGGCGGTCTTGCGCCGCGTCCAACACCAAAGGGCCAGAATTTCCATCGCCACGTGGGCGCCCGCGATGGCTGTGGCTCCGGTCGTATCAAACGGAGGAGACACTTCGACCACGTCGCCCCCCACCAGATTGATCCCCGCAATGTCCCGCAGAATGATCGAAGCTTGGCCGCTGGTCAGACCGCCCCAAACAGGCGTTCCGGTGCCCGGTGCAAAAGCAGGGTCCAGACAGTCGATGTCAAAAGTCAGATAGGTCTGGTTGTCGCCGAGGATATCTTTGATCTTCTTCGCCACAGCGACGGGGCCAGTTTCATGGACCTCTCGCGCGTCGATGGTTGGCACCCCAAGATTGTCGTCGTTCACCGTGCGGATGCCGACTTGAACTGAACGCTTGGGGTCGATCAGCCCCTCTTTAACCGCTTTGTAGAACATGGTCCCGTGGTCGATGCGGCTCATGTCATCGTCGGCCCAAGTGTCCGAGTGCGCATCGAAATGCAGCAGCGATAGCGGCCCGTATTTCTCGGCATAGGCGCGCAAAATGGGGAAGCTGATGTAGTGATCCCCGCCCAAGGTGATGCTGGCCGCGCCCGCATCCAAGATGCCCTTGATATGCGTGGTCAATTTGTCCGGAAAGCTGGGGGTATGCGCGTAGTCGAACGCCAGATCGCCATAATCCACGACCGCGAATTCCGACAGCGGGTCAAAGCCCCACCCGTAGGGCGGATCATAGGGCTGCAGGGTGCTGGCCTCGCGGATTGCGCGGGGGCCAAGGCGGGTGCCCGTGCGGTTCGTCACCGCTTGGTCAAAGGGCACGCCAGTGATTGCCACATCGACACCAGTCAGATCCTTGGTGTATTGGCGGCGCAGGAAAGATGTCGCCCCGCCGAATGCATTCTCATACCGCAGCCCGCGCTGGTTCTTCTCAGTGAACGCCGTATCAACCTGTTTCTTTGCGTCTTCGAGCGCCATGATCAGTCCTTTCAGGTGCGGGGCTGGCCGGTTTCGACCAGACGGACGAAATAGCTGGCCCCGATGGGCGCGATCTCGTCATTGAAGTCAAAGGCGGGGTGGTGACAGACAGGCCCATCGCCCTGCCCCAGAAACAGGTAGGACCCGGGACGCGCTTGCAGCATGTAAGCGAAATCCTCGGCCCCCATTTCGCGGTCGATACTGTCGTCGACCTGCGCGTCGCCAACCACGTCACGCGCGACATCGGCAGCAAAGGCCGTCTGCGCGGCGTCATTCACTGTAGGGGGATAGTCGCGGAAATAATCCAGTTCCGCCTCGACGCCATAGGCGATGGCTTGGCCCTGCACGATCTCCGTCAGGCGGCGTTCGACCATGTTCTGCACATCGGGATCAAAGCTGCGAACCGTCCCATTGATATAGGCACTGTCGGGAATAATATTCTCGGCGCTTCCCGTGTGTATCTGCGTGACCGAAACCACCAGATCATCCAGCGCGTGATGGTTCCGGCTGAGGATCGTCTGGATCGCCATCACGATCCCGCAAGAGGCGACGACCGGATCAACACAGTTTTGCGGCTGCGCGGCATGGCCGCCCTTGCCTTTGACGTTAATGGTAAAGGTATCCACGGCGGCCATGATTGGACCGGGTGTGGTGACCAGATGCCCCTCGGGCACGTTGGGCGCGTTGTGTAGGGCAAAAACGCGGGCGATATCGAACCGCTCCATGATGCCTTCTTTCACCATGACGTCCGCGCCGCCGCCATCCTCTTCGGCCGGTTGGAAGATCAGCGCCACACGGCCCGCGAAATTCCGTGTCTCGGCCAGATACCGCGCCGCCCCCAGCAGCATTGTGGTGTGGCCGTCGTGCCCGCAGGCGTGCATCGCGCCTTCGACCTGACTGGCATAATCCGCGCCCGTCGCCTCTTTGATAGGCAATGCGTCCATGTCCGCACGCAGCCCCATGGTGGGCCCGTCGCCGGTGCCGTTGATGATCGCGACAACACCACTGGTCGCAATCCCCTCGTGGATTTCATCGACGCCGAATTCTTTTAGCTTTTCAACGACAAAGGTAGCAGTCTTGTGGCAGTTGAAGCCCAGTTCCGGCATCTGATGCAAATGGCGGCGCCACGCTGTCATCTCGGGCGCGTAATCTGCAATTCGGTTAATGACGGCCATCACTGGACTCCTTTGACGTGGGGCGGCACCTTGGCACCAAATCTGAAACTGAAGGGACACGCAATGCCCCACGATCCGATACACGACCTGAGCGGCAACGCACGTCTGCGCGAAATCATGCGCCGTTTGCGCGACCCTGAAAACGGGTGCCCTTGGGACATCGAGCAAAGCTTCAAGACCATCGCGCCCTACACCATCGAAGAGGCCTACGAGGTCAGCGATGCCATCGAGCGCGAGGCATGGGACGAATTGAAGTCCGAGCTAGGTGACCTGTTGTTTCAATCCTATTTCCACGCGCAGATGGCCGAAGACGCGGGCCTGTTCACCCACGAGGACGTGGTAAACGCCATCAGCGAAAAGATGATCAGCCGCCACCCCCATGTTTTTGGCGACGAATCTCGGGACAAATCTGCCGAGCAGCAGTCCGTGGACTGGGAGGTGGTCAAAGCCGCAGAGCGCGCCGCCAAGAAACAAGACGGTGTGCTGGACGATGTCGCGTTGGCGCTGCCCGCTCTGATGCGCGCGGTAAAACTGCAAAAGCGCGCGGCGCGGGTTGGCTTCGATTGGCCAGAAACCACCATGGTTCTGGATAAAATTCAGGAAGAATGCCGTGAATTGGTCGAGGCAAAAGACACCCTGACCCAAGCCGAAGTCAAAGAGGAAATGGGCGATCTGCTGTTCGTCATGGCCAATCTGGCGCGGCATTTGGGGGTCGAACCCGAAGAGGCCCTGCGCGACACCAACGCGAAATTCACGCGCCGATTCCGCAGCATCGAGGCGGCGCTCGCGGCCCAAGGCAAGCGGCCCGAAGACAGCACACTACAAGAAATGGATCAGCTGTGGGACGCCGCCAAAGCCCAGGAAAAAGCCGCAAAAGCAAAATAGACAATTACAGTCAGGTATTGACCCGAGTACTTTTGTCGGATTTAAGGGCGGAAATTCGCGTGCGAGGAGGATCAATATGTTCGCAAATGTGAAAACCGCTCTGATGGCAGGCGCCGCAGTTCTGGCCGCCGCCCCCGTTCTGGCCGAAGAGGTCAACGTGTATTCCTACCGCCAGCCAGAGCTGCTGCAGCCCCTGCTGGATCCGTTCACCGAGGAAACCGGTATCGACGTGAACATGGCCTATCTGGCCAAAGGCATGGTCGAGCGTCTGCAAGCCGAGGGTGACCGCACCCCCGCCGATCTGGTCTTTACCGTCGATATTTCGCGTCTGGCGGCAGTTGTGAACGCGGGCGTGACCCAGCCGATCACCACCGAGTACCTGCAAGAGCACGTACCCGCGCAGTACCGCGATCCCGATGGTCACTGGTGGGGCCTGACCACCCGCGCCCGCGTGGTTTACGCGTCCAAGGATCGCGTCGCGGACGAAGACGTCACCACCTACGAGGATCTGGCCGATCCCAAGTGGGAAGGCCGAATCTGCACCCGTTCGGGCACGCACACCTACATGCTGGCTCTGACCGCTGCGATGATCCACCACCACGGCGAAGAATATGCCAAAGAGTGGCTCGAAGGCGTGAAGTCCAACCTTGCTCGAAAGCCCGAGGGCAACGACCGCGCGCAGGTCAAGGCGATCTGGGCTGGCCAGTGCGATATCAGCCTTGGTAACACCTACTACATGGGTAAGATGCTCGAAGATGAAGAGCAGACCGAATGGGCAAATAGCGTGCGCCTGCTCTTCCCCGAGTTTGAAAACGGCGGCACCCACGTGAACATTTCCGGCGTGGCGATGACCAAAGCCGCTCCGAACAAAGAGAACGCCATCAAGCTGATGGAATTCCTGACCTCGCCCGCAGCCCAAGAGCTGTATGCCGAAGCAAACCACGAATACCCAATCGCGCCCGGCACCGAAGCCACCGCACTGGTGGAAAGCTGGGGCACTTTTACCGCGGATGACGTGAACCTGATGACTCTGGCAGATCTACGTGACGACGCCCTGCGCATCACTCAGGAAGTTGACTTCGACGGCTAAGCCTTGGCTCTCAGCTGTACACACAAAAACGCCCCGCAGATCACTCTGCGGGGCGTTTCTCTTTACCCGAGTTCGGTAAGTCTGGGGTAATTACGCTGCCTGTACGTCCAGCTTGACCAGCGTCTGGTTCAGCAGGATGTACGCGATTTCGCCAAAGGTCACGGGGCCGGTAAAGGTGCCGGTCGATTTACCTTCGAGCTCGCCATAGAGGTAATTCAGGATGCAGTTACACGAGTACTGGCCGACACCGCTGTCACCAAGGTTCGCGGCAAAGGTACCCGCGTAATCGGTCAGAGGCGCTGCAAGTTGGTATTCCACACCGGGCATGACTGGAGCGTACAGCGCAACCGAACCATTCTCGGTATCGACGGCCTGAACCGACACGTTTACCAGAGCGCCCGCGTAGTTTGCGACCAGCGGCAGGCGGGTGTCGATGTTGTTCTCGGTCAAGTACTCAGCGAAGTTCACTTCCTTGCCGTCAACAACGGCTGTCTGCACGTTGAAGCCGGTCTGCTGGAAGGTGAAAGTGGTCGAGGTGTCATGGCCCTGCTTGAAGATGTTGACGATGTCAGTGCTGACCTTCGCCCCTGCGGACAGTGAGATGTGCAGGCAAACCGCGCCGTCTTCGACCGCTGCTGCGTTGCCGCCGTCAAAGACCATCGGCTTGGCAGTGCCCAGTTCGTCCAGATGCACGCCCGAAATCCAGCCCACCAGCGGCTGCGCGAACAGCGCGCCCATGTTCGGCGCTTCCTGCGCAAAGGTGGTGTGGGTCGACGAGAACGCGGGGATCAGCATGACGGTGAAGCCACCCGCTTTGTAGCCTTTGGAGATGTCAGCCAGTTCATCAGCACCCAGCGCGCGAACTTCGGCGTCTGCCACATCCTCGAACGTGGTGCAGAAGACTTTGTCGCGCACAACAGCGCCGCCGGTTTCGGTTACGAAGTAGACAGAGCTACCGCCAATCCATTTACCTGCGGGCAGCTGCTCGAGCAGAGCAGAGTCACCTGCGACGGTCATCACGTCACCAGCTTCGATCCGTGCAGAAGCTTCGGCTACAGTCAGAAATTCATTTTTCATGGGTCGTCTCCAGGTGCGGAATTAGATGTTGGCCAAGTCGGCTGCGGCAAAATCATTTGCCGTCGCAAATTCGCTCAGTTCTGCAATTTTCGCGGACAGAGACGAGGGATCGCTCGACACCTCGGTGCGCAAGCGTCCTACGGTAATACGGGTGGCCAACGAGGCCGACGAGAGATCACTGGAGCTAAGTAGGATTTGCTCAAGCTGAGCGGGACCAGGCACAGACATTCTTATTATCCTTGCAGTTAAGCCTAAAAGCGTCCGCGGTCTTTCGCAGACTGAGTGCTTTTCAGGCGTAACGCACAAGGACCTTGCAAGGCATCTCGTCAGAGGTATCGAAACCTCGTGAAATAGAGCGGAAATCTATGCTTAGGGATGTATGCCTACCCCCTCAGAGCCCTTTCTGGGCTATTTCAACCGACAGACGCGAGATCGCACGCGCGCGCGCCTCTGCGGCTTGGGGCGCGCCGTAGGGCGCGCTGATCGGTTCAGTTATGTCAAACAGGACGGCGCGGTCCCTGCCCCGTCCTTCGCTATCGACGATGAAGTACTGACCCGCGATCTGGAATTGGTTGTCCGACCGCGCGAGCATGTCAGAGAAGCGCACATCCACACGCCCCGCCGCATAAGCATCAAACGGCCAAGGCTCTGGGGCGACGGTCGCGCCCGTGATTTGCGACAGGTGACGGGCCAGCGCCAGCGTCACCGCCCGCGCCGGATCATCCGCCCACAAGAGCGAGGCCCCAGACGTGATGGTCCCATCCGCTTGCTGGCTGCTGATCTCTTCTGCGCTGGCATAGGTGGGCAAGCTCACCAACCGCATTTCGAGCGAAGGAAAGCTGGTGCGCACAGACACGTCGCTATCGATCTGCGGAGTCGCCAACCGGACTTCGGGAGCGGTACATGCGGCGACAGCCGCCAGAGCGAGGATCGGAAGAGCTTTGATCATAATCAGCGTCCCAGAATAAGAGAGTTGGGTTTGCGTTCAATGGTGCGCGCAAGGCCGTCAATGGCACGTGCCGCTTCGGTCAGGGCGCGCAGGGCCGTCCGCGCATCGCGGTTGATCTGCGAGTTGCCATCATAGCCCGTCAGGGTCGCTTGCGCCTGCGAGATCAGGTTGCCAAGGCGGTCCACCAATGTCGGAAGTTCGTCCGAAGCACGGGCCACGGCGTCCGCCGCATCGCTGGCCGACTGCAGCGTGGTGTTGACGTTCTCGACAGTGCCACCTTCGCGCAACTCGCGCAGGACGGCAGCAACCTCGGTCAGGGTCTGTGACAGGTCTGCCGGCAGTTGGCGCGCCTGCGGGGTATCGATCAGGCGGTCCACAGCCTTGAGCAGTTCGGACAGGTCGACGGTCAACTGATCAATCGGCACGGTTTCGAGCTTGGCGACCACGCCATCAACACGCTCCACCAACTGCGGAACACCGTCGATCGAGGCATTTGCCCGCTCTACCGTCCCTTGCAGCGAGACCAGCGTTTCACTGAGCGTCGACACCAACTGCGCTTCGTTCAACTGCTGGATGGTGGTGTTGAGCTCGGTCGCCACACCGCCAAGCTGAGTCATCAAGGTGCTGAGCTGCTCTGGCACCGCCTGCACTTCATCGGACCCGACAAGCCCGCGGATATCGCCAAGCAAAGCGCGAATGTCTTTGGGGGTGGACTGGGTATCTTCGTTCGCCACAAGCGAGGTGGCACCATTCAAGAAGTCGATGGCAGATTGCAGCAACTCTTCGATGGGCAGGTTGTTGACGCGGTTGAACATGTCTTCGGCAGTCGCGGCCACATCTGTCAGTTCCGGCGGCGCAGTCGGGAAGACGGGATAGGGTTCTGCATCCAGATCAAGCATCGCGTCCGGCGCATCTTCGAGCGTCACTAGATCCACCTTGAGCCCGCCTGTCAGCAGCGAGGCGTTGGTCAGCCGAGCGCGCATGCCTTCGGCCACGCTCCGCTGTAGAAACTCGATTGGGTCCATGCCATCGTCCCCGAGGCCAAGCCGTTCGGGTTGCAGCGCCATAGTTGCCAGCAAACGCACGCGGTTGTCGCCAAAGCGGTCAGGGTCCACGAGGCCGGTCAGGTTGGTAATCCGTCCCACACGCAGACCACTGAGCTCAACAGACGCGTCAGGGCGCAGACCAGAAACGTTGTCATCGAACACCAGCGTCAGTTCGAACTCGGGCCCTTCGGCGCGCGAGAACAGGCTGGCGCGCGCTTCGCTTTCGTCATCGAACAGATCATAGCGGTCTCCGTCCTGCGCGGGCACGCCGCCGGAGGCCGCTGTGTCAAAGGTGATGCCGCCCGCAATCAGGGTCGAGATGGTGTCAAAATCCACCGACGCGCCTTCGGGACCGAAGCTGAGCGAGAAACCAGAGGCATTCCAAAAACGGGTGGTCGAGGTGATCAGCTTGTCATACGGGGCAAAGATCACAGCATCTGCTAAAACGGTCGAGCCGTCATTGCCGATCCGCGACGGGCCAACCGCGCCGACTTCGATCCCGCGATACAGGATCGGAGAATCGCCGCTCAGCCCGTCCTCGCCCACGGCGCGCATGGTCAAACGCAAACCCTCTTCGCCTGGGCTGAGCAACGGAGCATTCTCGAGCCCGACAAATTCCGTTTGCGATGCGCCAATTTCGCTGTCCCAATCCCCTTCGATAAAGACGCCAGAGAGAACGGTATCAAGGCCGGACACACCGCGCGTCGTCACCTCTGGGCGGATGACCCAGAACACCGCGCCATCATCGACGTACTCTGCCACGTCCTTGTCCAAGCGCACTTCGGCAGTGACATTCTTCATGTCCCCTTCGAGTGTCAGATGCTCGACCAAACCTACGGTCACATCGCGGAACCGCACCTCGGTTTCACCAGCCCGAATGCCGGAAGCGTTGGAAAAGGTGATCTCGATCAGTGGGCCACGAGACTGCCAGTGGTTCCACGCAATCGCCAGCGCGATAATCAAAGCGCCCAAAGGAACCAGCCAGACGACCGATGCGCGCTCCCACAGACTGGTGCGCGCGCTTTCGATGGTGACAGAGGTGGGGGTGTCAGTGTCGCTCAAGATGGGGGTCTTTCTTGGTAGGATCGTTTGGGGCGGGGTCAGTGTCCCATATCATGCGGCTGTCAAAGCTTTGTGCTGACAGCATGGTAAAGATCACCGACAGGGCAAAGGTCAGCGCCGCTGGCCCCGGAGAGATTTGCGCCGCCGCATTCAGCTGCACAAGCGCAGACAGGATCGCGACGACAAAGACGTCGATCATGGACCAACGCCCAATATATTCGACCAGTTCATACAGGTGCTGACGCCCATGCGCTGACAGCTTCGCTTGCCGATTCACGGAAAACGCCAGATAGGCGATGGCACCGAATTTCGCGACCGGGATCCCGACCGAGGCAATCAGGATGATCAGCGCAACGGGGATGTCGCCGTGGTGGATCAAGTCAAACGCCCCCTCGACGATGGTGGACTCGGATTCCATCACCAGCGTGCGTGTCTTGAGCATCGGCTCTAGGTTCGCGGGAATGTAGGCCATGACGCCTGCGATCCACCACGCCCAAACCTTTTGCAGGGATTTGGTGTCTCGCGAATGTAGGGTATGCCCGCAGCGTTCGCAATCTGTACCCTCGGCCGCGATCGGCCAAACGGCCCCGCAACGCGTGCAGGCCAGCATGCCACGGCTGCGCGCCGAGGGGATGTCAGAGTGATCGCTCATGACCGCTTCTCCAGAGCGTTCCAGACTGACCAACGACACATCATATTGTCCTGCAGCAGTACCACGATCACCAGCACGCCCATCATCCAAAAGGCCGAACCCAAATGGACCTGCGCCAAGGCCGCTACTTTGACCAGCGCCACGCCGCAGCCCAGAACAAAAATTTCGGCCATCGACCAAGGTTTTAGCGCCTCGAACAGGCGAAAGGCCTTGGCCGCTCCGCGCGCGGGCGCCCTGCCAGCCACCATCGGCCCGAGCACATAGAGCGTCAGGATCATGCGCATCATCGGAACCAACACGATCAGCGCACCGACGGCCAACGACAGGACAAAGAGCGGGCCGTCCGAAAACGCGAGCACCGCGTCCATGACAGATGTCTCGTTATGAAACCCAGCGCGGCTAATCTGAAGAAACGGCAAAAAGAGCGCCGCAATCACGAGGATCAGGTTCGTCACAGACAGGGCCAGAATGCGGATAAAAGCATTGCGGCGCGGCGCGATCAGCACCGTCCGGCAGCGCGTGCAGACCGCGCGCTCCCCGAACTCGGGGGTATGCTGCACATAGAGCGCATCACAATGGGGACAGACGATGTACCCCGATTGCTGTGAATGCGACATTCCGGTGACCCTCTGGCGATGTGGAACTCGTAACAGACGCTCCTATACTTGTAATTGCAATGCAGCAAAACAAGCCTTCGTGGTTGCGTCTGTGAGACCTTCTGCCGTGCCCACGGTGCAACAGCCCATACCGCGCTAAAGTTTGGGCAAAAAATTGGGGGTGCCGAAACACCCCCAAGGTTCGCGGAACCGGGCTCGTTATTATGTACCGCCCGTTCTAGTTTTTGCCTGCGTCCCAGTTCGCGTTAAGGAGCGAACGCATCCGCTCCGGAACGCCATTTTGTGGGTCGTTGCCCATCACCGCGCAGCCCATTCGGGGGGCCCGCGATAATCCAGTGGCTCAGTGCAGCACGCGCTTTGCCGTGTTGACCGAAAACCGCGCGGTGCACGCACCGCCGCCGTTGGTGTGGTACTCCAGAACCGAATACGTCACCGCGACACGCCCGCCATCATCACTCAGCAAGATCACTTTCCGATCGTCCAGCGCTTCGGCCAAGGGGCCCTCGGCGTCGGCAGCGAAATCGGCTTCGATCGTATTGCCGCGCATCTCGACGCGTTCGGCAATGCAAGCGTGACCGGCGATGTCAAAAACCAACTGCATGTGTCTCTTCTTTCATGGGGCCCGCCGCAGCAGACCCTCACCCTGTTGTTTTCTTTTACGAAACGCGGTGGTCTGCGTTCCGAACTGCCTCGTGTCCAACACCTTGGCGGGGCGTGCCTGCCGCCCTGCCAAGGTTTGGCAGGCGTTAGCTACAGCCGCTTGTTGCGCCGCAAGTGTTGCACTTCATACAGGTGCCATTCCGTACGAGGGTGTAGTTTCCACAGTCCCCGCAAGCCTCGCCTTCGTAGCCCTGCATCTTTGCTTTTGCTCGCGCATCGATTCCCACAGCAGGAGCTGAGTCGGCCTCGGGCGCGAGGGTTGTAAGGGCTTGAAGTGACTCAGTTTTGGAGTCAACGGATTCGCTGTGGATATCTCCACCGCCACGCAAAACAACCAGTTCAGCGGGCACACGCTTGCGCAGATAGCCGGACGAGCTGATCTGCTTCAGAACCTCGAGCGGGTCGTTGCCACGGCTCTCTGGAACCTCGCGGAAGTTGCGTTTGTCCTGCTCGTCGCCGCGGTGCAGATCGTCAAAGGACGCGCCTTCGGGCTTGATGTGCGCCAAGTCGGTCCGATCCAGATAACTCACCGCCAATTCACGGAAAATGTAATCCAGAATTGAGGTTGCGTTCTTGATCGAGTCATTGCCTTGCACCAGCCCCGAGGGCTCGAATTTGGTAAAGGTGAACGCATCCACGAACTCCTCGAGCGGCACGCCATACTGCAGGCCAACCGACACCGCGATGGCGAAGTTGTTCATCATCGCGCGGAAGCCGGCACCCTCTTTGTGCATGTCGATAAAAATCTCGCCGAGATTGCCATCGCCATATTCGCCGGTGCGCAGATAGACCTTGTGGCCGCCCACGATCGCTTTCTGGGTGTAGCCCTTGCGGCGCTCGGGCAGCTTGGTGCGCTGGGTCTTGATGACCTCTTTGACCACGATTTTCTCGACGATCTTTTCGGCGATCACAGCGACCTTTTCCTGCGGCGTGCCGGTTTCCAGCACTTCGGCGGCATCGTCGTCATCCTCGACCAACGCAGCCGCCAGCGGCTGGCTCAGCTTCGAGCCATCACGGTACAGAGCGTTCGCCTTGACCCCCAACTCCCATGACAGCTCATAAGCCTTCTGACAGTCTTCGATGCTGGCGTCGTTTGGCATGTTCACGGTCTTGGAGATCGCACCAGAGATGAAGCTCTGGGCCGCCGCCATCATGCGAATGTGGCTCTCGACACTCAGGTAGCGCTTGCCCTTCTTGCCGCAGGGGTTGGCGCAATCGAACACGCTGTAATGCTCGGCTTTCAGGTGCGGTGCACCCTCGAGCGTCATGGTCCCGCAGACGTGGTCGTTGGCCGCGTCGATCTCTGCTTTCGTATAGCCAAGGTGGCGCAGCAAATCGAAGGTGGGGTCAACCAACTTCGGCGCCGGAATGCCCAGAACGTCCTTGCAGAAGGCCTCTCCCAGCGTCCACTGGTTGAACACAAAGCGAATGTCGAAAGCGGTCGCCAGCGCGGTCTCGATTTTCTCGAGTTCCGCATTGCCGAAGCCGTGACCGATCAGGCTAGTGTGGTTCACCCCAGGCGCATTGCCAAGGCTGCCGTGACCGACCGCATAGGCGACGATCTCTTCGATTTGCGCGCTGGTGTAGCCCAGTTTTTCCAAGGCCGACGGGACCGAGCGGTTGATAATCTTGAAGTAGCCGCCACCGGCCAGTTTCTTGAATTTCACCAGTGCGAAGTCAGGCTCGATGCCGGTGGTGTCGCAGTCCATGACCAGACCAATGGTGCCGGTGGGCGCAATCACAGTGGCCTGCGCGTTACGGTAGCCGTGCTGTTCCCCCAGACGCAGCGCCTCGTCCCAGCAGCTGGCCGCAATGGCGGTCAGGCGCGGATCAGGGCAGTTCGCAATGTCCAGAGGCACAGGCTTCACAGCCAGCTCTTCGTAGCCATCCGTGTTGCCATGGGCGGCATTGCGGTGATTGCGGATGACACGCAGCATGTGCTGTGCGTTGCGCTCGTAGCCGGGGAAGGTCCCCAGCTCGCCCGCCACCTCGGCCGAAGTCGCATAGGACACGCCGGTCATGATCGCCGTCAGGCTCGCGGCCATCGCGCGGCCTTCGGGACTGTCGTAGCCATAGCCCATCTGCATCAGCAGACCGCCGATGTTCGCATATCCCAGACCCAAGGTCCGGAAGTCATAGGACAGCTGCGCGATTTCCTTGGATGGGAACTGCGCCATCATCACGCTAATCTCCAGCGTCAGGGTCCACAAACGCGAGGCATGCATGTAGTTTTCTACTTGGAACTGCCCGTCCTTGTAGAACTGCAGCAAGTTCATCGACGCCAAGTTACACGCGGTATCGTCAAGGAACATATATTCCGAGCACGGGTTCGAGCCGCGGATTTGCCCGTCCTCGGGGCATGTGTGCCACGCGTTGACGGTGTCGTGGTATTGGATGCCCGGATCAGCGCATGCCCAAGCGGCGTGACCGATCTGCTCCCACAGGTCGCGGGCTTTGATCGTCTTGGCGACCGAGCCATCGGTGCGACGGATCAGTTCCCAATCGGCATCATCCTTGACCGCCTGCAGGAACGCGTCGGTCACGCGAACGGAGTTGTTCGAGTTCTGACCTGAGACGCTTGCATAGGCCTCGCTGTCCCAGTCCGTGTTGTAGGTCGGGAACTCGATGCTACTGTAGCCCTGCTTGGCATAATCAAGCACGCGCTTGATATAAGTCTCTGGGATCGCGTTCCTTTTCGCGCCGCGAATGGCCGATTTCAGGCTATTATTCTTGGCCGGATCAACCGCGTCTTCGGTGCTGCCATCCCATTGACGGATCGCAGCGAAAATCTCGTTCAGGCGGGCCTCGTGCATCTTGGAGCCGGCAACGATGCTAGCAACCTTCTGCTCTTCCTTGACCTTCCAGTTGATGAATTCTTCGATGTCAGGGTGGTCCGCGTCGCAGATCACCATCTTGGCGGCGCGGCGAGTAGTTCCTCCCGACTTGATCGCGCCAGCTGCGCGGTCACCGATCTTGAGAAAGCCCATCAGACCTGACGATTTACCGCCACCGGACAGAGCCTCGCCCTCGCCCCGCAGACTGCTGAAGTTGGTGCCCGTGCCCGAGCCATATTTGAACAGGCGCGCCTCGCGGACCCACAGGTCCATGATGCCGCCCTCGTTCACTAGGTCATCGCTGACCGATTGGATAAAACAGGCATGGGGCTGCGGGTGTTCATAGGCGCTGTCCGACTTCGTCAGCTTGCCGGTTTTGTAATCCACGTAGAAGTGGCCTTGGCTAGGACCGTCAATGCCATAGGCCCAATGCAGACCGGTGTTGAACCACTGGGGGCTGTTCGGAGCGGCCATCTGGCGAGCCAGCATATAGCGCATCTCGTCGAAATAGGCCTGAGCGTCCTCTTCGGTGGTAAAGTAGCCACCCTTCCAGCCCCAATAGGTCCAAGCCCCAGCCAGACGGTCGAACACTTGCTTGGCACTGGTCTCACCGCCCATTACCGCATCATCGGCTGGTACGGAGCGCCACAGGAACTCTGGCACGCCCTTTTCTTTGACTCGCTTGGTCGCAGACGGCACACCCGCTTTGCGGAAGTACTTCTGCGCAATCACGTCACTGGCGACCTGGCTCCACTTCGCAGGAACCTCCACCTCATCCAGCTTGAAGACCACGGTCCCATCGGGATTGCGGATTTCAGAAGTGGTAAGCACGAATTCCAGTTCGGAATAGGCGTCTTGTCCGGCTTTGGTGAATTTGCGTTCGATCTTCATAAAGTGCCCCGTGTCGGCAAAATATATCCAGCCCGCCGGATGGCGGGTCGCGGTGTTTGAACCGCTGCGTTGCTTTTCTTGTGTTGGCCTCTGGCGCGCTGGCCCCTCAAAGAACGAAGAGCGAGCTTGTCTGCCTGCCGCTGCATGGGCCACCAAATCTAGTGGGCAACCGCCTTGCCAGCACAATCTGGCGTAGGCAGCACTACATGGTCAACGGATTTTTTATCGCGGGATTTCGACATTTGGGGTTGCATCAATCCCCCTAATCACAGGCCCGTGAGAGTCGGTGATTCATGCAATCAGGCCTTGAAAAAGACGTTGTCCGTTAACGTTTTCAATTTTTCCTTAATCTACGACGTTTTACGCAACTCAGTGCAAGACGCGGACTCGAAACCGCTCTTTGGCCTTACCTTTTTGGCGGTCCCAAAAGGATAGTTTTGTCAGTCAAAGGATATCGCGGGGTATGGAATTGCAGAACCACAGATAGGCATGATTCACCCATGCAAAGCACGCAAACACCCGCAGAATCCACAATGTGACCGCGAATCTGGCACTCTCAGGTTGAGAGGTAATTCTGTAGATTTGGTGAAATGGTCGGGGAGGCGAGATTCGAACTCACGGCCTTCTGTACCCAAAACAGACGCGCTACCAGGCTGCGCTACACCCCGACTGGCCTCTCCTTAATCCGAAGAAACGACAAAGAAAAGAGGGATTTGATTATTTTGTGTCACAAGCCCATGCGGCATCGTCGCCAAAGGCCGGATGACGTACCTGGCTGCCCACGGAAATGCCCATGGCATCAGCCAAACCGCCATTAATCTCTAACACTGCGAGCCGCGGGCCCGACGACGGGATCGCGGTTTCATCCAATGGCTCGGCAGTGTGGATTTCCTGAACAACACCTGCGGTGTCGATATAGAGCAGATCTAGGGGAATCAGGGTGTTGCGCATCCAGAACGACACGCGTGGCTGCTCTTGCTCGTAGACAAAGAGCATGCCGTGCGATTTGGGCATGTATTCGCGATGCATCAGGCCAAGCGCACGCTCGGCGTTATCATCAGCAATCTCGACCGAGAATGATGCTGTTCCCCAGTCTCCGCGCAGGCTCACCCGCGTTTCGCTGCATTCTGCCCAGAGCGGGCCCGCAAAACATCCTAAGACGGCGGCCCACCCCCAAATTTTCATGCGTCGCCGCCTCGCATCGCCGCTTCCCACGCGCAGACTTCGGTCGCCATGCGGCCCCGCTTGCCTTCGATGACGCGCAGGCCGACTGCTTCGCCCGGCTGCAAATCGGCCAGACCAGAGCGGCGCAACACTTCGATATGGACAAATACATCTTCGGGACGGCCCCAGATGTTTGCGAAGCCAAAGCCCTTGCCCTTGTCGAACCACTTGACCCGCGCCGGCACCAATTCTGCCGAGGCGATGACCTCTGGGTCCATCTCTTCGAAGTCTGCCAGCGCAGCGGATGAGGTAGAGTTCGGTGGCTCGATGGACAGTACGGCGACGGCCTGAACACCGCGCTGCGTCTCTTGAGCGAGAATCTCAATACCTGCCCCATCTGCAACAGAGCTCTGTCCGAAGTTCCGAAGCACGTTGGCGTGCAGCAGAATGTCTGCACCGCCTTCATGCGCAACGACGAACCCAAAACCCTTTGCAGGATCAAACCATTTCACGTGGCCGGAAACACGTTGGCCACCTTTTTCTCCGTTCACAGCATCAATTCCAAAAATAGTTCCCCAACAACCTCAGTAGTGATGCTGCAGCCTGTAACATGCAACCCCTAAGATTTTGCACAAATGTCGAAGCAACAGACTGTTTTTTGTATCATAAGCAATTTTCAGGGGTTCAGGCGGCGAATTGTCCATTTTTCGCCAATTTCCCTGCGTTTCCATTGAAATCTATCATGCAATCTAAAGGCGCCATCTGCCCAAAATTCTATCTCTAAGGGATTGATTCGGAACCCGCCCCAGAACGGCGGACGCGCCGGGTTCGGCCCCTTCGAAGCGGTTACGCGTGCAACCTCTGCCATGAGGGCTCCGCGCGACGAGAGGGGCCGTGATTGCTCTGATGCCCAGGCCCCAAGACGACTCTTCAGCGATCTTGACGTATAGTAGGCATCTGCTTGGGGACCGTCCTCTTTCTCGACGATACCGCGAACACGGATCTGTCGGCGCAGGCTCTTCCAGTGCATGACAAAGGCCGCCTTGCCCGTCGCAGCGATCTCTTGCCCCTTCGCGCTCTCGTAGTTCGTGTAAAAGACGAACGCGCTGTCCTCGATCTCTTTGAGCAGGACCATGCGCACATTGGGCAGCCCCTCGGCGTCTACGGTCGACAGGGCAATCGCGTTGGGATCGTTGATCTCGGTGGCTTCGGCCTCGGCCAACCAGCGGCGCGCAATCTCGAACGGGTCCTCGCCTGCGAAAATTCCGCTGCGGTTTTCTTGCTCTTCCATAGTCTCTCCAGAGTCGCATGGGTGTTTTGCGGCCAAGGTAGTGCCTTGATGCACCCTCGCCAATCGCCTAAACGACATCCAGCATTTCCAAGACCTGAGCGGGGGATACCTCATGTCAACAGCACTGATGGCCGGCAAGCGCGGCTTGATTATGGGCCTGGCGAACGACAAGTCGATCGCATGGGGCATCGCCCAAGCCTGCGCCGATGCGGGCGCAGAACTGGCATTCTCGTATCAGGGCGAAGCGCTGCTCAAGCGCGTCGGACCTCTGGCCGAACAACTGGGCTCGAACATCGTCCTGCCCTGCGACGTGAATGACGAAGCGTCGATCGACGCTCTGTTCGCCGAACTCGAAGCCAAATGGGGCAAGCTGGACTTTATCGTTCACGCCATCGGCTTCTCGGACAAGAGCGAGCTGCGCGGCCGCTACGTGGACACCACCCGCGGCAACTTCCAGATGACCATGGACATCTCGGTCTATTCCTTCACCGCTGTCATGCAGCGCGCGGAAAAACTGATGACCGAAGGCGGCAGCGCTGTGACCCTGACATACTACGGTGCAGAGCAGGTCATGCCCCACTACAACGTCATGGGCGTGGCCAAGGCGGCACTGGAAGCGTCGGTCATGTATCTGGCCGAAGACCTGGGTAAGAAGAACATCCGCGTCAACGCGATCAGCGCTGGCCCGATCAAGACTCTGGCCGCCAGCGGCATCGGCGATTTCCGCTACATTATGAAGTGGAACGAGTACAACTCGCCCCTGCGCCGCAACGTGACCATCGAAGACGTAGGCAAGTCGGCTCTGTACCTGTTGTCCGATCTGGGCAGCGGCGTGACCGGTGAAAACCTGCACGTCGATGCGGGCTACCATGTCGTCGGCATGAAGGCTGTCGACGCCCCTGACATCACCAAGGGCTAAATGCTCGCGGTTCTGATCCCTGTCTTCGCGGTCCACCTCGTGGCCGCGATGAGCCCCGGCCCGGCCGTCCTCATGACGGCGCGGGTCGCGATGCTTCGGGGGATGGCATCCGCAACCGCACTCAGTTTCGGGCTTGCTTTCGGGGCATGTTTCTGGGCCGCGTCCGCGATGCTAGGCCTTGCCGCCCTGTTCGAAGTGGCCCCCAAGCTGTTGATCGCGCTCAAGGTTGTCGGCGCGACCTACTTGATCTGGTGCGCCTACAAGATGTGGCGCGGCGCGCGCGAACCCTTGGACGTCGGCACGGTCAAGGCGCCCAAAATCTCGCCTCTGCGGGCCATCGTCCTCGGGGTCACCACCCAGCTTGCGAACCCCAAACCTGCGGTTTTCTTTGGCGCGGTCTTTGTGTCAGTCGTCCCGCACGATGCTGACGTAACGACCTTTGCGGCAATCCTAATGATTGTCTTTTTCAACGAAGCGATCTGGAATATCTTCGTTGCTCGATTGTTTTCGCTCGAGACCACCCGCGCCGGATATATGCGCCTCAAGGCCCCGATCGACCGCGTTCTCGGCGGCCTGCTCGCCGCACTCGGTCTCAAGATCGCCACGACCTGAAGGATAACAACAAATGACAGATCGTCTGCCCCACGAAAAAGGCTTCCACGTCAGCTGGGACCAACTGCACCGTGATGCCCGCGCACTTGCGTGGCGCCTGCAAAGCGACGCCCCCGAAGACGGCTACAAGGCTGTGGTGGCGATCACCCGCGGCGGCATGGCCCCTGCGATGATCGTGGCCCGCGAACTGGACATCCGCACCGTCGATACGATCAGCGTTAAAAGCTACAACCACCAGACCCAGTCCGCCCCGCAGGTGATCAAGTCCCCCGACATGGACATCATCGGCGACGGCACCGGCATTCTCGTGGTGGACGATCTGGTCGACACCGGCAAAACCCTCGAGGCCGTGCGCGCCCTGATGCCCAAGGCACAAATCGCCACGGTCTATGCAAAACCCATGGGCCGCCCGCAGGTGAACACCTTTGTCACCGAGGTCAGCCAAGACACGTGGATCTTCTTCCCGTGGGACATGGCGCTCCAGTATGTGGAGCCCTATCGCGGCAAAGACTGATCCCCAAGGGCGCCACATTAGGCGCCCTTTTTCTTTGCCCCTCTTCATCTGGGGCCAAATACCCTCGGGGGTGAATTGGCGCCCCGCGCCAGGAGGGGGCAGACAGCCCCCTGCCCCCGTCAAACATCCCCAAGCCCCCTTCAAATCCGCGCCAAACCGCCAGCACCGCTTGCGGCCCGCCCTGCGCTTGCTTAGACAGTGGCGGACAGAAATTTTTCAGGAGGGCGCGCATCATGGCAAAAGCAGGCAAAGGCTCCAAAATCGTTGTCTGGGCTCTGGTGGGCGGGCTGATCGCCGGTCTTGGCGGGTTCGGTGTGACAAACTTTGGCGGAACCGTCGGCAATGTCGGCACCGTCGGCGACACCCCGATCCAGATCGAAGCCTACTCCCGCGCTCTGCGGGGCGAACTGGACGCGCTCTCGGCGCAGATGGGCTCTCCTGTCAGCTTTGCGGATGCCGCCGCGATGGGCATCGAACAGCGGGCATTGGGGCAGGTCGTGATTGCTGCCACCCTCGATAACGAAGCGTCGGATATCGGTGTCTCGGTTGGCGACACCGCTGTGGCCGACCAGATCTTTACCATTCAGGCGTTTCAGGGCTCGAACGGCGAATTCGACCGCGAGGCTTACAAATTCGCGCTCGACCGCGCGGGCCTGACCGAGGCCGAGTTCGAATCGCAACTGCGCCGCGAAAGCGCCCGCACCTTCCTGCAGGGGGCCGTGACCGGTGGCATTCAAGCGTCGGACAACTATGTGAATTTGCTGCTGAACTACATCGGGCAGCAGCGCGACATCACCTATATCGTCATCAACTCGACCAGCCTACCCGCCACGCAGCCCCTGCCCACGGACGCGCAGTTGCAAGCGTTCTATGACGAGAACATCGCTGACTTCACCCTGCCCGCGCGCAAGGGCATCACCTATGTCGAACTGACTCCTGTCATGCTGGCCGACACCGTCGAGCTGGACGAAGGCATCCTGCGCCAAGCCTACGAGGACAATCAGGACCGCTACTACACTCCCGAGCGCCGCTTGGTCGAACGTCTGGTCTTTCCCGATGCCGAGGCGGCCGAAGCTGCCAAGGCGCGTCTGGACAGCGGCGAGGCCACCTTTGAAGATCTGGCCGCCGAGCGCGGTCTGGAACTGGCGGATATCGACCTTGGGGATGTGGCGCAGGACGATCTGGACGGCGCAGGCGAAGGTGTCTTTGCCGCCGAGGCCGACAGCGTTGTAGGCCCTCTGGACAGCAACTTCGGCCCTGCCCTGTTCCGCGTGAACGCCATCCTGCCAGAGCAATCGACCTCTTATGAAGAGGCCAAGCCCGACCTGCGCGACGAGTTCGCCATCGACCGCGCCCGCCGCGTGATCGAGCAGCAAGCCGAGGATCTGAATGACATGCTCGCCGCTGGTGCCACTCTGGAAGAGGTCGCCGCAGAGACGGAAGCCACCCTTGGCACCATCGAGTATTACGACGGACTAGAGAGCGACATCGCGGGCTACGAAGAGTTCCGCCGCGTGGCCAATGGCCTGACCGTAGACGACTTCCCCGAGATCCACGAGCTCAGCGATGGCGGCATCTTTGCTGCCCGTGTCGATGGCGATCTGGAGCCCAGCCCCATTCCGCTGGAAGACGTGCGCGCCGAAGTCGTACTCGCATGGCAAACCGCCGAAATGATGAACCAGCTGCGGACCCGCGCCGAAGCCCTGCAAGCTGCGCTTGACGCCGGTGACATGGCCGCGCTGGACGAGGTGGAAATCCAAACCGCCGAGAATGTGGGCCGCGGCCAGATGCTGCCGAACACCCCCGCCACCCTGAACAACCACATCTTCGAAATGGAAGAAGGCGCGATTGATCTGGTCGAGGGCGCGGAAAAGGTTGTCATCGTGCGCCTTGATGGTGTCTCGGACCCCGACATGGAGTCCGAAGAGGTTACCCAGATGCGCGGCTTCCTAGAGCAGCAGGCGGCGTCCCAGACCGCTGAGGCACTGTTCCAAGCCTATCTCGAAGCCCTGCGCAGCGATGCAGGCGTCCAACTGAATCAGGCCGCGCTCAACGCGGTCAAAGCCCAGTTTCAATAAGAAAGGTCCGCAGCCGTGGCTCTGACCCCCGATTTTGACAGTTTTGCGCAGGCCTACGAGGCCGGAGAGCATCAAGTCGTTTATACCCGCCTCGCCGCAGACCTCGACACGCCTGTGTCGCTGATGATGAAGCTGGCAGGCGATGCGCCTGACGCGTTCGTTCTGGAATCCGTGACCGGCGGCGAAGTGCGCGGTCGCTATTCGATCATCGGCATGAAGCCCGACATCATCTGGGAATGCCGTGGGACCGCGTCACGCATCAACCGTCAGGCCCGCTTCGACCCCACCGCATGGGAAGAGCAGTCTGACGCGCCGCTGGACGCTTTGCGCCACCTGATCGCGGAATCACGCATCGATTTGCCAGCAGATCTGCCCGCGGCCTCCGCGGGTCTGTTCGGCTATCTGGGCTACGACATGATCCGTCTGGTGGAGCACCTGCCTAACGTGAACCCTGACCCGCTGGGTCTGCCCGATGCCCGCCTGATGCGCCCCACCGTGGTCGCCGTTCTGGACGGTGTCAAAGGCGAGGTCACGCTGGTTAGCCCTGCTTGGGTCACACCCGGCCTGTCGGCCCGCGCGGCCTATGCCCAAGCGGCCGAGCGTGTGATGGACGCCCTGCGCGATCTGGACCGCCCTGCTCACGCCCCCCGCGATTTGGGAGAGGCACAAGAACTGGGTGAGCTGAAATCGAACTTCACCAAAGAGGGCTATTTCGCCGCCATCGAAAAGGCCAAGGAATACATCCGCGCCGGTGACATCTTCCAAGTGGTGCCGTCCCAGCGCTGGACGCAGGATTTCCCCCTGCCCCCGTTCGCGTTATATCGCTCGCTGCGCCGCACGAACCCTTCGCCGTTCATGTTCTATTTCAACTTCGGCGGGTTCCAAGTGGTTGGTGCGTCGCCAGAAATTCTGGTGCGCGTGTTCGACAACGAGGTCACTATTCGCCCCATCGCCGGCACCCGCCCACGCGGCGCAACGCCCGCCGAGGACGACGCGCTGGAAGCCGATCTCTTGGCCGACAAGAAGGAACTGGCAGAGCACCTGATGCTGCTGGATCTGGGCCGGAATGATACGGGTAAGGTCTCCAAAATCGGGACGGTGAGGCCGACGGAGGAGTTTATTGTCGAGCGGTACAGCCATGTCATGCACATCGTGTCGAACGTGGTGGGCGAATTGTCAGAAGACAAGGATGCTTTGGCGGCGCTCTTGTCTGGGATGCCTGCTGGGACAGTTTCGGGGGCGCCGAAGGTGCGTGCGATGGAGATCATCGACGAGCTGGAGCCGGAGAAACGCGGCGTGTATGCGGGCGGTCTGGGCTACTTTAGCGCCAATGGGGATATGGACATGTGTATCGCCCTGCGCACCGCCGTCGTGAAGGACAAAAAGCTTTATATTCAAGCAGGTGGCGGGGTTGTCTACGACTCTGATCCTGAGGCGGAGTATCAGGAGACGGTCAACAAATCCAAGGCGATCAAGCGCGCGGCAGAGGATGCGGCACGGTTTACCGGCGGGAATTCCTGAGGCTGCACCCTGCTGCCTGCGTAGGTGCAGGTGGTAACCGGTTTGATTGAGTATTTTTACAAAGCAGAAAGGGCGGTTCCGCATGGGACCGCCCCTTTTGTATGACAAATACGGCAGGTCTGGATCGCGTCTGGTTTGCGTATGGCAAACGTACTGACGTTGGGGGTGACGTGGAGGTCTGATTTTGGCAATCTATGATTGTATTTTTATATGAGACTGATTGATGACCAACCCATTTCGCGTGGACTTTCTGGCGGTTTTCGCCGTTATCATATCGATCGGTGTGATCGGGTATGTCCCCAAAAGCTGGGATTGGTTTTGGCTTCATTTTTCATACATCCTTTGGTGCCTTGCGGTGATCATCGCTTGGCTCGCGCTCCAAGATGAAAACCATCGTCGGCGCGTCGGCCGTTTTTTGCGGCACAGACGCTACACACATGTTTATCAGGTTATTTCCCGGTTCTTTTTGACACGGGTGTGGCGACGGTTTTGCGATCCGGACGTCAGCGAGCGGGCAAAATGGTCTGCGCAAGCCAAGGGCGCGTTGACGGCAAAGCTTTATGACAAGGCGCTGTTGTTTGCTGTGGTCTATCCAATTTTTGCTGCGGTAGGGTATTGGCTGTGGACGGGGAATGCCGCGACCATAGGAAGTGCCAAGATCATTGGTGCAGAGCCAAGCCAAGAACGGCTTTTCGCGCTGGCACCCATTGCAACCTTAATTTTATTTATCTGCCTGAAGCATCATTTTCTTATTACTTCGCAGAGACGCCAAGTTTCCTTTACAAGCTTGCAAACAAAGATCATCGAAAGCCTTGAGTTAATTGGTCTATTTATTGCGGTAGCTGTCGCTAGTGGGTTTGGAGATCCAGTTGCGTTTGCAATCCTCTTTGCAGGCGCTTTCGCAGTTGCGTTTGATGGGGCGATCTCACTCGCAGTAGCACTCGTTTTCGCAGGTGCATCTGCAATCGAATTAGCAGGCTCTTTAGAGGGCGCAATCGCTGTTGCTGTTACAGCGGCATTAGCCCGTGCCTTCAAGGAACTCCAACCCATCCACCTACACTTTCTATCACTCCACATGATATTTATGTGCGCGCTGGTCTCGGGCTTGGTCTGGTATATCCCTTGGATCGAGGTTTCAGATGACAGGAAAAGCCTTTTTGTCTTTCTTGGAATTTTCCCACTGATCAATGGAGTATTCGACTGGATCAGCTATGGGGTGACCCTGAGCCTGCTGCGGCGCGGGCAGTCGAAGCCTTGGCCGTTTCTGTGGGGTTTGCTGGACCTGTTCATTGCTTGCCTGTTGTTCCTCGGGCTGGGGGTCACTCTGGTTGCGGTGCTGCATGTGCTGGACCAGTTGGCGGGGGGCGCGTTGCTGGATTTGCCCGCGCTGTTAAATGGCGTTGAAGAGATGAAGGACGGGGGGCATTGGAGCCAGAGTTGGGCTTTGTTAATGGTGTTTTCAACTATGGTACCTACAGGCTTACACCTGTGCGTGAGTTTGATCGGCTTGCAGGGACTTTGGGGCCGTGATTGGCGGCGCAAGTTGGCGAAGTGGATCGAGGTCGATGAACCCTCGCCCTTATCTCAAGCCTTGTTGCCGATGGTTCTGGGGGTGGTTTGGGCAGCACCGATTTTGGTTGGGAGCTTCCTGCTGTGGCAGATGTTCACCGCATGGGGAAAGCCCCTATTGGGGGGCTTTTTCCAAGCGTATTTCAAACTGCTGATGTGGATTGCCCAGTTGGGCGGCATGGTCTGATTACTCGGTCACGCTTTTCTTGAGGACCGCCGAGACGGGCGCGAGGGCGACTTGGCTGGCGCGGTCTTGGAGGGCCCAGATCAGGAGGGCCGAGATGGTTTCCGGGCGCAGGCGGGTCAGGACGACGACGCCCTCTTCGGCTTGGCGCGCGCGGAAGGCCGCGTTGTCGAGGAAGCGGCGGATGACGTCGGCGTTCTGATCCTTGCCATCCAGATCGCGGAAGATCGAGGCGGCGGGGACGCCTTCTTGGACGGCGACCTTTTGGGCGGTGTTCAGGCCCTTCGGCTGGAGGACGAGGCCGTAGCCGCTGTCGGCCAGAACGGCGGTGACTTGGTCGGTCAGTTCGCGGCTTTGCTGGAGCGAGGCGTCGTCCGCTTCGAGCAAGCCGATGGCTTCGGGGACCGCGCCGAAAATGGCGCCGAGGGCGACTTCGGCATCGGTGGGGCCTGCGCCTTGGGGGAAGTTCGCGGTGGCGAGCACTTCGAAGCCCGCGTCGCGGTAGGCCTGCATCCGCTGGAGCGCGTCAGGGGCCAAGGCGTCGATGGCGATGGTCAGGGGATACGGGAAATCGCGCAGGACCTGCGGGCCGAGGGCCGTGCCGGGGGTGTCGATCAGGACAATGGACATGAGCGGGCGGTCCGAGGGATTCGAAAAGTCGGTGCTGTAGACCGACAGGGGCAGCACGTCGTCGGCAAGGTCCAGCCCCCGCTCTGCAGCGGCGGCGCGGCGGGCGTCGATCAGGTTGCCCGCAGGTTCCGGCAGGCCCGGCTCTGGGCTTTCGGAGTCGTTCAGGTCCACGACCTCTGGCTGGACGGGGGGCAGTTCGGGGGCCACGTCGGACACCACGGGCGCGCGCTCGGTGCGGTCGGGCGATGTGTCGGGCGCGGCGGGGGCTGGCAGGTTTTCGGGGACGATGTCCGCGAGGTCCATTTCCGGCTCTGCCTCGTCTGCGTCGGGTTGGGGCGCGGGCATGCTTTCGGCATCAGGGGCCGGTTCGGCGTCAGCCACGTCGGGCTGTGTCGGGGCGTCCGACTCTGGCACCGCATCGGGGGTGACGTCGGGCGTTGGGGCTTCTTCGATCTCGGCTGCGGGTTCGGGCTGCTGCGGCGCCTCGGCGATCTCGGGTGTGGGCTCTGTCTCGGTCAGGGGCGCGTTGAGATCGGTTTCGGTGACGATCGGCTCTGGCAGATCCTCGGACATAGCGGGATCGGCGGGCGCGGGAGTGTCGCCGGATTCCACATCTGGCACCGGCTCTGCCACCACAACTTGGGGCGCGGTTTCGGTCTGTTCGACCGGAATTTCGGGTAGATTTGCTGCCTGCTCGGGCACGTCCGATAGCAAAGACACCGTGACAGCTCCTGCCACGGACACGAATGTGCCCCAGACCACTCCGTTCCAGAATCCGCTAGCCACTGCCCACCTCCGTTATGTTTTCCGCATTAGCGGCAGACATGCCCCCGCCTGCAAGGGGAAATCCCTGACTTAATGCTTGGTCGCGCCCTTGACGCCGCTTGCCAAGCCTGAACATGTATACCCCGACCCGCACAGGGGGCTCTACCCATTTATTCAAAGGTCTGCCCATGCTTTTGCTGATCGATAACTATGACAGCTTTACTTACAATCTGGTCCACTATCTAGGTGAGTTGGGCGCGGATGTTGTCGTCAAGCGCAATGATGCGCTGGATGTGCAACAGGCTATGGCCTTGAAACCGGCGGGAATTCTGCTGTCGCCTGGCCCGTGTGACCCTGATCAGGCCGGTATTTGTCTGGCCCTGACCGAAGCCGCGGCCGAGACCCGCACGCCCCTGATGGGTGTGTGTCTGGGCCACCAGACCATCGGTCAGGCATTTGGCGGGAATGTTGTCCGCTGCCACGAGATTGTGCACGGCAAAATGGGCATCATGCATCACACCGGCAAAGGGCTGTTCGCTGGCCTGCCCTCGCCCTTTGAAGCGACGCGCTATCATTCGCTGGTGGTCGAGCGCGAGACCCTGCCCGACTGTCTGGAAGTGACCGCAGAGCTGGAGGACGGGACCATCATGGGTCTGCAGCACAAAGAGCTGCCGATTCACGGGGTTCAGTTCCACCCTGAGTCGATTGCCAGCCAGCACGGCCACGCCCTGCTGCAGAACTTTTTGAACGATATGAAGGTACCCGCATGACCGATGCCATCAAGCCGCTGATCTACGCCGCGTCCGAAGGCCCTCTGAGCCGCGCTCAGGCCAATCAGGCGTTCGAGATCCTGTTCGAGGGTCAGGCGACTCCGGCGCAGGTGGCGGGTTTGCTGATGTCGATGCGTGCGCGCGGCGAGGCTGTGTCGGAATATGCGGCGGCGGCGGCAGCGATGCGCGCCAAGTGTGTGCCGGTATCGGCGCCCGAGGGCGCGATGGACATCGTGGGCACCGGCGGCGACGGGATGGGCACGCTGAACATCAGCACCGCGACTGCTTTCGTTGTGGCAGGCGCTGGCGTTCCGGTGGCCAAGCACGGCAACCGCAAGCTGTCGTCCAAAGCGGGCGCGGCGGATGCGCTGGCCGTTCTGGGTATTGAGGTCATGGTCGAGGCGGACGTGGTCGAGAAAGCCATCGCCGAGGCGGGCATCGGCTTTATGATGGCCCCCATGCACCATCCGGCGATGAAGCATGTGATGCCTGTGCGGACCGAGCTGGGCTGCAAAACGATTTTCAACATTCTGGGACCGCTGACCAACCCTGCGGGGGTCAAGCGCCAGCTGACAGGGGCTTTTGCGGTCGATCTGATCCACCCCATGGCCGAGACCCTGCAACAGCTGGGCTCTGAAAAGGCATGGCTGGTGCATGGCTCTGACGGCACGGACGAGATCGCGATCACCGGCACCACCGCCGTGGCCGCGCTAGAGGACGGCGCCATCCACAGCCGTGAAATCCACCCAGAGGATGCGGGCCTGCCGGTGCATCCGCTGCGCGACATTCTGGGCGGCACGCCCGAGGAAAACGGCAAAGCGATGCTGGATCTGTTCGCAGGTCAGGCAGGCGCCTATCGCGACGCGGTTCTGCTGAATGCAGCGGCGGCCTTGATCGTGGCGGACAAAGCCGCAGATCTGAAAGAAGGCGTCGCCATCGCGGCGGAAAGCATCGACAGCGGCGCGGCCAAACGGGCCGTAGACGCGCTGGCAAAAATCACATCGGGGGCAGCATGAGCACCACCATTCTCGACAAGATCAAAGCCTACAAGCTGGAAGAGGTCGCCGCTGACAAGGCTGAGCGCCCCATGGCAGAGGTCGAGGCCGCGGCGCGGGATGCGGGCCCTGTCCGTCCCTTTGCCGAGAGCCTGATGAAAGCCTCTCGCGAGGGGTATGGTCTGATCGCAGAGGTCAAGAAAGCCAGCCCGTCCAAGGGGCTGATCCGCGAGGATTTCGATCCTGCGGCGCTGGCCCAAGCCTATGAGGCGGGCGGCGCGACCTGTCTGTCCGTGCTGACCGACACCCCCAGCTTCCAAGGGGCCAAGGAATTCCTCGTTCAGGCGCGTGAGGCCACCAACCTGCCCGCCCTGCGCAAGGACTTTATGTACGACACCTATCAGGTCGCCGAAGCCCGCGCTTTGGGGGCGGACTGCATTCTGATCATCATGGCCTCGGTCGAGGATTCGCTGGCCCAAGAGCTGGAAGATGCGGCCTTTGGTTGGGGCATGTCCGTTCTGATCGAGGTCCACGACCAAGAGGAACTAGAGCGCGCGACCAAGCTGAAATCGCCGCTGATGGGGATCAACAACCGGAACCTCAAGACATTCGAGACCACGCTGGAAACGACCAAGTCGCTGGCGAAACTGGTCCCCGAGGATCGTCTGATCGTGTCGGAGTCCGGCCTGTTCACCCCTGCTGATCTGGCGGACATCGCCCGCTACGGCGCGCGCACCTTCCTGATTGGCGAGAGCCTGATGCGTCAGGACGACGTGGAGCAAGCGACCCGCGAGATTCTGGCGAACCCGCTGACCTCGGGGGCGCTGTAATGAGCGGCCTGACCCATTTCGACGCCGAGGGGCAGGCCCACATGGTTGACGTGTCCGAAAAGGCCGTCACCAGCCGGATCGCAACGGCCAAAGGCTGGGTCCGCATGGCCCCCGCCACCATGGAAATGATCGCCGACGGCGGCGCCAAGAAGGGCGACGTTCTGGGAGTGGCCCGCTTGGCGGGGATCATGGGCTGCAAGAAAACGCCCGAACTGATCCCTTTGTGCCATCCGCTGCCGATCACCAAGGTGTCCGTCGATCTGGAAATCGATGCCGATCTGCCCGGCGTGCAGATCACCGCAACCGTCAAAACCACCGGCCAAACCGGGGTCGAGATGGAGGCGCTGACCGCTGTCAGCACCACCGCCCTGACCGTCTATGACATGGTCAAAGCGGTCGATAAGTACATGGAAATTGGCGGCATTCGCGTGACTTTGAAGGACGGCGGAAAATCCGGAAGGATCGAAGCGGAATGATCTCTGTCGCAGAGGCGCTGTCGCGGTTGTTCGCACTAGTCCAGCCTCTGTCGGCTGAGACGGTTCCTTTGGCGTCATGCGGTGGGCGCGTGTTGGCCGAGACGGTCTATGCGCAGCGCACCCAGCCGCCCTTTGCTGCGTCGGCGATGGATGGCTATGCGGTGGCGGGCGATGTAGCCTCTGGCGATGTGCTGACCGTGATCGGAGAGGCCGCTGCGGGCCACGCGTTTGACGGCGTCGTGGGGCGCGGTCAGGCGGTGCGGATCTTCACCGGCGCGCCCATTCCCAACGGCGCGACCCGCGTGGTGATCCAAGAGGACGTGGAGCGGTCTGGCGACACAATTACCCTGCAGGACAATCTGGACAGCGGCGGGCACATTCGCCCTGCTGGCGGGGATTTCGCGGCGGGCGATCCGATGGAAGCGCCGGTGCGGTTGGGGCCAGCGCATGTGGCTTTGGCCGCGGCAATGAACATCCCTGCCCTGCCCGTCCGGCGGCGCCCCATCGTGGCGATCATGGCCACGGGCGACGAGCTGTGCATGCCGGGCGAAGACCCTGCGGCGGACCAGATCATAGCCTCGAATAACTTTGGCCTGAAAGCGATGCTCGAAGCACGCGGGGCCGAGGTGCGGATGCTGCCCATCGCCCGTGATACCGAGGACGCCCTGCGTTTCGGCTTTCAGCTGGCCAAGGGCGCGGACATGATCGTGACCATCGGTGGGGCCTCGGTCGGGGATCACGATCTGGTTGGTCCCGTGGCCCGCGATTTGGGCATGGACACCAGTTTCTACAAAATCGCCATGCGTCCGGGCAAACCGCTGATGGCGGGCAAATTGGGCGATCAGGTGATGGTCGGCCTGCCCGGAAATCCGGTGTCGGCGCTGGTCTGCGGGCAGTTGTTCCTGTGTCCGATGCTCGATGTGATGCTGGGCCTGCCTGCTGTCGCACCTGCACGGCGCACGGCGGCTCTGGCGGCTGACTTGGGCGCGAATGGTCCGCGTGAACATTATATGCGGGCGGTTGTGGCGGACGGTCTAATCACGGCGGCTGGTTCGCAGGATTCGTCGCTGCTGACCGTATTGGCGGGCGCGAATGCACTGTTGATCCGGCCCGTGGGCGACGGCCCCCGCGCGGCGGGCGAAACCGTGGAATACATTGCAATTTAAGCAATCCCGTTGACACAAAACGGGAACATCGGTAGAACAAACCCGAGATATGCGAACATCACGGGGCGGAACATGCTGACGAAAAAGCAGAAGGATTTGCTGGAATTCATCCACCAGCGGGTGCAGCGCGATGGCGTGCCGCCGTCTTTTGACGAAATGAAAGAGGCGCTGGATTTGCGGTCGAAATCGGGCATCCACCGGCTCATTACAGCTTTGGAAGAGCGCGGCTTCATCCGCCGCATGGCGCACCGCGCCCGCGCGATTGAAATTGTGAAGCTGCCCGATGCGATGGGCGGCTTTGTCCCGCAGGTGATTGAGGGCGATAAGCCCGCCGCGCCTGCGCACGCCCCGGCCCCCGCGCTCAAGGGGATTCCGGTCGAACGTGGCGATGTGGCAGAGCTGCCCTTGATGGGCCGGATCGCTGCTGGTGTCCCGATCGAGGCGATTGGCGACGGCGATACCAGCGTGGCAGTGCCCGGCATGATGCTGCGTGGGCGCGGCAATCACTACGCGCTAGAGGTCCGCGGGGACTCGATGATCGAAGCGGGCATCAACGATGGTGATCTGGTGATCATCCTCGAGACCGAAGATGCGAAGAACGGCGATATCGTTGTTGCGCAGGTTGAGGGCTATGAAGCGACTCTGAAGACCTATCGCAAGAGCGGGTCTTCGATTGCGCTGGAAGCTGCGAACCCAGCCTATGAGACCCGCGTCTTCCGTGAGGGGCAGGTCGAGGTGCAGGGCCGCTTGGTCGGTTTGATCCGCAGCTACTGATCCGTACCGCGGGCCCGTGTGTTCCAAAGCCGCTGGCCCGTGTGCTCTCTGGCAGATGTGATGGCCAACTGGTCGCCGCCGATGTGGAACGCGAGCGCGCCGGATTTGCGCAGGTCTCTCGGTGTGGTAATCCGGCAATCGCCTGAGCCGAGCGTTTTGTCTAAGTCCTGATCAGAGATCACCCAAGTTTTGCCAGAGCATCCGTCAAAGGCGCGGGCTTCGCGTTTGCCCTTGATATGCAGGATGGTCCATGCGCCTGCCTCCCAGACTTGGCCGCTTTGGGCATCGCGCCATCCGGCGCGCGCGGCGGCTTCGGATTGCGAGGCGGGATCGCCGTCGTTTTCGAGCCAGACAGAGGCGACGAACCCTGCGCCTTTGGGATGGCTCGGGACGCGGCCTGTGTCCGAGAGGACGGCGACGAGTTTGCCATCGTCTGACACCAGACCCTGCGGGCGAGGCGTTTGGCTCCACAGTAGGCAAGCAGCAGTGATGGCGATAATGCCAGCGAGTCGGCCGATCCCCTGCCGAATGGACAGAAAAAGCGCGCCGCCTGTCAGCAGCAGAAAGGCAGCGGTGTTCGGCGTGTGCACGGGTGTGACCGCGCTCGGCCACGCGGAAACCGTTTCGGCCACGCCAATGATCCAGTCGATGCCGTAGCCCATGACGACCAAAGCGGGTTTTTCCAGCCCGAAGGGCATCAGCACGGCCCCTGCGATCCCTGCGGGCATGACCACGGTGCCCATGAGAGGCGTCGCGAGCAGGTTTGCGATCAGACCGTAGTCCGACAGGCGGTTGAAATGCGCCGCTGCAAACGGGGCGGTTGCCGCCCCCGCCATGGCAGAGGACATGAGGGTGACGATGATCGCTTGGAGCCAGCGGCGCTTGATCCGTGCGAGGTGGGGGCTGAGCAGGTCGAAACCGGCGATCAGACCGGTCGTCGCGGCAAAGGACATCTGAAATCCCGGCCCCGTCAGGGCGTGGGGCTGCAGGACCAGCAGGACCAGCGCTGCGGTGGCGACGGAGCGCAGACTGAAAACCCTGCGATCAGCCATAACTGCACAGAGACCGACGGCCGCCATGACAAAGGCCCGCTGGGTCGCGACGCTGGCCCCCGACAGCCCGAGATAGGCGGCGGCACATGTCAGGGCGACGGCGGCGGCAATCTTCTTGGTCGGGTGATAGAGGGCGATGCGCGGGATCAGCGACAGGGTGCGCCGCGTAACCGCGTAGACCAGTCCGGCGAGCAGCCCCATGTGAAGACCCGAGATCGCCAGAAGATGCGCGAGGTTGCTGTCGCGCAAGGCTTGCACCGTACTTGGCGGGACGCCGGAGCGATCGCCAGCCAAGAGCGCGGCGGCGATGTGACCGCTTTGGTCTGGCAGGGCCGCGCGGATGCGGGTGACAAAGGTTTGGCGCAGGCGCATCAGAGAGAGGTCTTGGGGCGCAGGATCACGGAGCAGAACCGGCGTCCGCGAATAGCCCACAGCGCCAAGCCGCTGATACCACGCATGGCGGCGAAAATCGAAACCGCCCGGCTCTGCCGGACCCGAGGGCGGCGACAGGTGGGCGGTCAGGATCACCGTATCGCCGTTCTTGGGGGGCGGGCTGGTGTCATCATATAGGGCAACGCGCACACGGTGGGGCGCGCGGCGCCGATCGAGACGCACTTGGTCCAAGGTCAGGCGCAGGGCGCCAGAGGCTGCACGGTCTTGGAGGATGACGCGCCCCTCGACAGGGCCATAGTACCGCGACGTCAGGACAGGCTCGGCGTGGCGCAACGCCTCTGCCGCGGCAAGGACGTATCCGCCGAGCCCCAGTCCGATGCCGACCACCACGGGGCCAATATAAACGCCAAGCCACCGGCCGCCGATCACCATGGGCAGGGCTATCAGGCCCATAGCCCACAGGAGCCAGAGCGCTGGCTCGCGCACAGCGGCGAAATACAGACCCACCCCAAGGCCAAGGCAAACGGGCGCCCATAGGAACAAGGCCCCCTCTTGTTTCAGCCATTCTTTGCGGATTGCTGCAGGTGCACGCACTCTTGCCACCCAAATATGGGGTCGATAGACACGTCCCGAACGCTGCACGAACTTTCCTAAGCAAAGGTAAATCCTGTCATGACCTCCGCCGTCGTCACCCGTTTTGCACCCTCGCCCACCGGCTACCTGCATATCGGCGGGGCCCGCACCGCCCTGTTCAACTGGCTCTATGCCCGTGGCCGCGGGGGCAAATTCCTGCTGCGGATCGAGGATACGGACCGCGAACGCTCGACCCCCGAGGCGACCGCCGCAATCCTGAAGGGACTGGACTGGCTGGGTCTGGACCACGATGGTGAGCCGATCAGCCAGCACGCGCGCGCCGACCGTCACCGCGAAGTGGCGCTGGAGCTGCTGGACGCGGGCAAGGCGTACAAGTGCTTTAGCACGCAAGAGGAAATTCAGGCGTTCCGCGACGCAGCCAAAGAAGAGGGCCGCAGCACCCTGTTCCAGAGCCCGTGGCGTGATGCTGATCCCAGCACCTATCCGGACGCGCCCTATGTGGTCCGTCTGAAAACCGCGACCGAAGGCACCACCGTCATCGAAGACGAAGTGCAGGGCACGGTGAAAATCCGCAACGACCAGCTGGATGACATGATCCTGCTGCGCTCGGATGGTAGCCCAGTTTACATGTTGGCTGTGGTCGTGGACGACTACGACATGGGCGTGACTCATGTGATCCGCGGGGATGACCACCTGAACAACGCGGCGCGCCAGATGGGCATTTATACCGCGATGGGCTGGCCCCTGCCCGTCTACGCCCACATCCCGCTGATCCACGGTCCCGATGGCAAGAAGCTGTCCAAGCGCCACGGCGCCTTGGGGGTCGAGGAATATCAGGCGATGGGCTACCCCGCCGCGGGCATGCGCAACTATCTGGCGCGTCTGGGCTGGAGCCACGGGGACGACGAATTCTTCTCGGATGAACAGGCCAAAGAGTGGTTTGATCTCAAGGGGATCGGCAAATCACCCGCGCGTCTCGACTTCAAAAAGCTGGAGAATCTGTGCGGCCAACACATTGCTGCAACAGACGATGCTGCACTGCTCGCAGAAATTGAGGCATTTTTCAGCGCGACCAATCAGCCCGCTTTGACACCCGAGAAAAAAGAACTGTTTAAAAATGCGCTTTTCTGCCTGAAAGATCGCGCAAAGACTTTCCCAGAACTAATTGATAAAGCAGCATTTGTTTTCGCGGACCGTCCCATCGCGCCCGACGAAAAAGCTGCAAAGAACCTCGACACGGTATCCCGTGGTATACTGTCAGAATTGACGCCGCACCTGCAAAATGCTAGCTGGACGCGTGAGGCGTTGGAGGAGGTGCTGAACCAATTTGCCGAAGCTCGCGAGCTGAAGTTTGGCAAAATGGCAGGTCCGCTGCGGGCAGCCCTTGCGGGTCGTTCGGTCTCTCCTAGCGTATTCGACATGATGATTGTTCTCGGGCGCGAGGAAACTCTTGCCCGCTTTAACGACGCAGCGAACGGCTAAGCCGGAGAAGCTGACCATGAAAACCCTTTCCGGCCTCCACTGGCCGGAAAAAGGGACTAGATAATATAGCGTACCCTGGCCGGAGCACCGGCCGACGGGAGGTAGCCCCGGGACCCGTGTTCGAGGGCCTTTCAAGAGGAATGACGATGGCTGATACTACAAAGACCGCGAAGCTGACGATTGGTGAGAACACCTACGATCTGCCGATCCACTCGCCGAGTGTGGGACCTGACGTGCTCGATATCCGCAAGCTGTACGCTCAGGCAGGTGTCTTTACCTACGATCCGGGCTTCACCTCGACCGCTGCCTGCGACAGCACCATCACCTACATCGACGGCGACAAGGGTGAATTGCTGCACCGCGGCTATCCCATCGACCAGCTGGCCGGCAAATCCCACTACCTCGAGGTCTGCTTCCTGCTGCTCTACGGCTACCTGCCCACAGCCGCCGAACTGGAAAAGTTCGAGACTACCATCACCCGTCACACCATGATCCACGAGCAGATGCACAACTTCTTCCGTGGCTTCCGTCGTGACGCGCACCCGATGGCAACCATGGTGGGTGTGGTTGGCGCCATGTCGGCGTTCTACCATGACTCGACCGACATCGCGGACCCCCGCCAGCGCGAAATCGCATCGCACCGCCTGATCGCCAAGATGCCCACCATCGCGGCAATGGCGTACAAGTACTCGATCGGTCAGCCCTTCGTGTATCCGCGCAACGATCTGGATTACGCGTCGAACTTCCTGCACATGTGCTTTGCCGTGCCCGCAGAAGAGTACCACGTTGACCCGATCCTCGCCCGCGCGATGGACCGTATCTTCACCCTTCACGCGGACCACGAGCAGAACGCGTCGACCTCGACCGTACGTCTGGCGTCGTCTTCGGGTGCGAACCCGTTTGCGTGTATCGCGGCTGGCATCGCCTGCCTCTGGGGCCCCGCACACGGCGGCGCAAACCAGGCATGTCTGGAAATGCTCAAGGAAATCGGCACCCCCGATCGCATCCCCGAGTACATCGCCCGCGCCAAGGACAAGAACGATCCGTTCCGCCTGATGGGCTTTGGCCACCGCGTCTACAAGAACTTCGATCCCCGCGCGACCGTGATGAAGCAGTCGGCTGACGAAGTTCTGGAGCTGCTGGGTGTCGAGAACAACCCGATCCTCGCGACCGCCAAGGAACTGGAGCAGGCCGCTCTGGCAGACCCCTACTTCGCAGAGAAGAAGCTGTTCCCGAACGTCGACTTCTACTCGGGCATCATCCTCGAGGCGATGGGCTTCCCGACCTCGATGTTCACCCCGATCTTCGCGATGTCGCGGACCGTGGGCTGGATTTCGCAGTGGAAAGAGCAGCTGTCGGATCCGCAGATGAAAATTGGCCGTCCCCGTCAGCTGTACCTCGGCGAAACCTCGCGCGAGTACATCGACATCGAAGAGCGCTAATCGCGCTCTTACTCCCGGCCAAAAAGAAAGCCGCCCGTTTCGGGGCGGCTTTTTTCGTTTCGGCATTGGGTGGGGTTAGCCGGAAAACGGCTCCAGCCCGATCGCGTTCGCGAGATTGAAGGTGCTGGGAAGCGGTTGGTTGATCTGCGCGAAGGCAACGCCATCAAGATAGATCATCGTCCCCTGCGCGTCTGCGTCCTGTTCGGTGGTGATCACGGGCGCAGTGTCTCCCTCGTATTTGATCATCAGGTAGTCCTCTGACGGGTCAAAGGCGCGGATTGCGATCACGTCGTCGCTGTCCGCCGTTTCAACCAGGATCAGGGCGTCAGCACCATCACGGCCATCGATCGTATCCCCGCCGCCAGCAATCAGAATGTCATTGCCTTCACCGCCTTTGATGAGGTCAAAGCCCTCGGTCGAAATGGTGTCGTTATCCATCGGGACATCGATAATGGTTTCGTCCTCGCCAACATCGAAACGGACATAGCGCAGATCCGCGCTGGTGCCGTTCAGCAGGTCATCGCCGGTGTCACCAAAGATCGTGTCGTCACCCGTGCCGCCGACCACTTCGTCGTTGCCGGAATTGCCGTCCAGATAGTCATTCCCTTCACCGCCTGAAACGAAGTCATCGCCACCCCAAGTGAACAAGCGGTCATCACCGCCTTCTCCATAGACCGTGTCATCGCCCCCAAGTGGCTCAAAGCGATCGTCTTCATCACTGCCTAAGAAAAGATCGTCATAGATAGAACCGAACCTTTCGTCAGAAGTGACCCCATCCTCAGGCGCGAACAGGCCAGTTACGACGATATCATCCAGTGTGAAGCTTTCATCCGCCCCTTCAAGGCGGATCACTACCTTTTCGCCATCGACAAGTTCGGCATAGCCATCCTCGTAGTTGATCGAAAGGGTGGCATTCGAGGAAACCGTATAATCGATTATATCCACGCCGGGATTGAAGTCTGTGATCACCGCCGGTTCATCCCCGTCCACGAGGAAATCACGAATAACGCTGAAGGTGTCCAAGCCTCTGCCACCTGTCGCGGTATCGTCAGACCCGATGAACAGGGTGTCGTTGCCGCCGTCGCCGTGAACCTCGTCCGCGCCGCTGGTATCTGCATCACCAACCCAGTCCATGAAGGTGCGAATGTCGATATCTTCGCCACTGGCCAGCGCCGTGAAAGCAGCGGCCTGATCACCCGACCCTGCCGCGATGATCATGTCATTCCCCTGTCCGCCGGACAGGCTGTTTTTGCCGTCGAGATCAATCAAGGTGTCAGTGCCATCGCCGCCCTCTAGGGTATCCGCGCGATCACCGCCAAGGAGCGTGTCACTCTGCGAGCCACCATAGAGGGAATCGTTGCCGTCGCCGCCGTAGATCAGGTCTTCGCTGCGGTTGCCCGACAGTTCATCTCCACCCGCGCCGCCATCAATGGTGTCACGCCAGTTCCCACCGAAAATCCAATCGTGACCCCGGCCACCAGACAGACTGTCGGCTCCGCCATAGCCTTCGATGGAGTCGTCCCCTTGGCCGCCGCTGATGGTGTCTGCTTTGTTCGACCCATAGAGAATGTCATCGCCTTTGGAGCCATTCTCGACTCGCTCGGTACTGTCAGAGCCGGAGTCGTCGCCGTCCGAGTTGTCATTGCTTGAGGAGTCATCGCTCGAGGTGTCGTCGTCACTCGATGTGTCATCCCCTTCGTGTTCCAGACGCTCGTCGTGATCGTGATCCGAGCTGTCGTCAGAGGAGTCGTCGATCACAACCGAATAGACCCCGTAACTCGCGAGGAGGGAGAATAGAATTAGACCAATCATTTTCACACCAATTGCGCGCCTTAACCGACGCATTCACTTTTAAAAGACAGGTGTTAATCACCTGCCTGACCCGTGAGACAGAATTTGGCAAAAATGTGGCATTGGCAAGTATGGATTTACTTTACGTTAACAGACCAAAGACCCGAAGGTGCGAGAATTCCCATCAAGCTTCTGCAACCTAATGGAAAATCCATGTTAACCACGACGGCTGCAATTAAGTTGCCTTCCATAGATCAAGGGCAAGGTTGGGTAACCCCATGGAGCGAGTTCAAGCGTCTTGCAACGGCACCCATTAACTCTCTTTCAAAAAAGAAAGCCGCCCGTTTCGGGGCGGCTTTCATTCACTGCGACTGTTTTATACAAAGCCTGAGTTGTAGTGAGACAAGTGCGGGGTTCCGAAATTTGCAGGCAGAACCGTCTTGATCACGAAGGTTTCCTTTCCGTCTAGTGCCACCACTGTGTGCCCATCCTCGTTGACCGATGTCGTTATTTCAGGCGCCTCGTCGCCCAAATACTTGATCATCAGCACATCCTCGGAGGGGTTGTAGTCTTCGAGCACAGCAAGCTCGTCGCTGCCATCATGGTCAATCACAACAATTAGATCCGTGCCCTCTCCGGCGATCGCGGTATCTCCTGCACCGACGAGCAGCACGTCATCTCCGTAGCCGCCGTTGAGAAGGTCCGCACCATCGGTCTGCACCGGATCATACAATACGATCTCACCGTAGGTCCCTTCGCCATAGTCAGTAAACCAAGCCCTAATATTGTCAGAGTCGATCCCATTCAGAGTGTCGTCACCAGTGCCGCCATTTAGAGTATCGGAGCCATCGCCGCCCATTAGCCAGTCATCATCGGCAGCGCCATTCAGCGTGTCCCTGCCATCGCCACCATACAGGGTGTCGTTACCCTCCTCGCCCGAAGCTTTGTCATTGCCGTCTTGAAGGTAGAAGGCATCATCCCCAGTACCGCCGGTAAGGTCTTCATTACCCACACCGACTTTCGCCGCCAAGACGGACAGGGTGATATCATCTAGGGTGAAGCCCTCGGTATCACCGCCAATCACCATCACCAGCTTTCCACCGTCATAGAGGTTCACACCGGTCTCTGTATGCTCAATACTCAGGTCGGGTTCGCCAGTGGTGGCAGAGTACATGTAATGAATATGGTCGGAAGTCCCCCAGGACTGGGTAGGGTCTAAATCCTCGTAGTCCGTGATAGTGGCCGGAGCGTCACCAGACAGCAAGTGGTGCTGAACCACAGCAAAGGTGTCTTCTTCGCCGCCGCCGGTAACGGTATCTCCTGCCCCAAATGCTAGGATATCGCTGTCGCTGCCCCCATCCAGAACGTCTGCGCCACTCGCGTCCTCTTGGTCAAGTGCCATAGCAAGAGTCTTGGATGAGGCCAGCTGCCAGGTGAAATTCAGCTCTGTGAGGCCGCCCTTCAAGTCGGCATATAGAGTCGAGAGGCCGCCACCGGCGTCGTCTGAAAAATCACCTGCCGAGATCAAGACGTCCTGTCCAACGCCGCCGCTCAAGGTGTTGTTGCCATCGACATCGATCAGCCAGTCGTGCCCTGCGTAACCTGCCAGAGTGTCATCACCATCCCCGCCAAGCAGCGTGTCGCCCCCGCCAAGACTCACGTCGCCGCCGACAATAGAATCGTCCCCGCTCCCTCCAAACAGAAGATCGTTAAAGCCGCCACCATCGAGCGTATCGTTACCTTGGTCGCCGCTGATCGTGTCGTACCAGTCCCCGCCTCTCAGCAGATCGCCGCCTGCCCCGCCAGAGATCAAGTCCGCGACGTCACCACCCAGAACGGTGTCGTCGCCCGCTCTGGCGTTGATCACATCGTCATCGTCGCTGGCTGCCAGACGTTGGTCGCGATCCTGATCGGAGCTGTCGTCAGAAGAGCTGTCAGAGGAGTCATTAACCACAACCGAATAGACCCCTTAACTCGCGAGGAGGGAGAACAGCATTAAACCAATCATTTTCGCACCAATTTGCGCCTTAACTGACGCATTCACTTTTAAACGAAAGGTGTTAATCACCTGCCTGACCCGTAATTCAGAGTTTGGAATAAATGCTCGATTTGCAAGTGTGGATCTACTTTACGTCGAAAATGCAAAGGTCCGCACACCATGCATGATGCACGAGCCTTATGAAATTAAATCGGAAATTTAGGTTAACCATCGCCGCCGGGATCGAGATCCGGTCAATGATTAATAACGAGGGATTTAGCGCCCCTCGTAAGACGCTGGGCGTTTTTCGAGGAAAGCCATAACGCCCTCTTTGAAATCGCGGGTGCCGCCGCAGGTGCCCTGAAGCTGCGCCTCGAGGAGGAGTTGCTGTTCCAGATTGTTGTCCCAGCTGCCACGGAACGAGGCTTTGATGTGCTGGTAGGCGATCGACGGACCGCTGGCCAATTTCGCGGCGCGGGCGCGCCAGTGCGCGTTGAATTCGGCGTCTGGGACGGCCTCCCAGATCATGCCCCATTCGTCGGCTTGGCGCGCGGTAATGGGTTCCGCAAACAGGGCTGCGCCCATGGCTTTGGCAGCGCCCATCTGGCGAGGCAGCCAATAGGTGCCACCGGCGTCAGGCATCAGGCCGATGCGGGCAAACGCCTGTAGGAAGACGGCGCTTTCGGTGGCGATTACCACGTCCGCCGCGAGCGCGAGGTTGGCCCCTGCCCCTGCTGCCGTGCCGTTCACAGCGCAGATGGTCGGCACGGGGCAATCGTAGATCGCTTGCAGCATGGGGACATATTCGTCGCGCAGCACACGCTCCAGATCCAGAGCGTTCAGGGTGCCTGCATCGGACAAATCCTGACCGGAACAAAAAGCCCGCCCTTCGCCTGTCATGACCAGTGCACGGGCGTTTTTGCCCGCGTCCTTGACCGCTTCGAGGATCTCGGCGCGCATCTGCGAGGACAGCGCGTTCATCACGTCCGGACGGTTCAGGGTCAGGACTGCGATGTCGTCCGCGATCTCGTAACGGATGGTCTGGAATTGCATGAAAGGCCTCCTCTGCTCTCTGGCCCGCATCAAAGCGGAAAGCCCGAGAGCAGAAAAGAAAAACCCAGCGTCAGTCCTTGAGGATTTCGCTCAGACGCGCTTCTTCGTCCGCGCTCAGGCGATCCTCGGTCGCGGGTTTGGCAGTGGCACGCCCCCGCAGGTAGAAGAACGCGAGGATCAGGGCGATGACCGCCATGATCGGGCCTGCAAGCCACAGGAAAATATTGGAGCCGCGCGTGGTCGGATTCAGCAGGACGTATTCTCCGTAGCGGTCCACCACGTAGTCCACCACCTCGTCGTTGGTGTCCCCTTCGAGCAGACGCTCACGGACCAAGAGGCGCAGATCGCGCGCCAGTTCGGCGTTCGATTCGTCGATGCTTTCATTGCGGCAGACCAGACAGCGCAGACCGGCCGAGATGTCCCGCGCCCGCTGTTCCATCGCGGGATCGGGCAGCACTTCGTCCGGCTGCACCGCATAGGCAAAGGGCGCCGACAGGATGAGCGCCAAGGCAAGGATCAGGCGTTTCATTCTGCGGGCACTCCTTGGGCGGGCGCTTTGCGGGCGCCAGCTGCAACGCGATAACGACGGTCCGACAGGCTGAGCACGCCGCCCACTGCCATGATGATCGAGCCGAGCCAAATCCAGTTCGCCAGCGGCTTGATATAGGTGCGCACCGCCCAACCGCCGTCCGACTGCGGATCGCCGATCACGACATAGACGTCGCGCAACAGACCGCCATCGATGGCCGCTTCGGTCGTGGGCATTTTCGCCACGGGATAGATGCGCTTTTCAGGGTGAAGGGTCGAGATCACGTTGCCGTTCTTGGACAGGGTGAAATCACCCATGGTCGAGATGTAGTTGGGGCCTTTGACCTCTTGGACGTCGTTCAGGACCAGCGTGTAGGCGCCCACGTCAAAGGGCTCGCCCAATTGGACTGTGCGGATGTCCTCTTGCTCCCAAGCCATCAGACCAGAGACACCGATGAAGGTGATGCCAAGGCCGGCATGGGCGACCGCTTTGCCCCAGTCGGCGCGCGGCATACGGCGCAGGCGGCCAAAGCGGTTGGCTCCGCGGCCCGTCCGGCTCCATAGATCCATCGCAGCGCCAGCAACCATCCAAGTCCCCAGCAGCAGGCCAATCGGACCCAGCGCAGTTTTGCCGGTTTGCAGCGCATATGCCAGCGCGGCAACGGCAACGGCCAGCACCAGCGCGGGCACCAGATGACGTCCCACACGGCCCAGATTGCCACGCTTCCATGGGAGCATAGACCCGAGCGGCAGGATCAGGCCCAAAACCACCATGAAGGGCGTGAAGGCCATGTTAAAGAACGGCGCCCCGACCGACAGTTTGCGGTCAAAGAACATCTCGGCCACCAGCGGCCAGATGGTCCCAATGAACACCACGAACGCCGCCACAGCGAGCAGGATGTTGTTGGCGACCAGCGCGCTTTCGCGGCTGACCATGCCAAAGACACCCTTCGCCTCCATCACGTTGGCGCGGGCAGCGAACAGGGTCAGCGCTCCGCCCATGAAGAACGCGAGGATGAACAGGATGAAGACACCGCGCTCGGGGTCATTGGCGAATGCATGGACCGAGGTCAGCACGCCTGAACGGACGATGAATGTGCCGATGAGCGAGAAGCCGAAGGCGAGGATGGCCAGTAGGATGGTCCAGCTTTTCAGAGCTTCGCGCTTTTCCACCACGATGGCCGAGTGCAGGAGCGCCGCGCCGATGAGCCACGGCATGAAGCTGGCGTTTTCCACGGGGTCCCAGAACCAGAAACCGCCCCAACCCAGCTCGTAGTAGGCCCACCAAGAGCCCAGCGCGATGCCGATGGTCAGGAAGACCCAAGCAGCCAGAGTCCACGGACGAACCCAGCGAGCCCACGCGGCATCCACGCGCCCTTCGATCAGGGCGGCGACGGCGAAACTGAAGGCCATGCTCAGGCCCACATAGCCCAGATAGAGGAACGGCGGGTGGAAGGCCAAACCGGGGTCCTGCAACAGCGGGTTCAGGTCCTGCCCATCAAAGGGCGGCACTGCGAGGCGCAGGAACGGGTTCGAGGTAAAGATAATAAAGGCGAAAAACGCCACAGAGATCGCGGACTGCACGGCCAGAACGCGGGCCTTGAGTGTCGGCGGAAGCTGCCCGCCAAACCAAGCCGCACACGCGCCAAATAGCGTCAGGATCAGCACCCAGAGCAGCATCGACCCTTCGTGGTTGCCCCACACTCCGCTGATTTTATACAGCATCGGCTTGGCCGAATGGCTGTTCAGCACCACGAGCCTTAGGCTGAAATCCGACACAACAAAGGCGTGGGTCAAAGCGGCAAAAGACGCAGCCGTCAGCAGAAATTGCGCGACGGCAGCGGGTTCGGCCACGGCCATCCAGCCGTGCCAGCGTTTATGGGCGCCAATCAACGGGACGATTGCCTGAACGATGGCAACCAGAAAGGCGAGGATAAGGGCGAAGTGTCCGAGCTCTGTAATCATGCGCGGATATTAGGCATTTGAAGTCTCGGGGCCAATCACAATCAGCCCCGACTTAAGTTCACTTTGTCGCGGGTCCGTGATCTGCCAGTCTGCGCCACTCTGCCAGCGCGGGATTGTCCGGTTTGGCCAAACTTTCGATCGCTTGTATCTGCTGGACCACCTGAGGGACACGGGCTGCGGTGGTGATCATATCGCGCTGAAATGACTGGGTTTTCGCCTGATGCCGCGCGCCAAAGTAAAAGCTGACCACCACGCCCATCAGCCACCAGAGCGGCTCTGGAATCAGCGCGAGCCCGTGCATTCGCGCCGCGAACCAGACCGGATCGTGCATCGCCATCCCAAAGAGCCCCAGCACCGACAGCGCCAGCATCGGGCGCGGCAAGCGGTTCAGCCCATCCACAAACCCGTCAAACCAGCTCTGTCGCGGGCGGGCGTATTCGGCGGCCAGTTGATCCAGCGCGGCCGACTGCATTTGCACAGCCCGCTGCCCGGACGCCTCGGCGTTTTCACGCCAGACATGGGCGGTGTCGGCGATCACGTTGCGCCCCCCGAACAGAAGGTCCATCGCGTTCCACATCATCCCCATGAGGCCACCCGCGCGGTGTGGTCTGCGTCCGTCAGGTGATAGCGGGGCGAGATGAATTCTTCGGCCCGGGCGATCCAGCCGCCTTTGCCCCCGTCGCGGCGGCGGGCATATTTGCGGCTGGCGGGACGCTGGTCCGCGAGACGGTAATAGTAGTTGCGGCGTGCGATTCCGTAGGCATCGCGCAGGTGGCTGGAAGACACGGCCGCCGCCGCATGACAGGCCGCAACCGTGATCGGGCCGATCACGCCATCGTCCTTCAAACCGTGGCCCATCTGGGTCAGCAGACGCTGCAGGACCTTGATCGCGTTGGCACCTGCGTTGACATACATGTCGAACACGGTGTCATGCAGCACGTCCGGCAACTGGTCGATGCGCGGTTTCAGATAGTAATGATCAAGGAAAATCTGCACGGCCTGTTCTCGGGTCAACGCTCGCACATCTGCGGCGTTCACGCGCCCATCGCCGGTCAGGTCGAGCCCCAAACGCTGCACCGTCCCGATAGTCACACCGTGATTGGTTGCGCCGCCCGAATCGTCGGGATCGTCCACATAGCCGCCTTCGCGCGCGACGATGTCCCAAGCCATTTTGGTAATTTTGTCCATTCGAACCCCCGAATGCTGTTTCGAGGGCCAAGGATTATGAACAGCCGTTAACTGCTGGTATCTTCACCGTCCGGCTCACGATAAACGCCCTGCTCTTTCAAGGCATCCGTAACCTCTTTGGGCATGTAGCTTTCGTCATGCTTGGCGAGGATTTCAGAAGCCTCGAACACGCCGTTGATGTAACGGCCTGTGCCCACCATGCCTTGGTTCTCGCCGAACAGATCGGGCAGAACGCCGGTATAGACCACAGGGACAGTCGCACCACCGTCGGTCACCGAGAAGCTGATCGTCTCGCCCTCGCCGCGCTTCAGGCTACCCTCTTCGACCAAACCGCCAATGCGGAAGGTTTCATTGGGCGCAGGCGGCTCTGCCACGATCTGGCTGGGGGCGCGGAAGAAGTTGATGCCGTCGCGCATCGCATAGCCGATCAGGCCGGTGGACACGACGAGTGCGACGACCGCAACTGCGATCACCTGAATGCGGCGTGTCTTTTTCAGCGACTTCATTCGAACCTCCTCCGAATATTCGTGTTCCGCAATATATGCGGATGCGCCGCAAGGTCCAAGCCCCTGCGGCGCGATGTCATTAGGGGAAGCACGGGGCCAACATCAGGCCGGTCGTTTCCTCGATCCCGAGCATCAGGTTGGCGTTCTGCAACGCCTGCCCGCTGGAGCCTTTTGTCAGGTTGTCCAGCGCGGCGACCACGATGGCACGGCCCTCGATACGATCGGCAACCACGCCGATGTGGCAGAAGTTCGAGCCGCGGATGTGGCGGGTCGAGGGCAGTTCCTTGAAGGGCAAAACCTCGATAAAGGGCTCGTCCTTGTAGGCGGCTGCCAGAGTCTCGTGGATCTTGGCTGCATCACCGTGGACATAGCTGGTCGCCAGAATGCCGCGGTTGGCGGGGATCAAGTGGGGCGTGAACTGAATTTTGACCGGACGGCCCGCGATGGCCGAAAATTCCTGATCAAACTCGCCCAAGTGACGGTGGGTACCGCCAGCGGAATAGGCGTGATAGCCCTCGGACAGTTCGGCGTGCAGCAGGTTCTCTTTGAGCGAACGACCCGCGCCGGACACTGCGCATTTCAGGTCCAGAATGATGTTGTCCAGATCAATGACGCCAGCCGCAATCAGCGGGCGCAGGACGAACTGGCCGGTGGCCGCGTTACAGCCAGTGCCGGCCACCAGACGGGCGTTCTTGATGTCGTCGCGGTAGAATTCGGTCAGGCCGTACACAGCCTCTTTCTGCATCTCGACCGCAGCGTGGGGGTTGCCGTACCACTTCTCGTATTCCGCGGGGTCGCGCAGACGGAAGTCCGCAGACAGATCCACGATCTTCAGTGTTTTGGGCAGCTGGCTGATGACCTCTTGGCTGGTCTTGTGCGGCAGGGCGCAGAAGCACAGGTCGATCTGGCTGAAATCGATCTCGTCCATGGTGACGAGCGGCGGCAGATCCAAATGACGCAAATGCGGGAAGACCTGCGCGATGGTTTGACCGGCCTTGGAGTTTGCCCCCAGAGCTGCAATTTCGATCTCGGGGTGGGTGGCGATCAAGCGGATCAGCTCTGCCCCGGTGTAACCCGAGGCGCCAATGATGGCGACTTTGTAGGACATGGGTTTATCCCTTTTATCAAACGGTTATCAGGCGGCGCGGAACTTGATCTCGCGTCGCAGGAATTGGGTGGCGCGGGCCGAAACTTTGGCCGGATTGCCCGAGGTCAAGAACATGCTCTCTGTTCCCTTGCCCAGCATTTCAGGGCGGCGCTCCAGATAATCAGCGAGGCTTTCGGCCACGAGGTTGGCTTGGCTGTACACTTCAACATCCGCGCCCAAAGCGTCCTGAAAGGTCGCCTCCATCAGCGGATAATGGGTACAGCCAAGAATGGCGGCTTCGGGCTTGGGCATCTTGCGCTTCAGCGCGTCCACGTGGCTGCGCACCAACGCTTCGGCAAGGATCATGTCGCCCTCTTCGATGGCATCGACCACACCGCCGCAGGCTTGGGCTTCGACATCCACGCCGATTGCGCGGAATGCCAATTCGCGCTGGAACGCGCGGCTGGAGACGGTCGCAGGGGTCGCGAACAGAGCCACGTGCTGGACCTTGACCTGACGCGGCGGGCTGTTGTCGCCCCACTGGCGTTCGGTCAGCGCCTCGATCAGCGGGACAAACACACCAAGGCAGCGTTTGTCGGTGGGCAGAAAGCTTTCCTGCATCCGGCGCAGGGCGGCCGCGCTCGCGGTGTTACAGGCGATAATGACCAGATCGACGCCTTCGTCCCACATACGGGTGACGGCCTTGGTCGTCAGATCATAAATGTCGTCTGCATCGCGCACGCCATACGGCGCGTGTGCGTTATCCCCGAAATAGACCAGCGGTACGTCGGGCAAACGGCGGCTGACGGCATCCAGCACGGTCAGTCCTCCGAGACCCGAGTCGAAAATCCCTACTGCCATCTGCCCTAGCCTTTGTGTTTTTCTTCAAACTCGAAGCCATAATCATACGATGCGTATGGCTTTGGCGAGAGGGCATAGGTGCTTTTTCGCAGGAAATCCATCATCTCTCGCGTGTCCTTCGACCTCTTGGCAATCTCGGTAGGGTCGATGGGCTGGCCGATGACAACGCGGACAGGGGTGCCGACGCGCGCGCGGAACTCCTTGATCAAGAGGCCCATGCGCAGGGTGTAGTGCAGATGGCTGGCCAGTTGGAACATGCGGCTGTTGTGACCATCAAAGTAGATCGGGACCACGGTCGCATTGGATTTCGCCACCATTTTTGCGGTGAAACTGCGCCATCCCGGGTCCATGGGCCGCGAGAACGGCTTGGCCGAGGTGGACACCGTGCCCCCCGGAAAAACGCCGATCGCCCCGCCTTCGTTCAGATAATTCAGCGCATTTTTGCGGGTTTCGAGGTTCAGTTTGACTGCCTCTTTCGTTTCGTCAAAGGCGATGGGCAGGATCACGCGGTTCAGATCCTCGGCCTTGCGAAACACCTGATGGGCCAGAATGCGAAAATCCCCGCGGGTTTTCGACAGGATGTGCCCCATCATCAGCCCATCGAGGATGCCGTAAGGGTGATTGGCGATCAGGATCAGCGGGCCATTTTTGGGGATATTGTCCAGCGATCCGCCCATCACGTCGAGCGACAGGCGGTAGCGCTCGACCATCACCTCCCAGAAGTCGCGACCTTGGGCGACTTCGTGTTCGTATCCCAAAGCCTTGCGGATTAGGCCGAGGCGGCCGGTCACGTTCTCCATCAGGCGAATCAAGGCTGCCCCGCTCCGCGATGTTGCGGAATGGGCATAGCTGATTTCGCGCGCGACCTCTTTGCCCCTCGTCATGGTGTTCCTCCCGACAGATGTCGTTTCTGAACACAAATGCGCGCAGTCTGTCATCCACTTTCCGCGCGCATTTTTGTCATTCCGCCGCTTGCGCCAATTCGGGTCCACCAGAGCGGAAAGCCGCCAAAAGCTCTTCGCGTTTTGCGCGTGCTTTGGTGGCGTTCTCTTCCTTGACCGGCCCGAAACCGCGGATGTCGAGCGGCAGTTTCGCCAGAGCAATCGCGATATCGCGGGTGGCAGGCGTGACCTGCGCCAACACCTCATCCATGTCGCGCTCATACTCGCGGATCAGGGCCCGCTCCATCTTGCGCTCTGCCGTGCGGCCAAAAGGATCAAACGGTGTGCCCCGCAGCGGACGTAGCTTCACCAAGAGCCGCAACAAGCGGTCCATGCCAGTGCCGAATTCCCGCTTCTTCGGACGGCCATTCGCCCCCTCTTTGGCCAAGATTGGGGGTGCGAGGTGATAGCTCATCTCGAAGTCACCATCGAACTCCTCTTCGGCCAGCTTGCGGGTTTGCAGCAGCAGGCGGGCCACTTCGTACTCGTCCTTGTAGGTCAAGAGCTTGTGGTAGCCTTCGGCGACGGCAAGCTTCAGTTCGGGGTCGTTAATCCCGTCGAGCAGCTTGGTATAGCGGCGCGCCAGACGCGCACCGCCGTAGGTGTGCAGATGGTCGGTCCGGTATGCGATCTTGTCATCTGGCGACTGCGGCAAGTTCACTTCCACGGGCGCACTCAGGGCAAAGGCTTCTTCGGGGTAGAGCGCCGTCCACCGCCCAATCTCGAAGGCCCGCAGGTTGTTGTCTATAGCGGCGCCGTTGAGTTTGATCGCATCGACGAGAGCGTCTTGAGCAATGGGGATCAGCCCGCGCTGCCACGCCGCGCCGAGCAGGATCATGTTCGAAAAGATGCTGTCCCCAAGGGTGTTCTTGGCCAAAGTGCTGGCGTCGAGCATCTGCACGCGCTCTTTCAGACGCGCCTCTAGCGCCAATGACAGACGGTCGGACGGCAGCTTGAACGATGGATCACGGGTAAAGTCGCCAGTGACCGTGTCGTGACTGTTCACCACCGCTCCGGTTCGGTCCTCGCTAGTGAGGCCGAGCGTTTTCGCCCCCGCGCTCACCACCAGATCCCCGCCGATCAAGGCATCACATTCGCCCGTTGCCACGCGGATCGCGCTGATGTCGTCGGGCTGATTGGCCAGTCGGCAATGGATGTGCACCGCGCCGCCCTTTTGAGCGAGGCCAGCCATTTCCATCATCCCTGCGCCAAGGCCCGCGATCTGCGCGGCCTGCGCCAGCACCGCGCCGATGGTCACAACGCCCGTTCCGCCAACGCCCGTGACAACCACGTTCCACGTCCCGTTGATCGTCGGCAACTCGGGCAAAGGCATATCCGGCAGGTCCAGCGCTGTGGTCGCCTGTTTGCGCAGCCTGGCCCCTTTGAGCGTGACAAAGGATGGGCAGAAGCCATCAAGGCAGCTGAAATCCTTGTTACAGGCAGACTGATCGATGGCACGCTTGCGACCCAGTTCGGTTTCGACCGGAGTGATCGCCACACAGTTCGACTGCACCCCGCAATCCCCGCAGCCCTCGCAGATATCAGTATTGATGAACACCCGCTGATCCGGATCAGGGAACGACCCGCGCTTGCGACGGCGGCGTTTCTCGGCGGCGCAGGTCTGGATGTAGATGATGGCAGAGACGCCCTCGATCTGCGCGCAGTCCTCTTGAACGCGGGGCATCTCGCTGCGTTCGTGCATTTTCAGGCCCCTGGGAAAAGCATCCAGATCGACCTCTTCTTTGGGGTCATAGACCACCGCGATGTGGCCGACCCCCATGGCCTGCAATTCGCAGGCAATGCGCTGAGGGGACAGGCCCCCTTCGTTCGGCTGACCGCCGGTCATCGCCACCGCGTCATTATAAAGGATCTTGTAGGTGATGTTCGTCCCCGCCGCCAAAGCGGCCCGGATCGCCTGAACGCCCGAGTGGTTATACGTCCCGTCCCCGAGGTTCTGGAACACGTGCTTGCGGTTACTGAACGGTGCCTCGCCGATCCAGTTCGCTCCTTCGGCCCCCATATGGGTAAAGCCGGTGGTGTTCCGGTCCATCCATTGCACCATGTAGTGACAGCCGATCCCCGCATAGGCGCGGTGGCCGTCGGGCACTTTGGTGGATGTGTTGTGCGGACAGCCCGCGCAGTAATAGGGCAAACGCGCAGCGATATCTTCGGCGTTGTCGGCGCGGCGGGCGTTGGCGAGCGTTTCGAGTCCCGCGCGGACTCCATCCGTGCCGCGCCCCTCTTCGATCAGAATACCCCCGATCTTTTCGGCGATCATGACGGGGTCCAGCGCCATTCGGGTCGGGAACAACTCCTCGCCGTGGTCGGCCCCTGCCCCACCGCCTTTGTGCCAGCCATAGACGCGGCGGCCGCGGCGGTCGTCAAAGATGCTTTCTTTGACCTGCACTTCGATCAACTTGCGCTTCTCCTCGACCACGATGATCAGGTCGAGCCCCTCGGCCCAGTCGTGGAACCCGTGCATGTCCAGCGGCCACGTCTGCCCGACCTTGTATGTCGTCAGTCCCAGACGTTCAGCCTCAGCCGCGTCGATGTTCAGCAGGTTGAAGGCATGCACCAGATCGAGCCAGTTTTTTCCCGCAGCGACAAAGCCAATCTTGGCGCCTGCCTTGCCCCAGACCCGCTTGTCCATGTTGTTGGCGCGAGAAAAGGCTTCAGCGGCGAAGCGCTTGTAGTCGATCATCCGCGCCTCCTGGGCGTGGGGCGTATCGCCGAGGCGGATGTTCAGACCGCCCCTTGGCATCGTGAAGTCAGTCGGCTGGACCAGCTGAACACGGTGCGGATCACCATCCACAACGCCCGTTGCCTCGACCGTATCCTTCATCGTCTTGAGGCCAACCCAAACACCGGCGTACCGCGACAGCGCAAAGCCATAGAGACCGTAGTCCAGAATTTCCTGAACACCCGCCGGGTTCACCACAGGCATGTAGGCATCCACCATGGCCCAGTCGGACTGGTGCAAGACGGTGCTGGATTCGCCCGTGTGGTCATCCCCCATCGCCATCAGAACACCGCCATGACGAGACGAGCCCGCCATATTCGCGTGGCGCATCACGTCGCCGGACCGGTCGACGCCCGGCCCCTTGCCGTACCAAAGGCCAAAGACGCCGTCGAATTTGCCCTCGCCGCGCAGTTCGGCCTGTTGGCTACCCCAGAGCGCGGTGGCGGCCAAATCCTCGTTCAAACCGGGCTGAAATGTAACGTCATGTTCACTTAGAACCCGGCCTGCGCGGGTCATCTGCATATCGACCGCGCCCAAGGGCGAGCCGCGATATCCCGTCACCAGACCTGCTGTGTTCAGCCCGGCCACACGGTCGCGTTCACGTTGTGCCAACATAAGTCGCACCAGTGCCTGCGTTCCGTTCAATAGAATCGGGGATTTCGTCAGATCAAAACGATCTTCCAAAGTAACTGTGTGCTTGCTCATCTCGCGCCTCCCCTCGCTCAATGTGCGTGCTATAGTATAGCACAAGGTTAGGTCACAAATACTGACCCACAAAGGCGAAAGTTCGGGTTTTTGCACAATTCCTCGTGTATAATCCGTTCAAATGAATGACATTTCGTCTAAGGTACGAAGAGCGGGCAGAAAGTTACAAAGATGGACTGGGACAAATTACGGATATTTCACGCGGTCGCGGATGCAGGCAGCCTCACACACGCCGGTGACGTGCTGCATCTGTCTCAATCTGCGGTCAGCAGGCAAATTCGGGCCCTCGAAGAGAGCCTGAACACCACGCTGTTCCACCGTCACGCACGGGGACTGATTCTCACCGAACAGGGCGAATTGCTGTTTGACGCCACCTCGGCGATGTCGCGACGCCTTGATGCGGCGTCTGCGCGGATCAAGGACAGCGAAGAAGAAGTGTTCGGCGAATTGCGCGTCACCACGACCACGGGCTTTGGCTCCATGTGGCTCGCGCCGCGTCTGACCAAGCTCTATGAACAGTATCCGAATCTCAAGATTGACCTGATGCTCGAAGAGCGCGTGCTGGACCTGCCCATGCGCGAGGCCGACGTTGCCATCCGCATGAAAGAGCCCAGCCAAGCCGATCTGGTTCGCAAGCGTCTGTTTAACGTCCGCATGCGGATGTACGCTTCGCAGAACTACATCAAAATGCACGGCGCGCCCGAAAAACTAGAGGAATTGGCCAACCACCGCCTGATCTGCCAGAGCCCTAGCACCCCTCAGGTCGGGGCCGGTGCGCAGCTGGTGGCGTCCATCCTTGCCAACGATATTTCATCGACTTTGACCGTAAACAGCTATTTCGGCGTCCTTCAGGGGGCCATTCACGATCTCGGGATCGGGGTTCTGCCTCAATATTTGGCAGTTGACTTCCCAGACCTTGTCAGAGTGCTGCCAGAAATTGAAAGCGCCGAAGTTCCGGTCTACCTTGCTTACCCAGAGGAGTTGCGACAGTCCCAGCGGATCGCCGCGTTCCGAGAGTTTGTACAGTCCGAGATCGCCGAATCCCGGCGGGCTTATCCGGACGAACCGCCGCTGTAAGATGCGACGTCTGCCTAGCTATGCCTTATATGCATAGCAGGAATGTCGCTCCTGCGGCAATTCGAGTCTTGATCGAGTCACCAGTGATCCCTATTTCGACCGTCGAAGCTGGTCGCGCACTTTGGCGCTTCCGCTTCATACCTCCCTGTTGGACTTCGGCCGAGCTTAGTGCTCGGCCTTTTTTTTGCGGCGCCACCAGAGGCCCGCAAACCGTCAGGCGCGATTTCGACCCCTACCCCCTTTCCCATTCGCAGACTCTGTCATAAAAGCGCGGCAATCCGTCTTAAGGGGACTTATTCCATGCAAGAGCCGGCGATCACGCCCGACCTCATCGAGGCCCACGGTATCAAGCCCGATGAATATGCCGAAATCCTTCGCATCCTGAACCGCGAGCCCACCTTTACCGAGCTGGGGATTTTCTCGGCGATGTGGAACGAGCACTGCTCGTACAAAAGCTCCAAGAAATGGCTGCGCACCCTGCCCACCGAGGGCCCTCAGGTCATCTGCGGCCCCGGCGAGAACGCAGGCGTTGTCGACATCGGCGATGGTCAGGCGGTCATCTTCAAGATGGAAAGCCACAACCACCCCTCGTACATCGAACCCTATCAGGGCGCGGCGACTGGCGTGGGCGGCATTCTGCGTGACGTCTTTACCATGGGCGCCCGTCCTATCGCGGCGATGAACTCTCTGTCCTTTGGCGAACCCGATCACCCCAAGACCAAGCGTCTGGTGCACGGCGTTGTCGAAGGCATCGGCGGCTATGGCAACTGCTTTGGCGTTCCCACTGTGGGCGGCGAGATGCGGTTCCACAGCGCATATAATGGCAACTGTCTGGTCAACGCCTTTGCGGCGGGCCTCGCAGATGCGGACAAGATTTTCTACTCGGCAGCGTCCGGCGTGGGCATGCCCGTGGTTTACCTTGGTGCAAAGACTGGCCGTGATGGCGTCGGTGGCGCGACCATGGCGTCGGCAGAATTCGACGAGACCATCGAAGAGAAGCGTCCCACCGTTCAGGTTGGCGACCCCTTCACTGAAAAGCGCCTGATGGAAGCCACGCTGGAACTGATGCAGACCGGCGCGGTGATTTCGATTCAGGACATGGGCGCTGCGGGTCTGACCTGCTCGGCTGTGGAAATGGGCGACAAAGGCGAATTGGGCGTGCGCCTGAACCTTAACGCGGTACCTTGCCGCGAAGAGAACATGACCGCCTACGAAATGATGCTGTCGGAATCGCAGGAACGCATGCTGATGGTTCTGCGCCCCGAAAAGGAAGCCGAAGCCAAGGCTGTCTTCGACAAGTGGGACCTTGACTTCGCGATCGTGGGCGAGACCATCCCCGAAGACAAGTTCATCATCGAACACAACGGCAAGGTCATGGCCGACCTGCCCCTGCGCGCGCTGTCGGGCAACGCGCCCGAATACGACCGTCCCCACGTACCCACCCCCGTCGCAGAAGAGCTGGCGCCGGTGCCCGAGGTGGATGCAATCGACGCGCTCAAAGCGATCATTGGCAGTATGAACTACTGTTCGCGCCAGTGGGTGTATCAGCAGTATGACACGCAGGTCATGGGCGACACGCTCCGCACCCCCGGTGCTGGCGCAGGTCTGGTCCGTGTGCACGGCACCAACAAAGTGCTGGCGTTCAGCAGCGACGTGACCCCGCGCTACGTCAAAGCGAACCCCGTGCAAGGTGGCCGTCAGGCTGTCGCAGAGACCTACCGTAACCTGACCGCAGTCGGCGCGAAGCCGCTGGCGACCACCGACAACCTGAACTTCGGCAACCCCGAAAAGCCCGAGATCATGGGTCAGTTTGTCGGCGCTATTCAGGGTATTGGCGAAGCATGTCTGGCGCTGGACACCCCGATCGTGTCGGGCAACGTCTCGCTTTATAACGAGACTGATGGCGAGCCGATCCTGCCCACCCCGACCATCTGTGCGGTTGGCCTGATTGATCACGTGGACGACATCATCGGCGGCGATGTACGCGAAGGCCACGTAGCCCTGCTGGTTGGCGACACTGTTGGTCATCTGGGCCAGTCCGCCCTTCTGGCCGAAGTCTTCAACCGCGAAGACGGCGATGCGCCCCACGTGGATTTGGACGCCGAACGCAAGAACGGCGAGTTCATTCGTGACAACCGCCAGTTCATCCGCGCCTGTACCGACCTGTCGGACGGCGGGCTGGCTGTTGCTGCATTCGAAATGGCCGAAGCGCACGGGGTTGGCATCCAACTGGACGCAGCAGACACCGCGACCCTCTTTGGCGAGGATCAGGCCCGCTATCTGGTCGCCTGCAACTTCGACTATGCCGAAGCGCTGATGTCCGCGGCCGCTCAGGCGGGTGTGACCATCCAGTCGGTCGGCAAATTCTCGGGCGACACCGTGACCATCGGTGGCGCCTCCGCACCGCTGTCCGAACTGTCGGACCTGTACCGCGGTGCATTGGCCGAACGTCTCGGCTAATCGTAAACACACATCCTAAATCGGTGTAATCGCACAGTGTGCCCCTTGCAGAGGGGGCACACGACGCCTACCCTTGTAACGCTACAAGACGGAGGCCACTTGCACATGCCAATGCGTGCAGACGAAATCGAAAACCTGCTGCGTGAAACGTTCCCCGAGGCACGGATTCAGATCACCGACACCGCTGGCGACGGCAACCACTTTGCCGCCGAGGTCGTGGATGAAAGCTTCCGCGGCAAGAACCGCGTGCAGCAGCAGCGCGCGGTCTACGCGGCCCTTAAAGGGAAGATGGACGGCTCGCAGGGCGAATTACACGCTCTGGCGCTGACCACACGGGCCCCTGAATGAATGACGCCGTCTTCTGGGGACTGATTGCATTGGCTTTGGGCCTTTTTATCGCTGGAAAGGTTCTGGCCCCGCGCAAACACATTCCACTATCCAGAAGACAGCCGAAATCCAGACCGCAAGACAAGCCCGAGTTGGGTTTGGAAGCAGTCGATCACGAGGCCTTGGCGCGGTCGCACAGGCAGAACGCCTCGCTTGAACGCGGGGTCAGCTGGTTGGGCGGCAATTACAGTCAGGCCGACATTCATATCCCGCCAGAGGCGGATGATGCAGACTACGCCCGGCGGTACCATCGGGCTCACAATCGCAGAACCTCAAGGAGGGTCAAATGAGCGAAGCACAAACCCAAATCAAAGAAACCGTCACCAACAATGACGTGGTTCTTTTCATGAAGGGCACCAAGGACATGCCCCAGTGCGGCTTTTCCAGCCGTGTCGCAGGTGTTCTGAACTTTATAGGTGTCGACTATACCGACGTAAACGTTCTGGCCGACGAAGGCATTCGTCAAGGCATCAAGGACTACTCGGATTGGCCGACCATCCCCCAGCTGTATGTGAAAGGCGAGTTCGTCGGCGGCTGCGACATCATTACCGAGATGACCCTGTCGGGCGAGCTGGACACTCTGTTCGAAGAGAACGGCATCACCTACGACAAGACCTCGGCCGAAAAGATCCGCGAAGCCAACGCCTAATCGCATCCGGCATCGTAATGCAAAAAGACCCGCCTCGTTTGGCGGGTCTTTTCTGTTTCCAAGGTGGAGCGACCGCTTAGGCCGTCGCCTTTTCTTCGACCTCTTCGGCCAATTTCTCGGCGCGGTCCGCCAGCGCGGCCAAAGTGCTTTCCAGTCCTTCGGGCAGAGTCGGCACGGGCACTTCGACCGTCACAGTTTGCGGCTCGCGCGCTTTGAGCGCAGCGTTCTCGGCCTCAAGCTCTGCGATGCGGGCATTCAGGGCGGCAGTGTTGTCCCCTGCCCCTGCGGTTTTGTCCGCGAGCATCAGACCAGCCATCAAAAGCATACGCGATTCCGGCATCCGCCCGATCTGCTCAACGAGCACCGAGGCTTCTTCGTCCAAAACAGCCGCTGCGGCTTGCAAATAGCTTTCTTCGCCGGGCTGGCAGGCCACATCGAAAAAGCGTCCGCCGATCGATACCTGAACATGGGGCATTAGGTGCTCTCCTCTTCGGACGCGACGCGGTTGGCCCCTTCGACAAGTGCCAGCAGCGCTTTCATTTCGGTGGCTTCGGCAGCGCGTTCAGCGCGCAATGCTGCCAGTTCGGCAACGACGCCCTGATCCATCTGTTCGATGGTGACGCCGCTTTCTGCACCACGCATCGCCTCGTTCGCGGCCATCAGTTCGGCGTTTGCTTCTTTCAGCTTGGCGATCTGTTCCTCCAGCTCGGCCACGAGGGTCGAGCTGATCTCGGGCTCGGCCTTGGCCAGCTTGTCCTGAACGCCGTCCAGTTTATCCTGCAGCGCTTCGCTATGGGCCAGCGCCGCCTGCAACTCCATCCGTAGAACATCGGCATCTGCCTTGGCGAGCGCACCTTCGGGCAGCGCATCAGCCGTGGGCGCAGCATCCAACATCTGTACGCCTTGTCCGATCCGATCGAACGCCGCCGTGATGCGACGTTGGAGTTCGTCAATCTCAGTCATTCCTGCTTGCCTTTCTTCGAGACAACACTGCTCTTGGGTCCCGCCGAATCGCGAAACCGTCGCTACAGGGTACTTTATCCCCATCCCTACCAAAATGCTGCCCTTTGGGCGTTTTTAGGCCGATTGTACGCGTTTACGGCGGTTGCACTATCTTGGGACCCTGATATTCAGCGCTCACATACGCTTCTGACAGAGGAATTGCCCGTGGATATCGAAGCCCTCCGCACAGCCAACCCTGAACACTGGATGAAGGCCGCCGCCATCCGCACCCTGACGCTGGATGCCGTTGCCGCCGCAAACTCGGGTCACTCGGGTATGCCAATGGGTATGGCAGACGTTGCGACCGTGCTGTTCGAAAAGCACCTGAAATTTGACGCGAAAAACCCCGACTGGTTTGACCGCGACCGCTTCATCCTATCGGCGGGCCACGGCTCGATGCTGATGTACAGCCTTTTGTACCTCACCGGTTACGAGGACATGACCCTCGAGCAGGTCAAGAACTTCCGCCAATGGGGCGCGATCACCGCAGGTCACCCCGAATACGGTCACGCCAAAGGCATCGAGACCACCACCGGCCCGCTGGGTCAGGGCATTTCGAACGCGGTAGGTTTCGCAATGGCCGAAGCTTCGCTGCGCGGCCGCTATGGCAAGAAGATCGTTGATCACTACACTTACGTGATCGCGGGCGACGGCTGCCTGATGGAAGGCGTCAGCCAAGAAGCCATCGCACTGGCCGGCCGTCAGGAACTGTCCAAACTGATCGTCTTCTGGGACAACAACAACATCACCATCGACGGCACCGTTGATATCGCCGACCGCACCAATCAGGTGCAGCGCTTCAAGGCGTCGGGCTGGCACGTAATCGAAATCGACGGCCACAACCCCGCCGAAATCGACGAAGCGATCGCCAAGGCGAAAGTGACCAAGAAGCCCTCGATGATCGCGTGCAAAACGCACATCGCTTTGGGCCACGCGGCGCAAGACACCAGCAAGGGCCACGGCGCTCTGACAAATGGTGACCAGCTGGCAGCGGCCAAAGCAGTATATGGCTGGAACCATGGTCCCTTCGAGATCCCTGCGGACGTAAAAGCCCAGTGGGAAGCCATCGGCACCCGTGGCGCAGCCGAGCGCGAAGCATGGGAAGGTCGCTTTGCCGAGGTTTCGGCCAGCCGTCAGGCGGAATTCACCCGCATCATGACTGGCGAAGCCCCCAAGAAGCTATCGGCCACCGTCAAAGCGCTGAAGAAGCAGCTGTCGGAAGAGGCGCCCAAGGTCGCGACCCGCAAGGCGTCGGAGATGGCTCTGGAAGTGATCAACCCGATCGCACCCGAAACCATTGGTGGTTCTGCTGACCTGACCGGCTCGAACAACACCAAGACCGGCGATCTGGGCATTCTGTCCCCCGAGGACCGCAAAGGCCGCTACGTTTACTACGGTATCCGTGAGCACGGCATGGCTGCTGCGATGAACGGCATGGCCCTGCACGGCGGCGTGCGTCCCTATGGCGGCACCTTCCTGTGCTTTGCAGACTATGCCCGTGGCTCCATGCGTCTGTCGGCGCTGATGGGCGTTCCGGTGACTTACGTCATGACCCACGACTCGATCGGTCTGGGTGAAGACGGCCCGACCCACCAGCCGGTCGAGCATCTGGCCTACTGCCGCGCAACCCCGAACACCTACCTGATCCGTCCTGCGGATGCGGTCGAGACTGCCGAAGCGTGGGAAATCGCGCTGACCTCCAAGTCGACCCCGACCGTGATGGCGCTGTCGCGTCAGAACCTGCCCACCGTCCGCACCGAGCACAAGCTCAAGAACCTGACCGCTCAGGGTGGTTACGTTCTGGCAGACGCCGAGGGCAAGCGTCAGGCGATCATCATGGCGACCGGTTCGGAAGTCGAAATCGCGATGGAAGCCAAGAAGCTGCTCGAAGCCGAAGGCATCGGCACCCGCGTTGTCTCCATGCCCTGCATGGAACTGTTCGATGCGCAGGATGAAGGCTACCGCAAGAAGGTCCTGCCCGCAGGTCCCGTCCGCGTTGCCGTCGAAGCCGCTGTCCGTCAGCCCTGGGACAAGTACCTGTTGGGTGAGCGCGGCCGCGAGGCCAAGGCGGCGTTCGTGGGCATGGAAGGCTTTGGTGCCTCGGCCCCTGCTGAGACCCTCTACGAGAAGTTCGGCATCACTGCTGCGAACGTCGCGCAGAAGGTCAAAGACCTGCTCTGATCTCTTGAGCGATCGGAAATTCGGAGAGGGCGTCCTGCGGGGCGCCCTTTTCTTTGGGCTCTCGGGTTGGGCCGTGCAGGTGCGCCGTGAGTATTTGTAGCAAAAAGAAGTCAGGGGATTCGCGAGGGCCGTCCGCCCCATGCTGCAATGCAGAACTGTTAGCGATTGACTGTTAGCGCAAACCTGCACTTTGAGCACAGTTTATCGCTAACATATTGATAGATTTAGCAGATTTTCTTTGCCCCCTGAGCGGGGTTGGGCCATATACCCGTTAACTCCCTCAGCTCGGTTTCAGGAGATACCCCCATGACCATCACCGTTGGCATCAATGGATTTGGCCGCATCGGTCGCTGCACTTTGGCGCACATCGCGGAAAGCGCACGCAATGACGTACAGGTTGTTAAGATCAACGCAACCGGCCCCATCGAGACCAACGCGCACCTGCTGAAGTATGACAGCGTGCACGGCCGTTTTGGCGGTGTGGTCAAAGTAGACGGCAGCACGCTAGATCTGGGCCGTGGCCCCATCGACGTGATGTCGACCTATGAGCCCAACGAACTGGACTGGGACGGCGTTGACGTTGTTCTGGAATGCACCGGCAAATTCAACGATGGCGGCAAGTCGGCCATCCACCTTGACCGTGGTGCCAAATCGGTGCTGATCTCCGCCCCCGCAACAAACGTGGACAAGACCATCGTGTATGGCGTGAACCACCGCAGCTTGGTTGAAGGCGACCGCATGATCTCGAACGGGTCGTGCACCACCAACTGCCTCGCGCCTCTGGCGAAAGTTCTGAACGACGCGATCGGCATCGAGCGTGGCATCATGACCACCATCCACAGCTACACTGGCGACCAGCCCACTTTGGACCGTCGTCACAAGGATCTGTACCGCGCCCGCGCAGCGGCCATGGCGATGATCCCGACCTCCACCGGTGCGGCGAAGGCCCTGAAAGAAGTTCTGCCCGAACTGGAAGGCAAGCTGGACGGCACCTCGATGCGCGTACCGACGCCGAACGTCAGCTGCGTGGACCTGACCTTTGAAGCTGGCAAGGACGTCACCGTTGCAGACGTCAACGAGATCGTTCGCGAAGCAGCCGCTGGCCACATGGGCCACGTTCTGGGCTACGATCCCGAGCCCAAGGTCTCCATCGACTTTAACCACACCTCTCAATCCTCGATCTTTGCCCCCGATCAAACCAAGGTTGTGGGTGGTCGCACCGTGCGCGTTCTGGCATGGTACGATAACGAATGGGGCTTCTCCTGCCGCATGGCCGACGTGGCCGCAGCAATGGGGCAGCTCCTTAACTAAGGAGCGGCCTCCGCGTGACGAACAAGCTGTCATTGATTCTAGGCGCCCTCATCGTGGGCGCCTTTTGCTATGATTGGATGGTCCAAGATGGCGAGAGCACCATCTTTCTGGCCAAAAAGGGAATTCTCCTGATCGAATACATCGAATTCTGGCGCTGATCCGGCGATATCGTCTGATCGGTTGACATCCTGTGCGATATCGCCATGTTAGCGATAACTTTGTTAGCGTTATCAGCGAACCATTTCGCGGGAGGAAACCATGACCGTAAAAGTTGCTATCAACGGCTTTGGCCGCATCGGCCGTAACGTACTGCGCGGCATCATCGAGTCGGGCCGTACCGATATCGAAGTCGTCGCCATCAACGATCTGGGCCCGGTTGAGACCAACGCACACCTGCTGAAGTATGACAGCGTCCACGGCCGCTTCCCCAGCGAAGTGACTGTTGGCGACGGTGTCATCGACGCAGGTCGTGGCCCGATCCGTGTGACAGCCATCCGTGACCCCAAAGACCTGCCTTGGGGTGACGTTGACGTGGCGCTGGAGTGCACCGGTATCTTCACCTCGAAAGAACAGGCGTCGCTGCACCTCGAGAACGGCTCCAAGCGCGTTCTGGTGTCTGCACCTGCGTCCGGCGCGGACAAGACCATTGTGTACGGTGTGAACCACGACAGCCTGACCGCAGAAGACCTGATCGTGTCGAACGCATCGTGCACCACCAACTGCCTGTCGCCCGTGGCAAAAGTGCTGAACGACAAAATCGGTATCGTCAAAGGCTTCATGACCACTATCCACAGCTACACCGGCGACCAGCCGACGCTGGATACCATGCACAAAGACCTGTACCGCGCCCGCGCGGCAGCTCTGTCCATGATCCCCACCTCGACCGGTGCGGCCAAAGCGGTTGGTCTGGTTCTGCCCGACCTGAACGGCAAGCTGGACGGCGTTGCGATCCGCGTCCCCACCCCGAACGTCTCGGTCGTTGACCTGACCTTCGAAGCAGCGCGCGAAACCACCGTCGAAGAAATCAACGCAGCCATCCACGAAGCCGCCGCAGGCGAGCTGAAGGGCATTTTGGGTGTCACTGACGAGAAGCTGGTCTCGGTCGACTTTAACCACGACTCGCACAGCTCGATCTTTGCCACCGACCAGACCAAGGTCATGGAAGGCACCATGGTTCGCATCCTGAGCTGGTACGACAACGAATGGGGCTTCTCGAACCGTATGGCGGACACCGCTGTTGCGATGGCGAAGTTCATCTGATCCAAGCTGGATTACGAATAACAAAACGGCCCGAGGTATCGCTTCGGGCCGTTTTGCATTTTGAAGCCGTAGGATTGGCGATTAGCGCAGCTTGCCCTTCAGCGCGTCGGCCACCGTGGGCGTCACAAACTTGGACACATCTCCGCCAAGGCGCGCGATCTCCTTGACCAGTTTCGATGCGATGGCCTGATGCTGCGCTTCGGCCATAAGGAAAACCGTCTCGACCGTGTCATCCAACTGCCGGTTCATCCCGACCATCTGATATTCGTACTCGAAGTCAGACACGGCGCGCAGACCGCGCACGATCAACTGGGCTCCAACGTCATGGGCGCAATCGATCAGCAGGTTTTCGAAAGGATGCGCAATGATCTCGACCCCAGTTTCTTGAGCGAGGATCGCACATTCGGACTGGATCATCTCGACCCGTTCATCCAGCGAAAACAGAGGGCCCTTGTCACGGTTGATTGCAACGCCAATCACCAGCCTATCAACCAGGGCTGTCGCACGACGAATGATGTCGATATGCCCCAAGGTGATCGGATCGAATGTTCCCGGATACAGTCCGATACGCATAAGGTGGCTCCTTCCCCCGTTTTTCTGCGACGCAACAATATTGCGGCGCAGAATGCAAGGGGAACGCGACTATTGGCCCATGATCATGCCTTCGAGGGCTTCTTTCTCCATGGCGACATGGCTCAGTTGCGCTTTGACAACATCGCCAAGGCTAATCACGCCGATGAGTTTACCATCCTCGAGCACGGGCATGTGGCGGAAGCGGCCGTCTGTCATTTTCTGCATCACCTCATCCGTCCGGTCGCCCTTGGCGCAGGTGACAAGGTTTGACGTCATCAACTCAGATACAGGCAGATCCAGGACCGAGGGGCCGGTCGAGGCCAGATGGCGCACAATATCACGCTCTGACAAGATGCCATCGGGGTGCTCGCCGTCCGACGAAACCATAACCGTCCCGATTTTCTGGTCGGCCTGAATCTTGGCGGCTTCCATGACAGTGATGGTGGGCTTGACGGTAAAAACGCCCTGCTGACTCTTACTACCCAGGATTTGTTGCACAAGCATGGTCTTACTCCCGAAATAAAATTTCTTATAGACAAGCGTCTGCGCAATTGTCTGCACTGTCAAGCGCTTGCTTCCAGTCTGGCAATCTCGGTCCGCACGCCTTCTGCCACCAGTTTGGCAAAGCTGTTCATTCGTTCAAGTCTACGATCGTCTGCATGCCGGATCAGATAAAAGCTTCGCTTTAGGCTAACGTCTTCGGTTAAAATGCGCCGGACGGTGTTGGTGGAGGGAATCGCAAAATCGTGCACGACACCGACGCCGCCGCCCATCCTGACCCAGTTGAACTGAACAGAGACGGAGTTTGATCCCAGACTCACCCGCTCCGCGCCCATTTCGGTCAGATAGTCCAATTCCTTGTCAAAGATCATGTCGGGGATGTAGCCCACCAGCCGATGCCCCTTCAGGTCCGAAAGGCTCTTGATTGGCGGATTCTGCGCAAGGTAATCCTCGGACGCGGCCAAGGACAGGTGGTAGTCACTGATCTTCTGCACCGTCAGCCGCCCCGTTGTCGGGCGACTCACCCCAATTGCCATGTCAGCCTCGCGCTTGGACAGGTTGAACACACGCGGCAACGCGACGATCTGCACTTCGAGATCAGGGTTCTCTTCGACGATCCGCGCACAGACCTGTGGCAACACGTAGTTCGCACAGCCATCCGGAGCGCCAATCCGGATTTGCCCCGACAGGCCGCCGGTCTGTGACCCCACAGTCTCTAGCGCTGCGTCCATGGCCTGCTCGACCCGCACCGCCTCTGTCATCAAGCGCTGCCCGCGCTCTGTCAGCGCATAGCCTTGGGGGGAGCGCGCAAAGAGAGGCGCTTCAAGCGCCTCTTCCAGACGTGTGATCCGCCGGCCAACAGTGGCAGGGTCCACCCGCAACATCTTGGAGGCGCCGGTCAGGCCCCCTGCCCGTGACACGGCCAAGAATATGCGGAGATCGTCCCAAAGCACTGACATCTTCGTACCTGCATTTTCGCAAAATGAATTTGGGAAACTTCCTCTGTTTGCGTCAGATTTGCAAGACTATGCTGCGCTCAACCACAATTCCGGGAGGACGCAATGCAAGAGCTTACCCACTATATCAACGGCGAGATGGTCAAAGGCACCTCAGGTCGTTTCACCGACGTCTACAACCCCGCCACAGGCGAAGTTCAGGCCAAAGTGCCGCTGGCCTCGATCGAAGAGCTGACCAAAGCCATCGAAGACGCGGCAGAAGCTCAGGTTGCGTGGGCCAACACCAACCCCCAGCGCCGCGCACGCGTGATGATGAAGTTCGGTGCCCTGATCAACGAGCACATGGAAGAACTGGCTGAGCTGGTTTCCAAAGAGCACGGTAAAACCATCCCCGACGCCAAGGGCGACGTTCAGCGCGGTCTGGAAGTTGTCGAAGTTTGCATGGGCGCCCCCAGCATGCTGAAGGGTGAATACATGGACAATGGCGGGCCCGGCATCGACCTATATGCTATGCGTCAGGCGCTGGGTGTCGTTGCAGGCATCACGCCCTTCAACTTCCCCGCAATGATCCCGCTGTGGAAAATGGCCCCTGCAATTGCATGCGGCAACGCCATGATCCTGAAGCCCTCCGAGCGCTGCCCCTCGACCTCGCTGCGTCTGGCTGAACTGCTGACCGAAGCAGGCCTGCCCAAGGGCGTTCTACAAGTCATCAACGGTGACAAAGAAGTCGTTGACGGCATCCTCGACAACGAGACCATCCAAGCGGTTGGCTTCGTAGGTTCGACCCCGATCGCGCAGTACATCTATGGCCGCGCGGCGACCAACGGCAAGCGCGCTCAGTGCTTCGGCGGTGCGAAGAACCACATGATCATCATGCCCGACGCGGATCTGGACAAAGCCGCTGACGCGCTGATCGGCGCTGGCTACGGCGCGGCTGGCGAACGCTGCATGGCGATCTCGGTTGCTGTTCCCGTGGGTCAAGAAACCGCGGACAAGCTGATCGAGAAGCTGGTTCCCCGTGTCGAGGCACTGAAGGTTGGCCCCTACACCGCTGGCGACGACGTTGATTACGGTCCGGTTATCACAGCAGCTTCGAAAGAGCGTATCAACAAGCTGATCACCTCGGGTGTTGAGCAAGGCGCGGATCTGGTCATCGACGGCCGCGACTTCAGCCTGCAAGGCTACGAGAACGGCTTCTTCTGTGGCCCGTCGCTGTTCGACAACGTGACCCCGGACATGGATATCTACAAGGAAGAGATCTTCGGCCCCGTGCTCTCGACCGTCCGCACCGAGACCTACGAAGAAGCGCTCGACCTGATCATGACCAACAACTACGGCAACGGCACTGCGATCTACACCGCGGACGGTGATACCGCTCGTGACTTCGCACACCGTGTCAACGTTGGCATGGTCGGCATCAACTTCCCGATCCCCGTTCCGCTGTCCTACTTCTCGTTCGGCGGTTGGAAGAAGTCGGCCTTCGGCGACCTGAACCAGTACGGCCCCGACGCGTTCAAGTTCTACACCAAGACCAAGACCGTCACCGCACGCTGGTTCTCGGGCATCAAAGACGGTGCCGCGCTGAACTTCAAAGCGATGGACTAAGGCTCAGCCTAGCAAAATAGAAAACCCCGCCAGAGCAATCTGGCGGGGTTTTTCATTGGCAGTTCCGACGTCTAAGTCAGAGCTTTAGGTTTTCCAGCTTCACCGGCGTGTTGGCTTCGACGGCTTCGACCACTGTCGCGCCGACCACCTGATCCAGATGCTTGGGGGCAGCGCCATAGCCGGGACGTACGCTGCGGACATCATCAACTGTGATCGTGCCGCCCGCTGGGATATCTTTGACAAAGTAGAGAGACCGGCGAAACTTCACATTTCCGAGCTCGCTCGACTTACGTCCGTAGTCCACACGGCCAAGCGCTTCCCAAGCTGTTTTTGAACCGGTGCAAAGCGCCTCTAACTCATGTGGTTCAAGAGAGAAGCTGTCGTCTGGACCGCCGCCATTGCGATCCAGCGTCACATGCTTTTCGACCACACACGCCCCCAGAGCCACTGCAGTCAGCGCCGTCGTGTTGTCGAGTGTATGATCGGACAAACCCGTGAGCGTCCCATAGCGGGCGGCCATGTCCGGCAAAGTACGCAGGTTGTAGTCCGACGCAGGCGCCGGATAACCCGAGACGCAATGCAAAACGACAAGCTCGTTGCACCCTGCCCCGCGTGCGGCATCTACGGCTTCGGCAATCTCTTCTGCGTCGGCCATGCCCGTGGACATGATCATCGGTTTGCCGGTCTGCGCGACGTAGCGGATCAGCGGCAAATCGACCAATTCGAAGCTCGCAATTTTATAGGCGGGCGCGTTTAGATCCTCGAGCAGATCAACCGCTGTGCTGTCGAATGGCGAGCTGAACATCGTGATCCCCTCGGCCCGGGCATGATCGAACAGCGCCTTGTGCCAGTCCCACGGCGTATGCGCCCATTCGTACAGATCATACAAGGAATGCCCCGCCCAGAGGCCATCAGTGATCTGAAAATCTGGGCGGTCGGACTTCAGCGTGATGGTGTCGGGACGGTAGGTCTGCAGCTTGATCGCATCCGCACCAGCGGCCTTGGCTTTGGTGATAATCTCCAAAGCTTTGGTCAGGTCACCATTATGGTTCGCTGACAGCTCAGCGATAATGTAGGGCGCATGGTCCGGACCAATCGCGCGGCCATCAATCTTGATCTCGTTCATGTCTTTACCTGTACGTTGCGCTCGAAAACACCAAAGCCATCATTTTCACCAACCGGCTTGTAGCCAGCTTTTTGAAAGGCCCGAAGAGAAGGCAAATTTTCCGGATGGATTTCTGCCTCCAGGCGGGTGATGCCCAACTCTGCCGCCATGTCCTCTATCAAAGACAGACCGATTTGACCAATGCCGCGACCACGGGCATCGTAGGCGAGGCACAGGCTGATCAAGGCTTCCTCGGGAGCGGTCAGGTCCAAGCGGACGTAGCCCAAGGGCAGTGCGCCCTCTTCGATCACCCAGAAGCGCCGAATCTGCGAACGGAGTGCCGCGTTATACCAGCCCCAGTGATCCGAATAGACTGGCTCTGTCTGGCTACGATAGTAACGGCTCGCGCCGCCTTCTCGTCGCCATTCCCAGACACGACGAGCGTCTGTGATCTGTGCGGGGCGCAAGCGCACGGGGGTCGGCACGAGTTCGCGTTGAAGCCGCGCAGTGCCATCACCGTCACAAATCGCAGCGGAAATCTCTGACATCTCTGCCAAACGAATAGGGTCCGACAGATCGTTCAGTGCCTGCAACAGCTGTTCTTCCCAGCCATCACTCGTTTCATCGCCAAGCAAGCGGGCAGCGCCTGTCTGATGCAGAGCGGTGGCTGCCGGGATCTGGTTCGCTGCAATCGTCAGCATCAGGGTCGGCAGGCCCAAAGCACATCGTTCCCACGTGGTCCCACCAACAGCGCCAATGGCAAGGTCCGCCTCAGCCATTCTATGGCCCATATCTGTTACATCAGTCGCTATCTTGCACCGGAACGGAAGCTCTGCAGACTTTGCTCGCAATGAGGGGAGATGCGGTGCCTTCCCACCCAAGACGACGGACACATCCAATGACGGAGCCTGCGGCCACAAAGCGAGTGCGTCCAGCAGGCGCCCGGTCGCATCATGCTGGTCTACACCGCCCATCGCGATCAGGATCCTCTGAAGGCGCCGATTAGAACGCGAAACCAGCGCCTCGGCCCGCTGCGACGCAAACTCGGCCCGTAGTTGGGCGTATTTTGGTCCAATCAAGAGATGCGCGGTATCTGGGACTAACCCGTCGTAATCCTGCGCCGAGGTCCCGAGGTTCTGATCCAGCAGCAAATCGCAGTCGTGTTTGCGGTCGGCCAAGTCATCCCAAACCATGATCTGCAACACGCGCGCCCGCAGAACACTCTGCCAGCGGTGGTCAAACGCATAGTGATCCATAATCAGCCAGTCTACTGTACGCCCCTGCAAGATAGCCGCACATTCGGCGGCATCGGTTTGCCATGGAACGCCCGCCCAATATGCGTGTGGCGGGTCCTTGGGGAGCTCGGCGGTACCATCAGGCGCGGGCAAGAGGTCACAGGCAAACCCCTCGGCCTTGATGCGGTGGGCGAGATGTCCATCAAGTGCACGGGTCAAAAAGGTGCATTCGGCCCCTGATGCACGCAGTGCCTTGGCCAGAGTCAGGCAGCGCACCACGTGACCTGTTCCGATCTGCAAAGACGCATCAGCGCGAAAAAAAATCTGAGGCTGTGCCATGAGGCCCCCGTGAAAAGATCAAACGTCCGTTCGTCGCGCAGACGAGGCGGCGCTCAAGGCGCGGCGCCCTCTTGAGCGTCGATCGCGCGCTTTAAAAATTCGGCGCGCACCCAGTCTTCGGGCGTATCGATGTCCTGCACCCGATGTCGCGGCAAGCTTACTCCGTAAGAGCCGGCTTCGAACACACCGCGCCCACTGCGCCATGTGCCGGCCTTTGCCCAATAAAACTGTCCGGCGTCATGCCACGCCTCTTCTAAATCTTGGCTACGCGTCTGCATGGTGCTGGGATCGAACATCTCGACCGCGCCCGCATCCGACCGCCGCAACGCGCGCTGGATCGGAAAGGGAAAGGTCGTCACGGCCATGACGTAGTGCGCCTGAGCGTCGACCAGCGCAGACAACCCCTGCGCAATATCGGTGCCCAGTACAAAGGGCGCAGTCGCGTAGAGGCAACAAACAGGCGCGTCGTCCGCAAGTTCCAATCGCTCTGCAGCATCCGCAATCACGGGCACGGTCGGCGTATGGTCATCCGACAGCTCGGGGCTGCGCAAAAACGGAACTTCGGCGCCGTATTCACGGGCCACAGTTGCGATATCTGCGTCATCGGTACTGACGATGATACGGTCAAAAACGCCCGAGGCCTGTGCGGCCTTGATGGACCAAACGATCATCGGCTGGCCGCAGAACTCTTTGATATTCTTATGAGGAATGCGTTTGGACCCGCCGCGGGCGGGGATAACACATACGGTCATTGCGACAGTGCCTCTGACAGAACGCGTACCACTTCGTCCTGTTCGACATCGCTCATCCCGGCATACAGCGGGATAGAGATCGCCCGAGAATAGTACGCCTCGGACGCGGGGAAATCGCCGACTTTGTGGCCCAGATCGCGGTAGTAGGGCTGCGTGTGCACGGGGATATAGTGCAGGTTCACGCCGATCCCGTTTGCGCGCAGATATTCGAACACCGCGCGGTGCCGTGCGGCATCGTCCAGACGGATCACATAGAGGTGCCACGCAGAGCGAGCCCCTTCGATCCGGCCGGGAGTTTTCAGCGGCAAATCGGCCAACAGGCTGTCATAGCGATCAGCCAGCGCGTTGCGACGATCAATGAATTGATCCAATCGGGCCATCTGAGACAGGCCAAGCGCGGCCTGCATTTCGGTCATCCGATAGTTCCAGCCCAGATCGACCTGTTGATAGTACCATGGGCCGTCCGACTCATGGGTCATCAGCGCAGGATCGCGGGTCACACCATGGCTGCGCAGCAGGCCCATGCGTTCGGCCAGAACGGGATCGTTCGTGGTGGCCAAGCCGCCCTCAGCGGTGGTGATGATCTTGACTGGGTGGAAGCTGAAAACCGTGATGTCGGAATGCGCGCAGGCACCAACCTTGCCTTCGCCATAGCTCGCACCGATGGCGTGGCTGGCATCTTCGACGATTTTGATCCCGTACCTGCGGGCCAGAGCCGCAATTTCTTCGGCACGAGTGGACTGGCCGCACATGTGCACAGGCACGATGACCTTGGGCAACCGACCAGCAGCTTCTGCCGCCTCCAGTTTCGCCGCCAAAGCATCGGGACACATGTTGAAGGTATCCGCGTCGATATCAACGAAATCCACATCCGCACCGCAATAGCGCCCGCAATTGGCAGAGGCGACAAACGTGATGGGGCTCGTCCACATCAGATCGCCCTCGCCCAAGCCCAGCGCCTTGACCGCGATATGCAGCGCCGAGGTTGCCGAGTTCACAGCCACCCCGAATTTCGCGCCAACATAGTCCGCAATGGCCTGTTCAAAGGCCGGAACCGCCGGCCCTTGGGTCAGGAAATCGGATTTCAGGACATCGACCACCGCGTCGATATCGGCCTGCGAAATATCCTGACAGCCATAGGGGATCATTAGATCGCTCCGATTTTTTCGCGGTTGGCGTCGATCCAAGCCTGCAGCGCATCGTCCGTCATCCAGTCGGTGTTATTGTCACTGGAATAAACGAAATCCTCGGCCACGCGGACGCCATCCTTGATGCGGGCACTGTCGGTGCCCCAGTTGTTCAGGTTCGGCAGGATTTTGAAGTGCTCTTCGTATTCGTAGGTGAACATCGCATCTTCAGCGCCAACCATCTGCTCATGGATTTTTTCACCTGGACGGATGCCAATGATCTCTTGGCTGGCCTCGGGCGCAATCACTCGAGCCACGTCAGTGACCTTCATTGAGGGGATCTTCTTCACATAGATCTCGCCGCCGATCATGTCCTCGAACGCGTGCCAGACCAGTTCAACGCCCTGCTCGAGTGAGATCATGAAACGGGTCATGCGAGGATCAGTGATCGGCAGAACGCCCTTGTCCTTGATCGACATGAAGAACGGAATCACCGAGCCGCGCGAGCCCATGACGTTGCCGTAACGCACAACCGAAAACGCGGTATCGTGGCCGCCCGCATAGGCATTGCCCGACACAAACAGCTTGTCCGACGCCAACTTCGATGCGCCATACAGGTTGATCGGGCTAGACGCCTTGTCGGTGGACAGGGCAACCACGCCTTTGACCTTTTTGTCGATGGCCGCGTCGATCACGTTCATCGCGCCGTTCACGTTGGTCTTGATGCATTCGAACGGGTTGTATTCGGCGGTCGGCACAATCTTGGTTGCAGCAGCGTGGACAACGTAATCCACACCGTCAAATGCGCGGTACATCCGTTCACGATCACGGACATCGCCAATAAAGAAACGCACGCGCGGATCGTTCTGGAACAGCTTGGCCATTTCCCACTGCTTCATCTCGTCTCGCGAGTAGATGATGACTTTTTTGGGATTGAAGCGTTCCAGCGTCATCGGGACAAAGGCATGTCCGAAGGAGCCCGTTCCGCCTGTCACCAGAATTGTCTTGTTCTCGAACATGGCCAAACCCGTCCTTAATTTTCTTACGCTTGAGCCCAGCGATTATCAGTCCCGACCACTTCAATCCAGTGGCTTTTTCCCATAGGTTCAGCGGAAATCAACCGAAGCAGTACAGACATGCCAGTCCATTTGCGGCCGTTTCAAAGCAGCAACGCACTCCATTCGCAGCTTGGGACCCATAGGCGGGCAATGCTTCTGCTTTGTGCGCTCCGTGATATGCGCTGCCGTAGGCTGGCCAAAGGTGTCCCCCCCGCGGGTTTGGCTGCAAAGGGCCACGTGAATTCAGTCACACGCCTGTGGAAAATCGCTCGTTCTCTGCGGTTCGTCACGAGTGACGATATTCAGCCCAAGGCCGGCTGTAGACTCGCTTTGGTGGATTGTCCTGTTCCCAATTCAAAGGCGCGGATGATCTTGGACGCCCTGATTGATGGGGGATGTCCTGAAAAGGCTATATCAACGCCTCGCCCCATGGCGCGCAGAGAGCGTCGCACATTGCGCCTCAGGGCTTTTGCAATGCTATGGAAGATGAAGCCCGCGCGGCGACGCTTGAATTCTGATGAGCTATCGCTGTGCCTCGCGAGTTTCCTACATACCGAAATGCTAGAGGGCTCAGACGCGACCGTTATTCATATCGGAGACCGGTCCGAGCGCCGCATTGCAATGACCGCGGGCGCCGCCCTTGCCGGACGGCCGTCTGTTTACTGGCAAACCGCATACCACGACACGACGTTTCCGCCGCTTGGATATACGCACGCCGCCGTCATAAACAAAACCGGCGAAGATCGCGCTCTTGGCTATGACATCGAACCCTTGAAACAGGCCTTGAAAAAGCCGCGTGCTGTTACCGCGCCCTCGTCCTCGCAGCGCATCGGCATTGCCATGAATGCGTTCGCAGGCCCCGAGGTCGCCGAACTCTGCCGCAGTGTCCTGAGCGCTTTCCCCAGCGCTACATTAGAACTCCGCACCCACCCACGCATAGCATCCCCGAACTTGGGGGACCTGCCCAAAGAGGCCAACATCCGCCCGCGCGGCGAAGCGCTAAGCGCATTTTGCGACACCTGCGACATCGTTCTCTGCGGCAACTCAGCAGTGCAGATCGAAATGTTATTGCTAGGGGTGCTCGTTATTCACATCCCGGGCCTCGACGATCATGGCTTTGATCTCTATCGCTATGTCGCGGAAGGTGTGACATACGGCACAACAGACCTTGATCGACACTCGGTGGACGCCGCAATCCAGTTTTACGCTGCAGCAGAATGGCCAGATCGGCTTTTGCAACACGTCTCACCGCCGAGTGACGCATGCCGTCCGATCAGCGCATTATGGACCACAGAATGAGCAGCCCCAAACGCATCCTATTTCCATATGTTGGTGACAGCGTCGGCGGCAGCCACATTTCGTCACTGACACTCGCACAAGGGTTGCCTCCTGCTCGATATGTCCCTGTCGTTGCGCAGCACGATGACGGACCCCTGTCCCAGTATTTGTCAGAACTCGACTTTTCAGCAGCTTTCGCGCCCAAAGTCACCTTTCTGAACACAGGGCCCTATCGCAAGCAATTCCTGAAAGCTTGGGTCGGCGTCCCCAAGCTCGTCCGCTTTTTACGAGAGCACCGGATAGATATCGTCCATACCCACGACATTCGTATGCACATCATCTGGGGCATGGCCGCCAAGCGGGCTGGCATCCCGCATATCTGGCATCAGCGCACGCCGACCACAGCGAAGCGGTTGGACAAATACACTGCGCATGCAGCCAAAGTTCTGGCGGTCTCTGAATACTGTCGCTCAAAATTCCCGCCCGCCATGCAACGCCGTGCGCGTGTGCTGTTTAACCCGTTTGACATCCCCGAACCCGCGAACCGTCCCGCCGCCCAAGCAAATCTGCTGGCGCGACTAGGGTTCGCCCCCAAGACAAAGGTCATCGGGTTTATCGCCAATCTCGACACGCGCAAACGGCCATTATTGTTTGTAGAGATTGCAAAAGCACTCGTGTCCCAGGGACGCAATGACCTGCGTTTCATCATGCTAGGAGAGGCCCGCGCACCCCACATCGACGATCTGAATTCCGCCATTCAATCGGCCGGCCTCGCAGACGTCGTGCAGCACATCGGACCGCAGTACCCCATCGCCCCGTGGATGGCTGGATTGGACTTGCTAATAGCCCCCGCAGTGCACGAAGCACTGGGCCGGACCATGATCGAGGCACAGCTTTTTGCGACGCCGGTCGTTGCGTCTAATGCTGGCGGCAACCCTGAAATCATTCTGGATGGACAAACCGGTTTGTTGGCCACGCCGGATGCGCCTCAAGCCTTTGCCGACGCCGCGATCCGGCTATTGGATGATCCGCATTTCACCCATACCCTGACCTCCGCTGGCAAAGTCAGAGCAGAGCAAACCTTTTCCGCAGAGCGACACATCGCAGCGATGCTGGAAATCTACGACAGTTTGGCCTAGCCGGTTCCCCTCGACCACTGCCCGAGGTAAACGTAGGCAAATTCTACAGGTGTGCCATGAAAATTCTGTACGTCATCCGAAAGCGCGAGAAGCGCCATTGGTCAAAGCGTCTACAGCGCTGGATCACGGGCTTTACCGACGGACAGGACGGTTTTTTCGAGGCCAGTCTGCACTACGGTTGCTCTGTAACACGCCGCACCTACCGAGAGGCCGCTGCCATGGGGCGCAGCGCTGTGGCGCGATACGACGCGATCATCGTAAATGCGAAATCCGGCTTTCCATGGCAAGATGGAGCCAAGGCCGGTCAGCAGATCCGTGCATGGGGACGCCCCGCCGCCATTTTCATCGGGCAGGCACGCCCCTTCGAAATGGTCCCAGATGACGTCGCCGACCAATTCGACATTCTGTTCAAGCGCGAACCATTTGCTGATCTGGGTCGCTACGACCTGAGCAATGGAAACCGTGCGAAAATCGTTCCAACCCTACTCTCGAACCAGTTGCTGCGCATGAGCTGGCGGTTCAAGGAACGCAACACGCAATTCACCCTACCGAAATACGGCTACGAGCACGAGAAAACCCACGACGTGTATTTTTCCGGGAAACTTGGGCCGAACCGTTTCGACAATCGCGTGCAGGCCTGGGAGCGCGTAACCGCTGATCTCGGCGACTTGCGCCTAAAAGGTGGCCTCGCGTCCAACGGACAGGTTGAGGTTCCCGCCCACCTGAAGGGCGAATTGATGGAAAAACCAGAGTATCTTAATACTCTGCTCACGACCAAAGTGAACCTCGCGCTCTCAGGCATCGGCCCCTTCACGCACCGACACCTTGAATTGTTCTATGCGGGGGCTTTTGCCCTGTCGAACAACGACATCGAGCCGCTCTGGCTTCGCGCGCCTGTTGTCAAAGGACAGGACTACGCCGCCTTTGACACCGAAGACGAGATGATCGACATGATCCGCTATTACGTGGCACATGATGCCGAGCGCGAGGCGATTGCAAAAAATGGCCGCGCCTGTTTCGAGCGCCTTTATGACGTTCCAGCCCATGCGGTCGAACTGCGTGACGCCCTACAGAAAGTAATCTGATGACTCAGCCCCGTGTCTGCATCGCGACTGGCGACTACTATCGCCTTGGCGAGACCTTTGTGAACCGCCACATCGCAGAGATTTTCGGCGGTTCGGTCGGAGTGATCACGGGTCGCTATCACGGGGAAAACCCGTTGAACAAACCTGTGTTCGAGCGGCGTCAGCGCGCGGGCGGCACTGCGGCTCTGTTGCAGGGACTACTCTGGCATATTCCCCTGAATACTCTGAAACACGGCACCTCTCGCCTGCCCTATGGTCAGGCAAAATCAGACCTGATCGCGTTTTTGCGCGAACATCAGGTCGAAGTCATTCTGGCCGAGTTCGGCACGCAAGCGCTGGCGCTGGCGCCCTTGGCCAATGAGTTGAACATCCCGATCTTCACCTACTTCCGCGGCACCGACGCATCCAAACAAATTCAGCGCCCGCGTATCGTGAAAGCTTATAACAAGATGATGCCGCGTCTGGCTGGTGTCTTTTCTGTCAGCCAATTTCTGTTGGACAATCTAGCGCGCCACGGTGTCACGGTGAACCCGAACGCCCATGTGGTGCCTTCTGGCGTGGATATCCGCCGCTTTGTGCCGGGTGAGAAGCGGCCGGGCAGCTTCCTTGCCGTGGGCCGGTTTGTAGAAAAGAAAGCCCCGCAGATCACCCTGCGCGCATTTGCAAAGGCCGCGCAGAACCACCCCGACGCCCGTCTGGACTTCATTGGCTCTGGTCCCCTACTCGAAGACTGCCAGAAGCTGGCGGCCGACATGGGCGTTGCGGATCAAGTGACCTTCCATGGCCAGCAACCGCACGAGTATGTGCGCCAGCACCTGCTGACAACTGAGGTGTTCCTACAGCACTCGATCACCGCAGCCGATGGCAATACCGAAGGTCTGCCCACCGCGATCCAAGAGGCTCTGGCATGCGGGTGCATCACGATTTCAACGAACCACGCAGGCATTCCAGAGGCGGTCGAGCACGGGGTGAACGGCTACCTTGTCGATGAATGGGACGAAGAAGGCTTTGGCCAGCAAATCACAGCCGTTTTGGATCAGGCAGACCGCAGCGCCATGGCAACAGCAGCCCGCCGAACCGCAGAGGAAAAGTTCGACAATGACAAAGGGCTCGCCCGTGTCGAACGGATCATCCTAGAGACAATCGACCGTCAAGGCTGATCCATCTCTAGATTGAACAGGCTACGATACAGAGCATTCTCGGCCATCAAGGCCTCGTGCGTGTCAAAGCCAGCGACGCGTCCGTGATCCAGAACCAGAACGCGGTCCACCCATTCCAGTGTAGAGGGGCGGTGGGTGACAAACAGCATTGTGCTGTCCTTGGCGCCTTGGACGACTGCCTCCATCACGGCGCGGTCGTTTTCACCGTCCAGCGCGCTGGTTGCTTCGTCAAAAATGTAGACCTTGGCCTGTTTCACAAGGGCCCTAGCGATCCCCACACGCTGCTTCTGACCACCCGAGAGGTTAGAGCCATTCGGACCGACCCGAGCCTCTAGCCCGCCCTGCAGTTTATCCAGCACATTGTCGAGTGCAGCGCGGCGCACCGCATCTTGCACCTGCTGCTCGGTTGCGGTGGCATGGCCGTCCAAAATATTGTCGCGGATCGAGCCGTCGAATAGGAACACATCCTGCGAGATCAGCGCGATCCCATCCCGCAGCGCATCGGGCGACACGTCTTTCAAATCCAGATCGCCAAGGCGCACAGTCCCATCGGTCGGATCATAAAAGCGCTGGCACAGGTCGATAAAGGTCGTCTTGCCCGCACCAGAGCGGCCCACAATCGCGATCCGCTCCCCTGCCTTGATCTGCAGATCAACGTCGTGCAGCGCGGGCGCATCATCAGCATAGTAGAAGCTGACATCTTCGAACGCGATGGAGGGCGTCACACTTTCAAGCCCCAGCGTGCCAGTCCGCGTCGCAGCTTGCGGCGTGTCGATCATGTCGTGCATCATTCCGACGTGAACCAGACCTTTCTGGATATCGACCAGCGTCTTCGACACGCGCTCGGCAGGCTGATAGGCCAAAAGAAACGCGGTGATAAATGCCGTGAACTCGCCAGGCGTCTTGCCATTGGTGATGGTTTGCCAGCTGGCGTACATGACGAACAGGCCGATCACGATCCCCCCGAGCAATTCCATTAACGGCACGGTCGCGTTCGTCGCCTTTGCGATGCGCACGACGCGTTTTTCCAGATCCTCTACAACGCGGCCAAAACGGGCTGCGGATTTCTCTTCCAAGGAATAGCTTTTGACGGTCCGGATGCCCTCGATCGATTCTACGCCCGTCGACGCCAGCGCTTGCAAAAGCTCCGTCTCGTGTTTGGAATGCTTTCGCACGCTCTTGATCAGGCGTCCAACCATAAAAAAGATCAGCGGAAATAGGATCAAGCAGATCAGCGACATCGTTGCGTCCTGCCGTACCATCACGACGACCAAGGCCAGCAAGGTCAGGATATCGGTCACCAGCTTGTTCCCGATGCTCACCACGACCGAGCCGCAGGATTTGCCGAACATCATGACCCGTTGCATGTGCTTGGCCGGATGAAGCCCTGCAAAGAAATCGACGTCACGGTACAAGATATTTTCAAACAGCTTGCGCTGGTTTTGTGCCGCGATTTGGCGGTTCATTACCGTCTGGATGACCGCATTTCCGTATTGAAAGAAGCTCTTGGCCACCGAAATCCCGATCACCAACGCGGCAACGATCCATGCCTCGGACACGTTTTCCGACACGAACACATCGTTCACGATCCGCTTGGTGGACCAAGCGAGCAAACCTGTAAACACCGAAACCCCGACCATGAACACAACGTTCAGGGCATAGAGTTTCCAGCGGGGCAGAAGATCATCTTTGAGCAAACGCTTGGTGGTCTGCAGGGGTGTCGCCTCGACTGGCTTGGCGGGCATGGGGACTCCTCGGTCTTGGGCCAATTCGCGCTAGGCTTGGCATATACTGTCCACGTCCCCCTCTTGCAATCATGCGGGGATCAGGGCAATCATCTGAACGAATGTTCAATTCATGCACCGGAGGGGAGGCCGCGCCATGGATTTCGCACTGACCGAAGAACAAGACGCCATTTTCGATATGGCACGCGCATTCGGGGAGGAGCACATCGCCCCCCACGCGCAGGCATGGGAACGGGACGGCACGATACCCAAAGAGCTGTGGCCACAGCTGGCAGAATTGGGGTTTGGCGGCTTATACGTGTCCGAAGAAAACGGCGGTTCTGGCCTGTCTCGGCTGGACGCAACGCTCGTGTTCGAGGCACTGTCGATGGCCTGCCCATCCGTTGCTGCGTTCCTATCGATCCACAACATGTGCGCCAAAATGCTGGACAGCTTTGCCAGCGACGAAATGCGCGACCGCTACTTGCCTGCCGCCCTCTCGATGGAAAAGGTGTTCTCATACTGCCTGACCGAACCCGGATCGGGCAGCGATGCCGCCGCATTGCGCACACGCGCCACGGCCACCGATCAGGGCTACAGCCTGACGGGGACCAAGGCCTTCATCTCGGGCGGCGGCTATTCCGACGCTTATATCGTGATGGCTCGCTCGGGCGACGACAGCCCGCGCGGCATCTCCGCGTTCGTGATCGAAGACGGGACTGCGGGCCTCAGCTATGGCGGGCTTGAAGACAAAATGGGCTGGAGATCACAGCCCACACGTCAAGTCCAGATGGATGACTGCCACATCCCCGCCACCAACCTTTTGGGCACCGAAGGCGAAGGGTTCAAATACGCGATGAAGGGGTTGGACGGCGGGCGCCTGAATATCTCGGCCTGCTCACTCGGGGCCGCTCAGGCCGCTCTCACCCAGACCCTGAATTACATGGCCGAGCGTAAAGCCTTTGGCAAATCCATCGACCATTTCCAAGCCCTTCAATTCCGTCTCGCGGACGCAGAAATTGAACTGCAAGCCGCCCGCACCTTTTTGCGCCAAGCCGCGTGGAAGCTGGACAACGGCACGCCAGACGCCACGAAATTCTGCGCCATGGCCAAGAAGTTCGTGACCGAAGCGGGCAGCCGTGTTGCGGATCAATGTCTGCAGTTGCACGGCGGATATGGCTATCTTGCCGATTACGGCATTGAAAAGATCGTGCGCGATTTACGTGTGCATCAGATCCTTGAGGGGACCAACGAAATCATGCGTCTCATTGTGGCGCGTCAATTGCTGGCCGAAAGATGACATCAGACATTTCTACCCGTATCGAGGGACGCGCCGGTCGCATTACCCTGACCCGCCCCAAGGCTTTGAATGCCCTATCCTATGACATGTGCAAAGCCATCGCCGCAGCCTTGGACAACTGGGAAAACGACGACACTGTACAGATCATCCTGATTGATGCCGAGGGCGATCGTGCCTTTTGCGCGGGCGGGGACATTGCCGCCATTTACCATCAGGGCAAAGCAGGCGACTACGCCGAGGCCCGCGCGTTTTGGGCGGATGAGTACCGGATGAACAACCGGCTCGCGACCTACCCCAAGCCGATCGTCAGCTTTATGCAAGGCTACGTCATGGGCGGCGGCGTCGGGGTTGGCTGCCACGTCCAGCACCGGATTGTCGGCGACACAACACGCCTTGCGATGCCTGAATGCGGCATCGGACTGGTCCCTGACGTGGGCGGCACCGCCCTGTTGGCCGCAGCGCCCGGACACCTCGGTGAGTACCTTGGCCTGACCGGCGCACGGATGAAAGCTGGCGACGCTATTCGCGCAGGATTTGCCGACCACTACATCGCAGAAAGCGATTGGGACACGCTCAAGCAGCAATTGATTGAAACCGGCGATATCACCGCCCTGACGGCCACCTTGCACCCCGCGCCAGACTCCACACTGGCGCAAAAGCAGGACCTGATCGACGAGCTGTTCTCAGCGGGCACACTACAGGACCTGTTCCAGCGGCTCGAAGACAACTCTTCTGATCTGGCAGAGGAAACACTTCAGTCCCTGCGCCATCATGCGCCGCTCGCTATGGCGACATCGCTCCAACTTATCCGGCGCCAACGCCCTACCCCGAACCTGAAGGATGCACTGACCTGGGAATACCGCTGTACCTACCGCGCGCAGGAACAGGGCGATTTCCTCGAAGGCATTCGCGCGCAAGTCATCGACAAGGACCGCACACCACAGTGGACCCACGCCAGTCCCGCTGACCTTACCCAAGCCGAAATTGACCGAATGCTCGAACCGCTCAGGGAAAGCGAACTGCGCTTCTAGCTTCTTTTTGCTGAAAATACTTAATGCCCTCCGCGATCCATCGGGCGCAGCGTCGCGGCAGTATCCAAGACCTGCGCCCATGGGAGGATAGAATGAAAATCGGCTTTATCGGACTTGGAAACATGGGCGCGCCCATGGCACTGAACCTCGTCAAAGCGGGTCACGAGGTCACAGGATATGACGCCGCCGGCGTCACCGTCGAAGGCGTGGCCAACGCCACCTCTGGCGCAGAGGCCGCGACGGGTGCAGACGTTGTTATTACCATGCTGCCCAACGGCGCAATCCTGCAATCTGTTGCCGCCGAGATCATTCCAGCCATGCCCAAGGGCAGCGTGCTCCTTGACTGTTCGACCGTAGACGTCGACAGCGCCCGCGCCGTGTCAGACCAAGCCCGCGAGAACGGCCTTGATGCGCTGGATGCCCCTGTCTCTGGCGGGATTGGCGGCGCGGCGGAGGGCACTTTGACCTTTATGGTTGGCGGCAGCGAAGCGGCCTTCGCGACCGCCAAACCTCTGTTCGACATCATGGGGCAGAAAGCCGTCCATTGCGGCCCTTCGGGCAACGGCCAAGCCGCCAAAATCTGCAACAACATGATCCTTGGCGTGACCATGATCGCGACGTGCGAGGCTTTTGCCCTTGCCGACAAACTAGGGCTCGACCGACAGGCGATGTTCGATGTGGTCTCCACCTCCTCGGGCGCAAGTTGGTCCATCAACGCCTACTGCCCTGCCCCCGGCATTGGCCCGCAATCCCCGTCAGACAATGACTACAAGCCGGGCTTTGCGGCGGACCTAATGCTCAAGGACCTGCGCCTGTCGCAACAGGCCGCTGCCAGCGCAGACGCCGATACGCCCATGGGTCAATTGGCCGAAACGCTCTACCAAACCTTTGTCGAAACCGAAGACGGCAGCGGCAAAGATTTTAGCGCGATGCTACCGCGATTCTCGGCCCGGTCGCGTACCTGATCCAACAGCCACCACCCATCACAGAGCCGCGAGCAGAGAGAACTGCTTCGCGGCTTTTGCGTTAGTCAGGTGAACAACGAAGGATGGACCCGTGAAACGCACAGCCCTTATTATCGCCTCTGCTTTGGCAGCGACGTTTGCCGCCCCTACCGCATTCGCTGCAGGCAACGGCAATTGCCCTCCGGGACTCGCCAAAAAGAACCCGCCCTGTGTCCCGCCGGGCCAAGCGAAAAAAGGCCATGATGCCGGCCACTTCCAGCGCGGCGACTACATCGGCCATTATGATCGCCTCGACCGACCCGACCGGTATGGCTTAAACGATGGCAACTATGTGGTGTCGAACGGCTACGTCTACCGTATCAACGAACAAACCGGCGAAGTGCTGGCTCTGATCGGCGCTATGCAAAATCTGCTGAACTAAGCTACGGGCAAAGCGCCGCATCTGCGGCCCCTAGCGTATCGAGCTCCCGAATGTTATATTCTACATACAGAATATAATTTAGGAGCTCGTTATGTTTTCCAAGAATGTTGGCGGTATTGACCGCATCCTGCGGATCGTGGTGGGCGCGGCCCTTCTGGTCGGCTTTTTGTTCAATGGCGACAGCACATATGGCTGGCTCTATTTGATCGGTATCATCCCGTTGGCGACAGGCCTGATGTCGACCTGCCCGCTGTATTCAATTTTCGGGATGAACACCTGTCCACGGAAATGACGCCAAGGGCACCTAATCAAATGGGGTTGGACCTTCGACCTCAAGATGCTCTGCAAACTTGAAGCAATAGGTCCACCACTCCACCAAATCTTCGCGGTTCTCGAGATTGTCCCATTTGCCTGCGTCCCAGCGATCATGCCAGACCTGTCGCTTTTCGGCGGCAGTTCGCTCCACATAGTTGGCGTCACTACGGCGCACCGCCTCAGCGCGCATATTTGCCGCGGTCCCGACAAAGTATTCCAATTCGGCGCTCTGGCCCGAAACAGGCGTTTGTTCCCCAGTCATTAACTCGATCAGAACCGCACACTCCACAAGGCTCTCTTCGAAAGGTTGGCCCGCATTGGCAGGTCCGGTCGCCGCAAACAGCAAGGCAGCGGCGGCACACAAGGTTTTCAAATCAACTCTCCTTCACTCGCAACGCGAGCAAAGCTGTCACCCCATTCCGGCAGCATGATGACACGAAAAAGGCGGAGCCTTGCCCCGCCTGCATTCTTTTTGCTTGGCTTATTCCGCCGCGACCGGCTTTCTTGGTTTGAGCATGTCGACCAGATAGTGCCCAGTGTGGCTGCGCGGCTCTTTGGCAACCTTTTCAGGCGTGCCCGTGGCCACGACTTCGCCGCCACCATCACCGCCCTCGGGACCGATATCTATGACCCAGTCGGCAGTTTTGATGACGTCGAGGTTGTGCTCAATCACGACAACGCTGTTGCCCTGTTCAACCAGTTCATGCAGCACTTCCAAGAGCTTACGCACATCCTCGAAATGCAGCCCTGTGGTAGGTTCGTCCAGAATATACAGCGTCCGACCTGTCGACCGTTTCGACAGTTCCTTGGACAGCTTCACGCGCTGTGCTTCGCCGCCCGAGAGGGTCGTCGCCTGCTGGCCGACCTTGATGTAGCCAAGGCCCACCCGCATCAGCGCGTCCATCTTCTCGCGGATACTCGGCACCGCTTGAAAGAATTCTTGCGCATCTTCGACAGTCATATCCAGCACATCGGCAATGGATTTGCCCTTGAATTGCACCTCGAGCGTTTCGCGGTTGTACCGCTTTCCCTTACAGGTTTCGCAGGTCACGTAGACGTCGGGCAGGAAGTGCATCTCGATCTTGATGACACCGTCGCCCTGACACGCCTCGCACCGCCCGCCTTTGACGTTGAAGCTGAAGCGGCCCGGTTTGTACCCGCGCGCCTTGGCCTCTGGCAGGCCTGCGAACCACTCTCGGATCGGCGTAAACGCCCCGGTGTAGGTCGCAGGGTTGGATCGCGGCGTCCGGCCGATGGGGCGCTGGTCAATGTCGATCACCTTGTCCAGATGCTCGAGCCCCTTGATCGTCTGGCAGGGCGCAGGCACCTGTTTCGCGCCATTCAGACGCATAGACGCGGTCTTGAACAGGGTCTCGATGGTCAGAGTCGATTTGCCCCCACCCGACACGCCGCTCACGCAGACAAACTTGCCCAACGGAAAATCCACCGTCACATCCTTCAGATTGTTCCCGCTGGCCTTCACGACCTTGATCTTCTTGCCATTTCCCTTGCGTCGCTCTGTAGGAACAGAAATTTCTCGCACGCCGCTCAGGTATTGCCCCGTGACCGAATTCGGGTCCGCCGCCAAAGCCTCTGGCGTCCCGTGCGAGACGACCTGACCACCGTGGACGCCCGCACCCGGCCCGATGTCAAAGACATAGTCCGCCTCGCGAATGGCATCTTCGTCATGTTCTACAACGATCACGGTGTTCCCCTGATCGCGCAGGTTTTTCAGCGTGGTCAACAGACGATCATTGTCGCGCTGGTGCAGACCAATCGAAGGCTCATCCAACACGTACAAAACACCTGTCAGACCGCTGCCAATCTGACTGGCCAAACGGATGCGCTGGCTCTCACCACCCGACAAAGTCCCCGCATTCCGCGACAGCGTCAGGTACTCCAGCCCAACGTTATTCAAGAACCCAAGGCGTTCGCGGATTTCCTTGAGGATTGCATGGGCAATCTCGTTCTTTTGCTTGGACAGACTCTCAGGGACGGTCTTGCACCAGTCATAGGCCTGCTTGATCGACATCTCGACCACCTGACCAATATGCAGCCCCCCAATTTTTACCGCTAAAGCCTCTTCACGCAGACGATACCCGTGGCACGTCCCGCAGGAGCGGTTGTTCTGATAGCGCTCGAATTCTTCGCGAATCCAGTTGGAATCGGTCTCGCGATAGCGGCGTTCCATGTTCGGGATGACGCCCTCGAACACACGGCTGACCTGATAGACGCGCCCGCCTTCGTCATAGCGGAACTGGATTTCTTCGTCGCCAGATCCGTACAGGAACACCTGCTTCACATGGGCAGGCAAGTCCTTCCACTTGGTGTTCTTGTCAAACTCGTAGTGCTTGGCGATCGCTTCGATGGTCTGCAGGAAATACGGCGACTTCCCCTTGCGCCAAGGCGCCAAAGCCCCGTCATAGACCTTCAGATCCTCGTCCGGCACGACCAGCTTTTCGTCAAAGAACAGCTCTACGCCCAAGCCGTCACACTCTGGACAGGCCCCGAATGGCGCGTTGAACGAAAACAGGCGCGGCTCAATCTCGGGGATCGTGAACCCGCTGACGGGACAAGCAAAATTCTCGGAGAAGGTAAAGCGCTCCGGCTCCCCTTCGCGCGGCGCCGTCTCCAGAATGGCGATCCCATCGGCCAGATCCAACGCGGTCCGGAATGAATCCGCCAGACGCGTCTCCATCCCCTCGCGCACAACGATCCGATCCACGACCACATCAATGTCGTGACGGAACTTCTTGTCCAAGGTCGGCGGCTCATCCAGATCATAGAATTCGCCATCAACCTTAACGCGTTGGAAGCCCTGCTTACGTAGTTCCAGAAATTCCTTGCGGTACTCGCCTTTGCGGTCGCGCACGATCGGCGCCAGCAAATAGGCGCGAGTACCCTCTTCCATGCCCATGACACGGTCGACCATGTCCTGAACCTGCTGCGCCTCGATCGGCAAGCCGGTCGCGGGGCTGTACGGAGTCCCCGCCCGCGCAAACAGCAGACGCATGTAGTCGTAAATCTCGGTCACAGTCCCGACGGTCGATCGCGGGTTCTTGCTGGTGGTCTTCTGCTCGATAGAGATCGCTGGGCTCAGACCACTGATGTGATCCACATCCGGCTTTTCCATCATATCGAGGAACTGCCGCGCATACGCGCTCAGGCTCTCGACATAGCGTCGCTGCCCTTCCGCATAGATCGTATCGAACGCCAGACTGGACTTGCCGGACCCCGACAAACCGGTGATCACCACCAGCTGGTCGCGCGGAATATCCACGTCGATGTTCTTCAGATTATGCTCGCGCGCGCCGCGGACCTCGATGTTCTTCAGCTCGGCCATTCGGACCCCCAGAAAGTGACCCCTATCAAATAGTCCAGCCTGCCCGAGTCTCCAACCATTCGTTAAGAACTTTTTAAGAACATCCGCTCTTTCACGCCCTTCGCTTTCTGCTTTGCAAAAATACTCACTATGCCAGCCACGCCATCAGCGCAAAGAAAAGGGCGAGAGCAGCCTTTGCCACCCTCGCCCTTTTCAAATCTTAATCGATTAAATCAGATGTGGATCGCGCGATCCCAAGCGTCCAAGACGCTCTCGTGCATCATTTCCGACAGTGTCGGATGCGGGAACACGGTTTCCATCAAATCCGCTTCGGTGGTCTCCAGCTTCTGGCCGATGACGTAGCCTTGGATCATTTCGGTGACCTCGGCGCCAACCATGTGCGCGCCGAGCAGCTCGCCGGTTTTCTCGTCAAACACGGTTTTCACCATGCCCTCGGGCTCGCCCAGAGCGATCGCCTTACCGTTCCCGATGAAAGGAAAGCGGCCAACCTTGATCTTGTATCCAGCCGCTTTGGCCTTCTCTTCGGTCAGGCCGACGCTGGCGATCTGCGGATGGCAATAGGTACAGCCGGCGATGGTCTCTGGCTTGACGGGGTGCGGATGACCGCCCGCGATGTGCTCTGCAACCATGACGCCTTCGTGGGACGCTTTGTGCGCCAGCCAAGGACCATTGGTCGCGTCGCCAATGACATAAATGCCCTCGACACCGGTGCGGCAGAACTCGTCGGTCACGGCAAAGCTGCGGTCGATCTTGACGCCCACTTCTTCCAGACCGATACCGCCGGTGTTGGCGACGATGCCCACAGCCGAGATAACGGTGTCGAACTCTTCGGTCGTGGTCTTGCCGCCCATTTCGATGTGCGCGGTGACCTTGCCGTTGCCGCGGTCCAATTTTTTGACCATGGCTTTTTCTTTGATCTTGATGCCCTGCTTGGTGAACGCCTTTTTCGCGAAGGCCGCGATTTCTGCGTCCTCGACCGGCAGGATACGGTCCTGAACCTCGACGACAGTCGTGTCAGCACCCAAGGTGTTGTAGAAACTGGCGAATTCGATGCCGATCGCGCCCGAGCCGATCACAAGCAGTTTCTTGGGCATCTTCTGGGGGACAAGTGCGTGCTTGTAAGTCCAAACCAGATCACCATCCGCTTCCAGCCCGGGCAGTTCGCGCGCGCGCGCACCGGTGGCGACGATGATGTTCTTGGCGACAAGTTCTTCGGTGCCCTTGTCGGTCTTGACGCTGACCTTGCCTTTGGCGGGGATGGTCGCAGTGCCCATGATGGTGGTCACTTTGTTTTTCTTCAGCAGGTGACCAACGCCACCGTTCAGCTGCTTTGCCACGCCGCGCGAGCGCTTCACAACCGCGTCCAAGTCAAAGCTGATGTTCTCTGCCGACAGGCCGAAATCCTTGGCGCGATGCATGGTGTGATAGACTTCTGCCGAGCGCAGCAGCGCCTTGGTCGGGATACACCCCCAGTTCAGGCAGATCCCGCCCATGTGCTCGCGCTCGACCACGGCGGTCTTGAGCCCCAGCTGTGCTGCCCGAATTGCAGCTACATACCCGCCGGGGCCCGCCCCGATCACGACAACATCGAATTCCTTGGCGGCCATTGGCACTCCTCCGATTCAAGAATTAGTTTGACGTTAAACTATCTTGGACGGAGCATCAACAAAGGCGTCAGCCAACAGCTTCGAGTTGTTGTTTTTCCTGCAACTCACGCAAGATTTCGCCGTAGCCGCCGGCCGCAAGGAACGTCTCTTCGGCTGCCGTAGAGCTGCGACCTAGCGCCTTGTTGCGGTAAGGGAAGCGCCCGAATTTACGAATGATTTCACGATGAACCTTAGCATGGAGCAGGTTGCTCTCGCCGGTTTCCGGCAGACGCTCGTGCATCAGGCGCACACAGCGATCCTGATCGCATAGGCTCTCGGAATGCATCAAGGGCAAGTAAAAGAATTGACGTGCGGGCTCGTGAATCTTCAGATCCCAGCCATGATCGATGGCAACCTTGGCCGCGGCGCGCGCCGGAAAGTCCGTGGCAAAGGCCTGCGCGTCATCGCGGAACATGTTCCGCGGCAGCTGGTCCATCAGAACAATGTAGCCCAGCGCACCCGTTGGATAGGTCAGCCAAAGTCCATAGGCGCCTTCTGCGGCTTCGGTCCAGATGTCGAAAAATTTGTCTCGGATCTCCGCGTCCAGAGCTTCGGTACTGTTGTACCAGCCTTTTGGACCAACCTCGTCCAACCAGAATTCTAATACCTTTTGCGGTGTCATCAGTCTGCCCTCCACTCAACACTCCATAAAATCGTTACGTAAGGTTGGGTGGAGAGAACAGTCACAATTTATAACATCCTGATGCAACCAGAGAGGGGCACCGGCGGATTATTTCTCTTCGACGGGGTTGGCGTGCGACTCTTCGAGCGCGGTTTCGACCGCCAGTTGGGTCGCCGTTGCGTAAACTGGTGCGTAGGAATTGTAATCCTCGCGCGAGGGTGCGGAGCGGACGGTCATGCGGTACGCAGCGTAGCCGACCAGCGCGGCCAACAGGACCCCGATGATCAGGAAAAACGCGTTGGGCCCGAATTGTGACATGAGCCAACCCGTGATCACAGGACCCGCTATCGCCCCGAAACCGTTGATGAAAACCAGCCCACCCGAGGCGGCGGCCATATCCTCGGTCTCGAGATAGTCGTTCGTGTAAGCCAGAAGCAGGGCATAGAGGGGGTTCGTCACGCCGCCAATGAGCGAGGCCGAGACCAGCAGCAGCACAAAGTGGTTGCCCACCAACATGCCCAGAATTGCACCCAGGACACCGATCGTCGCCAACACGACAATCAGCAGACGGCGATCCATGCGATCCGACAGCCAACCAATCGGGAACTGCACCACAAGAGCTGCGGCAAAAAAGACCGAGATAAAGACCGAAATTTGTGCAGTGTTCAGCCCCGCTTCGGTACCAAAGACGGACGCCATGCCGAATTGCGCTGCAAACGCACCGCCCAACAGGAACATGCCCACGCAGCCCAAAGGCGAGATATTGTAGAGCTGGCGCAGGGTCATCGGCTTGGTCCGGTCAAAGGCCGGGGTCGGGTTGATCGACAACAGAATGGGCGCAAAGGACAGCGAAACCAAAACCGACGGAATGACGAACAGCAGGTACCCGCCAACGTCGCTCACGTTTACCAGACCTTGGGCCGCCACCAGACCAAAAATCTGAACCAGCATATATAGGGACAGCGCTTGCCCACGGGTTTCATTCGTCGTGGTGTTGTTCAGCCAGCTTTCCGCCGTCACGTAGACTGCCGAGAAGCAAAAGCCGATTGCCACGCGCCCCACGGTCCACGCCCACGGGTCCGCAATCGCCGGATATAGAATCAAAACTGCCGACACCATCGAGGCCAGCGCCGCAAACACCCGCACGTGCCCCACGCGCCGGATCATCTCTGGCGCCATCCGTGAGCCGCCCAAGAAGCCGAGGAAGTAGGCCGACATCACGATCGACATCTCAAAGGTGCCAAAGCCCTCATAGGCGCCGCGCAGACCAAGGAGCGTGCCTTGCATCCCGTTGCCCACCATCAGCAGCAATAGACCTAGAAGGAGCGGCCATGCGCTCGAGAACACCTGTAGCATCTGAACTTCCCAGAGTTTGCGTTTCTATTCGGAAGACTAACCGCGGCCTCACCTTAACAGAAGGCGGGTACTCGCACAAAGCCTAGGGAATCAACAGGGATGCATCCCCGTAGGAAAAGAAACGATATTTTTGCGAAATCGCATGGTCGTAAGCGGCCATGATACGGTCCCGTCCGACAAGCGCAGAAACCAGCATCATCAAGGTCGATTTGGGCAGGTGGAAATTCGTCATCAGCGCGTCTGCAACGCGGAATTCAAAGCCCGGATAGATGAAAATATCTGTATCGCCGGACCAAGGCCGAATGGCCCCAGTATCGCGCGCCGCCGTTTCGATCAGCCGCAGCGCGGTTGTCCCGACGGGTATCACGCGGCCTCCGCTCGCTTTGGTCTGTGCGATCTCGGACGCGGCGGCTTGGCTGACTTCGCCCCACTCCGAATGCATCTTGTGCGTGGTAACATCATCCACCTTGACCGGCAAAAAGGTCCCTGCCCCGACATGCAAGGTCACATAGGAGAAGCCAACGCCCATGCCAGCCAGCTTATCCAAAAGCGGTTGGTCAAAGTGCAGGCTCGCGGTTGGTGCCGCGACTGCACCGGTGTTGCGCGCCCAAACGGTCTGGTAATCCTCTTTGTCCTGACTGTCGGCAGCGCGCTTGGCCGCGATATAGGGCGGCAACGGCATCGCCCCTGCTTCGGCCAAAGCGGCATCGAAGTCATCGCCTGTCAGATTGAATTCCAGAACGGCCTGCCCCTCTTCGCGGCCCACGAGCTGCGCCCTGAGATCAGCCGAGAATTCGACCCACTCGCCTTCGCCCAATTTGCGCAGGGGTTTGACCAAGGCCGCCCACTGCCCGTTCGGGCGCGGCTCCAGCAGGGTCACCTCGATCTTGGCGCTCACGCGACCTTGGGCACTGTCCCGCCAGCGTTGGCCGAACAGGCGCGCCGGAATCACGCGCGTATCGTTCAAGACCAAACGATCGCCAGCCTGCAGCAGATCCGGTAGGTCATACACATGCAGATCAGACAGCCCATCAGGACGCGACACCAGCAGCCGCGAGGCGCTGCGGGGCTTGGCCGGACGAGTCGCGATCAGGCTCTCGGGCAGATGGAAATCGAAGTCGCTTAGTTTCACTGGCTTACCTTTGGCGGAGGACGGCGGAAAATCTCTCTGAACATACCGGGGGTCAAGACCGAAAGCGGATTGACCCCGACTTGCGGCGCAGAGGTAGAGCCGGTGAGGGTAAAGTTAAAGCCAAAGAGTCCCTCGCCCGCGCGGGTAAAGATGCCTCCAATGCCGTTCAGCATGTAGACAGGGGACAGGACACCTTGCAGATCCATCATATTATTCTTCAGACCAATAATACCGTCCAGCGACAGCCCCATCGACGGACCCACAGCGCTGCTTTCGGTAAGGATGAACTGTTCTGGCGTCAGTCGGAATTTCGCATCCACATTTGAAAAGTAGATTCCGCCGTTAGCCATTTGATCCAAAAGCCCCACCACGCTCACTGCATTCAGCAGGTCCGTGACCGCAGGCGCATCGTAAAGGCGGGTGTTCGTGATCGCGAGCACTCCATCATACTGCCCCTCCGTCCGCGCAGGGGTCAGGGTCAGAACCATTTCGCCACCATTGGCTTGTTTCAGAATGCCCGCGTCCCGCATCACATCGCCACCGTCTTCGCTGGTGACGCGGATAGCGCTGCGGCCGCGGCTTGGGGCGATCAGCCCTTCGACCGGGGCGCCACCATTCACGTTTGCGGTAAAGGTCCCTCGAGTCCCACCAGTGGTTTCGAAGTCTCCATTGAAGTTTTGCAACCCAATGCCGCTCGTGATCTGAACCGTCATGTCAGACAGGCGCAGCGGACTACCCGCGCCGCCCGAAGAGCGCGTCGCGGGCATCTTGGAGATATCAACGCGCCCATCACGCAGTGAAATCAGCGGTGGAGCATTCTGGCGCAGGCCAAGTGTAACGTTGGAATCCAGCCAATTGCCCACGCGCAACTGCGACAGCCGAACGTCGGTGACCTTCCCTTCGGCTGTGGTGCGCAAATCACCCGAGAGCGCCAAACCGGGGGCCGAAAATTCAAGCGTATCGATCGCCAACGGGTTCAGTTGCCCCGCGAGCGTGAGCCCGCCATTCGCGCTACGCGCCTTGGACCAACCGATAGAGGACAGGCCGACTCCCACACCACTGAGTTTGCTGGTCAACCTCAACCCGATTGGCTTGCCTTTGGGCAAAGTCAGGTCGAGCCGCCCCGTCCCCTGCCCCGAGATCGCAACAGTCCCCAAATCAATATTCAAGGCATCAAGCGCGCGTTCGCTCAACTCAACGTCTGCACTTACAGTCGGTGTGCCGCCTTTGGGCGCTGTGAAGCTGCCATCAAAGGGAATCTGGTTAAACCGCCCACGCCCCGAAATTTTCACTCCACCGCGATCCGCGTGCAGTGTTAGGCTTTCAGAGGCCAGCACCGAGCCTTTGACGATTTGATTAGTACGCACCTGCCGGATGGTTGCGTCGAAATCATAGGCAACATCATTTGGACCAAGCTTGGGCTTGAACGGGATACCCAAGGTGCCCTCCACCTCTGCCATCCCGTCAGCCAAAGTGGTCGGCAGGTTGGTCTTGGTCGGCACATTGATCGGGTCTGAGTCCAGCAGGCTCATAAACGCGGTGACGGTCCCTTTGCCCCGTAGCGCGACTTGGGCATCCTCAGGCGGTTTGCCAAATTTCGGGATTTCATAGCGCGAACCGCTGATGTCGATCACACCACCCTGCTTGGGGCGCACCTCGGCTTGGTCGACTTGCAGAGCAAAACGAGTGTTGTCCAGTTCGGCCCAGCCCGAAGCGTTTCGGATCGGAGGCATCGTGGGCAGGTATTGCACCTCTGCCCCATCAAACGCGAAGTCCAACTGATGGCGCGGCTTCTCGCCCGGATCGGCGGTCAGATGAACCTGAATGTCCCGCAGGCGTCCTGCCTTGATGTTCTTGCTCAGCCAGTCGCGGACTTTGGCGCCTTTGGACGGAGGCCAGTAGGACACCACATCCTCTGGGCTAACTTCGTCCACCTCGGCCAGCAAACTCAGGGCCCAACCACCCACGGCAGCCTCGACCCGACCAGAGATGTTGGCACGGCCCTCTGGGACCTGCACCGTCATCTGGCCCAACTCGAGCGCAAAATCGGGCAGGTTCAGGCGGAACGATGCATCGGCTTGCTGGATGTCCAGCGCTTTGGTCATGACGCCGATCGGCGCAGCGGTCAGGTCCGACAAACGGATCTGACCAATCATCGCCGAAGGCCACTGGCTGCCCTCATCAATAACCAGTTGTGCACTGCCTTCGGCGCGGCCCGTGACCCATGCGCTATCGACGGAGACCTCGTCGAACAGCAGCAATCCGGCTTTGGGTTCATAGTTGAAGTAGGTGCGCGCGCCGTTGAACGGCACAGGCGCGGCATCTTCGTTCGGGCGCAGCGCGCCCTGCCCCACCGAGAGCGAAGCGCTCAGGTTTGAGAGTTCCCCCTCCTCGCCAAGCTGCCCCCGCAAGGAGCCAGACAAGGGCGCATCAAGCGCGGCAAAGAATGCCAATGCCGGTGCCTGCGTCGCAATATCCTGCGCGAGCAAATCAGTTACAGTCAGGCCGAAATCGGCAGAGAGCTCTCCTAACGTCCGCCAATAGCTGCCTTCAACCGTCGCGGCCGTGGCGCCCCCCGTGAGCAAGGTCAACGCCGACGAAGCATGCAGGTCATCGCCATCGCGCTCGACCATGAAGCGTCCGCCATCTACGGTCCAAGAGCGCTCTGCCCGCAGGTCCACATATCGCAGGCTCACATTATCAAGCGTGACTGTGCGCAGGGGGTCCAGTTCAGGCGTTTCGAATGCAGTGTCCAAGACCGAAATGAGCCGAGGGAAATCCATCGACCGCTCGACTGGTGTATCCGACGATCCAAAGGCCAGCTCGAACGTGCCATCCTGTGCTCGTTTCAAGTCAATCAAAAGACCACTGACCGACACGTGCTCGGCCGCCAAGATGCCCTTGATCAAGCGGCGACCCGACAGGTTCACCCGCATATCGCTCACGCGGGCTAGGGCCGCCCCGTCCGGCTGCGTGATCACCGTGTCGTGCAATTCGACCCACGGACGCAGGCCTGTGCCCACGGTCAGGTAAATCTCACCCAACTGGACGCGCGCGCCGGTTCCTTGCCCGGCCAAGGCCTGCTCGATCCGGTTTTCCGCCCACTCCGGCACCCGCACCGGCCGATCCAATAGATAAAGGGCTCCGCCCACGGGCAACAAAACCATGACGAGCAGCACGATACCGACAAAAGCCCACAACTTCCGACGCTTGCGCAGCGAAGCGGTGGATTTTTCTGCCGTTTCAGGCGTCTCGTTCTCTTTCTTTTCGGTCATGCGGCCCTAGACTGCCCGTAATCACTCACTGCAAGGTATATGCCCATGATTGAAGTTGGCGCGAAAGCCCCCGAATTCACACTCCCCCGTGATGGCGGCGGAGAAGTGTCGCTGGACAGCCTGTCGGGTCAGGCCCTGGTTCTGTATTTCTACCCCAAGGACGACACCCCCGGCTGCACCAAAGAAGCCATCGCCTTTACCGAACATGCCGACGCCTTTGGCGCCGCGAATGCAGTGGTACTGGGGATTTCCAAAGACACCGTTGCCAAGCATGACAAGTTCCGCGACAAGCACGGCCTGAAAGTGGCGCTTTTGTCGGACGAAAACAGCGATGTTTGCGAACGCTATGGCGTCTGGAAGGAAAAGAACATGTACGGCCGCACCTACATGGGCATCGAACGCACCACCGTGCTGATCGACGCATCGGGTACCATCGCCCGCATCTGGCCCAAGGTCAAAGTCGCCGGACATGCCGAAGACGTACTGGAGGCCGTGAAGGCGCTGTGACCCAAACTCTGGCAGAAATGGCAACCGAGGTTCTGACCTGCGGTGAAGGACGCGAGAAAACCGAAATCTCGAAGCGGCACGCGGAGGCGTGGTTCGCCGCGCGCAAGGCTGGCACGCCCATCCCTGTGGGCACCGCCAATCCGCCCCTGCGCCCGTCCCGTCCGGCCAAGCCAGAGCTACTGGACCCCCGTGATGTGCCCCGCCGCCGCCCCGGCAGCCCGCAGGGGCGCATCGCATTGCTACACGCCGTCGCTCATATCGAACTGAACGCGGTCGACCTGCACTGGGACATCATCGCACGGTTCGGACATATCCCCATGCCAATCGGCTTTTACGACGACTGGGTGAAATCTGCCGCCGAAGAATCAAAGCACTTCAACCTGATCTGCGACTGCCTCGAGGCGCTGGGTAGCTTTTATGGCGACCTGCCCGCCCACGCGGGCATGTGGAAGGCCGCCGAAGATACCGCGGAGGACTTCATGGGCCGTCTTGCCGTGGTCCCCATGGTGCTAGAGGCACGCGGTCTTGATGTGACCCCCGGCATGATCGAGATCTTCCGCAAGGCCAAGGCAGATGACGCCGTCGCCGCGCTGGAAATTATCTATTCCGAGGAAGTCGGGCACGTGGCCTTTGGCTCCAAGTGGTTCCACTTTATGTGCGGTCGCGAAAATCTGGACCCCAAGGATGTGTTTCACGATCTGGTACGCCGCTATTTCCACGGCGCACTTAAACCACCCTTTAACGAAGAAAAGCGCGCAGAGGCCGGAATCCCGCCTGACTTCTACTGGCCGCTGACCGAAACTGGATCGGTCACCGACGACTGAGTTCCGACGGTTGCTCTCGGCATCAATAGGTCGGCAGATTCCCGCCGAAAGAGCGGGAACCGGCCAAACCGGTTGGCCTGAATTTTCAAAAAGGTTGCCCTAAAACCACGGTGCGGTTTATCCCCTACCTACGCCGTCGCTGCGCCCTGTGGCGTGCTCGCGTCAAAACACCTAGGGGACATATCAGTGAGAAGCCGCGTTAACCGCTTTATCGAGACACACTTCGCCAATGTGTTTCCGGAACGCCGCGTATTTTTGCGTTCGGACACGGAAACCCGTTTCATCCGCCTGACACCGCTTACGCAGATTACAGCGCTTGGTGGGCTGGCGTTGATCATGTCTTGGGCTGCAATCTCGACATCTATCCTGCTCATGGACAGCATCGGGTCCGGCAACCTGCGCGCCCAAGCACAGCGGGAACAAGAAAACTACGAAGAGCGTCTGAACCGTCTGGCCCAAGAGCGTGATATGCGTGCCGAAGAAGCCTCGGACGCGCAGGAGCGCTTCAATCTTGCGCTGCAGCAGATCTCGGTCATGCAGTCGCAGCTTCTGTCCTCCGAAGATCGCCGCCGCGAGCTGGAAACCGGACTGACCGTCGTGCAGGACACCCTACGCCGCACCATGGATGCCCGTGATACCGCCGCTGAAAAGGTTGTCGCCCTGCAAGCCGCGATCGAAGGCGAAGACGGCGCGACCAGCGTGGTCGCCATGGGCTCTGAGGTGAACGGTGCTGTTGATGCCCTGAGCGTCGCCCTGTCCGAGACTGCCGCCGAGCGCGACGCCAAAGCCCAAGAGGCCCGCCAAGCTGTTCGTGAAGCGGATGAGATTGCCATGCAGCTAAAGCTGCTGCGCGACCAGAACGACCGCGTCTTCCGTCAACTCGAAGAAGCGATGTCGGTGTCGGTTGAACCCCTGAACAAGATGTTCCGCTCTGCCGGTATGGATCCTGACCGCATCATTGGCCAAATCCGCAACCGCTATTCAGGCCAAGGCGGCCCGCTCATGCCGCTGACCTTTGGCACCGAAGAAGAGCACAGCCACGAGATCGATCGCGCCAATCGCCTTTTGGAACAGATGGATATGCTGAACATGTATCGCATGGCTGCTGAAAAAGCGCCCTTTGCGACGCCTGTTAAATCGGCATTCCGCTTTACCAGCCCCTTTGGTTATCGCCGTGATCCGAAAACAGGCGGACGCCGGATGCATGCCGGTGTAGATTTTGCAGCATCCACCGGAACGCCGCTTTACGCGACGGCCGATGGCGTTGTAATCCATGCTGGCTGGTCGTCGGGTTATGGTCGTTTGGTTAAAATCCAGCATGAATTTGGTATCGAGACAAGGTATGCCCACTTGTCCAAACTTAACGTGACCAAGGGCCAAAGGGTCTCGCGTGGTGACCGTATCGGTGATATGGGAGCATCAGGACGCGTGACCGGCGTACACCTGCATTACGAGGTGCGCGTCGGGGGCAAACCCGTCAACCCGATGGTATATATCAAGGCTGCTAATGATGTTTTCTAAAAGCAAGATCAACGAACCTGGCCCCAAGGCCACCGAAGCTCCGGCACCGGCTCCGGCAACGGCACCTGCGGAAAAGTCTGATTTCAAAGCACCCGCGGCGACCAAGGCGAAGCCCCCCGCATCGGTTCTGTCGTCTGATCTGCACGTCGAAGGTAACATCCGCACCACTGGCGATGTTCAGGTCGAAGGCACCGTTGACGGTGACATCCGCGCCCACCTGCTGACCGTTGGCGAAACCGCCACCATCAAAGGCGAAGTTGTAGCTGACGACGTCGTTGTAAACGGCCGCATCGTGGGCCGCGTGCGCGGTCTGAAGGTTCGCCTGACCTCGTCGGCACGTGTTGAGGGTGATATCATCCACAAGACCATCGCCATCGAGAGCGGCGCGCACTTCGAAGGTTCGGTTCAGCGTCAAGACGACCCTTTGTCGACCGCCGGCGCCAAGCGCATTACTGGCCCCGAAAGCGCAAGCTGATCCGGCATTTTCCGGATAGATCTTTCGGGAAGATCTTAGGACGAGACAGAAAGGCACCGCGATTGCGGTGCCTTTTTCTATGTCGCGGTCTTAGGCGTTTTCGATCAAAATGCGATAGAGGTGCCACGTCGCATGTCCCAAAATGGGCAGTACGATAAACAGCCCTAAAAAACCCGGCAGCATCGCGACAAACGTCAGAACGGCCACGATCCCAGCCCAAGTCAGCATAGGCACAGGTGCCTGCGTGACAACCTCGAAGCTACTGATCATAGCCGTCACAAAATCCACGTCGCGATCAACAACCATCGGCAGCCCGACCACGGTGATCGCGAAAATCAGCAGCGCAAAGACCGCACCGACAGCTGTCCCGACCGCCAGCATCGTAAGCCCGTTGCTCGTAAGATAGACGTCATAAGACGTCGATACGTTGGTCATCGTCGACAGCCCCATGAAGAGGGCAAAGATCATGTGCGCGATGAAGAACCAGAACAGAAAGATGATCACGACCACCGCGCTAAGCCACGGCAACTGGCGGCTCCCCTGCCCTTTGACGGCGCCAAAGATACGGTGCCAGTCCATGGCCAGTCCGAACTCCAGCCGGCGCGATGTCTCGTACAGCCCCACAGCGGCAAAGCTCCCGACCAAGGGGAAGCTGATCACCGCCAACACCAACCAATAGGTCTGCCCCGTCATCGCGGTGATCGCCCACATCAGCCAGCCTACGGCTACATAGACGCCCGCAAAGATCAGCCCGAACACCGGCGAGCGCCGGAAGTCTCTAACCCCGCGCCGTAGCGCCAGATAAACGTCCGACATCGTTGCTTGCGCCAGCTCGGGCGCGCCGAGTTTGCTGCCCTGCTCAATGGCATCCATTCATGGTCTCCCCTCTTCCTCCGCAAGGGAGCCTATCGGCCATTGGCGATGCGGCGAAGATGTAATTTCGATACAGCTTATGAGGGGACAAAGAAAAACCGCGGCGATTAGGCCGCGGTGTTTTTTACTCTTCGAAGGTCGCTTCGGCGCGGGACTTGCCGCTGACATCCATGGCCAGCGTCGCTGCCATCAAGCCGTCCAGATCCCCGTCTAGTACGCCCGACGTATCAGAGGTCTCGAACCCTGTCCGCAGGTCCTTGACCATCTGGTAGGGCTGCAGAACGTAGGACCGGATCTGGTTGCCCCAACCCGCGTCGCCCTTGGCTTCGTGGGCGGCGTTGATGTCCGCGTTCCGTCGGTCCAGCTCCATTTGATACAGACGCGATTTCAGGGCCTTCATGGCGATATCGCGGTTCTGGTGCTGTGATTTTTCCGAAGAGGTCACAACAATGCCGGTGGGGATATGCGTGATCCGCACCGCCGAGTCTGTGGTGTTGACGTGCTGACCACCCGCGCCGGACGAACGGTAGGTGTCGATCCGGATTTCGCTGGGGTTCACCTCGATCTCAATGTTGTCGTCGACCACAGGATATACCCAGACCGAGCTGAACGAGGTGTGACGGCGCGCGGCCGAGTCATAGGGCGAGATGCGCACCAGACGGTGCACGCCGCTCTCGGTCTTTAGCCAGCCATAGGCATTGTGGCCACTGATCTTGTAGACCGCCGATTTGATGCCCGCTTCTTCGCCAGGGCTCATGGACTGCAGTTCGACCTTATAGCCCTTCTTCTCAGCCCAGCGGACGTACATGCGTGACAGGATCGAAGCCCAGTCACAGCTTTCGGTGCCGCCTGCGCCCGAGTTGATCTCGAGGAAGGTGTCGTTACCGTCCGCCTCGCCGTTCAGCAGAGCCTCCAGCTCTTTTTGCGCAGCGGTCTTGGCTAGGTCTTTCAGAGCTGCTTCGGCATCTTTGACGACCTCGTCATCCTCTTCCATCTCGCCAAGCTCGATCATGTCGATGTTGTCCTGCAGCTCCTGCTTGATGCCGGTGTAGACATCCATGGAATCGATCAGGGTTTGGCGGTCGCGCATCAGCTTTTGCGCCGCTTCGGGATCATCCCACAGGGTCGGGTCCTCAACACGGGCGTTGAATTCCTCGAGCCGGTGCTGCGCGGTGTCCCAGTTCAGCCGCTGGCGCAACAGCTCCAGCGATTTTTCGATCTCGGCCACGGTGTTCTGTGCTTCTGCGCGCATCTTCGTCCTATGGGTTTGAAAGGGTCAAAGGGGCCGCGCGGGGCGGCAGCCCTGTCAGGCAGCGGTGATACCGCAGCATCGCTATATGAGCAAGGTCAGTAGAGACCGCCCGCGCTGAGTGTCCCGAAATCGGCCTTGGGTCCGACCACGGCCGTGCCCCCGCCAGAGGTCGTGACCTGCTTGGGCGCATCGTCGGTTTCCCCGCGTCCGAACATGGGCAGGTTGGAACCAACGGCAAAGCCGCCGTCGAATGCGATCCCGAACATCGGCTCCTCGCCATCGCGGAAGTATTCCGCCACCACCTCAGCACCGCTGGCATCGTCCGACAGGCGCGCACCTGTAAAGCGGTCAATCTTGATGAAGTGACCACCCGGAGGTACGTCAAACGGGCCGCCACCATATTTCTTGGTCGCCGCCTGCATCAACTCGGTAAAGACCGGACCACACAGTGTACCACCGTAGGCGCCGCGGCCCATTGGGCGCGGGCTGTCAAAGCCCATGTAACACCCAGCTACGATGTTCGAGGTAAAGCCGACGAACCACACGTCCTTAGCGTCGTTGGTCGTGCCGGTTTTACCTGCAGTGGGGACAGGCAGCTTTACCGTACTGGCCGCAGTGCCGCGTTGCACAACGCCCTGCATCATCGAGGTCAGCTGATAGGCTGTGATGGGGTCCATCACCTGTTCACGATTCGAGGTGATGCGCGGCCCCATCCCATTCGGGATGGAAGGATCTGCACAATCGGTGCAAATGCGCTCTTCGTGGCGGTAGATGGTGCGGCCATAGCGGTCCTGAACGCGGTCAACCAAAGTGGGCTGCACGCGCTCACCGCCGTTGGCGAACATCGCATAGGCCGCAACCATCTTGTACAGCGTCGTCTCCTCGGACCCCAGAGAGTTCGCTAGGAAGCGGCCCATGTTGTCATAAACGCCAAAGCGTTCGGCATAGCGCGCGATGGTGTCCATGCCGACCTCTTGGGCCAGACGCACGGTCATCAGATTCCGCGACTGTTCGATGCCAGTCCGCAAGGGGGTGGGGCCATAGTATTTGTTCGACGAGTTTTTGGGGCGCCATAGACCTTGGGGGGTGTCCACCTCGATCGGAGCGTCGATCACAATCGTCGCGGGCGAGTAGCCGCTATCCAGAGCCGACGCATAGACAAAGGGTTTGAAGCTAGACCCCGGCTGGCGCTGTGCCTGCGTCACGCGGTTGAACACCGAATCCTGATAGGAGAAGCCCCCCTGCATTGCCAAAACACGACCGTTTTCCACGTCCATCGCCATCAGACCACCCTGCACTTCGGGGGTCTGTCGCAAGGTCCAGCGGATAAAGCTGCCATCTTCGTCCTTGGTCATGCGGCGGACAAGCACGACGTCGCCAACCTCGACCAGATCTCCAGCCACGCGGGCCTTGTTCGCGAGTTTACCATTCTCCAGACGCTTGCGGGCCCACTGAACGTCTTCGGACGGAATCCAGTGGCCATCTTCGTCCTCCTCGACGCCTTCGATCCCGATGCGGGCCGAGGTATCGCCAACGCGCAGAACAACGGCGGGATACCACTGCGCTTCAAGGAAGATGTCGCGGGGAACATCAACGTTCGACAGGGCTTCGCGCCACTGTTCTTCGGTCTCTAGTTCGGCTGGGTCGATCTTCTTGCCTGTGCCGCGCCATATCCCGAGACCGCGGTCATATTTTTCAAGGCCGCGGCGCAGGGATTCGCCTGCAACAGCTTGCAAATCGGGATCGACGGTGGCGCGCACCGATAGACCGCCGGTAAAGAATTCACCCTCGCCGAAATCGTCGCTCAGCTGGCGGCGAATTTCGTCAGTGAAGTAATCCCGGTAGGGCAGCGCAACGCGGAAGTCTTCGTAGTCGCCATTCTGCACGGATTTGAGTGGCAGCGCCTGCTCGGCATCGCGCATGTCGGCGGTGATGTAGCCGTTCTCTTCCATCTCGCGCAGCACGTAGTTCCGGCGATCCACCGCTTCTTCGTAGTCACGGACAGGATGCAGTTTGGCCGGTTTCTTGGGCAATGATGCCAGATATGCCGCCTCGCCCGGGGTCAGTTCACCCAGCGTTTTGTTGAAGTAGGTCTGCGCCGCAGCGGCCACGCCATACGAATTCGCGCCAAGGTAAATTTCGTTCAGGTAGAGCTCTAGGATCTCGTCCTTTTCCAGCGTCTGCTCAATGCGGGTGGCAAGGATCAGTTCTTTGATTTTACGCTCGGCCTGACGGTCGCCGGACAGAAGGAAGTTCTTCATGACCTGCTGAGTGATGGTCGACGCGCCGCGCACATTGCGGCCGCGCGACACCACCGCATCCCGTGCCGCCGAGGCGATGCCCATCAGGTCATAGCCCGAGTGCTGGTAAAAGTTCTTGTCCTCGGCCGAGATAAAGGCCGCTTTGACCAGATCGGGGATTTCCTCAGCAGGGACGAACAGACGCCGCTCTTTGGCGAATTCATCGATAATGCGCCCTTCGGCGGAATAAATTCTGCTGATGGTCGGCGGTTCGTACTGGGACAAAGCCTCGTGGCTTGGCAGGTCACGTCCGTACATCCAGAACACACCACCAATGCCCAGAGCAATCATGAAAATGCCCAAGGTGATGGCGCTAAAGATCGCCCCGAAGAAGGATAATATGAATCGCACCACTGGCCGGCCCTCGTGTCAAACGTGCCCCCTCTTATAGGCAGGGCCTTGTGGGGTCAAAACACAAAGGGTCGAGATCAATGCAAAGGCGGGCTATTGCCGGATCAATTGCCCCTCTGCAGCATCTGCAATCGCCCACTCTAGAATCGCCGTCGTGATGGCAGTTGCAGTGCGCGCGCGCCATTCTGGATTGGTGATGTTGGCGCGATCCCGTTCCGAAGACAGGAAGCCGACTTCAAGCAGGATGGAGGGGATATCCGCAGCCTTCAGGACCGAGAACCCCGCTCCGCGCAGTGGGCGCGAATGCAGCGGATTGCCATTCTCTTTGAGCGCCTCAAGCAATTGGCTTGCCGCACGTTTCGCGCGCGGCATCGTATCCGTCCGCGCCAAGTCCATTAGCACATGAGCGACGATATCGTCCTGCCCGGTCAGGTCTACCCCAGCCAGCAAGTCCGCCCTGTTGTGTCGCTCTGCAAGTTTCTGCGAGGCCTTGTCCGAGGCTTCTTCGGCCAGAGTATAAATGGTGGCCCCCCGCGCGCCGCCGCCGTCCAAGGCATCCGCGTGCAGCGATAGGAAAAGATCGGCGCGGGCCTCGTGGGCGATCGTGACGCGGGTTTCCAAGGGGACAAATTCGTCGGCCTCTCGGGTCAGGTAGACATCGACCTCGCCCGTCCGAACCAGCGTATCGCGCAGTTCCATAGCAAAGCGCAGCATTAACTCTTTCTCATCATAACCGCCGCGCTGCGCGCCCGGGTCTACGCCGCCGTGGCCCGGGTCAATGACAACCACCAGCTTACCACTGCCGGATTGGCGCATGCGGGCCGGATCAACATCCGCGACCAAGGGCATCCCCCAGTCGGGATCGGCAGGCGCGACGGACCGCGCGGCGAAGTCCTGAAGAGAGGTACGTTCAAGCGTCAGGTTCAGCGCGGCCTGCCCCGTCTCGGTATTGATCCGCAGATCAGACGAAGCCAGCGCCAAAGGCCCGTCAAGATCAAGGATCATCCGCGTCCAGCCGGGTCGATACTGACCAAAGCGCGCGTCCGATACGGCGGTTGTTTGGGTAAACAGCGCGGGGTCTAGCCCAGTCCAATCGACTTCGCGAAAGTCCGCGATCAAGCGTGCGGGGTCGTTCAGCGTGAACACCCGATAAGGCACCCCTTGGGTCATCCCAAGGGTCAGCGTCACCCCGCGTTCCGTGCCAGCAGCACGGGTTTCATCCGGTAGAATTCGGGCCCGCCCCGTGAAATCCTGAGCGAACGCAGCACCAGCAAGACACAGCGCCACCACCAAACCTGTAACAATGCGAAAAATCATCTGCTCGGCCTCTGACCGTCTTTTCGCAAATAGATACACGGTCTGGGGGCCTCCGCAAAGTTATCATGAAGGAGAGTGTGTAAGCCCGCCTAAAGACGGCACAAATCCGCTATCGGTTTGCCATGAATTCGGTCAGGCGCCGCAGACCCTCTTCGATATCTGCAGTCGAGCGCGCGTAAGAAAACCGCAGCGTCCCTGCCCCGCGATCTGGATCGAAATCGAGGCCGGGGGTCACCGCAACACCCGCTTTTTCCAAGATTTCGGCGCAAAAGGCGCGGCTGTCGTCGGTAATGTGGCTGACGTCGGCATAGACGTAAAATGCCCCATCGGGCGGCGCGATGCGGTCGAAACCTGCTTTGGGCAGGCCCTCGATCATCAGCTGACGGTTGCGCGTATAGACCTGCAGGTTCGCGTCCAACTCTTCCTTGCAGTCCAGCGCCCCAAGGGCGGCAATCTGGCTGGCATGAGGGGCGCAGATGAACATGTTCTGGGCCAGACGTTCAATCCGGCGTACGTGCTCGGGCGGAACAACCATCCAGCCCACGCGCCAACCAGTCATGCTGAAATACTTGGAAAAGCTGTTGATTACGTAGACGTCGTCGGAATGCTCCAGAGCCGTGACCGCTTTGGCCTCGTACTCGATACCATGGTAAATCTCGTCGCTGATAAAGGCGGTATTCTCGGCCTGCGCGGCATCAATGAGTGCGCCCAAATCATCCTTGCCCAACATAGTACCCGAGGGGTTCGCGGGCGATGCGACCATCAGACCGTCCAACCCTTTGCCCACAAAATCCGATGGCACCGGCTGATATCGGTTCTCGGCCGCCGTTTCGAGCATCACAGGTTCGACGCTCATTGCCTTTAGGATTTGGCGATAACTGGGATAGCCCGGCGCGCCGATGCCAACCTTGTCCCCTGCGTCGAACAACGCGGTGAACGCCAGCAAAAATGCTCCCGAAGAGCCCGAAGTCACCACGACCCGCGACGGGTCCAGATCAACGTCATACCAATCGCCGTAAAGCTGCGCGATCCGTGCCCGCAATTCAGGAATGCCCAAGGCAACCGTATACCCTAGCGAGCCACTCTCCATCGCCGTCGCCAAGGCTTGGCGCGCACCAGCCGGCGCGGCGGTACTAGGTTGACCGACCTCCATGTGAATGATGTGGCGTCCGGCCTCTTCGGCACGGCGCGCGGCCTCCATCACATCCATCACGATAAAGGGATCGACATCGCTGCGGGTTGAATTTCGCATGGGGTCCTCACTAGGGTGTTGCCAATGTCATTTCAGGCGAGGAAAGGATCGTCAATGCGCCAAGCCGCCCGCGTGCTGGCCACCGCACTTTGTCTGACCCTGATTGCGACGCTTCCCGCCCGCGCGATTGGCCTGTTGCGCGATCCGGATATCGAATACGCGCTCAACACCATTGCCTCGCCCATACTGAATGCGGCGGGTCTGGGTTCGCGGGTGCAGGTGCTGGTGGTGAATGACCAGAGCTTGAACGCCTTTGTCGTCGATGCCGAGCATATCTTTATTCACGCAGGCCTGCTTGCCCGTCTGCAGAATGCCAGCCAACTGCAATCGGTGATCGCCCACGAGGCCGCGCATATCGCCAACGGGCATATGGCCCGCCGCCTGTCAAACATGCGCACCGCGCGTACCGCAGCGGGATTGGGTCTAGCCCTTGCGGCAGCCGCCGCGGCAGGTGGTGCCGGTGGCGCCGCAGCTGGTATTGCCATCGGTAGCCAGTCCAGCGCAGCACGGGTCCTTTTCGCCCATACCCGCGCCGAAGAAGCCAGCGCAGATCAGGCAGGCGTCCGCTACATGGTGAATGCTGGGGTTAACCCCAAAGGTGCGGTCGAAGTGGTCGATATTTTTCGCGGTCAAGAGGCACTCAGTGTCTCGCGTCAAGACCCGTACACCCGTACGCACCCCCTGACCCAAGATCGCTTCCGCGCCCTCCAGGGGTTTGCCGCAGCCTATGCGGACCGCGCTTGGGCCGATTCCAGTTCTGCCGATTACTGGTTTGCCCGCGCCCAAGGCAAGCTCACCGCCTTTACCCGCGCCCCCAGCTGGACCCTACGCCGCGCCAAATCTAGCATCACCGACGACATCCGGCTGATGCGCGAAGCCGTCGCTTATCACCGCCAACCGAATGCGAAAAAGGCCATCGCGACAATCGACAAACTGGCAGCCGCCCGTCCCAAAGATCCCTTTGTCCACGAATTGCGTGGCCAGATCTTGCTCGAAAGCCGTAACTTCGGCGCCGCGACCAATGCCTATGGCCGTGCTGTGAATCTAGCGCCGAATGATCCACTGATTTTGGGGGGCTACGGCCGCGCATTGCTGGCGCTAAACACAGCTGATGGCAACAAACGCGCCCTCGCCGCACTGGAAAAGGCCCGCCGTACCGACCGCTACAGCGCAGCAGTGCTGCGCGATTTAGGGATGGCCTATGCCCGTGCGGGACAGAACGGGATGGCTTCACTTGTAACCGCCGAACGCTATGCTCTGAACGGTCGGCTGAATGACGCTGCACTCCACGCCAAACGAGCCGAAGGCTTGCTACCGCGCGGATCCGCCCCTTGGCAACGGGCGCAGGATGTGCTGACTGCTGCGAAAGCCGCGCCGAAATGAAAGGACGCCACATGATCCGAACTCTCGTCACCGCCAGCGCTCTGGCTCTGACCGTTGCAGGTTCTGCCGCGACCGCAGAAACCGATCTGACTAGCATGACCGACGCCGAGCGCGCGGCATTCCGTGACGAAGTCCGCGCCTATCTCTTGGACAACCCAGAGATCATTATGGAAGCGGTCAACGTACTGGAACAGCGCCAAGCCGCCGAGGCCGTGAACACCGACCGCAGCTTGGTCGAAACCCATCAGACCGCGATCTTTGAGGACGGCTTCTCTTGGGTCGGCGGCAATCCCGATGGCGACATCACTCTGGTCGAATTTCTGGACTATCGCTGTGGATATTGCCGCAAAGCCTCGGCCGAGGTTGAGCAGCTGATTGAGTCCGATGGCAACATCAGGTTTATCGTCAAAGAGTTCCCGATCTTGGGCGAAGAGAGCGTCATCTCTTCGCGCTTTGCGCTGGCCGTACGTGCGGTCGCAGGCGACGATGCCTATAAAGAGGCGCATGACGCCCTGATCACCTACAAGGGCAGCTATGCCGAACCCGCTCTGCGCCGTCTGGCCGAGGGTCTGGGTGTCGATGCGGACGCCGTCATCGCGGGCATGTCTGATCCCGCGATCAACGATATTCTGCAGGCCAACCGCGAACTGGCGAATAGCCTGCAAATCAGTGGTACGCCGACCTTCGTAATGGATGACACCATGCTGCGGGGCTATGTCCCGCTGGCGCAGATGCAAGCCATCGCTGACGACATCCGCACACAATGATCCGCTGGGCCGCAGCCCTTTTGGCCGCGGCCAGCCCTGCCTGCGCGCTCGATCTCGGGGATCTGACCCCGAACGAGCGCGAGGCCTTTGGTCAGGAACTCCGTGCGCTGCTGCTTGATGAACCCGAGTTGATTGAGCAAGCCCTATCGCCAGCGCGACCTGACCCCATGTCCTTTCACATCGCAGAGGACAAGCGTCGTCTATCTGACCTACGCGCGCAAATCGCGCCCCAAGATGGGGACGTGGTGATTGGACCCGCAGGCGCACCAGTCGTGACTGCGTTTCTCGGCGCTGGGGATACGTCGGCAGAGATGGCGCGGGTCCTGCGCGATCTGGAGGACACCGTCACACCCCCGAAGATTGTTATCAAATTCTGGCCTGCCAATGACAGGGCCGCAGCGATTGGCCAACTTTATGGCACAGAGGCGCTTTGGGCAGCTTTGACAGGGCAGTCTGATACAGATTGGGACGAAGCCGCAATAGGCGCGCGTGCCGCGAAACTAACGACGGACCGGACCGCGCTTGCAGAGGCGTTGGAGTTGGACGCGCCGCCTTTCCTGCTCATCAACGGCATCATAGTCAAAGGCCCCGTGCCCCCGATCGTCATCCAGAAATACCTCTCTGAATGAAAAAGGGCGCATCGCTGCGCCCTTAGATCCAATCTCTCCCAAAGCCTTACTCGGCAGCGTCCGCCATCTCGGCATCAATTTCTGCTGCGCGCTTTTCGACCTGCTCTACGATGTGGTCGATCATCTTGTCGTTCGACATTTTGTGGCTTTGCTGGCCCGCCAGATAAACCATCCCGCTGCCCGCGCCGCCGCCGGTAAAGCCGACATCGGTCATCAGCGCCTCGCCCGGGCCATTGACCACACAACCGATAATCGACAGGCTCATAGGCGTTTTGATATGTTCAAGCCGCTGCTCCAAAGCCTCGACCGTTTTGATCACGTCAAAGCCTTGCCGCGCGCAGCTCGGGCAGCTGATGATGTTGACGCCGCGATGGCGCAAACCCAGCGATTTGAGGATTTCATAGCCAACCTTCACCTCTTCGACGGGATCGGCCGACAGGCTCACACGGATCGTGTCGCCAATACCCATCCACAGCAAATTGCCCAGTCCAATCGCCGACTTAATCGTGCCAGAGGTCAGGCCACCCGCCTCGGTGATCCCAAGGTGGATTGGCGCGTCTGTGGCTTCGGCAATCCCTTGATAGGCGGCCGCAGCGAGGAAAACGTCGCTGGCTTTGACGCTGATTTTAAATTCGTGGAAGTCGTTGTCCTGCAGAATCCGAATGTGCTCTAGCCCGCTTTCGACCATCGCTTCGGGGCACGGCTCGCCGTATTTCTCGAGTAAGTGCTTTTCCAAAGAGCCCGCGTTCACGCCAATGCGGATTGAACAATTGTGTTCCCGCGCTGCTTTGATAACCTCTTTGACCCGGGTCTCGTCGCCAATATTACCGGGATTGATCCGCAGGCATGCTGCACCCGCTTCGGCTGCTTCGATGCCGCGTTTGTAGTGGAAATGGATATCAGCCACGATCGGAACCGGGCTCTCCTTGACGATCTCTTTCAACGCGATCGAGCTGTCGCGGTCTGGCACAGAGATGCGAACGATGTCAGCGCCCGCCTCCGCCGCAGCCTGAACCTGCGCGATGGTCCCTTTAATATCGGTGGTGACCGTGTTGGTCATGGTCTGAACCGAAATCGGAGCGTCCCCGCCCACCGGAACGTTGCCCACCATGATCTGGCGGCTCTTGCGGCGGTAGATGTTACGCCAAGGGCGGACGTGGTTCAGGGACATGGGCACGCACTCCGGGTTAATCAGAAGTCGTGCAACAAATAGGCCTGATAGGGCTGGGGTGCAATCATCCCCTGCCCCAGATCAGAACAAGTTTATCAGTCAGCGGTGGTTTGCTGAGGCGCTTCGATATCTGCCAGCGCCAGTTCGGCAATAACTTTGGCCAGATCCTGATCATTATCAAGCGAGGCGACGGAATAGGTCTGGGACAAGGTTTCGCTGTCAAGCGCGAGGTTTTTGGTCACCACACCGCGGTCGCCGGCGGGGCCAAAATGCGTGCCATCGATGTCAAAGTAGACCGCACCGGATTCGCCAACACGGATGGTGGGCGCCTCCTCGGTCTGCGGCACTTCGTAGCTGTCACCGCCATTCATGATGCCCTCAAAGATAACCGAGCCATCTGCCGCACGCACCCGCACCCAAGCAGGCCGGACAGCGACCACCGCCAGACGGGGCGGCGCGTCCTCAACCACTTGCGGCTGCGGTGCCGTAGTTGCCGTCATAGGAGCCTCGGCGATCATATCGCCTGTGGGCAGCTCTGCTACTTCGGCGATCTGGGGCAGTTCGGGCTGAGCAAAGACGCCGACCGAGCGCGGATCGAGAGACGCAATAGGCGCATCACGGGGCACCAGAACGGGCACGTCCAGCGCCTCGGGGCGATAGAGGCGGTCCAGCGCTTCGGCAGGCGGATTAAAGATACCCGCCGCATCGGCTATTTGCTCGCCTTCGGCATCACCCTGCTCGACCAGAGGATCAAGGTCGCTGACCAGCATCGGGGTGTGTTCTACAGGCGCGAGTTGCACACGCTGAATTTCGGTGAAGACACTCCAACCGCCAAAGCCCAGCAGACCGATCACAGCGAGCAGCGCGATCGAAGACCCGATGGCACCAGGCTCGATCCCTGCAAAGATACTCTCTTTGCCAGGAACAAAGGGGGTGCCGGACTCAAGCAGTGGATCAGCGTTCATGCGGCGGGCCCGAGGGGCAGGAATACCGTCGCGCTTGCGCGACGACGCTTCGGGCGCCATGCCATGCGCAGTCGAAAAGCCGCTCTCTTTGCAGAACGCCGCGAAGATAACATCGGGCTCTAGGCCCAAGTAGCGCGCATAGGACCGAACGTATCCGGCGATAAAACCGGGCGTATCAAATACACTAGGATCGCAGTTTTCGATCGCCGCAATGTAGGATGCCTTGATCCGCAGTTCGCGTTGCACATCAAGCAGCGATTTGCCGATGGTTGCACGCTCACCACGCAGGACATCCCCTAGGCGCAGCTCAAAGTCGTCGAAACCCTTCGGCTCCGACGATTGCTCCTGCGCATCATTCGATTGGGGTTTGAAACGCATACCCAAATTACACTGCCCTATTTGCTCGTTCCTGTCACGGCGCCGACTCACATCGATTCGCCGTGTCCTGTTATTAGGGCAAGAATATCACACTGCGTAGGAGAATTCAGCGCAGGACTTGATTAAGCGCTTAATTCGGCACGATTCAGCGCACAGTGCGACCACAGGTCGTCCATTGCGCGGACCAAAGCATCCATTTCTTTGGGGCCATGCACCGGAGACGGGGTGAATCGCAGCCTTTCAGTCCCACGCGGAACGGTGGGGAAGTTAATAGGCTGCACGTAGATCCCGTACTGCTCAAGTAACATGTCAGAGAGCATCTTGCACTTCACGGGGTTACCCACGTGAACAGGTACAATGTGGCTGTCGTGGTCGATCAAGGGCAGACCCATGGCTTTCAGACGGGCCTTCAGGATTTTGGCTTGGGTCTGGTGCGCGTCGCGGATCGACTGGTCTTCTTTCAACACAGCGATGCTGGCCGCCGCGCCTGCTGCCACAACGGGGGGCAGCGAGGTGGTGAAGATAAAGCCGGGCGCATAGGAACGGATCGCATCGCACATCTTTTCCGATGCCGCGATGTAGCCGCCATGGACGCCGAACGCTTTGCCCAAGGTGCCGTTAATAATATCAAGACGATCCAAAAGTCCGTCGCGCTCGGCCACACCGCCGCCGCGGGGACCGTACATGCCGACAGCGTGCACTTCGTCCAGATAGGTCAGAGCGCCGAACTCTTCGGCCAGATCGCACAGCTCTGCGATGGGGCCAAAGTCGCCGTCCATGGAGTAGACCGATTCAAACGCGATTAGCTTGGGCGCGTTGGGATCGTCGGCTTCCAGCAGCTCGCGCAGGTGCGCTACGTCGTTGTGACGGAACACACGCTTGGCACCACCGTTGCGGCGGATGCCTTCGATCATCGAGGCGTGGTTCAGCTCGTCCGAGTAAATGATCAGACCGGGGAATAGCTTGGGTAGGGTCGAAAGGGTCGCGTCGTTCGCGATGTACGCGCTGGTGAACAGCAGCGCCGCCTCTTTCTGGTGCAGGTCAGCCAGCTCGGCCTCAAGACGCTTGTGGTAGACAGTGGTGCCCGAGATGTTGCGGGTGCCGCCCGAACCGGCGCCAGTGGCGTCCAGCGCTTCGTGCATTGCTTCCAGCACCTTGGGGTGTTGGCCCATGCCTAGGTAATCGTTGCCACACCACACAGTGATGTTCTGCTCCGAACCATCCTCCTTGCGCCATACGGCGTGGGGATAATTGCCTTTGCGGCGTTCGATATCGATAAAGGTCCGGTAGCGACCTTCTTCATGCAGGCGGTTCAGAGCTACGTCGAGCTGTTGGGTGTAGTCCACCGGTGTCTCCTGTGTTTGGTTGCCGCGTCCCGCCTATGGCGAAATGCGACATGCCTACCTAGGCATCCCGTCGATTTAGAACGGATATAGGTTACTGTTCGCGTAGGCAACAGGCTACAAGGTGCCGCAGGTATTAGACTTTGATCTGCATCAACGTGCTTGACCTGACCGTGACTGGACAGTCCGACGCCGACTGTTAGGGTCGCCTCCAGTAATATTCTGGAGATTCACGATGACCCTCACCCCCGTTTTGGAGCGGATCGATGCCGATCTGGACGCCTCTCTCGACCGTTTGATGGAGCTGCTGCGGATCCAGTCGATCTCGACCGATCCGGCCTATGCCGACCAGTGCGAGGCGGCAGCCGACTGGCTGGTCGCCGACCTGCAGAGTTTTGGCATTGCAGCAGAAAAGCGCGAAACACCGGGCCACCCGATGGTCGTCGGTCACGTGCCCGGTGATGGCCCCCATGTGCTGTTCTATGGTCATTATGACGTGCAGCCCGTCGATCCGCTAAACCTTTGGCACAGAGACCCTTTTGACCCCGCGATCGAAGATGCGAACGGCACCCGCGTGATCCGTGGCCGCGGATCGAGCGATGACAAGGGCCAGCTGATGACCTTTGTCGAGGCCTGCCGCGCGTGGCAAGCAGTGCATGGCTCCCTGCCCTGCCGCATCACCTTCTTCTTCGAAGGCGAAGAGGAAACAGGCTCGCCCTCGCTGGTCCCCTTCATGAAAGAATTTGCCGACGAACTACGCTGTGATCTGGCGCTGATCTGCGACACCTCGATGGTTGCCCCTGGTGTCCCATCTATCGCGAGCCAGCTGCGCGGGATGCTTAAGGAAGAATTCACTCTGATCGGCCCCAAAATGGACTTGCACTCTGGTCATTACGGAGGCACTGCGCTGAACCCGCTGCACGCGATTGCCGACATTGTGGCCTCTTTCCATGATTCGACAGGCCGCGTCGCGGTCGAGGGATTCTACGAAGGTGTGCATCCCCTGCCCGACGACCTGAAGCGCCAGTGGGAAGGCTGCGGCTTTGACGAAGAGGACTACCTGGGCTCCGTCGGGATGACCAAAGCTCATGGCGAAGAGGGTTTCTCGACGCTCGAACTGCAATGGGCGCGCCCGACGCTAGAGGTCAACGGCCTTTGGGGTGGCTATAATGGCAAGGGCAGCAAGACCGTGATTCCGTCCGAGGCGCACTGCAAGATCACCTGCCGTCTGGTGGGCGACATGGAGCCCGACCACCTACGCAACGCGATCCGCAAGCACGTCGAAGACCGCCTGCCCCAAGATGCTTCGGTCCAGTGGGACAATGATGTGGACGGCGCAAAGGCGGCGGTTATGAACATCGAACGCCCCGAATTCGAAGCCGCCCGTCAGGCGCTGTCCGACGAGTGGAACCGCGAAGCTGTGTTTGTGGGCATGGGCGGGTCGATCCCGATCGCGGGCCTGTTCAAGGACATTCTTGGCATGGACGCGATGCTGATCGGCTTTGCGCAGGATGATGACCGCATCCACTCTCCCAACGAAAAGTACAATGTTGAGAGCTTCCACAAGGGCATGCGCTCTTGGGCGCGGGTGCTAGAAGCGCTGTCGAAAAAGTAAGAACAGCAAAGCCAAGGCACCGCGCCTTGGCTTTCTTCTTTTCAGGCAAAGATTACGTCGGCGTGGTCCTGCATGTAGACCTTGAGCCACGGCGTGAACTGATCAGGATGCTTTGCAATCCGGCGGGTAAGGTCGCGCAACGTCACCCATTCCACTGCCATCACCTCGTCTGGGTTGGGCGTGACGGTCAGACCCGCTGGTGCGTCAGATACGTAAATCTGAACAACCTCATGTTCTGTCAGGTCCTGCCCTACGTCGGCACGGTATTCGACCTCTTCTCGGTAGTGCACAGTGATACCCGTGACGCCAAGCTCCTCTTCCATCCGGCGCAAGGCACAAGCTTCGGGAGCCTCGTCCCAATGGGGGTGCGTGCAGCAGGTGTTCGCCCAATAGCCCGGCGTGTGGTATTTCGACAGAGCGCGCCGCTGTATCAAAATGCGATCACCGTCACGCAAGAACACGGAAATTGCTGGGTGCCGGAGGCCGAGCCTATGAACCTCTAGCTTTTCAACAGGTGTCAGGACGCCGTCGCGCCATGCAGGGATGAGATCAGCCATAACGCGCCCGTTCCGTTGCTCTTACGGGGCGCTGGCATATCCCGAGCGCCGCCCTGCCGCAACCCAACTAGGACCGCAAAGCGTCAGGATTGTTGCGCCAGATCGATCCATTCAATGCTGCCGCCACGGTGACCCACGCGAGATAGGGCACGAATAACATCCCAGCGAGCCAGTCGATCTGCCAAAGCACACCCATCAAGATCGCAATCGTGATCCACATGATCGAAATAATCACCATCCCGAGCCTGATCCGATGCGCACCGAAAAAGACCGGTGTCCAAAGCGTGTTCAAAGCGATCTGCAAAGCCCAGAGTGCCATCGCCATCCCCAGTAGAGGGCCACCGGCAAAGGCAGCCCGCGCACCGGCCAAAGCCATCAGCACATAGAGTGTGGTCCACACTACAGGGAAGGCCCAGTTCGGCGGCGTAAATGACGGTTTTTGCAGGGAAACATACCACGCACCGGGCTTGAACAGTACGCCGCTTGCGGCCGCGGCGCCACTGGCCGCCAAAAGAATAATGAAAATCGTCCAATCCATAGAGGATACGGTAATACGTAGGCTGCGCGCTTCAAGCGCCACTTCTTTGATTTTAAGGGAAGAAGTGGCGCGGTTGACGGGGCTCGAACCCGCGACCCCCGGCGTGACAGGCCGGTACTCTAACCAACTGAGCTACAACCGCGCATCTACTTCGCCCGAGGCCTCACATACAGCAGTGGCGCGGTTGACGGGGCTCGAACCCGCGACCCCCGGCGTGACAGGCCGGTACTCTAACCAACTGAGCTACAACCGCTCGCTGCTGTGTGTGACGCCTCGTTGGCGTGTGGGCGGTGTTTATGGCGTGGCGCGGGTGGCGTCAAGCAGAACCAAACACCTTTTTCAAAAAAAGTTCACGGACCCCTCAGGCCCTGCGCACAGGCAGGGGAACGAACGCATCATTATCGTCGGGCGGTAGGTGGAAAAGCCCGTTTTCCCAATCAGTTGCACGCCATTGCGCCTTGGCTTCCTGAATCTTCTCGCGCGAACTAGAAACGAAGTTCCACCAGATATGACGTGGCCCGTTCATCGTTGCACCGCCAAGCAACAACAGACGCGCCCCCGCAGCGCCAGCACGGACGCTCAGCGCGTCTTTGGGGTGAAAGACAACAAGACGTCCGGCATCAAACCGATCCTGCCCCACCTCGATACTGCCACACAGCACATAAACCGCGCGATCCTCTTGGTTGTCGGGCAGTGGCAACAGCGCCCCCGCTTCTAGAAAGGCTTCGGCGTAAAACATTTCCGAAGTTGTGGGGACGCCGGCCTGCGCGCCATACACATCCCCCAAAATCACGCGCACCTGAGTACCGGTGTCCGTGACAAGCGGCGACTCGGCGACCCCTGCGTGGTGAAAGCTTGGTGTGCTGTCTTCTAGATCTTCGGGCAGCGCGACCCAACTCTGCACCCCGTGCAGCGCGTCAGGGCCGCTGAGCGTGACTCCGTCAGTGCGTTCGGAATGTGTAATCCCTTGCCCTGCAATCATCAGGTTCACGTCGCCGGGTCTGATCCACTGCTTTGACCCCAAGCTGTCGCGATGGTGCAAGCGCCCCGACATCAAATAGGTCACCGTCGCCAGACCGATATGCGGATGCGGCAAGACATCAAGACTCTGACCGTTCAGATATTCCATGGGCCCCATCTCATCAAAAAATATGAAGGGCCCCACCATTTGCCGCTGCTTGGAGGGCAGCGCACGCTGCACTTCAAAACCGCCGATGTCGCCTGCGCGCGGAACAATCACTGTTTCGACCGCGTCAGACATGGGATTACCGCACATTACTGGCCCCCTTGGTGTGGATGCTAACTTGTATGTGGGAGGAGATTGGCAGGGATCGAGCGCGCTTTGCGAACAATTCGTGTTTTGACCTGCACAACCGGTTCGCTATCCTGACATAATAGCACAAGATAGTCGCAATCGATGCGCGAAATAGGACCAAGCATTTTCGGAAGGGGAATAGGGTGCGACAGACCGAAGGGTAAAAATCAAAACCGTTAAGCCGCTCACTATGCCTGCGGCCTGTCGCTTCACTCGTTAAACACACACGAGTTAAAAAACCGTTCACCTACACAGCAGTATTACAGCCCTCGGTGATCTTCAAAAAACTTAAGACTTATGAGCCCAATCGAACAAGCCTTGTGTCGTGAAATGCACACTTTTGACGCCTTATGGCACGAAATTCACCTCACGCTTCGTGAAATTCCACAGATTTTCGCGCGTCGCGAATCTGTAGTTTTCCTTTGTTTAGCAGGACTTACACTCATCGCCTTGGATCCACACGACTTTTTGGACCATATCACGGTCCTTGAGGCGCTCTTTGTGTGGGCCTGCGCGGATGTCATCTTTGCCTTGGTGTATTTCATGACATTGCTCGGAATCGCGATGCTTCCGACGAAGACAGCCCCAAAAATCTATCTTCCGATACCCAGCACCTTTGCATTTACAGTCACAACGATTTTCGTAGAATCAATGATCGGTACCCTTAGCCTAGGAGAGTACACTCCAAAGGTGTGGCCAGACATCATGGCTTTTGTCGTGGTTGCTCAACTTTTCGAGTTTTTGTTTGTGCGCTACGTCCTGCCGGATGTTTTGAAGGCAATCCGCGCGAACCGCCCCCAAGAGATCGGCGACCGCTCTTTGCAAATCGGGGATCACTCGTGGCCTCTGACCGACATCAGCGCGATTTCGTCGAACCAGCACTATCTGCAGATTGATTTCCTAGAGGGTGAGCCTGTTAGTATCCGTGCGCGCATCTCTGACGTGCTAAATGACCTGCCCACTGAAGCCGGCGTTCAACCTCATAGATCGTGGTGGGTCGCCGCACATGCACACCCGTCTTTGATCAGCGAAGGTCGGAAAAGATGGCTCGTAACACCTTTTGGACACAAAATCCCTGTAGCCAGAGGTCGAATTGACGAAGTCGAAAAATGGCTAAACACTCATGGTGTACCGGAGTCGAATACTACGTCATGAGTAACTTTTCACACGCCCTAGACACGCCCTTTTCCCTTATCGACATTCTTGGTGGTCGATACCGGGTCAAGCTGCGCACGGCTCTGCCAGCAATCTTTTCACTGACCAGCCTTCTGTTCTTTGTCGTTCTCGTCCTGACGCTTTGGATCAGTGACCCGCTAGACTATCACGACTACATCGCCCCAAGCGGCGCATTGCTGATGTGGTCGACAGGCACCGTGATCATTGTATGCACCTATGTGGGCGGCCTGATACTTTGGGCCAGCACACCCCTCTCGCAGAAGCTCCCGATCCCCATCACACTCGCGGGCTTGCCCGCGTTTGCGCTTTCGACGCTGTATCACCGCATCCTCGGTGAGATTTTCTCAGGCGGCGAATGGACACAGGAATTGTGGCCCAGCCATGTTTTCCTGTTCGTGACACAGATCGGGTTTGAAGTGCTTTATCTGCGCTATGGGTTGCCCAAATCATTTCAAGACATAGCGGATCGCAAGGACGCCGCCGCGCAAGAGGCGGCAAAAGCGGCTGAACCCGTGGTGACAGACGACACACCCTCATCTTCCAAGCACATCACCCTGCCTGGCGAGGCCGCGATCGTTCTAGAGGATGTTTGGCTCGTGCGCGCTCTGGAGCACTATGTCGAGATCCACACCGAAGAAAGCGCTCAGCGTGTGGTTCGTGCACGGATTGCAGATTTCATTGCACAGGTCGGTCATGACCACGGCATTCAAACGCATCGATCATGGTGGGTATCCGCGCGTGCCGCCAAACAACTGATATCGGAGAACGGTAAACGATTCTTGGAGCTGCATGATGGACAAAAAATCCCAGTCTCGCGCGGGCGTCTCGCAGATGTCCAAGAATGGCTATCTGAAAAAATCAGTCTCTAAGCGGAGGGAATGGTGGGTGATGAGAGACTCGAACTCCCGACATCTTCGGTGTAAACGAAGCGCTCTACCAACTGAGCTAATCACCCGGTAGCGCGGTATGTACTGCCAAGGTTTGGGGAAGGCAAGAGCCGTTTTTGAAAAAGTTCATCTATTTGAGAATAGTTTGCTGACCGCCCCGAAAGGCAAAGATAACGCCTTGGCCATCAGGCACTTCGCCCAGCCGATCCATGCCCCACCCCATCACCTGCGCGCGCAAAAACCGCGACGTGAACCCGTGTGTGACGACCACGGCAGGTCGCTTCAGATCTGACAGGAAGGCACCGGTGCGCGCCCAAAGGCTGTCGAAGCTCTCGCCTTCTGGAACACGGCGGTAAAACTCCAGCACGGATTCGTTTTCGGATGGCGCCGGCCAACGCTCGGCAATGTCAGAGAGCAGCAAGCCAGCCCATTGCCCCATCCCGATTTCAGCGATCCGTGTGTCGGTTTGCACATCACACCCCATCAGTCGCGCTATCGGCTCTGCTGTTCGTATCGCCCTGCCCTGCGGACTGCTGATGACGTCAAATGCACCCTTCGCAAGGCCCTGGTCGGCAAGCCGCTGCGCCATTGCATGGGCCTGCGCTTCTCCCTTGGCAGTGAGGGGTGAATCGAACCCGCCCTGCATGCGTCCTTCGGCATTTGCGACAGTCTCGCCGTGGCGCAGGATGTAGAGCTCTGGCAAGTGCATCGGGCCGCTCCGTCAAACAAAAAAGGCGCGCCCTATGCAGGGAGCGCCCGGGAATTCTGGTGGGTGATAAGAGATTTGAACTCCTGACATCTTCGATGTGAACGAAGCGCTCTACCACTGAGCTAATCACCCGTTGGGGCGTGGAATTAGCTGTCTTCGCCACCCTCTGCAAGCGGTTTTTTGTCCTGAATTTTGGACTGACGCAGACGCAGGTTAACCACGGTCGCGTTCGCGCCGGACTTGCTGTTCTTGATCATCAGTTTACCCAAAGGAGGAACGTTCACGCTCTGACCGTTGGTCAGCGCTTCGCCCAAGACTTCGAGCGCGGCTTCGACAGCGGCCTTCACGTCGGGCTTCTTTAGGTCAACTTTGGCGGCGACCGCTTCGATGAGCTCTTTCTTCTTCATCTGGGGGAGCGCATCGGTCGGTTCATTGGTCGAGACAACAGTCATATCAATATCTTCCGCGGAGGTTTGGGAATTATCCATGAAACAAAAACCTTTTAACAACTTAGGTTCTTAAGGGTTAACAGCTTCACAGCAAAAGAAAAGCGCGCCCGAGGGGCGCGCTTCGATTTGTGATGCAAGCTGGCGATTTAGTGCGCAATCGGGCTCGCTGCGGCTTGCTCTTGCTGACGTTTGGCCGCTGCAGCCTCTTCGGCAGCTTCGTCCCATTCGACGGCTTCGGGCTGACGCAGCAGCGCCTTTTCCAGAACCTGAGACACGTGGTTGACGGGGATCAGTTCCAGCCCCTCTTTCACATTGTCCGGAATGTCGGCCAGATCTTTGACGTTCTCTTCGGGAATGAAGACCGTCTTGATCCCGCCGCGCAGCGCCGCAAGCAGCTTCTCTTTCAGTCCACCAATCGCGGTGGCGTTGCCGCGCAGAGTGACCTCACCAGTCATTGCGATGTCTTTGCGCACCGGAATTCCGGTCAGCACCGACACAATGGCAGTAACCATGGCCAGACCCGCCGACGGACCATCCTTGGGCGTTGCGCCATCAGGCACGTGCACGTGGATGTCCCAAGTGTCGAACTTCGGCGGCTTCACCCCGATCTGAGGGCTGATAGAGCGCACATAGCTAGACGCAGCGTCGATCGATTCCTTCATCACATCGCCAAGCTTACCCGTGGTCTTCATGCGGCCCTTACCGGGCAGACGCAATGCTTCGATCTGCAACAGATCACCGCCCACCGATGTGTAGGCCAAGCCTGTGACGACGCCGACTTGGTCTTCCTTCTCGGCCAGACCGTAGCGGTGGCGCTGAACCCCGAGGAAGTCCTCAAGATTATCCGGCGACACGACAACCTTGTCCGTCTTTTTCTGAACGATCTGGGTCACAGCCTTGCGGGCTAGTTTCGCCATCTCGCGCTCCAGATTACGGACACCGGCTTCGCGGGTGTAGTAGCGGATCACGTCAGTCAGAGCTTCGTCGGTGACTTCGAACTCGCCCTTTTTCAGACCATGCGATTTGACCTGTTTGTCGATCAGGTGCTTGCGCGCAATCTCGGACTTTTCCTCTTCGGTGTAACCCGACAGAGGAATGATCTCCATACGGTCCAGCAGAGGCCCAGGCATGTTGTAGCTGTTCGACGTGGTCAGGAACATCACATCGCTCAGGTCATATTCGACCTCAAGGTAGTGATCGACAAAGGTCGAGTTCTGTTCCGGATCCAACACCTCCAGCATCGCCGAGGCCGGGTCGCCACGGAAGTCCTGCCCCATCTTGTCGATCTCGTCGAGCAGAATGAGCGGGTTCGTAGTTTTCGCCTTTTTCAGCGCCTGAATGATCTTGCCAGGCATCGAGCCGATGTAGGTCCGACGGTGACCGCGGATCTCGGATTCGTCACGCACACCGCCGAGCGAAATGCGGATAAACTCACGGCCAGTTGCCTTGGCCACCGATTTCCCCAGCGAGGTTTTACCCACACCCGGAGGGCCGACAAGGCACATGATCGGGCCTTTCAGCTTCTTCGAACGGCTTTGGACAGCGAGGTATTCAACAATACGCTCTTTGACCTTTTCCAAACCGTGGTGATCGGCGTCCAAGATTTCCTGAGCGCGGCCCAAGTCCTTCTTCACGCGCGAGCGGACACCCCACGGGATCGCCAGCATCCAGTCCAGATAGTTACGAACCACGGTCGCTTCGGCCGACATCGGGCTCATGTTCTTGAGCTTTTTAATCTCGGCTTCGGCCTTTTCTTTGGCCTCTTTAGACAGCTTGGTGTTCGCGACTTTTTCTTCGAGCTCCGCGACTTCGTTTTGCTCGTCGCCATCCCCCAGCTCGCGCTGGATCGCTTTCATCTGTTCGTTCAGATAGTATTCGCGCTGAGTGCGCTCCATCTGGGTTTTGACGCGGCTCTTGATCTTTTTCTCGACCTGCAGAACGGACATTTCGCCCTGCATCATGCCGTAGACTTGCTCAAGACGCTCGGCGATGACGACCATCTCCAGAAGCTCTTGCTTTTGATTCACCTCGATCCCGAGGTGGCCTGCAACGAGGTCCGCCAGCTTTCCGGGTTCGTCGGTTTCCGCAACGTTGGACAAGGCTTCTTCGGGGATATTCTTCTTGATCTTGGCGTAGCGCTCAAACTCGTCCGCGACAGAGTTTTCCAACGCGATCACGGCCGCCTCGTCACCCATCTCCTCGTCGAGGTATTCGGCGCGGGCTTCGAAGAACGCTTCGTTGTCCAGATATTCTTTGATTTTCACACGGGCGACGCCCTCGACCAGCACTTTCACAGTGCCATCGGGCAGCTTCAGCAGCTGCAAGACATTCGCCAGCACACCAACGCGATAAATGCCGTCAGTATCGGGATCATCAACGCTGGCGTCGATCTGGCTGGACAGCAGGATTTGCTTGTCATCAGCCATGACCTCTTCCAGTGCGCGCACTGATTTCTCACGCCCGACGAACAGCGGCACGATCATGTGTGGGAACACAACGATATCGCGCAGCGGAAGGACAGGGTAAGAGGAATTGAGAGGTTCTTGCATAACGCATCCTTGTTCTTGGCAAGACAGCCCGGCCCCACATCTGCAGCAGCTCTGGCCATCTCCACGTTTCCGGCAATTGATTTGGGGACGTTGGCCCCGTTTTACAACCGGTTTGTCATAGAATGCCCCTGTCAGCAGCGGGCCGCAAGGGGCACTTACGCTTTGCAGGCGCAGGCAGAGCCACCGCAGCGGCACCTGCCCAGAAGAGTGCAAAACCCGCACCATCTGGCGGGTTCTACCTTGAGTTTATATTAGCACGATTTGCGTCGGCGCCAAAGCGCGCCGAATTATGCTGCCGTCAGCGTGGGATAGTCGGTGTAGCCCTTTTCACCGCCGCCGTAGAATGTGTCCTGATCGCCCTCATTCAAGGGGGCGCCTTGGTGCAGGCGTTCCACCAAATCGGGGTTCGCAATGAACGGACGGCCAAAGGCGACCAGATCAACACCATCGCTCAGGCGTTTCTCGGCTAGGTCGTAGTCGTACCCGTTGTTCCCCATATACGTGCCTTTAAAGAGGCTCCGCAGCGCGTCGAACTGACCGTCCCGCTCGCCGCCGGTCTGACCTTCGACCACGTGCAGGTAAGCCAGTTTGTATTCGTTCAGGCGCTCGAAGACAGGGGTAAAGGTCGCCATCGGATCGCTGTCGCTGACGCCGTTCGCGTTCGAGAAGGGCGATAGGCGAAGGCCCACATGGCCCGCATCCCATTCGGCAATCACGGCGTCCAGCACTTCGAACAGCAGGCGGGTGCGGTTCTCGACGCTGCCGCCATAGCGGTCATCCCGCTGGTTCGCACCATCCTTCAGGAACTGGTCCAACAGATACCCGTTTGCACCGTGCACCTCGACCCCGTCAAAGCCTGCTGCCTTGGCGCAGCGGGTGGCGTGGGCGAAATCTTCGATCACACGGCGGATTTCGTCAGTCTCTAGCGCACGAGGGGTAGAGGTGTCTTCGAACCCGTTTTTGGTGAACGTCTTCACCCCCGCCGAGATCGCCGACGGCGCAACGGGTGCCTGATCGGCAGGCTGGATCGAGGTGTGGGAAATCCGGCCAACGTGCCACAGCTGGACAACGATCTTGCCCCCCTCTGCATGCACCGCATCAGTCACCCTCTTCCACGCGGCAATCTGCTGGTCCGTGTGGATGCCGGGGGTCTGGATATACCCTTTGCCTTCGGGGGAAATCTGGGTCGCCTCGGTGATGATGAGACCTGCGCTGGCCCGCTGACGATAATACTCGACATGAAGGTCGTTCACTTCGCCCGTCTCGTCATCCGCACGGTTGCGGGTGAGCGGGGCCATGACAACCCGGTTCGCAAGTTCGATTTTTCCTGCTGTCAGCGGTGTGAAAAGTGCGTCGGTCATAAAAAACTCCTTAGCTTGACCCGCAAGTGGGCCTTGGCATTCCAGCTAAGAACGCAAAAGGGCACCGCAAGTTCCCCTGCGGTGCCCGTCCCTGAAAACCAAATGTGCAGACGCGCACATCACAACGGCTCGATATCTCCTTCGGCCCGTTTGGCGTGGAAGTCTGCTTCCCACTCGGCAAAAATGCCCGCCGCAATCGCATCGCGCATCCCCTGCATCAGGTCCTGATAGTAGTGCAGGTTGTGCCAGGTCAGCAGCATGGACTGGATAATCTCTTTGGCGCGGAACGTGTGGTGCAGGTAGGCGCGGCTGTAGTTGCGGCACGCAGGGCATGTGCAGTCTTCGTCCAGCGGACGCGGGTCGTCCTGATGGCGGGCGTTCTTGATGTTCAGCACACCGCGGCGGGTAAAGACCTGCCCCGTCCGCCCCGAGCGCGAGGGCAGAACACAGTCCATCATGTCGATGCCGCGCTTCACAGCCCCAACAATGTCGTCAGGCTTGCCCACGCCCATCAGGTAGCGGGGTTTATCGACGGGCAGCATGTCGGGTGCATAATCCAGCACGTCGAACATCATCTCTTGCCCCTCGCCTACAGCCAGACCGCCGACGGCATAGCCATCAAAGCCGATTTTCTGCAGCGCCTCGGCGCTTTCCTCGCGCTGATCGCGGAAGGTGCTGCCCTGCTGGATGCCGAACAATGCATGACCCGGACGATCCCCGAACGCATCGCGCGACCGCTGCGCCCACCGCATGGACAGGCGCATAGACTCCAATGCCTGTTCTTCTGTGGCAGGGAATGGCGTGCATTCGTCGAAACACATCACGATGTCCGACCCCAGCAGGCGCTGGATTTCCATGCTGCGCTCCGGCGTGATCTCGTGCTTGGAGCCGTCCACGTGGCTTTTGAAGGTCACGCCCTTTTCGGTAAGTTTGCGCAACCCTGCCAGCGACATGACCTGGAACCCGCCCGAGTCGGTCAGAATCGGACGCTCCCAGTTCATGAACTTGTGCAACCCGCCCAACCGGTCGATCCGTTCAGCCGTGGGGCGCAGCATCAGGTGATAGGTGTTCCCCAGCAGAATATCTGCGCCAGTCTCACGCACGTTTTCGGGCAGCATCGCCTTGACCGTCGCAGCTGTGCCCACGGGCATAAAGGCCGGCGTGCGAATGTCCCCGCGCGGCGTTGAAATCACGCCTGTGCGAGCTTTTCCGTCTGTCGCCTTGAGTTCAAAGCCAAAACCTGTTGCCATGGTCACACTCTCGTTCTATCGCGCGATTAGTATTACGCGCTGAAACCCCATTAACGGTTCGCGTATCAGGAGCCTTGCCAAAATGACTGACCAGACAGACACCATTTCCGGTGCACCGGAGCCTTTGACCCTCGGTTGGGAGGAGTGGCTCAGTCTGCCTGATCTGGGGCTACCCGCCATGCGCGCCAAAGTGGATACGGGGGCGAAAACCAGCGCTTTGCATGCCTTTGACATTGAATCCTTTGGCAGCGCAACCCGTCCGCGCGTGCGTTTCACCGTGCATCCGATCCCCGGACGCGAAGATCTGATCATTCCATGCTCGGCCGAGATCGTGGACCGCCGCGAAGTCACCTCGTCCAACGGCGAGACCGAGATGCGCTATGTGATCGAGTCTGCCCTGTCGATCGGGGGCCAGTCTTGGCCGATTGAGCTAACGCTGACCGACCGTCGCACCATGAACACGCGGATGCTTCTTGGCCGTCAGGCGCTGATCGAACACGTAACTGTCAGCCCGAACGACCGCTTCTGTCAGCCCAAGCTCAGCTATGATGTCTACCACAGCACCAAGATCGCGCAGGCCGCGCCCCGCCGTTCTCTGCGCGTCGCTGTTCTGAGCCGCGAAGACAACTATTCCACCCGCCGCTTGGTCGAAGAGGGCGAATCCCGTGGCCACTCGGTCGAGGTGATCGACACCGCCCGCTGCTACATGGCAATCAATGCGCTCGCCCCCGAAGTGCACTATGACGGCAAGCGCCTGCCCCGCTATGACGCAGTGATCCCGCGCATCGGCGCATCGATCACCAGCTACGGCACGGCGATCACACGCCAGTTCGAAACCATCGGGACGTACTGCGTAAACGGATCGCAGGGGATCACCGCCAGCCGTGATAAGCTTTATGCCCACCAGTTGATGGCCAAGCACAAGATTGGCATGCCGGTTACGGCTTTTGCCAGTTCGCCCAAAGACACGGGCAACCTGATGGGTCTGGTCGGCGCCGCGCCCCTGATCGTCAAACTCCTCGAATCGACCCAAGGCAAAGGCGTCGTGTTGGCGGAAACCAAGAAGGCCGCCGAGTCGGTGATCGACGCCTTCCGCGGCCTGAAAGCCAACTTCCTCGTGCAACAGTTCGTGAAAGAGGCTGCCGGCGAAGATATCCGCTGCCTCGTGATCGACGGCAAAGTCGTGGCATCAATGAAACGCACCGGCGCGGATGGCGACTTCCGTTCCAACTTGCATCGCGGCGGCAGCGCCAAAGCCGTGCGCATCACCAAAGAAGAGCGCGAAACCGCAATCCGCGCCACGCGTGCATTCGGCCTTGGCCTTGCAGGCGTTGACCTGCTGCGATCCTCCGATGGCCCCAAAGTGCTCGAGGTGAACAGTTCGCCTGGTCTCGAAGGTATCGAGAAAGCCAGCGGCAAAGATATCGCAGGGCTGCTTTTTGATGCGATCGAGATGAAGGTTCGCCCCAATCCCGTGCGCCGCCGCAAGACAGACAGCGCCACAGAGGCCTAGACCTCTGGACCTACGCCCAAGCATTTCCTATATGAACACTCAGGAAATAGGACAGGACCAGCAATGACTGAGGCAAACGAACACCTCGAAGGGGCACCTCTGATCAAGCCCTCGACCACCGACCACGAGCTTTACGACTCGGTCGTAGAGGCGTGCCGCACGGTCTTTGACCCGGAAATTCCGGTGAACATCTATGATCTGGGGCTGATCTACACTATCCTGATCTCGCCCGAGAACGAGGTTCGGATCACGATGACCCTGACCGCCCCGGGTTGCCCGGTGGCTGGCGAAATGCCCGGCTGGATCGCGGACGCGGTCAGCCCCATCCCCGGCGTCAAGGATGTGGACATCGAAATGGTGTTCGACCCGCCCTGGGGCATGGACATGATGAGCGACGAAGCCCGGCTTGAACTGGGCTTCATGTAATCCTGTCAGCGCGACAGCGTAGAAAGGACAGCAAGATGTTCAGCATTCCCGGCAAACAGGCCGTTTCGATCTCTTCGGCGGCTGCCGTGCAAATCCGCAAGCTCATGGAGCGTGACGGGTCCGAAGGCCTGCGTATCGGCGTCAAAAAAGGCGGCTGCGCAGGCATGGAATATACCATGGAATATGTCGATGCCGTCGACCCCAATGACGAGGTCGTCGAACAAGATGGTGCACGCGTCATGATTGCGCCCATGGCTCAGATGTTCCTGTTCGGCACCCAGATCGACTATGAAACCTCGCTTCTGGAAACGGGCTTCAAATTCAAGAACCCGAACGTCGTCGACGCCTGCGGCTGCGGCGAATCCATCAAGTTCAAAGACATCGACGAGCTGAAGGCCGAACAAGGCAACTGAGGCACCCTGCCCGCTTGACCATTGCCCCCCTCTCGTAAAAGGTGCGTCAAAAGCAACTTTGGGGGGCATCAAATGCGTCAAAAACTCGCCGCGGGTAACTGGAAAATGAATGGCACGGCGGACGCCCTGTCAGAACTGAATGAACTGACTCAGGGCTACCCCGAAGCCTCAGTCGACATCCTGATCTGCCCCCCAGCGACCCTGATTGACCGCGCCAGCGAAGCCGCCGCAGGCAGCGCAGTCGTCATTGGCGGCCAAGACTGCCATGCCAAAGTCACTGGCGCGCACACCGGCGACATCTCGGCAGAAATGCTGCGGGACGCAGGCGCAACCTACGTGATCATCGGCCACTCCGAGCGCCGCGATGACCACGGCGAAACCTCTGAACTGATCTCAGCGAAAGCCACAGCGGCTTATGACGCTGGCCTGATCGCCGTTGTCTGCTGCGGCGAACACCTGAACACCCGCGAAGACGGCAAAACACTCGAGCACATCGGCACCCAGATCGCCGAGAGCCTGCCCGACACGGCCAACGCCGACACAACCGTTATCGCCTACGAGCCTGTCTGGGCCATCGGCACCGGCTTGACCCCCACCCTAGAGCAAATCGCAGAAGTCCACGATTTCATCCGCGCCGAACTGGTCAAACGTTTCGGCGAGGAAATCGGCAACGGCATCCGCCTGCTCTACGGCGGCTCGGTCAAGCCCGCGAACGCCGCCGAAATCTTTGCAACCTCGAACGTCGACGGCGCACTGGTTGGGGGCGCAAGCCTGAAGGCAGCGGATTTCTCTGCCATCATCGACGCGCTCGTGGCGGCCTGACCGCAATGAGTATTTAACCAAAGCAGAAAGCCCTTTTCTCTTTCTGCTTTGCAAAAATACTCAAAATCCTGACATCAAAGAAAAGGCGCCGTTCCAGCAGGAGCGGCGCCTTTGAAGTTTGAGGGGAGGTATCGGGCGCGGGAGGGGCGCCCCCTTTTTATTATTTTGTGATGATTTCCGGACCCATGAAGGTCGTCGGCAGGTAGGTCGACAGCCACGGGATGTAGGTGACCATGATCAGGAACACGAACAGGACGGCCAAGAAGGGCAGCGCTGCGCGGACGACCGACATCATCGGCATACCCGCCACACCCGAGGTCACGAAGAGGTTCAGACCAACTGGCGGGGTGATCATGCCGATCTCCATGTTCACGACCATGATGATGCCCAAATGGATCGGGTCGATGCCCAGTTCGATCGCGATGGGGAAAACCAATGGTGCGACGATGACCAACAGACCCGAGGGCTCCATGAACTGGCCGCCGATCAGCAGGATGATGTTCACGATCACAAGGAACATGACGGGGCCGAAACCTGCATCTAGCATTGCCGAAGCGATCTGCTGGGGGATCTGCTCGTCGGTCAGTACGTGCTTCAGGATCAGCGCGTTGGCGATGATGAACATCAGGGTGACGGTCAGCTTGCCCGCTTCGAACAGGGTGTCTTTGGTGTCCTTGTGGAAGAACGCAGTGACCAGAGCCTTAGGCTTTTCGATCAAGGACAGGTTACGCTCTCCGTCCGGCGTGGCCAGCGGGCCCATATCGCGGTAGACAAAAGTTGCGATTAGGAAAGAGTAGACAGCAGCGACAGCAGCAGCTTCGGTCGGGGTAAAGATACCGCCATAGATCCCGCCAAGGATGATAACGATCAGGAACAGACCCCAGCCTGCTTCGCGGCCCGCTTCCATCGCTTCGCCCCAGCCCTTCCACTCGCCTTTGGGCAAGTTGCGCACTTTGGCGATGATGTAGATGGTGGTCATCAGCATGGTGCCTGCAAGCAAACCCGGGATGACGCCAGCCAGGAACATACGGCCCACGGACACGTCAGTCGCCGAAGCGTAGACAACCATAACGATGGATGGCGGGATCAGGATGCCCAGAGTACCCGCGTTGGCAATGACGCCTGCTGCGAAGTCTTTGGTGTAACCGACCTGGCGCATGCCTGCGATCACGATGGAGCCGATCGCCACAACGGTCGCAGGGGACGAACCGGACAGCGCCGCGAAAAGCATACATGCGAAAACGCCTGCAATCGCCAGACCGCCGGGGAAGTGCCCCACCAGCGCAATCGAGAAGCGGATGATCCGCCGCGCCACACCGCCAGTCGACATAAACGACGACGCAAGGATGAAGAACGGGATCGCCAGCAGGGTGTAGTGACCGGCCATAGCTTGGAAAAAGCTCTGCGCGATTGACGACAGCGAAGTTTCCGACAAGACCAAAAGGAAAAGGACGGACGAGAAGCCAAGGCTGACAGCGATCGGCACACCGATCAGCATCAAGCCAACGACCATGGCAAAGAGAATTGCGACTTCCATCGAATTATTCCTCGTAGTTCATGTGGCGCACGTCATCGACGGCGTCTTCGGCTTCGTGGCTCACGATCAGGCTGTCGGTGTCACCGCGCATCACAGCGATGAAGGCTTCGACAAAGCGGAACAGCAGCAGAGCCATGCCGATGGGCAGAATGGCGTAGGGGATGAAGCGCGGCAGCTTTTCATAAGTCTCGCCTTCGTTCATCAGAGGTTCGATCCAACGCAGGAATTCGGGCATCGGAACCTCAAGCACTTCGTACCACGCGCGGTAAGAGGTGCGTTTCATCTCTTCGAAACCAGTGGGGAACCAGCGTCCCTCGGTCTGGGGAAGGTTGGCAAAGTTTGCCCAGTAGTCCCAAGCGCCCTTGGTGAGCAGGAACGCGTAACCGACACAGATCGCGGCGGCGATGATTGCCAGAACGCGGCGCACATTAGTGGAAAACAGATTGGTCAGAGCGTCGACACCCAAGTGGGCGGTCACTTTGACCGAGTAGCTGATGCCGAACAGGACCAGCCAGGCAAATAGGAAAGTCGTGGCCTCTAGGCCCCAAGTAAGGCTGTCGTTAAAGCCATAACGCAGCACAACGTTGATAAAGGTGACGAGGGTCATCAGGCCCAGAAGAATAGCGATAATCGTTTCTTCTAGAGAGTTGATGAACCGCCCCACCGCCGATTTCGGCTCGTATTTGGTGGACATGGGACGCTCCTGAGGACAGGTGAGAGGTTAAGAGAACCCCGGCCCCCATGAAGAAGGCCGGGGCAAATTCACGCAAGTCGTGAAAGATTAGTGCTTTTCGTTGATCGCCTGAGCCGCGTCGATGTTCTCTTGGCCAACATCTTCACGGAACTGGTCCCAAACGGGCAGCATTGCGTCGACCCAAGCCTGACGGCTCTCGGGGCTCAGTTCGCGGATCACACCGCCTGCATCCAGAACAGCCTGACGCGCTTCTGCGTCAACTTCTGCGATCGCTGCGTTACGGGTCGAGGTCACTTCGTCGACGATGGTCGACAGCTGCTCGCGCACGTCGTCATCCAGGCTGTCCCAGAAATCAACCGAGGTCACCAGCATGTAGTCCAGCAGACCATGGTTGGTCTCGGTCACACCATCCTGAACTTCAAAGAACTTCTGGCCGTAGATGTTCGACCAGGTGTTTTCCTGACCATCAACAACGCCGGTTTGCAGCGCGCCATACACTTCGGAGAAGGCCATGGGCTGAGGCGACACGCCGATCGCTTCCATCTGTGCCTTGATCACTTCCGACGGCTGAACGCGGAACTTCAGGCCAGCTGCATCGGTGGGCAGTTCCAGCGGCTTGTTGGCCGACATCTGCTTCAGACCGTTGTGCCAGAAGCCCAGGCCCAGCAGGCCGCGGCGGACCATCGACTCTTTCATCGCCTGACCAGTTTCCGAGTTCTGGAACTCGTCAACGGCTGCCATGTTTTTGAACATGAAAGGCAGGTCAAAAATGCGGAACTGCTTGGTGAACTGCTCGAACTTCGACAGCGAAGGCGCAGCCATCTGGACGTCGCCTTGCAGCATTGCTTCCAGAACCTGGTCGTCGTTGTAGAGAGTCGAGTTGGGGTACACTTCCATGCACGCCTTGCCGTTCATCTCTTCGTTCACGCGCTCTTGCAGAAGCGAAGCCGCCAGACCTTTGGGGTGCTTGTCGGTGTTGGTGACGTGGCTCAGTTTGATGACGACTTCGCCATCATCACAAGCAGCCATTGCGCCTGCGGCGCCGGTCACGGTCAGTGCGACTGCGGTCGCTGCGGTTGCCAAAAATTTCATGGGTCTCCTCCACCTTTGAAATTAAAGTTCGCGATCCCTTTGGTGGGATCTTGGGGCAGAGATAACCGTAGCGGGCCTAAGAGCCTCAAGCGGAGAATTACATTTTCGTGAATTTCTCGTTTTTATGCATCTTTACAGAATGTTAAGCATTGCATGGGACGCAACCCCGCTATGCGGCATCGCAGCGGAGTGCGAAAAACCGCACACGCAAATATCAGCCTGTGCGGATTTCCGCACATCACTCGGATCGGAAGTCTTCGGGTCGAATCCCGTGACGTGTCAGCTTGTCGTAAAAGGTTTTACGCGGCAACTTGAGCGCCTTGGCCGCAGCCGTCGCTTGGCCTGCATGTTTGCGCAGGGCTTCGATCAGAAGGGACCGCTCCACTTGAGCCATCTGTTCCGCAAGCCCAAGGGTCTGGTCCTCGGACACATCCCCTAGTCCCAAGGCAAAGCGCATCGCGGCATTCATCAGCGCCCGCGCATTACCCGGCCAATCCTGCGCCATCAGACGCGCGATTGTGTCGGGCGTAATCTCGGGAGCAGTCACGCCCGCCTGCTCGGCCGCCTGCGCGACGTATTGGCGAAAGATGATCGGAATATCCTCGGGGCGCTCTCGCAGACCAGGAATGTATACCCGCACCCCTTCGAGCCGATAATACAGATCGCTACTAAACTCGCCCTTGGACACCATATCGTCCAGATCACGAGTACAGCCCGCCAGAATGCGCGGCGCTGGCGTTTCCAACCGCTGCGCCAAAGCGAACTGGGTTTCCTGCGGAAGCAAGCTGATCTCGTCCAGAAACAGGCTACCACCCTCGGCCTTGTCCAGCGCACGCTCTAGCTCTTCGACGCTGAGTGCGGCGGCAGAGCGTTTCTCGAACGGTTTGCGGGCATTCGGGGACAGCAAGTGGATCACCTCGGCGCATTTCGGAACGCCGGTGCCAGGGGCCCCAGTGACCAAAACATCCGCCCCCGTTGCGGCCACCGCCCGTACATGAGACCGTAGCGTTTCCACAGCCGCCGATTTGCCAAAGATCATACGGGCTGCGGGATCGCCCTGTACCAACTGCTCTTTCAGGCTGCGGTTCTCGATCACCAATTCGCGGCTCGCAAGCGCGCGCTCCAGAACCGCAAGCAGATCCTTGGCCGCGCATGGCTTTTCTAGGAAGTCAAAAGCTCCTGCGCCCATGGCCTTGACCGCCATTGGAATGTCGCCTTCGCCAGTCAACAGGATCACCGGCAGTTCCGCATCCTGCCCCCGCGCATAGTCCAGCAGATAGAACCCATCGCGCCCCGACATGCGGATATCCGACAGGATCACACCCTGAAAATCGCGGGTGATCATATCTTTGGCCGCGACAAAAGATCCGCAGAGTGTCGGCTCGAAGCCCCCCAGATCCAGCGTCTGCCCCAATGCCTCGCGCACGGCAGCGTCATCTTCGACGACCAGAACGGAACGGATCATAATGTGCTATCCTCTTGCCATGGCTGCAATTCGACGGTGAACAGAGCGCCGCCTTCGGGGGCGTTCTCGCCCCGTATCATGCCGCCGAAGCTCTGGACCAGACCATAAGAGATGGACAGGCCCAGCCCCATGCCTTCGGACGCGCCAACCTCTTTGGTCGAATAAAAGGGGTCAAAGATCTTTTCCGGCGCCTCGATGCCCGGCCCCGTATCCGCTAGGCAAAGCGTCACCTTGCCCGGCTCTCGCGTGACAGAGATCGACAGGCACTGAAAGGTCTGCCCCACCATTGCGTCCAAGGCGTTCGAGATCAGGTTCAATACCACCTGCTGCAAGCGTACCTCGCCGCCCCGAACCAAGACCGGCGTCTCTCTTTCAGACCATACCAGCGAGACGCCTTCGCGCTCCATCCGCGCTTCGGACAATTCCAACGCGCTGCGGATCACGCCCGTCAAATCGACCCGCCCTACGGGCTCTTTCTCTTGGCGCGCAAAAGCGCGCAGGTTTTTGATAATACGCCCCATCCGGTGCGCCATATCCGAAATCCGGTCCAGATTGGCGCGCGCCTCGGGCACACGGTCCCGCTCGAGGTAAAGCGCGGCATTCTCGGCAAAGCTTTGAACTGCCATTAAGGGCTGGTTCAGTTCGTGACTGATGCCAGCGGACATCTTGCCCAAGGCGCTGAGCTTACCCGCCTGAACCAGATCAGCCTGCGCGCGCTCCAATTCGGCGGTGCGCTGCGCGACCCTCTCTTCCAGCCGTTGGTTTACCAAAGTCAGGGTCCGTCGCCGCTCTGTCGCCAAGAATAACAGCGCACCGAAGGCCAGAAGGATCGCAGCAACGACGGCGGCCTGCAGGCTGGCTAGCTTCGCGGCAGGAGCAATATCCACCAGCGCCTCGGCCCGCATGCCGATCACGGGCATCTCTTGCACCAAGTGTAAGGCGCGCGCTGGCACATACCGTCCTGCATCCAATGCCCACAGCTCCAGATCGCCGCGTTGTTCCACCGTGTAGGACAGAAAGGGACGCAGGCTTAGCGCTTCGTAGCTGGCACTGCTGCTGGTCTTGCCGGTGCCCCGCTGCAAATACAGCAACTCCTCGCGGTTCGCGATAAAGACGACACCCAAGTCATCAGTGAAAAAGACAACGGGGACACCGCCGCGCCAATCCCTCTCGATCCGCTCGATATCAACCACGACAACGACCACGCCTTGCACGCTGCGATCTATGCCAAAAACGGGCGCCGCATAATAAAAAGCACGGCGTTGGAACCGCGGGCTATAGGCGTGAAAACTTCCCAAAGCGCCGTCCATGGCACGCTGGAAGAAAGGCGCTCCTGACCAGTCGGCCGGGGGCTCACCGATGGCGTTCGACACCACGTGTCCCTCTGCATCCAGCAGGACGACATCCAGCGCCGTCGTTTTGTCCATCGACCTGACGAACAGCTCGTTCAGTCCCTGCTCAAAGACAGGCAAGGTGACCAAAGGATGATCCGCCAGATAAATCCCCAGTTCGCGGTAGCGCTGCAACTCTGCCCGCAGCCGGTCCGAGGCCAGCGCCAAATCCGACCGTCCCCGCTGCGCGATCTGCTCCAATGCTTGGGTGTGCGCATAGCTGTATAACGCGGAGGCAACGCCCCCGACGGCAATCACAAACGCAGCCACGAGGCTGATGCGGCGCCACAATCCTGTGCTCATCTCTTTGTGCTACCAATCTGCCGCGACCTGCGCCAGAGGATTGGCAACATAGGCAGAATGCAAAGAGCACCATTGTCGCGTGCAACAGGCTCTTGCGAAGGGGGGAACAGTTACGCAATGTCACCGCATGTCAGTTTTAGAGCAGTCGCCGACGCAGCCCGCGTTCGTCCAGAACCCCTATCCGTTTTACGAGGCTGCCCGCGCCGCGAGCCCTGTGCACGATTGGCAGGACTACAACATGCCCGCCGCTTTTACGCACGAGGCTGTGGCCGCCCTGCTCAAGGATAAGCGGTTCGGCCGTGAAATCCCCACGGAATTACAGAGCGCCCCTGCCCCGCATCTGACAGACTTTTACCGGATCGAAGACCATTCGATGCTGGAACTCGAAGCCCCGCGTCACACCCGCCTCAGATCGCTCGTGCTTCGGGCCTTTACCAGCCGCCGGATCAAGGGGCTGGGTCCCGAAATTGAACGCCTGAGTCACCACCTGATCGATGAGATGCCCATGGGCGGATGCGATTTGCTGCCAGCCTATTGCGCAATGGTACCGGTGATCGTCATCGCCCGGCTTCTTGGCGTGCCCGAAGGCATGGCGAACCAACTGCTGTCATGGTCCAACGCCATGGTTGGGATGTACCAAGCAGGCCGCACTTACGAAGACGAAGTTGCCGCCAATACCGCCGCCCGAGAATTCGCCTCCTTCATGGAGGACTACATCGCCGACCGCCGCGCGACCCCTGCGGATGATCTGATCTCTGAACTCATCGCGGCCGAGGAAAACGGCCAGCGCCTGACCGTGGACGAAATGATCGCCACCTGCATTCTGCTGCTCAATGCGGGGCACGAGGCGACCGTCCACACCCTAGGAAACGGCGTAAAAACCCTGATCGAGAACAGAATTCCCGTGTCCGCCCTGCAAGCGGACGCGGTTCAGGCCACGGTCGAGGAGATCCTGCGCTACGATCCGCCCCTGCACGTCTTTACGCGTTATGCCTACGAAGATGTGACTCTGTTTGGCTATGATTTCAAACGCGGGCAACAGGTGGCGCTGATGCTGGCCTCGGCAAACCGTGACCCTGCGGCATGGGACGCGCCGGACCGCTTCGACCCGACCCGTTCGGTGAAAACGAACACCAGCTTCGGCGGCGGCATCCACTTCTGCATCGGTGCACCACTGGCGCGCCTAGAGATGCAGATCGCCCTACGGGTGCTGTTCGAGCGTCGCCCCAAGCTGGCGCTGGACGGGGAGCCGGAATATGCGGACGTCTACCACTTCCACGGGCTCAAGGCGTTGAACGTCACCTACTAGAGCGGCAGGGCGGTCGTGCTCTTGATCTCTTCCATCGACAAAAGCGCCGTGACGTTGTGCACGCGCACCTCTGAGATCAGAGCCTGATAAAACTTGTCATAGGCCCGGGCGTTTTCGACCCGCACCTTCAGGATGTAGTCGATATCACCGGCGAGACGGTGCGCCTCTTGGACCTCGGGGCGTTCACGCACGGCGGTCAGGAACTTGTCCTGCCATTCTTTCTCGTGGGCACTCGTCCGGATCAGAACAAAGAAGCAGGCGTCAAAGCCCAGCGCCTCGGGATCGAGCCGCACGGTCTGCGCTCCGATCACGCCAGCATCGCGCAATTTGCGAATTCTGTTCCACACAGGGGTCTTCGAAGACCCCACTTTTTTGGCGATTTCGTCCAGCGACTGGCTCGCATCCTCTTGCAACTCCGAAAGGATTTTCCGGTCTACCTGATCAAGCCGTACGCTCATTCTGCATTTCCCCCGTTTTGGAAAACCTGCGTTCCACTTAGCCCACCAAACGGAACAAACATCCTTATTGGCCGCGACGTATAGGCAGTATGGGGGAAAATTTCCTATGTAAAGACCAAGATCACCCAAACCGGAATCTCTCGAATGGCACAGATGCACGACATTGCAGACCTGAGCAGGACACGCGACGCCGCGACCCGCCTTGCTACACGTGCGAACCGCCACTTTGTTTTGACACAGGAGCTCGCCTGATATGGCCCGCAAATTCACACCCAAGGTCGTGACCGCAAACCACCTGCTGGAAGGAGATGTAATCTACCTGACCGCAGATGACCGCTGGACCCGCCTCATGTGCGAGGCCGAGTTGATCGAGGACGAAGCCCACGCGCAGGTCCGCCTGCTGCACGCTCAGGCCCAGCCCGAGATCACAGTTGGTGCCTATCTGGCCGATGCGGTCGCCGGCGAGAACGGCCCCGAGCCCACCCACTTCCGCGAGGATTTCCGCCGCACCGGACCCTCGAACTACTTCCACGGCAAGCAAGCCGCCAACGCCGAGGTATAAGCGCATGTATAAGTATAACGAATTCGACGCCGCCTTTCTGGCAGAGCGCAATGCCCAGTTCCGCAGCCAGGTTGAGCGCCGCATTGACGGATCGCTGACCGAGGATGAGTTCCGTCCCCTGCGTCTGATGAACGGTGTTTACCTGCAGCTGCACGCGTACATGCTTCGCGTGGCGATCCCCTACGGCACCCTGTCGTCGGACCAGATGCGCCAACTGGCGCTGCTGGCCGAAAAGTGGGACAAAGGCTACGGCCACTTCACCACCCGTCAGAACATCCAGTACAACTGGCCCAAACTGCCTGATATCCCCGATATGCTGGACGCATTGGGCGAGGTTGGCCTGCACGCCATCCAGACCTCGGGCAACACCATCCGCAACGTGACCGCCGACCATTTCGCCGGCGCCGCCAAGGATGAGCTGATCGATCCGCGCCCTGTGGCTGAACTGCTGCGCCAGTGGTCCACCGACCACCCCGAATTCCAGTTCATGCCCCGCAAGTTCAAGATCGCGATCACCGGATCGCCGAGCGACCGCGCTGTGACCAAAGCGCATGACATCGGCCTGCGCGCTGTCGAAAAGAACGGCGAGATCGGCTTCGAAGTCATCGTCGGTGGCGGCCTTGGCCGGACCCCGATGATCGGCAAAGTCATCAACGAGTTCGTCAGCAAAAAAGACCTGCTGCCCTACCTCGAGGCGATCGTGTCCGTCTGGAACATCGAAGGCCGCCGCGACAACAAGTACAAAGCGCGCATCAAAATCACCGTGCACGAGCAGGGTCTGGATACCTTCCGCGAGAAGGTCGAGGCGCGCTATGCTGTGATCCGCGACCAGTTCGGCGGTTTCGACCAGAAGCTGCTGGCGGAGATCGAGCAGCACTTCCTGCCGCCCGCCTTCCGCAACGCCGAAACCACGCCCTACACCGTGGCCTACGACAATGACCCCGTGTTCCGCGCATGGGCCGACACCAACCTGACCGAGCACAAGCAGGCGGACCACGCCATTGTGACCATCTCGATCAAAGAGCACGGCAAGACCCCCGGCGACGCAAGCGCCGACCAGATGCGTCTGATGGCTCATCTGGCGGACAACTACGCCTATGGCGAGCTGCGCATCAGCCACGAGCAGAACGTGATCCTGCCCCACGTGCACAAGTCGGACCTGCCCGCGCTGCACAAGGCTCTGAAAGAGGCTGGCCTTGGCACCGCGAACATTGGTCTGGCTTCGGATATTATCGCCTGCCCCGGCATGGACTACTGCGCACTTGCCACCGCGCGTTCGATCCCGATCGCTCAGCAGATCGCGACTCGCGTCGAAGAGCTGAAAATCGAGCACGAAGTCGGCGAGCTGAAGATCAAGATCTCGGGCTGCATCAACGCATGTGGTCACCACCACGTGGGCCACATCGGCATTCTGGGGCTGGATCGTGCTGGTGTTGAAAACTACCAGGTCACTCTGGGCGGCGATCACACCGAGAACGCAGTGGTTGGCGAACGTGCGGGACCCGGCTTCAGCTATGACCAGATCGTTCCCGCGATCGAGCGTCTGATGCTGGCCTATCTGGAACTGCGCACCTCGGCCGAGGAACGCTTCATCGACGCATATCGGCGTGTGGGCCCCGCCCCCTTCAAGGCTGCGCTCTACCCCGAAGCAGAGGAAAAGGCGAATGCAGCCTGATCGCAAAAGCGATGTTCTGTTCGGCGGCGTGCCTGACGCCGTGCCCGACAAGGGCACGGACGATGCAGAGTTGCGCGCCCGCGTTGCCGAACTGAACGAACGCTACAAACACCACGGGGCGACCTCCGTGCTGGAACAAGCGCTTCAGGATCCCCAAGCGGGGAAACTGGCGCTGGTCTCCAGCTTTGGCGCCGAGTCGGTTGTGCTCTTGCACCTTGTGTCGATCATCGATCGCAGCACGCCTGTGATCTTTATCGACACCCAGATGCTGTTCGCCGAAACGCTGGCCTACCAGTCCGATCTGGCCGAACGTCTGGCGTTCACCGACATGCGCGTTATCCGCGCTGCGGAGTCGGAAATCGCCCGAAACGACCCTGACGGCACCTTGCATCAGTTCAGCACCGATGCGTGCTGCGCCCTGCGCAAGACCGTGCCGCTGGAAAACGCACTGAAAGGGTTTGACGGCTGGATCACTGGCCGCAAACGTTTTCAGGCAGGCACCCGCGCCGCCCTCGATTTCTTCGAGGTCGAAGAGGGCACCGGCCGCATCAAAGTCAATCCTCTGGCCAAATGGGCGCCCGAGGACATCAAGAACTACATGGAAGAAAACCGCCTGCCCCGTCACCCCTTGGTGGCCAAAGGCTATCCGTCGATCGGCTGTGCACCCTGCACCTCGCCGGTCAAAGAAGGCGAAGATCCCCGTGCCGGCCGCTGGCGTGGACAGGACAAAACCGAATGCGGCATCCATTTCGTGAATGGCAAAATGGTCCGCAAAGGAGTGAACGCATGACTGTAATCGTGACCGACGCGGGTTTCGCCGCAGATGACTGGACCGGTGGCTTCGAAGACCGCGCAGATGTGGCGGATTTGGCGTCAGATGCCGATCTAACAGGCATTCAAACCCGCTTTAACGAGCTTGCGCTTATTCGTGTGGCATTTCCCTCCTTTGCAGACGGCCGCGGATTTGGTATCGCACGTCGCTTGAGAGACATGGGCTACACGGGCCGCCTGCGCGCTCAGGGCCATGTTATCGCTGACCAATATGCAATGGCGCGCCGCTGCGGCTTTGATGAGGTTGAAATCAGTTCCGAGCTCGCCGCCCGCCAGCCCGAAGACCAATGGAAGTTCCGCGCCAACTGGCAGGCGCATGACTATCAGTCGCGCCTCCGCGCCAGCTAAGTCACTTTCAAAATTAAGAATGTGTCGCTATGTTTAGGGCGGCAGAGAAAAGAGATACACGATGACCGAACAAACCGCCGTGACCGAGCAACCCGTTTCGAAAGTCATTCTTCCCGATGCGCAGACCGTCACCTCGGTCAAGCACTGGAATGACCGCCTGTTCTCGTTCCGCGTGACGCGCCCCGCGTCGCTACGCTTCCGCTCGGGCGAATTTGTCATGATCGGCCTGATGGGCGATCCGCACCCCGAAACAGGCAAGCAAAAGCCCCTGCTTCGCGCGTACTCCATCGCCTCGCCCGCTTGGGACGAAGAGCTGGAGTTCTACTCGATCAAGGTGCAGGACGGCCCGCTGACCTCGAAACTCCAGCACATCCAGCCCGGCGATCAGATCATTCTGCGCCCCAAGCCCGTGGGCACGCTGGTGCACGACGCCCTGCTTCCCGGCAAGCGTCTGTGGCTGTTCGCGACTGGCACCGGCATCGCGCCGTTCGCTTCGCTGATCCGCGAACCCCAAACTTACGAAGACTACGACCAGATCATCCTGACCCACACCACACGTGAAGTCAGCGAGCTGCAGTACGGCAAAGAACTGGTGGAGTCGGTCCGCAACGACGAACTTCTGTCCGAACTGATGGGCGAAGGGTTCGCGGACAAACTGGTCTACTACCCGACCACAACCCGCGAAGAGAGCCCCAAGATGGGCCGCATCACTGACCTGCTGAAAGACGGCACCGTCTTCAAAGACCTCGGCATCGAGGGCCTCTCGCCCGAGACTGATCGCGGCATGGTCTGCGGCTCCCTGCCCTTCAACAAGGACATCATGGAGATTCTCGAAGGCGCTGGCCTCCGCGAAGGCGCAAACTCCGAGCCCGCTGAATTCGTGGTGGAAAAAGCCTTCGTCGGCTAACGCACAGCCGAACGAAACATCAAAAACCGCGGTCAGGACAGCGTCCCGACCGCGGTTTCTTTTTGCCAAAAAACACTCACGGCGCGGCCATCAACGCCGCCACAAGACCAAAGAAAAAAGCGCGCCCCATAAGGACGCGCTCGCATTCTCTGAACCGGAAATCCGATTACTTGGGAAGCGGACCGATCACCATGATCATCTGGCGACCTTCCATCTTCGGCATATTCTCGACCTTGCCCAGTTCCTTCACGTCAGCGGCGACCCGCTCAAGGAGTTCGCGGCCGAGGTTCTGGTGAGCCATCTCGCGGCCACGGAAGCGCAGGGTCACTTTGACCTTATCGCCCTTCTCCAGGAACTTGAGAACGTTGCGCATTTTCACTTCGTAGTCGTGGGTGTCCGTGTTGGGACGGAACTTCACCTCTTTGACTTCGATGATTTTCTGCTTCTTGCGCGCCTCGGATTCCCGCTTCTGCTGTTCGTACTTGAACTTGCCAAAGTCCATGATCTTGCACACGGGGGGTTTGGCGTTGGGGGAAATCTCCACCAGATCGAGACCCGCTGCAACTGCCATGTCCAAAGCTTTGGCAGGGTGGATCAGGCCTACGTTCTCTCCGTCGGCACCAATCAGGCGAATCTCGGGTCCGCGAATGGCTCCGTTGATACGGGGGCCGGTTTCACGGGTGGGCGGCGCGTTATGCGGTCTGCGTCCTATGGCTGTGTTCCTTCAATCATGAACGGGAAATTGAGTGCGGAAGGTAAGGCCAGACCGTCCGGCTTTCAAGCGGGGATTCGCGAAACCGCCGTGTTTTCTGGGGAAATCACCCCAATCGACAAGAATTGATTGGACAATGGAACCAGCGGGCTCGGGCATACGTTGGGAGGCCATACGAAAGAGAGGATCATATTCATGAAGAATTTGGCAATCGCACTTGTCGCTGTGCTTGTGGCCTTGGGTGTCTACACGCTGTACACGGGTCCGGGCGAAGAAGACATCCGCGAAGGCGTTCAGGAAAATGCAGCCGCCGCCGAAGCCACCATGGATGAAGCCGCCGAGGAAACCGGCGAAGCCGTCTCCGAAGCGGGCGACGCCATTGCAGACGCCGCGAGCAACGCAGCTGACGCTGTATCGGACGCCGCGAACGACGCCGTCGCAGCAACCGGCGAAGCATTGGATGCAGCGGGCAACGCTATCGAAAACGCCTATGAGGACGCCGCAAACAGCGCTCAGGAACTGACCGAAGACGCTGCAATCGCAGCTGAGAACGCAGAAGAAGCGATCGAAGAAACCGCAGCAGACGCAGCCCAGATGGCCGACGCAGCGGGTGAAGAGATCGCAGAAGAAACCAGTGAAGCGGTTGCTGCTTTGGACAACGCCGCTGAAAACGCAGAAGAAGCCGCAGAAGAAGCTGCTGCTGACGCAGCCCAGATGGCCGATGCCGCCGGCGACGAGATCGCAGAAGAAACCGGCGAAGCTGTCGCCGCTTTGGACAGCGCTGCTGAAAACGCGGAAGAAGCCACTGAAGAGGCAGCAGAAGACGTGGCCCAAGCCGCAGACGCAGCCGGTGATGAAATCGCCGAAGAGACTGCCGAAGCGGGCGAGGCGATCGAAAACACCGCCGAGAACGCAGCCGCAGCGACCGCAAATGCGGTGGACGCCGCCGCTGATGAAGCCGAAGAAGGTGCCAACGAACTGCGCGAGGGTGACCTGATCACCACCACCGAAGCTGGCGAAGCTGCTCAGGAAGCGCTCGATTTCGACGAAATCGACGCAGCGACTGCGCAGGCCAACGCAGGCACAGACGAAGAAGGTCTTGAAGCGCTGCTGTCGGTCGAAGGCTTTGATATGGCGCGTGTGATGGACATCATCCAAGGTGCTGATCTGAACGACCTGCAGAAGACAACCCTTGAGGCGGCTCTGGAACAAGCCCAGAATTCGCCCGAGGCACTGGAAGAAGTTCTGGCCCAATTGCGCGGCGCGCTCGACCTGTAAGGCAGACCCATATCAATAACAAAGGCGGCTTCTCGCGAGGCCGCCTTTTTCTATCAGCACTGCGCCCTTGGAACACATCGCGCCGTGGGTATTTTCACCAAGAAAGAGCTGATCAGGACGCCGTTTTCGGTAGCCGACGCGCGCGTGGCTGCGGGCGGGTGGGGATTTCCTTGAGCAAGCCGCCAACCCCCATAGACGCAATATCATCAGAGCTCACGGTGAGCCCGCAAGCAATGCGCGACAAAACCCAGTCGGCCCCGTTCAACGCGGGCGATCTGGCGCACCCGGGCAACCCGATGACGGGCGTGCCGTTCCGCTCCCCAACAAACAGCAGGTTTCCCGGATCAACAGGCATGCCAAAGCGGGTCACCGTTCCGCCCGCCGCGCGCAGGGCCGAGGGTGCCACGTCATTTGGGTCCGAGGTGGCAGAGCCCGTGAGCACAAGGATCAGGTCTGCTGTGCTGGCCGCAATACGCGATGATAGTGGCTCTGTTTTGTGCGGGCAGGTCTGGACCGCCCTCAAGGTCATTCCCAGTGCCTCTAGACGTCCGCGAATGGCGTCTTCGCCTGCAGACCCGGGTCCGCCGGGCACCTCTGTGATAAACAGATCGGCAGTCCCGAGGGTCACTGGTGCAAAATCGATGGACTGCCGCGCGGCTTCGCAGGCGGCATCCAAGTTGGCACCGTTGACCGCGTAGGAAATAATTTTGACCGTCGCGATCATTCCACCCTGCGCCATTTGTTGGAATTCTGGCACGGTGGCGCAAGAGATCATTGGATCGATCCCATTCAACTGCCGGATCGCCTGAGCGTTCAGGACAGCAACCCCCGGCCCCGGCGCAATCAGGTTCACACGGCCGGTGAAGGCATCGGTCCGCAGGACATTCGGGCCTGCCATCGCTTTGGCCAAACGATCAGCCGCAACGTCTTCGGGGATGTCGCCGTGCTCGGGCTTGGCGACAATGATTTGCTCGTGTCCTTCAATGCGCAGGGTTTCGATGTGCTCTTCTGTCAGCACCAAACCTTTGCGCAGGCGCCCCGATGCCGTACCAATCGAATGCGCGAGGATTGCACTAACTGCGTGCTTTAGCGGGACTGGTCCGAATTGCATCAACCAAGCCTCAGCGACGCGATGACCTGCGCCAGAATAGAGACCGCGATCTCTGCAGGACCAGAGGCACCGATATCCATGCCAACCGGCGCGTCAATCCGAGCGATGTTCGCAGCAGAGACGCCCGCCTCGGTCAATCGCTTAACCCGCTTGGCGTGAGTCCGCTTGGATCCCAAGGCCCCGATGTAAAACGCCGGACTGTCAAAACCGCGCATGAGCGCCGGATCGTCCAGTTTCGGGTCGTGGGTCAACAGGACCAAGGCCGTGCGGGCGTGGATGCCGATCAGGTCGATCCCCTCATCCGGCCATTCGGTGACGATACGGGTGTCGGGAAACCGTGCGGCATTCGCAAAGCTTTCGCGGGGGTCCAAAATGATTGGGTCGAACCCAGCGATCCGCGCCATGGGCACCAACGCTTGGGCGATATGGACACCGCCCACGATCACCATCTGCAAGGGCGGATTGTGGACGGCGACAAAAGTGCGCCCGTCCTCTTCGACGCCAGAGCGGTCCATTCGGAAACGCTCCGCATAGCCATCGGTGCTCAGGCGCGGCTCGCCCTCTTCGAGATCCGTCACCAAGGCAACCTGCGTGCGCGCAGCACGGCACGCGACAAGCTCTGCCAACACTTCTTCGGGCAAAGCCGACCCGATGGGCTGCACCAAAACGCGAATTGTTCCGCCACAGGCAAGGCCTACCGCGAACGCATCACCATCGCTGACACCATATTCCAACAGACGCGGCTTACCGTCCTCTAGGGCTTCCATCGCCTCGACGACCACCGCCCCCTCGACGCAGCCCCCAGAGACCGAGCCTGCCATCTCGCCATCGCCCGAAATCGCCAGCATGCTGCCAACGCGGCGGGGCGCACTGCCCCACGTCTCGACCACAGTGGCCAGCGCAGCGCCGCGGCCCGCGCGATGCCACGTCAATGCGCGCTCGGGGATGTCTTCGAAACGGTCTGTCATAGGGGTCCTCCTGCGGGGATCGTGGCACCATCCCGAAGCAGAACGCAAGGGCACCAAAGGTGCAGTTATGCAGAGGTCACGCCCACTTGTCGCCCAAGTCGGCGCGGGCGCGGTCAACCCAATGGTCCTGCAGCCATGCACAGGGACGCGAGTATCGGATCAAAGAGCCTTTGTACCCAGCAATCGCTTCGGGCATTTTGGGGCGTCCATGAAAACACACGACCCGCGCGTTTTCGGGCAGGATCGGATCGCGCAAATAGTTCACGGGCGGCAGACCAAGGCAGTCGTATTTAAAGCTGACCACAAGATCATCGGGAATGTAGGCGAAATCACCCTTTTCCATCGCCTTGTGCGATGTGTAGCGCTGCTCTGACCCGCGCGCCTCTTCGACGACCTTGTAGGTGTCGGTGGCCAGCTCGTTATAAAGGTAGCCGTGCACAGCCGGATCGTAGCGGAACACGCTGCCATGGCCGGTCGGGCGGCCCTTGCGCTTTTCTGTCCAGTCATGGCGCATGGCGACCTTGCCCGGGGCCATCTCCCAGATCGGGGTTAGATCGCCGGTGATCACCACATCCAGATCAAAGCCCAAGATCGGCCCCTGCAGATCAGGGATCAGACCGGACCGGAACAAAGAGGTTTTGCGCATCGCGCCTTGGCGGTTTGCCACAGCGAGCGCCGCGTCCATTTCCGCCTGATACGGCTCGGACGGCAGGTCCAAAACTTCGATATCGGGGTGAAAGCCTTCGGAATGTTCTGTCATGCAGAAAAACCGGACGGGCAGGTTCAGGTTCCGGCGCACACCGGAATAGAGCCGGTTCACATATTCAGGGCCAAACAAGGTGCCCCATTTGATGCAGATAATGTTGGCCGGCTGCATGATCGCCCCGCTGATGGTCCGTGATGATCAGCGGCTTATCGTGGCGGGGCGCATTTGGCAAATCACGCGGGCAGAGACTCGAGATGATCGCGCAACAGGCGGGCGTTGCGGATGTTTGCTTTGAACCCGACGTCCAGCAGGTCGCCGACCAAGGGAAACAGGCCAATGAACCAGTCCAGAATCATGTTCCAGACCATCTTGGCCAGCAAACCGATAGAGGCGCCGGACCCATGGGCCAACCCCAGAATATAAAGCGACGGGATCAGCGCCACCGTATCCCCGACCCCAGGAACGAGACCCAGAATAGAGTCCCACCCGAACCGGATCGACGTGCCGGGCACGCGAAAGGCGCGGTCCATCAACCGCGCCATGCGCTCGGCTCTCTCAAGCCGTCTTATTTGATTTTCGTCGATCATGCGTGGCGATGATCCGGACCCACAGTCGCGATGACGTAGACGGCGTGGACGATACCGGGGATGTAGCCCAGCAGGGTCAGCAGAATGTTGATCCAGAAGGATTTACCGATACCCACCTGCAGAAAAACACCCAGCGGGGGCAGGAAGATTGCGACGATAATGCGAATGATATCCATGACTTCTTGTCCTTTCGGGGTTGCGTTCGTGTCTTGCAGAGACAACCACGCAAGCCCCAAAAGGTTCCGAAAATCTTAGGCGCTGAGTGGCAGGCGCGCCTCGACCATGCCAACGAACCAGCTGCAACCCGCTGGGATAATCTCGTCGTTGAAGTCATATTCGGGGTGGTGCACGGGCGCGCTGTCACCGTTCCCGACAAGGATGTAGGCCCCGGGTCGTTCCTCCAGCATATAGGCGAAATCCTCGCCCCCCATGATCAGTGGTGCCTCGTCACACTGACCAGTCAAGGACCGCGCCACATCCGCCGCATAAACCGTGTTTTCGTCCGCGTTCACCATGACCGGATAGCCGTGGTAGATCTTCACCTCTGCCACTGCCCCCAAGGCCGCTGCCGATTGGGTGGCCACCGCTTTTATCCGCTCTTCGGTCTGGTGGCGCACCTCTTTGTCCAAGGTGCGGAACGTGCCCTTCATCGTGACCTCTTCGGGGATCACATTGAACGCTTTGGAGCTGCTCTCGATCGAGGTGACAGAGACCACCACCTGATGCACAGGGTCCACAGAGCGAGAGGCGATCGTCTGCATGGCCGTCACCACATGAGACGCGGTCACGATCGGGTCGGTGGTTTCATGGGGTTTCGCCGCGTGCCCACCGCGCCCATGAATGATAATTTCGAACTGGTCCGTCGCGGCAAAGAACCCGCCTGGACGGATCGCGAACTTGCCCGCAGGAATGCCGGGCCAGTTGTGCATGCCGTAGACCTCTTCGATGCCGAAACGGAACATCAGCCCGTCCTCGCACATCTCGCGGCCGCCACCGCCGCCCTCTTCGGCGGGTTGAAAGATCACAACAGCAGTGCCCGCAAAATTCCGCGTCTCGGCCAGATATTTCGCGGCCCCCAGTAGCATCGAAGTATGCCCGTCATGCCCACAAGCGTGCATCTTGCCGGGGTTCTGGCTGGCATAGGGTTTGCCCGTCGCCTCTAGGATCGGCAAGGCATCCATGTCCGCGCGCAGACCAACCGTCCGCCCCTCTTCACGGCCCTTGATGATGCCGACAACGCCCGTCCGGCCAATCCCCGTCACGACCTCGTCACAGCCAAATTCCTTTAGCTTGTCCGCCACGGTGTCGGCGGTCCGGTGCACGTCGAACAGCAACTCTGGATTGGCGTGGAAATCCCGACGCCACGCGGTGATCTCTGGCAACATTTCGGCAAACCGATTCTTCAGCGGCATAACGCTCTCCGATTTAGTCTGGGGCAAAGCTACGCCCGCAGAGCGCGACTTCCAGTGTTCGGGGCAGAAAAGGACAGTCCCACTGCCCCGCCCCTGCTTCTGACAACCACCATCACCCGAGCCGAAGGCCATCACAACGCTTGTCCTGCGCAGCATCGCGCAATCGGAACAGTTTCCCACATGGACTCCTCGACCCCATAGTGTAAAGCCTTGCCAGACTGTTAATGCCCAAGCATTTGAGAACAGAATTCCGAATTTCCGAAAGGGTGCGCGATGTTTGAACAACTGGGACTGGGGGACATCACCCCGCGCGAAGCCAGCGTCTGGCTGGCACTTGCAGTAGGTCTGCTCTTTGGCCTCTTGGCAGAGCCGACCCGTTTCTGTTTCCGCCGCGCCGTCGCTGGCCCCCGTGCAGAGCGCCGCTCGGCAGGTGGTCTGTGGCTCTGGGCTCTGGGTTTTGCGATCCTTGGCACCCAAGGCGCCGTCATGGCAGGCCTGATTGATTTCGGCGGCCACCGCTACACGACCACTGCCCTGCCCATTCTGGCGCTCGTCTTTGGCGGCTTGGCCTTTGGCATCGGCATGGTCCTGACCCGCGGCTGCATCACCCGCCTGACGATCCTGAGCGCCACCGGCAACCTGCGTGCGCTGGTCGTTATGGTAGTGTTTGCCATCGTCGCCCACGCCACACTCAAAGGCGTCTTGGCCCCCCTGCGTCTGTCACTGGGAAGCGTCACAGTCGAGCCTGGCATCAGCACCCTGTCCGACCTGCCCGGCGGCGCTCTGGTCTGGAGCCTGCTGATCGCTGTGCCCGCGCTGGCCTACGGAATCACGGCCCGTATCAAGCCTCTGACCCTTATCGCCGGCGCAATCCTCGGCCTGCTGATCCCCGCTGCTTGGGTCGGCACCGGCTATGTGCTGCTGGACGAGTTTGACCCGATTGCGCTCGAAAGCCTCGCCTTCACTGCTCCCATGGCCGACAGCCTGTTCTACGTGATCGCCAGCACGGCTGTCTCGCCGAGCTTTGGTGGCGGCGTGGTCGCGGGCGTTCTGATCGGCGCGCTGGTTGCAAGCCTGATCGGTCGCCGCTTTGCATGGCAGAGCTTTGACAGCCCCGCGCAGATGGGCCGTTACCTAACCGGGGGCGCACTGATGGGCGTTGGCGGTGTTCTGGCGGGCGGCTGCACCATCGGCGCAGGTCTGTCGGGCGTGCCCACCTTGGGGCTGGCCGCGATCATCGCGATCCTGTCCATCGCAGCAGGCGGCGCGATTGCCGCCCGCTCCGTGGACCGCACTAGTGCACTTGGTTCCGGATACGCCGGATCATCAGATACACAATCACTACAACCGGCAGAGTGACCAAAGCCGTCAGCTCGGTCTTTTCCAGATGGACCAGCTTGCCTACAGGGGCGAGCAGATAAGTCGCCAAGCTGACCGCATAATAGCTGATCGCCACGACCGACAGGCCCTCGACAGTCTCTTGCAGACGCAGTTGCAGGTCGGCGCGGCGATCCATGCTTTCGAGCAGCGCTTGGTTCTGGGCCGAACGGTCCACATCCACACGGGTCTGCAGCAGTTGCGCAGCGCGGATCGCGCGATCCGACATGGTGGCCAAGCGCCGTTCCGTCGACTTCACCGTCCGCATCGCAGGGTCGTACCGCCGCATCATGAACTCGGCAAAGGTCTGACGCCCCCACACCCGCGCCTCGCGCAGCACCTCGATCCTTTGATTTACAATCGCCTCATAGGCCCCTGTTGCCCCGAACCGGAACGCAGCCTGCGTTTGCAGGCTCTCTAGCTCGGCAGAGATCGTCAGTAGCGAATGCAGGGTCTCTTCGGGTTTGTCATGGGTCGCGCTGCTCATGTCCGACATCAAGCGGGTCAGACGCGCGTCCACCTCTCCCAGCTGGTCAGACATCGCGCGCACCCGCGCCAGCCCCAGCATCGACATACTCTTGTAGGTCTCGATCTCGCACAGGCGCTGCAAGATGCGCCCGATCCGGCGCTCCCCCGTATGCTCGGCGGGGAAGATCACGAACCGCATATGCCCCGCAGGATCGATTCGGAAATCGCCCGCGATGGTCGCTGCGTTGTCCAAAACGGTACTGATCGCCATGCTTTCTGCCACGAACCAGTCGTCGCATTTGCGCTGCATCTCCTCGGGCGATCCCTCGGGCTCGATTCGCACCATCGCAGAGGTCACGCGCACACCCGGCGCATCGTTCAGCCAGCCTTCGGGGAATACCTCGAAATCCGCGGGGTCAAAGGGACGCTCCCCCAGCCCTTCGAGAAAGACCGTAAAGGTCATGAACTCGGTGTGCTGTTCCCATTTCAGGATGTGTTTGCCAATCTGCCCCGACCAATGGGTCGCGCCCGGTTGCGGATGGGGGGCCCCATAACGGTCAAGCAGCGCAAGCAGATGATCCCGATCCTGCGACTTGTCGCGACTGGCCGCATCCTTTTGCTTCTTTACCGCCAGGAAAATCGCGCGGCACGGCGCCGCCAACATTGGAAACGGGCGGGCATGCAATTCGTTCGCTAAGGCGTAACGCAGCGGGTGATCGGAAATGGTAGTCATCAGCGAACCTTTTATCTTTCTATGCAAGCTACCGATTTCCGGCCGCCTTACAAGAAAATAGTTCGCATTTTCAGTGGGTTATATGTGCGCAACTGTATACCGAAGCTCAAATGGCAGCCCGCACACCCCTAAGTGTTTATTTATGCGCGAAAAACGGGTCGCGTCCGCCAGGGTGCGACCGATTGCTGCGCACACGGACTTCTGCCAGAACCGCGTTAGGCGCGATCCGCGCCAGTGTCTGGATGTCGGGCGCGCGGGGCATAATCAGCTCGCGGGTTTCACCGCCATTCTCCGCCAACACAATCACGTATTCCTGCTGCAGGTCAGGCACAACAGGCGCAGCAGCGCGGCGCTCTTCGATGCGGTTCAACAGTGCATAAGATACGGACATATCGAGTTCCTACTTCCAATCCTCAGTGGCCCAAAAACGGGGGCGGAACTCGCAATTGCACGGTCTGCGGCGACCCTTTAACGATGTCATCTTCGTCGGACATGCACGGTAGTTTGTCCTACCATTCTTCATAACGCCTGTCCGGCTGCCTGTTTTAGACTATTGGATGTATCCACTTCTGCAATTACACAATCTTGCAATCCTTGCTTTGCGCGTGTCTCAGACTGAGACTTTTCCCTTTTTTGATTGAGGTCAAAGACCTTACTGCCCAAGCCTTAGGCGCGAAAAAGGCCGCTCCCGTCTCCGGAAGCGGCCTAAATTTACTAACCAATCGGTTAGTAATTACTTCAGCATCGGCAGCAGGCTGTCGATCGACGCCTTCGCATCGCCGTAGAACATACGGGTGTTCTCTTTGTAGAAGAGCGGGTTTTCGATGCCCGAGTAGCCAGTACCCTGACCACGCTTGGACACGAACACCTGCTTGGCCTTCCAGCATTCCAGAACCGGCATGCCGGCGATGGGGCTGTTGGGATCTTCTTGTGCGGCAGGGTTCACGATGTCGTTCGAGCCGATGACGATGACAACATCGGTCTCGGGGAAGTCGTCGTTGATCTCTTCCATCTCCAGAACGATGTCGTACGGCACTTTGGCCTCTGCGAGCAGAACGTTCATGTGACCGGGCAGACGACCTGCAACGGGGTGGATCGCGAAACGCACCTCTTTGCCAGCCGCACGCAGCTTGCGGGTCATTTCCGAAACCGACTGCTGCGCCTGAGCCACCGCCATGCCGTAGCCGGGGATGATGATGACGCTGTCTGCTTCGTTCAGAGCGGTGGCAACACCGTCTGCGTCGATTGCAATCTGCTCGCCCTCGACTTCCATCGCAGGACCAGAGGTGCCGCCAAAGCCACCAAGGATAACGCTGATGAACGAACGGTTCATCGCCTTACACATGATGTACGACAGGATCGCACCGGACGAACCAACCAGCGCACCCACAACGATCAGCAGGTCGTTGCCAAGGCTGAAGCCGATCGCAGCCGCGGCCCAACCCGAGTACGAGTTCAGCATCGAAACCACAACGGGCATGTCCGCGCCGCCGATACCCATGATCAGGTGGTAGCCGATGAACAGCGCCAGCAGGGTCATGATGAACAGCGGGAAGAAGCCACCGGTGCCAAAGTACCAGAACAGGCAGAGCAGCGAGATAACCGCAGCGCTTGCGTTCAGGATGTGGCCACCGGGCAGCTTGGTTGCCGCCGACGATACTTTGCCCGCCAGCTTGCCGTATGCGATCACCGAACCGGTAAAGGTCACAGCACCGATGAAGATACCAAGGAACAGCTCAACACGCAGGATGTTCAGCTCGACCGGCGACTTGTGCGCGATCAGATCGGCAAAGGCACCAGACACGTCACCACCCGCAACAGCGTTCATGGTGATGTGCGCGTTAAAGCCGACAAACACAGCCGCAAGACCCACCAGCGAGTGCATCGCAGCAACCAGCTGGGGCATCTCGGTCATCTGGACGCGCTTGGCGACCACAAAGCCGATGGCACCGCCCGCCGCGACGAGGATCAGCGACAGCAGCCACAGACCCGAACCTGGGCCGACCAGCGTTGCGAAAACCGCCAGCGCCATGCCGACGATACCGTACCACACAGCGCGCTTTGCGCTTTCCTGACCGGACAGACCGCCCAGCGACAGGATAAAGAGGATGGCCGCGACGACGTATGCCGCCGTAGTGAAACCAAAGTCCATAATCGTCTACTCCTTACGATTTCTGGAACATGGCGAGCATGCGCCGTGTCACGAGGAAGCCGCCAAAGATGTTGATGCCAGCCATAAAGACCGACAGCGCGGCAAGGAGGATCACCAAGAACGAGCCCGAACCGATTTGCATCAGCGCGCCCAGAATGATGATCGACGAGATCGCGTTGGTCACAGCCATCAGCGGAGTGTGCAGAGAGTGGCTGACGTTCCAGATGACCTGGAAACCGATAAAGACCGACAGAACGAACACGATGAAGTGCTGCATGAAGCTTGCAGGCGCCACCAGACCAACAGCCAGCAAGAGCAGGCCACCAACGGCCAGCAGCGTCACTTGGGTCTTGGTCTCTTTCTTGAATGCCGCGACTTCGGCTGCACGCTTTTCTTCGGGCGTCAGTTCCGGCGTCTTTTCCTTGGGCTTCTGGGCCGCGATGGCCTTCACCTTGGGCGGCGGCGGCGGGAAGGTGATCTCGCCCTCGTGAGTCACGGTCGCACCGCGGATCACGTCGTCTTCCATGTTGTGGTTCGGCTGACCGTCCTTTTCAGGGGTCAGGTCGGTCATCATGTGACGGATGTTGGTCGAGTACAGGGTCGACGCCTGTGTCGCCATACGGCTGGGGAAGTCGGTGTAGCCGATGATGACAACGCCATTGTCGGAAACAACGCGCTGGTCCTTTTCGGTCAGCTCGCAGTTACCGCCCTTTTCGGCTGCAAGGTCAACCACGACCGAGCCGGGCTTCATCATCTCGACCATGTCCTTGGTCCACAGGACAGGTGCATCACGGCCCGGAATCAGAGCGGTGGTGATGACGATGTCCATCTCGGGCGCAAGTTCACGGAACTTCTTCAGCTGGGCTTCACGGAACTCGGGGCTCGAAGGAGCCGCGTAGCCGCCGGTGGCCGCGCCGTCCTGTGTCTCTTCTGCGAAATCCAGATAGACGAACTCGGCACCCATGGATTCGATCTGCTCGGCCACTTCGGGGCGCACGTCGAACGCATAGGTCATCGCACCGAGGCTGGTCGAGGTCCCGATCGCGGCCAGACCGGCCACACCGGCGCCAACGATCAGCACTTTCGCGGGGGGCACTTTACCCGCCGCAGTCACCTGACCGGTGAAGAAGCGGCCAAAGTTGTTACCCGCTTCGATAACCGCGCGGTAACCGGCGATGTTTGCCATCGACGACAGGGCGTCCATCTTCTGTGCGCGGCTGATGCGGGGCACCATGTCCATCGCGATGACGCTTGCGCCTTTGGATTTGCACAGCTCCAGCATCTCTGCGTTCTGCGCAGGCCAGAAGAAGCTGATCAGCGTTTTGTCAGCGCTCAGGCGCTTGGCTTCGGTTTCGTTGGGTTCACGAACCTTGGCAATGATGTCCGCGGCTTTGAACAGCTGCGCCGCGGTGGGCAGAATTTCGACACCCGCCGCTTCGTACGCTGCATCGGAGAAGCCAGCGGCCTCACCAGCGCCGGTTTCGATGGCACACTCGTACCCCAGCTTTTGCAGCTGAAGTGCCGAGTCCGGAGTCATCGCAACGCGACGCTCCCCCTCGAACACTTCTTTTGGTGTTCCGATTTTCACAGGTATAGTCCCCCTTCACTTAACGTAAACCACCTCTGGAAGAGGTTATTACGGATAGATTTCGTGTAACTTGCGCAAGATTATTTCACAAGCACGCAATTTTCATGATCATTATGATTGAAACTTCGTCAGATCCATCTGCGGGTTTTAAGACAATATCGCGCGTATTCCGCCCTGAACTTTCGCCTTAGACGATCCTCCTCGGGAATGACAAAGCGACGTTCAATCACCCAGACAAAGACTGGCAAGAGGGTTAGCGCTAGCACCGCATCAAACCGCAGAATAAACCCTGCCAAAATCAACATATCCCCCACGTAGATGGGATTTCGAGAGCGCCTGAAGATGCCGGAGGTGACCAGATGATCCGCCTCTTGGTGGGGAATCACTGTCGTCCGTTTGCTGCGCATCTCATAGATCGCCAGCGCCAGCAGGATCAGGCCCCCGCCGATCAACACGCCCGCCACCAGCTGCGCCCATTGCCCGCCAAAGGTCAGCCACATCGGCTCGATCTGACCGATCACATAGGCTGCAACAATAGCAGCCAGCAGCCACACCGGTGGCATATCGATCCACTGAACCGGATTGCGCAATCTGACCTCCCTCTTCTTCTCAACGCTCGCGCAGTCTTGCCGCATGGCAGCATGGGTGCAAGTCAGACCATCGGATCGTGGCGTAAGGTCGCAATTCCGTGACTGTAATGCATCTTTTTTCGCAGATTGTTGCGGTCAGCGCCTATGCCCAGCGGGGCACGTGCCGCCGCGTCCCCTCTTGCGGGTCCCTTGTCCTCGGGTCACCATCCACCCCCAGACGCCAAAGGAGCTTTCATGACCGATTTCACCGCCACCCGCGCGCTCTTCGATCTGCCCGAAGGGCTTGTTTATCTGGACGGAAACTCTCTTGGCCCCCTCCCCCGCGCCACCGCATATCGTGTCGCCCGCACGGTGACCGATGAATGGGGACAGATGCTGATCGGCGGCTGGAACAAGGCCGGATGGATGGCGCAACCGGCAGCCCTTGGCGACCGGATCGGGCGTCTGATCGGTGCCCCCGCAGGCCACGTCGTGGTCGGCGACACATTGTCGATCAAAGTCGTCCAAGCCCTCGCCGCCGCCCTGCAAATGCGCCCAGATCGGAAAGTCGTGCTTTCCGACAGCGGAAACTTCCCTTCGGACCTTTACATGGCCGAAGGGCTGCTTGGCGCACTGGGCCCCGATTACGAATTGCGAGTCGTCGCCCCCGAGGACGTCGCCGCGCACATCACCGAGGATGTCGCCGTCCTGATGCTGACCGAAGTCGACTACCGCACAGGCCGCATGCACGACATGGCCGCCCTGACCGCCCAAGCCCACGCGGTAGGCGCTTTGACCGTCTGGGATCTGGCCCACTCTGCTGGCGCAGTCCCCGTGGACTTGAGCCGCGCAAATGCCGACTTCGCCGTAGGTTGCACCTATAAATACCTGAACGCCGGCCCCGGCGCGCCCGCCTTTATCTATGTCGCGCCCCAGCACGCGGATATGGCCCGCCCGATCCTGTCGGGTTGGCTCGGCCACGCTGCCCCTTTTGCGTTTGAACAGACCTACCGCGCGGGCGAAGGCATTGCCCGTATGCGTTGCGGCACCCCGCCGGTGATCCAGCTGGCCGCCTTGGATGCCGCGCTCGACATCTGGGATACGGTCGACATGAGTGCGCTGCGCGCCGCCTCGATCGAACTGTCCGAAGCCTTTATCGCAGGGGTCGAGTCTGCCTGTCCGGAGCTGACCCTCGCCTCCCCGCGCGATCCCGCCCAGCGCGGCAGCCAAGTGTCGTTCCGGTTCGACGAAGGCTACGCCGCCATGCAAGCTCTGATCGCCCGCGGCGTGGTCGGCGATTTCCGAGCGCCCGACATCATGCGCTTTGGCTTCACCCCACTCTACATCGGGATGGAAGACGTCACCCGCGCCGTGCAGATCATCGCAGATGTCATGCAGAACCGTCTGTGGGACCGCCCCGAATACAAAGCCCGCGCGGCGGTGACCTAACACTTCAGGCACCGCCAGATGGATAGAATTCGACCATAATATCACAAAGCGATTGATTGCAGCCCCATGCCACTGCCATTGTAAAGGCTAACAAAGGGTTAATTTGAGCAGACCAAGTACGGGGCACCATCAGATGAGCGGCACGACCTATCCAGACAGCAAACCCCTGCCTGCCTCGGCCCGCGTTGGGATCGGGCAGGTCAACCTGACCGACCTTGCCGACAGATATGGCTCTGACAAAGGCAGTACCAAGCATAGGTATAGCGAACTCTACCAAATGCTCTTTTTGCCCCTAAGGGACAAATCGCTGCGGTTTCTCGAGATGGGTTTGCAAATCGGCGGTCCAGAGATGGGCGAATCTGCGGATCGCAAAACGACCGATGTCCCTTCAATCCGGATGTGGTTGGAATATTTTCCTCGAGCCGAGATTTACGGGCTGGATGTCTCTGACTTCAGCTGGTTCGAAGCCCCGCGTTTCCAGTTCATCCGCTGCGACATGGATGACCGCGCCAAAATCGCAGAGGCCAAGGACACCCTGCCCGAACTGGATGTCATACTGGACGACGCATCCCATGCCTCGCACCATCAGCAGAATGCCTTTCTGGAGTTATTCCCGAAACTGACCTCCGGAGGTCTGTATATTATCGAGGATTTGCGCTGGCAGCCGCGGCCCTATGAAAAACCCGGGATCACCAAGACCGCAGCCTTGTTTTCGGAATATGCAAAAACAGGTGTCTTTACCCATTCCGATCCCGAGATTTCAGCGGAATTTGCCAAGCATCGCCAAGATATCTCTGGCGTTTTCATGTTTCAGGTCAGGTACGACAAGAAGCGCCGTGATCAGGTTGCGGTGATCCACAAACGCTGAGACTGCGGCGCGCGCAGAGCCGCAGAGAATTTGAGGAAAAAAGAAGCCCAGAGTGCTTAGGCCGTCAGCTTTTGCGGTCTGCGGTGGGCGTGCCACGCGGCCAAAGCCTCGCCGAACGCTTGGAAGAGCGGGCGTGAGACCGGATCGTTTGCGGCGTTCCATTCGGGGTGCCATTGGACGGACATTGTGAAGCCCGGTGCGTCCTTGACATAGATGGCTTCGGGCGTGCCGTCGGGGGCGTAGCCGTCGATCACGATGCGCTGGCCTGCGTCCTTGATCCCTTGGCCATGCAAGGTGTTCGTCATCACCTTTTGCGCGCCCATCATGCGGTGAAACGGGCCATTCTCGGTAAAGCTGACCTCGTGGCGCAGGGCGAACTTTTCTTCGATCGTGCCATCGGGAGGCATCCGGTGGTTATCCCGCCCGGGCAGATCGCGGATTTCGGGATAAAGCGATCCACCCATGGCCACGTTCACCTCTTGGAAACCACGGCAAATTCCCAGAATGGGCTGACCGCGTTCCACGCAGGCCCGCACCAAAGGCAAAGTGATCGCGTCGCGGGCGCGGTCGGGCGTGCCGTGGGCTTCGGTCCAAGTTTCCCCGTATTCTTCGGGGTGGACGTTCGGCCGCCCGCCGGTCAATAGAAAGCCGTCGCACGCCTCCATCAGATCGCAGACGGACACGTAGCGCGGATCGGCAGGCACGATCAGCGGGATCGCGCGACACACATCGGCGACAGCCTCTGAATTCATGGTGCCTCCGGCGTGGACCGGATAGCTGGTGTCCAGCAGGGCGTGGTTTCCAATGATGCCGACAACGGGCCGGGACATAGTGTTCCTCCGATTGGGTCAAAAGAAAGATAGGCTTTTCGGCGCCGCTAAGAAAGTGCGCAAGTAAAGGGTGGGCTGTGCAGGGATTTTCCGGACTTTTAGACGTGGCGCCGCAAACTTGGGCAGTGATCGCCTATTTGGCGGTAAACGGCCTGACGTTCCTGCTGTTCGGCTGGGACAAACTGCGCGCCATTCTAAAAAAGCGCCGCACACCGGAATTTCGCCTGCTTTTTCTGGCCTTTATCGGCGGCAGCGTGGGCGCCAAGGCGGGTCAGAAAGTGTTTACCCACAAGACGACGAAACAACCCTTTGCCCGCCGCTTGAACCGCATCTGCGCGTTCCATCTGGTGCTACTGGCGCTCTGGGGTCTGGCCAGCTTTGGGGCGTTCGGACCGGCACCGATCAGAGCAATAGCGGACTTCATCCCAGACCTTCGCCCATTTCTTACGCCATGAGAACGGGCGCCCACAGGTGACGCAGGTTTTCGAGGGCAGATCGGATTTGCGGCGCATCTTGGCCATGATCACAGGTCCAGTGACATCTGGCGGGAATCGCCGCCGCGTTTGCGCGGGCTGCGGTCGTTGACGAACCGGCGGGCGCTGTCCTGACGGCTGGCGTGCCGTTCAATCACGCGGGCGGCTGCGGGGGCGTGCCCCGCATCGCGCCGGATCGCCCAGATGCGGTCGCGGGCCGCGCGCGCAGCGGCAGGCACGTCCACCACAGGCGCGGGATAGGCCAGCTTGGCCGCGCCCTCCCACTTCCAAGGCTCTTGAAGCAGGGCATCGGGTACAGCAGCCAATTCCGGCAGCCACCGGCGGGTAAACGTGCCCGTGGGGTCCTGATCATGCCCCTGTTTGATCGGGTTATAAATGCGCGGCGTGTTGATCCCCGTGGTGCCCGACTGCATCTGGACCTGAGACCAGTGGATCCCCGGCTCGTAATCGGTGAACTGCCGCGCCAGATGGGCCCCCGTGTGCCGCCGATCCAGCCAAAGGTGATAGCTCGCCACCGCCATCACCATCGATCGCATACGGAAATTGAGCCATCCCGTCGCGGCCAGCGACCGCATGCAGGCATCCAGAAACGGCAGCCCCGTCTCACCCCGCTCCCATGCGCGGCGCAGGGTTGGGTCGTCCTCTCGCAAACCTTGGTAGGCTGGGTGCATGGCGCGGTATTCAATCGCGGGCTCATCCTCGAGCTTCTGCATGAAGTGGTCCCGCCACGCGAGCCGCGACTCAAACGCCCTCAGGGACCCTTTCCACCCGCCAACAGCGGTCCGCTTGCGCGCGGCACCCGCTGCCTCGGCCTCTCGGGCAGACAGTGTCCCCCACGCCAAATGCGGCGAGATCCGCGAACAGGCGACCGCCCCTTGCAAGGGCGTCGACATCTGCCGCTGGTAGTGCTCTCCGCGTAGGCTCAAGAAACTGTCCAGCAAAGCCAGTCCTTCGGACCGCCCGCCCTTCTGCCGGTCGGGGCAAGGGTCCACCAACCCCAGATCAGGCATCGGATCGGACACTGCCGCAATCCCGCGCAGACCCACGGGCGCAGGCAGGACATCCTGACTCATGAACCGGTCCCGCAGACCCGCCCATCCATTGCGAGAGGTCAGCCGCCGCACGACGCCGGTCTGGGGCAATTCCGTGAACTGAACACCCGTCCCCCGCGCCCAAGCGCCGACCCGCAGATCGCGGGCATAGGTCCAACCATTGCCGATCTCTTCGTGGGCGACGACCTCTGTGATCTTGTGCCGGACGCGCAAATCCTCCAGCACATCCACCGCGTCCCCCACACGGACACAAAGAGCCACACCCAGCCTTTTCAAGGCCACATGCAGCTCTCTCAAACTCTCTAAAACAAATGCCCATTGGCGACCGGACGCATCACTCTGCGCCCAGAGCTCCGGCTCAACGATATACAGAGCCAAGACGTCGCCCCGCGCCGCCGCATAGGTCAGCGCAGGGTGGTCAACAACCCGTAAATCCCTTTTGAACCAGACGATTGCGGCCAACAGGCCCCCCGTTATTCTTCGACGCCAACAGCAGAGGGGGCAGTGTCAGACGGCGCGCCATCTTCGGCGACTTTCTCGTTCGCGCCAACAGAAACCATGACGATCACCAACAGAAGCGCGACGCCGAAAACACCGGCGGCACCGATGCCCCACAAAGAGGGTTTATGTTGCTTCTTCTGGCGGTCAAGGTTGGTGTCCGGTGCAGACATGAGAAAATTCTCCTTTGTTCCGAGTTGGTGGTTCCATTCCACAAAACAACACATAGAGTCGGGGTCAGGTTCCACACTCGAACCCAAAAGACTTTAGGAGACGCGATGAAAGACGCTGCCCCCCAGACATTCTATTTGTCCGACTACACGCCCCCCGCGTTCCTGATCGACGAGGTCAGCCTGACCTTCCGACTGGCGCCCGAGGCAACCCGCGTTATCAGCCGCATCCACTTTGTGCCCAACCCCGACACCACCGATCGCAGCTTCTTTTTGCATGGCGAACAGCTGAAATTGATCAGCGCCAAGATTGATGGGCACGACGCCAATCCGACCCTGACCGCCCAAGGCCTAACCGCCGAGGTGCCGGACCACGAATTCACGTGGGAAGCCGAGGTCGAGATCAGCCCCGCCACCAACACCGCACTCGAGGGGCTCTATATGTCGAACGGCATGTACTGCACCCAGTGCGAGGCCGAGGGCTTTCGCAAGATCACCTACTACCCCGACCGCCCCGACGTGATGGCCCCCTTCCACGTCCGGATCGAGGGCGACCTGCCTGTCCTCTTGTCCAACGGCAACCCCGTGGATCAGGGCGACGGCTGGGCCGAATGGTCCGACCCGTGGCCCAAACCCGCCTATCTGTTTGCTCTGGTCGCAGGAGACCTGCGCGCGACCAGCGGCACCTTTACCACCCGCTCCGGCAACGAAGTGGCCCTGAACCTCTGGGTCCGTCCGGGCGACGAAGGCAAGACCGAATTCGGCCTGCAGGCCCTGAAGGATTCGATGAAGTGGGACGAGGATGTTTACGGTCGTGAATACGACCTCGACCTGTTCAACATCGTCGCCGTGGACGACTTCAACATGGGCGCGATGGAGAACAAGGGGCTGAACATCTTCAACTCCTCGGCCGTCCTGGCCAGCCCCGAAACCTCGACCGACGCCAATTTCGAACGGATCGAAGGCATCATCGCCCACGAATACTTCCACAACTGGACCGGCAACCGCATCACCTGCCGCGACTGGTTCCAGCTGTGCCTCAAAGAGGGTCTGACGGTCTTCCGCGACCAGCAGTTCACCTCGGACATGCGGTCCGCCCCCGTGAAACGCATCGGCGACGTCCTGATGCTGCGCGGCCGCCAGTTCCGAGAGGACGCAGGCCCCCTCGCCCACAACGTGCGCCCTGAATCCTATCAGGAAATCAACAATTTCTACACCGCGACTGTGTATGAGAAGGGCGCCGAAGTCATCGGCATGCTCTACCGTCTGGTGGGCGAGACGGACTACTACCGCGCGCTCGACATGTACTTCCAGCGCCACGACGGTCAGGCCTGCACCATCGAAGACTGGATCGCCGTGTTCGAGGATGCCACCGGCCGCGACCTGACCCAATTCAAGCGTTGGTACACACAGGCGGGCACCCCCCACCTGACCGTGACCGAGGAGTGGGCGAACGGCAAATACAACCTGCACTTCAAGCAGGAAACCAAGCCCACCCCCGGCCAACCCGACAAACAGCCGCTGGTGATCCCGATTGCGGTCGGCCTCTTGGCCCATGACGGCTCTGAAATCGTCCCGACGACCCTGCTGGAAATGACCGAGGCCGAGCAAACCTTCAGCTTCGACGATCTGGCCGAGCGCCCCATCCCCTCGATCCTGCGAGAATTCAGCGCGCCCGTGGTCCTGCACCGCGACACCAACAACGAGGAACGCGCGTTCCTCTTGGCGCACGATACCGATCCCTTCAACAAGTGGGAGGCTGGCCGCGCGCTAGCCAAGGACGTGCTGGTGCGCATGATCACCAAAGGGACGAACCCCGACACAGGCTTCCTAGATGCCCTGCGCCAGATGGCCTTGGACGACACCCAAGACCCCGCGTTCCGCGCTCTGGCCATGGCCCTGCCGTCCCAAGACGATATCGCTCAGACCCTGTTTTCCAGCGGCGTGACCCCCGATCCCATGGCGATCTACAGGGCCGTCAAAACCCTGTCCCGCGCCATCGCAGAGCATATGAAAGACGACCTTCTCGCCCTGCTAGAAGCGAACACGGTCACCGAACCTTACCTGCCCAACGCCGAACAATCGGGCAAACGCGCGCTGGCGAACACCGCTCTGTCCCTGCTGACCAAGCTCGACAATGGCGCAGCGGCGCAGGCCCAATACGACGCTGCCGACAACATGACCCAGCAGCTGTCGGCCCTGTCCTGCCTGATCCGCGCAGGCACCGGCGCAGACGCTCTGGCCAAGTTCGAACAGCAGTGGAACGGCGACCGTCTGGTCATGGATAAATGGTTCGGCCTTCAGGTCATGCTGGCGGAACCCGACGACACAGCGGCGGTGGTCGAAACACTGACCGCTCGCCCCGACTTCGACATGAAGAACCCCAACCGATTCCGTGCGGTCTTTGGCGCGCTGGCCGGAAATCCCGCCGGATTGCACCATCCCTCAGGCGATGGCTACCGGACCATGGCCGACTGGCTGATCAAACTGGACACGGTGAATCCCCAGACCACCGCCCGCATGTGCAGCGCTTTCGACACGTGGAAACGCTACGACGCCGACCGCCAAGCCATGATTCGCGAACAGCTGGAGCGCATTGCTGCAAAGCCGGACCTGTCTCGCGACGTGACAGAGATGGTCGGGCGTATTCTAGCGGCATAACTTTGCCAAAGACGGGCAGATCGCGCCACTGCGCTTTGCCCGTCACACCATTTTTACTAGCCTAGGAAACAATCGCCCTACTTCGCGGTTGTCACATTACCTTCAAGAAATTCTGGTGTCTGACTCGGACATGAAAGATCGCATCGACCCTCTGATTTCGGAACGTGCCCCTTGGCTGTTCGCGGACCGCCCCGGCACCCGCATGGCGCGGGGCCTTTTGAATTCCATGCTCAGCTATGATCGCACGATCAGCATCGGCGAACATGTCCAGCACATGCCCGCCCCGCAGATCATGGAACACATGGCCGGCCTTCTGGCCCGCGATGTCGAAGCATCCGGCCTGCACAACATCCCCGCCTCGGGTCCGGCCCTGATCGTGGCCAACCACCCCACGGGGATCGCCGACGGGATCATCCTGCAGCACGTGATCCAGAACGTCCGCGATGATGCGTATTTCTACGCCAACTCGGACATCCTGCGCATCCTGCCCCAGTTCGACGCGATGATCGCCCCCGTCGAATGGCGCAAGGACAAACGCAGCCACGGCAAAACCCGCGAAACCATGGCCTACACCCGCAAGGCCGTGGACGCAGGCCGCCTTGGCGTGATCTTCCCCTCGGGCCGTCTGGCGAAACGTCGCAAACTGAAATTGCACGAACGCCCGTGGATGGCTTCGGCCGCGATGATCGCGCGCAAGTTCGACCTGCCCGTCATTCCGGTGAACATTCGCGCCCGCAACTCGGCGCTGTTCTATCTGTTCGACTTCATCCACCCGACCCTGCGCGACATCACTCTGTTCCACGAGACCCTGAACAAGCACCGCCAGCCCTTCCGCATCACCGTGGGCGAGCCGATCTCGGCCAAGGCGCTACCCGTCAAATCCGAAGAGGGCATCGAAATGCTGCGCGAAGCGACGCTGGCTTTGGGCGGCCGCTATGCCCCTACAGTGGATCTGGTGCAGAACACCCGCCGCCCGAAATGGGTGAAACAGTTGGGCTAACACGGGCCACACACCACAGCGCCCGTTGATCCCCCCGCACGCATGGGCTAATCCCTCTGGCAACAGCAGGCGCACCCGCGCCCCAATTGGATTCCGTTAGCCAAACGAGGCCCCCATGCTTGATCTGACCTTCGAGCCCCCGAAACCCAAAGTCATCGCCGGTGCCAAATACGATTGGGAACTGGTCATCGGTCTCGAGGTGCACGCGCAGGTCAGCTCGAACGCGAAACTGTTCTCGGGCGCATCGACCAAATTCGGCGCAGAGCCGAACAGCAACGTGGCCTTCGTCGACGCGGCCATGCCCGGCATGCTGCCCGTGATCAACGAATTCTGCGTCGCGCAGGCCGTGCGCACCGGTCTGGGCATCAACGCCGAGATCAACAAGTGGTCGGCCTTTGACCGCAAGAACTACTTCTACCCCGACCTGCCGCAGGGCTACCAGATCAGCCAGCTCTACCACCCCATCGTGGGCGAGGGCGAAATCATCGTGGACATGGGCCCCGGCGTCTCGCGCAAGGTCCGCATCGAACGCATCCACCTCGAACAGGACGCGGGCAAGTCGATCCACGACATGGACCCCAACATGTCCTTCGTGGACCTGAACCGCACCGGCGTTGCGCTGATGGAAATCGTCAGCCGCCCCGACATCCGTGGCCCCGAAGAGGCCGCAGCCTACGTCGGCAAACTGCGCCAGATCCTGCGCTACCTCGGCACCTGTGACGGCAACATGCAGAACGGCAACCTGCGCTGCGACGTGAACGTGTCGATCTGCCGTCAGGGCGCCTACGAGAAGTTCATCGAAACCGGCGACTTCGGCCACCTCGGCACCCGCTGCGAGATCAAGAACATGAACTCCATGCGCTTTATCCAGCAAGCCATCGAATACGAGGCACGCCGCCAGATCCAGATCGTCGAGGGCGGTGGCACCGTCGATCAGGAAACCCGCCTCTACGATCCGGACAAGGGCGAAACCCGCTCCATGCGCTCCAAGGAAGAAGCACACGATTACCGCTACTTCCCATGCCCCGACCTGCTGCCGCTCGAAATCGAAGACAGCTTCATCGAGGACATCCGCGCATCCCTGCCCGAACTGCCCGACCAGAAGAAAGCCCGCTTTGTCACCGAACTGGGCCTGTCGGAATACGACGCGTCCGTCCTGACCGCCGAGGTCGAGGCCGCCGACTACTTCGAAGCCGTGGCCGCTGGCCGCGACGGCAAGCTCTCGGCCAACTGGGTCATCAACGAACTCTTTGGCCGCCTGAAGAAAGACGACAAGGACATCACCGACAGCCCCGTCTCGCCCGAGCAACTGGGCAAGATCGTCGGCCTGATTTCCTCGGACGCGATCTCGGGCAAGATCGCCAAAGATCTGTTTGAAATCGTCTACACCGAAGGCGGCGACCCCGAAGCCATTGTCGAAGAGCGCGGCATGAAGCAGGTCACCGACACCGGCGCCATTGAGGCCGCCGTGATCGAAGTGATCGAAGCCAACCCCGCACAGGTCGAAAAGGCCAAAGCCAACCCCAAACTGGCGGGCTGGTTCGTGGGTCAGGTCATGAAAGCCACCGGCGGCAAGGCCAACCCCAAGGCCGTCAACGATCTGGTCATGGCCAAACTGGGCCTCTAACCGCCCCCACCAAAACGACCAAAGGCGCCCCGCAAGGCGCCTTTTTTCATGCCCGACTGTCAGCGCCCGCGCACCGCTTCGGGGATCGCCAGCGCCAGCAGAACGCCAGCCGCGCCAATAAACAGCCACGCGCCCACCAGCCCATAGAGCAGCGCGCCAGCCACCCCGCCGACCGCGAAACTCAGCAGGGTCAGCGCGTGCAGCTTCAGCTTGGGCACCGCCTCTTGCCGCGCCGAGCCTTTGTCCAAGACCGCCGCCAACTCGATCCCCAAATCGGTCGCCATGCCCGACACATGGGTCGTCCGCACCCGCGCCTTGGAAATCATCGTGGTCACCGCGTTCTGCAAGCCCATGACAAAGCTCAGCACCACCACCAGCGTGGTCTGCTCTGGCAGATCGGCGACCATCGCGCCCCCAAGGCCGATCAGCACCACCGCCTCGGCCATGACCACCCAAGCGTACACCGTCCGCAACCCCCGCCGCTCGCCCGCCATCACGGCCAGTGCGGCGCACACCGCGCCCAGCACGAACGCGACCACGAGCCCGCCAAAGGACAAAGCCACCCCGAACGCGCCCACCGCCGCCTGATCCGCCATTGCAGAGATATTTCCGGTCATATTCGCGGTGAACGATCCGGCCACCAGAAACCCGACCGCATTCAAAGCCCCCGCCACCGACGACAACACCCCCGCCAAAACAAGGTCAATCGTCTCAGTACGCGCGCTTCCTACACGGATGAGCATTTCAGGGCCTGCCTTGGGGTTGCTTCAGAGGGGCGTGAAAAGTGATCAGCCAAGCATCTCGATCAGTTCTGCACTCGGCTTAGAACCTTTGCGGTTTTATCAGAAATTATAATATGGAATTTCAAATTATAAATTCCGAACTCCGTCTGACCGGTCGACAAGATATATCTTCTAGCTCTACAAAATTCTCGATGACTGCGATGTTCTTACTCGTCAGATTGGCTTGTTGAATGCATTTGAGCGGTTTCAGGAAATGAGGTCACTTTCATCGGTAAAGAAAACTCGCCTTGAAATAGGCGCGCCAGACCTTGTCGTATTATTTCTTGCTGATTTTCAGCAACTCCATGACCTATTGGTGAGTAGATGTCGCTTGTTAGCTGTGCTTTGCTGAAATCATAGTCTAGGTATTCGGCCATCAGTATCAGCATTTCATGAAGGAGCTCGATTCTTTTTTGACCCCACATCGCATTTTCATGGCCTTCTTGAGTCGGAACATTGCTGTGGTGATCTAGATATAGCTTCCATGAGTCATTGATCTTTTTTAGTTGCTTATCGCTACCATAGAATTCTAGCGGAACCGCGTTCAATGCCTCCACGAATCTGGACGACAGTCCAGAAGCACGAGTTGTCATCAAAGTTCTGAAAATCTCTGTTTGCCGGTCTTTTTTTACACGTCTTCGCTCAAGAAATTTTTGCGCCTGCACAGCCAAGACGGGGCCAAGTAAAGTTGCCGCCACTATAGCCAATTCTGTAAGCATTTTTGAATTCCTTTAGAAGCCTTAGAGAAAAATGATCCGAACCTACCAAAGCTATCGTTTCTCAGGCATTGCCAGCAAGCCAATTGCACCGACATTTAAGGTTTGGTCTGAATACGCCGTGATCAAATTCTACCGTCGCCTTGCTTCCGCCCGCTAGTCAAAAACTTGGATCTATTTGAAGCGTAAAGGCATCTAAGCCAACGTACGTACGTCAGCCATACGCAAACCATACGCGCTCCATACCCTGCATATGGCTTGAATTCGGGCGCTCAGGCCCCACCTCTGCACAACACCTGTAACGATGGATGAACAGACCGCGCTTGAGTCGGCATCAACCTGCCGCAAAGTTGTGTGAACCCGTTCGCGAACCCTTGGCGGGTGCAGCATGAGCGGATATACAGCGGCCTCGGTTCATAAGAGGACAGTTTCCATGGCCCAGTACGAATTCCGCGTGATTCCCGCACCGACCAAAGGTCAGAAGGCTCCGGGCCTCAAGACCAACGAGGCGCGTTACGCCCATGCGGTCGAGGAACTGATGAACGATCTGGCGCAGGATGGCTGGATGTATCACCGCGCCGACACCCTGCCCATGGAGGTCCGCGAGGGCCTGCGCGGCACCAAGACCGTGTTCCAGAGCCTCTTGGTTTTCCGCCGCGAGATTCCGTCCGAAGACGTTGAAATCGCAGCAGAACCCGAAGTCACAACCATCACGCCCCAGCCCCTTGGCGCGACCATGAAGGCCGATCCCGAGCCTGCGCCCGAGCCCAAGGAAGAGAAGCCTCTGAAGGCCGAGCGTGCGAAAACGACGATCACCAATGTGCGCGTCTCGCCCAAGCTGAGCAACGCCAAGGTGACCGTCCAAGAAGGCCAGAAAATCCGCGAATTCGAGCCCGACGAGCCGACCTTGGACAAAGAGGACGCCCCGAATGACGTCCTCTTGTCTCGTGCCCAGCGGCTCTTTGCATCGCCCAAGAAAAAGGACTAAGCGTCAGCGCCCGTCGCTCAGGTTCAGCGCCAGCGCGTGGATGCGACCCATCAGGTCCTTGCCAATCGCTGCATGCACCGCACGGTGACGGGCCACACGCCCCATCCCCGCAAACTCCGAACTCACCAGAGTCACAATAAAATGGCTCTCCCCACCTTCCTGATAGCCGCCGTGGCCGCGATGGCTTTCGCTATCGTCCACAATTTCAATCACTTGCGGTTTAAACGCCGCTTCCAACCTTGACCGCATCTCGGCCGCAACAGGCCCATCCGTATTAGACATTTTTTTCGTCTACCCCCTTCAATCCGGCGTCAGTCGGTTTAAACTCTCTCGTCCGAGTCGAAAAGGGAATGCCCATGATCAAACGCGACGACCCCTTTGGTTTCGATATGTCCGTCTCTTCTGCCAAGAAGAAAAACCCGCGCGGTCGCCGCGGGATGTCCGGTGCATCCGAGACATCTACCCGCAACTGCGAACACCCCGGCTGCGAAGAGGCCGGAAAGTACCGTGCGCCCCGAGCGCCCGATGTGCTGGATGAATACCTGTGGTTCTGTAAAGACCACGTGCGCGAGTATAACCAGAAATGGTCATTCTTTGATGGCACCACAGAGGCAGAGCTGAACGCGCAGCGCAGCAAGGACCGAGTCTGGGAACGCAAAACCAAGCCGATGTCCGACCCCGAGCAGCGGGCTTGGGCCCGCCTCGGCATCGAGGACCCCCACCAGGTTCTGGGCCAGAACGCGACCCGCAATCCCGGCAAGTCGGCCAACGGCCACACGCGCAAACTGCCCCCGACCGAACGCAAAGCGATCGAGATCCTCGAAGCCAAGGACCACTGGACCAAGGCCGAGATCCGCAAAGCTTACAAGGCGCTCATCAAGGTCCTGCACCCTGACATGAACGGCGGTGACCGCTCGGACGAAGAAAAGCTGCAAGAGGTCGTCTGGGCTTGGGACCAAGTCAAGGACAGCCGGAACTTCCGCTAATTGTGAACAGGCCGCCTCTTTCGGGCGGCCTTTTCGCTGCTCCACTGCGCTTTCTGCTTTGCGAAAATACTCACGGCGCCACATCGGCCGTGCTCACCAACCCAACACATGAGCGGCCCTTCACCAATCTGCGCCTAAGAAACTTCGTAGATTGCTCTTTCCCTTGTAGCCCCGCGCATTATGGTGCACCACGCAAGTGAAGGTTTGAAAGCAAGAAGGTGACAGCGATGGGCGACCGCAAAGAAGCTGTGGTGAAACCGACCGAACAGATTTCCGTACGTGATGTTTTCGGCATTGATACGGACATGATCGTCCACGGCTTTGCCGAGGAAAACGACCGCATCCCAGAGCTCGACCCCACCTACAAGTTCGATCCCGACACCACTTTGGCGATCCTTGCAGGCTTTGAAAAGAACCGCCGCGTGATGGTGCAGGGCTACCACGGCACAGGCAAATCGACCCACATTGAACAGGTCGCAGCCCGCCTGAATTGGCCCACCGTGCGCGTCAACCTCGACAGCCACATCAGCCGTATCGACCTGATCGGTAAGGACGCGATCAAGCTGAAAGACGGCAAGCAGGTCACCGAATTCCACGAGGGCATTCTGCCTTGGGCGCTGCGCAACAACGTCGCGATCGTGTTCGACGAATACGATGCGGGCCGTGCAGACGTGATGTTCGTGATCCAGCGCGTTCTGGAAACCGACGGCAAGCTGACGCTGCTGGACCAGAACGAGATCATCAAGCCGCACCCCTACTTCCGCCTGTTTGCGACTGCGAACACCGTGGGTCTGGGGGACACCACCGGCCTGTATCACGGCACCCAGCAGATCAACCAGGCGCAGATGGACCGCTGGTCGCTTGTCGCGACCCTGAACTATCTGTCGATCGACGCCGAGACCAACATCGTTCTATCCAAGAACCCGCATTACAACACCGAGGCAGGCCGCAAGACCATCAAGCAGATGGTCACCGTTGCCGACCTGACCCGTAAGGCATTTATGTCGGGCGATCTGTCCACCGTGATGAGCCCCCGTACCGTGATCGCATGGGCCCAGAACGCAGAAATCTTCCGCAATGTGGGCTATGCGTTCCGCCTGACCTTCTTGAACAAGTGCGACGAGCTGGAACGCCAGACCGTAGCCGAGTTCTACCAGCGCCTCTTCAACGAAGAGCTGCCTGAAAGCGCGGCGAGCGTTGCACTGGCCTAAGGCCGATCAATACCGATTTGAGAGGGCCGCTCAGCAACGAGCGGCCTTTTTTCTTGGCTGCGTTGCAGCATAGAGGTCAGGAAAACCAGAGGGTATCCCCATTTGGATAGGTTTTCCGACGATTGGCTTATTTGACCTTTTGGACAAGCGTCATACGCTTGTTACATGAAACACAGAGCCCTATGCCGGATCGGTGCTGCGGCCCTCTTGTGTGTATTAGGGACAGCACCCTCCGCCCTTCCTTTTTGGGCCCATCAACGGGTCCAGTTGTTCGCGACCTGCGCGGGTCGCTATGAAGCCATGTCTTTGGATCATCGCGAGATGGACCGAAGCAAACGCACCGCCATGCGAAGTCAGGTCGAGGGGTTTCAATCCCTTGTCGAGGCGCTCTTGCCCGATGCACTAGCCGAAGAAATGCCGGAAAACATGCCCGTGAAATGGAAAGCAACTGGCTGGTCCGAGATCGCGCATCTGCTGACAGAGGTGCAGTACTCTGTCGATCCGGGCCGTGTGCGCCGCGCGTCCGATATGCTCGGCAAGCGGATTGAGGAATGCGAAGGTCTGCTTTTGTCCTAAGGATTTAGGCAGGTGCTATGGTCAAGCCGCCCTTGTGGGTCTAGGTTGCGGAGGATGAACGACGTCCTCCGAAAGCTGGCACCATGAAGAAGTCCGACAACCCCGCCGATCCGTTCAAAAAGGCTTTGGCCGAAGCCACCCGCGTCATGTCGGAAAACCCCGATTTGACCGTGAGCTATTCGGTCGATCCGGCAGGAATGTCCGGCGACTCGATGCGCCTGCCCCAAATTTCCCGCCGCATGACCCGTGACGAGGTTCTGATCGCGCGCGGGACAGCGGACGCGCTCGCCATGCGCAGCCGCTACCACGATGCGTCGGTCGCCGCGCGCTACATCCCTCAAGGGGACATGGCTCGCGGCATCTACGAGGCGATGGAAACCGCACGGTGCGAGGCGATGGGTGCTCGTGATATGCCCGGCACTGCGGGCAACATCGACGCCAAAATCGCTCACGAAGCCAAGACCCGCGCCTATGAACAGGTGACCGAGGCCAAGGACATCCCGTTGTCCGTCGCTGCTGGCTATCTGGTACGCAATCTGGCCACGGGTCGCGATCTGCCCGCAGGCGCGGACAACGCGCTCGACCTATGGCGCGACTTCCTCGAGGGCCATGGGTCGGAGACCCTGACAGGCATCGACGACGTGTTGTCCGACCAGCAGGCCTTTGCCAAGTTCGCCCGCCAGTTCATCACCGATCTGGGCTACGGCGACCAGTTGGGCGAGGACCCCGACGATCTGGACGACGAATCCGAGGATGACGAGGCGCAGGAAGAAGAACAGGAAGAGGACGAAAGCCCCGAGTCCGACGGCAACGAGGAAAGCGAAAGCGACGAGGGCGAAGCTGAACCTGAGCGGTCTCAGGATCAGCAGATGGATCAGGCGCAGGCCCAAGTCTCGATGGAGGAAGACTCCGAGCTGGAGCTGGACGAAGAGACCGAGCTGCCAGAGGGCGACGCGCCCATGGACCCTCCGCCCCCTGCCCCGCATTCCGAGGCCGATCCCGACTACAAAGTCTTTGAGACCAAATTCGACGAGGAAATCCGCGCCGAAGATCTGGCCGATCCCGCCGAACTCGAACGCCTGCGCGCCTATCTGGACCAGCAGCTCGAGCCGCTGAAGGGGGCTGTCAGCCGTCTAGCGAACAAGTTGCAGCGTCGCCTACAGGCGCAGCAAAACCGCAGCTGGCTATTCGATATGGAAGAGGGCATTCTGGACGCTGGTCGTCTGGCCCGCGTGGTTGCGAACCCCACGACTCCCCTGTCCTTCAAGGTCGAGAAAGACACTGAATTCCGCGATACCGTTGTAACGTTGCTTTTGGACAACTCCGGCTCGATGCGGGGTCGTCCGATCAGCATCGCGGCCATCTGCGCCGATGTTCTGGCCCGCACGCTGGAACGCTGCAACGTCAAGGTCGAGATTTTGGGCTTTACCACCCGCGCGTGGAAAGGCGGCCAGAACCGCGAGACGTGGCTGCAACAGGGACGGCCCCAGCAGCCCGGTCGTCTGAACGATCTGCGCCACATCATCTACAAACATGCCGACGCCCCGTGGCGCCGCGTGCGTCCGAACCTTGGCCTGATGATGAAAGAGGGCCTGCTGAAGGAAAACATCGATGGTGAGGCGCTAGAATGGGCGCACCGCCGGATGCTGGCCCGCCCCGAGGCGCGCAAGATCCTGATGGTGATTTCGGACGGCGCACCCGTGGATGACAGCACTCTGTCGGTAAACCCCGCGAACTTCCTTGAGAAGCACCTGCGCGACGTGATCGCCATGGTTGAGAAGCGCAAGCTGGTGGAACTACTGGCGATCGGCATCGGCCACGACGTGACCCGCTATTACGAGCGCGCAGTCACGATCACCGATGTGGAACAGCTGGCCGGCGCGATGACCGAACAGTTGGCGAGCCTCTTTGACTCCGACCCTCGTGCGCGTGCCCGCGTCATGGGGATCAAGAACAGCACCCGGAGAGCTGGATGAGTTTTCAAGATTTCGCGGTGACCGCGCGGCCCGAACAGGGCCCGCCGCGGCTGGCCGCACTGCGTGAACAGATGGCTGCCGAAGGGCTGGCCGGATTTCTGGTGCCCCGCGCCGATGCCCATCAGGGCGAATACGTGGCTCCTTGTGATGACCGTTTGGCATGGCTGACTGGGTTCACCGGCTCGGCTGGGTTTGCTTTAGTCCTGGCAGAGAAGGCAGCCGTGTTCATCGACGGGCGTTACCGCGTGCAGGTGAAATCGCAGGTGGCCGACTGCTATACGCCGGTGCCTTGGCCCGAAACCAAGGCCGGCGACTGGCTGGTCGAGCATCTGGATGGCGGCTTGGTGGGCTACGATCCATGGCTCCACACCCCGCGCGAGATCGAAGCGATTGAAACCACACTGGCTGGCACAGAGATCGGCCTGAAACCCGTAGGCAATCTGGTGGACCGCATTTGGGAGGATCGCCCTGCCCGACCGACAGCGCCTGCCGAAGCCTTCCCTGTTGAGATCGCCGGTCTGACTTCCGGCGAGAAAAGGGAAATGGTGGCAGAGGCCCTGCGCAAAGCGGGTCATGCTGCGTGCGTCCTTACCATGCCTGACAGTATCTGCTGGATGCTGAACATCCGCGGCGCGGACATCGCGCACAACCCGGTCGTGCAGTGCTTTGCTATTGTCTTCGACGACGCGCGCGTGGCCCTCTTCGCGGACCCTGCAAAGTTCGAAGCTCTTGGTCCTGATCCCGCCATCAGCATCGCCCCGCTCGACGCGTTCGAGGGTGCTCTGGGTCAGCTCAGCGGCCCCGTGCGGTTGGACAAGACCTCGGTGCCGATCCTGGTCCAACAAGTGCTGGAAAGCTTCGAGATCGACATCGCGTGGGGCGACGATCCCTGCGTCCTGCCCAAAGCTTGCAAGACCGAGGCAGAAATCGCCGCCACCAAAGAGGCGCACCTGCGCGACGGTGCGGCGATGGCTGAATTCCTGTGCTGGCTGGATCAGCAGAAGCCCGGAGCATTCACCGAAATCGACGTTGTCAAAGCGCTAGAAGGATTCCGCACCGCGACGAACCAACTGCGCGAGATCAGCTTTGAAACGATCTCTGGCAGTGGGCCGAACGGCGCAATCGTCCATTACCGCGTGAGCGAAGAGAGTGACCGCACCGTTCAGGACGGCGATCTGCTGCTGGTGGACTCAGGCGCACAGTACAGCGACGGCACCACCGACATCACCCGCACCATGCCCATCGGCACTCCGAGCTCAGAGCACAAAGACCGCTTTACCCGCGTGCTCAAAGGCATGATCGCAATCAGCATGGCGCGCTTCCCCAAGGGGATTGCGGGGCGCGATCTGGACGTTCTGGCACGTAATGCCTTGTGGCAGGCAGGGCTGGACTACGACCACGGCACGGGCCACGGCGTCGGCGTTTTCCTGAGCGTTCATGAAGGCCCGCAGCGCATCTCTCGCGCTTCTATGCTGCCCTTGGAGCCTGGCATGATTCTGTCAAACGAGCCCGGCTACTACAAAGAGGGCGCCTACGGCATCCGGATCGAGAACCTGATCGTGGTCACGCCGGTGGAAACACCCGAAGGCGGAGACGACCATCGAACCATGTATGGCTTCAAAACACTCACATGGACACCGATTGATCGCAGGCTGATAGAAACCGCTCTTTTGACCACTGAAGAACGGGCGTGGCTGGATGCTTACCATGCGACATGTTGGGAGAATCTCGCGTCAAGACTGTCGCCAGAAGCCAAAACGTGGTTAGAGAGCATGACTGCGCCGCTCTGACACGAGAGTGTCACCAAAGACTGGCACAGCGATAAAAAACACAGGGGGACTACGCATGACAGCGAACATTAAGATCCATGCAAATGCAGGGACTTATGTTGTACGCGCAGGCGGTGCTGTGTTGGGCGAAAGCTCGAACACTTTGGAGTTGGTAGAAGGCGATTATACGCCGGTGGTTTATTTCCCTCGGGAAGACATCGCGACAGCCTTTCTCGACCAATCCAGCCAGCGCACGACTTGCCCGTTCAAGGGCGAGGCTCAGTACTACAACATCGTGACCAAGAGCACGACCATCGAGAACGCCGCTTGGTCCTACGAGGATCCGGCCAGCGGGCTTGAGCAGATCAAAGGGTATCTGGCCTTCCACGCCAGCCCGCAGCTCGCCATCGAAGAGCTGTAATCCATCGGTCCATAGGGTCCGTACGGGGCGTGCCACTGGCGCGCCCTTTGTCGTTTCTAGCTATGCTCTTCGGCTGCGGTGGCTGCCAAAGCACGGTTGAAGGTTCGTAGAGCATCCACCTGAAAAACGGCACCGACGATGTCGGGTGCTTCCTCTCCTCGGGCAGCTTTCACGACGGGGACAAAGGCCGCACCAGTGCGATCAAAGATCGGCATCGCATCGCGCAGGGTCTGACCGGTTTGCAGCACGGTCCCCTCAGCCACCAACGCCTCGAGCTGGTCAAAGGGGGCAGCGTGTTCATGATCAAGCGGACGCATTACCGTCGCCACGCCATACATTCCCATCAGATAGGCTTGGGGCCCTGCCGCCAGCTGGAGGTTCCGCCGCGCAAGCAGCGTCAGGAAGAACGACTGCGAGACCATACGGCTCGACAGCGCAGTAGACATCGACACGGCAACCATGACTGCCAGGCCCGTGTGCCAGTCCCCCGTCAGTTCAAAAACAATCAGCGTCGTTGAGATCGGCGCGCCTAGCACCGCGGCCGCCACTGCGCCCATGCCTGCCAATGCATAAAGCGTCGCCTCGCCTGACACCGAAGGAAAGATACCTGTCGCGACCAGCCCAAAGGCCAGCCCTGTCAAACCGCCCACCATGAGCGCAGGCGAAAAGACCCCGCCGCCCATACGGCCCGCCATGGTGATGGACACCGCGATGATCTTGAGCACGACGAAGACCAAGGCTTCGTACAGCAGCATGTCCCCCGCCAAGGCGCGGGCGGTCGTCTCGTAGCCAACGCCAATGATATGCGGGAACATTAGCGCGATCCCCCCCAGCAAGAAGCCGGAAATCATGGGGCGCGACCACGCAGGGAACTTCAGCGCCGCCTCAAGCCGGTTACCGAGTTGATCCGCCCAAAAAATCCCGCGCATCAGCACAACAGCAACCAAGCCGCTTACCAATCCGAGGATAAAGAACGCTGGCAGTTCGGCGTAGAACTGCAAGTAGGTGCGCGAGGATAGGACAAACTCGCTCACATCCCCAAAGGTCAAACGCGACACGACCGTTCCGGCCACACTGGCAACCACGATGGGCGCAAAAGCGTGGATCGCAAAGTGGCGTAGTACGACCTCTAGCGCAAAGAGGGCCCCCGCAATTGGTGCGTTAAAGCTGGCAGACACCGCCGCCGCCACCGCACAGCCAAGCAGGTTCCGGCCACTGATGGCGTCAGCGTGGATCCACCCGCTCATCCGTGTGGCCAAAACGCCCGCAAGGTGCACGACAGGCCCCTCTCGCCCCGTCGACCCGCCACTCGACAACGTAATGAGCGAGGCCAGAGCAGACGCCAACCCCTCTTTTACCTCAACCCGACCGCCGTTCAGCGCTGCGCCCTCAATCACATCAGCCACAGACCGCACGCGCCCATCCGGCGTGAACCGCTGCAGCAGTAGTCCCACCACCAGACCGCCCACTGTCGGAATTAGGATGACCCAAATCCAGTTCACGGTCCCAAGGTGAGTGTGAAGATGGTTAATGTCATCGGTCCGGTAGAGCGTGGTTTGCAGCAGCTCGATCCCGAGTCGAAACGCCACCGCAGCACAGCCAGACGCCGCGCCGACCACCAGCGCAATCAGCCAGAATTGAAACTGACTCGGCCCTTTGGTCCGGACCAGATCATAAGACCTGCCGATTTCCTCGCGTAGATCGTTGAGAGATTCTTTAAAAAACTCTTTCACGTTCGCCCGCCATTGCGCGTTTACCTTTTCCACAGACATGAGCATGCGTATGTTGCCTACAACCAGAAAGAAGGCCGGCATGACAAAACCCGATGCACTCCATGAGCTTAGCACCTTACTAGGACAACGTCTCTCGACCTCCAAGTTTGAACTTGAAGCGCATGGGCGCAGCGAATCCTATTTTCCGACCACCCTCGCCGATGCTGTCGCGTTTCCAGACAGCACCGAAGAGGTCAGCGAAATCGTGAAAATCTGCGGACGGCACGGCCTACCGGTAATCGGCTGGGGCGCTGGAACTTCGCTCGAGGGGCACGCACTGGCCAAGCAGGGCGGCGTCATCGTGGATTTCCGGAATATGAATCAGATTTACGATCTGCATGCCGAAGACATGAGCGTCACCGTCCAACCCGGCATCACACGCGAAGCACTAAACGAGGAATTGCGTGCCACGGGTCTGTTCTTTCCAGTTGATCCAGGCGCCAATGCCACGATCGGAGGCATGGCCTCAACTCGTGCAAGTGGGACAACCACGGTTCGCTATGGCACGATGCGGGACAACGTTATGGCGCTGGAGGTGGTCATGCCCGATGGGCGCATCGTTCGCACGGGCAGCCACGCAAAAAAATCTGCTGCGGGCTTTGACCTGACCGCCCTCATGATCGGGGCAGAGGGAACCTTGGGCCTGATCACAGAACTGACCCTGAAACTGCAGGGCCAGCCCGAGGCTGTCGGCGCCGCTGTCTGCGCGTTCGACAACATTTCTGACGCTGTAGCCACCGTGATTGAGACCATCCAGTTTGGGCTTCCCATGGCGCGGATCGAATTCATCGACGCTGCCACGGCTGCGGCTGTGAACGCCTATTCCGGCTCTGACCTGCCCCTGACCCCGCACCTCTTGGTCGAATTCCACGGCTCCGAAGCCGCCTTGGCCGAACAGGCCGAAGTTTTTGGGGGAATTCTGGCCGAGCATGGCGGCAAAGGGTTTGACTGGGCAACCGCGCCCGAAGACCGCAAGGCGCTATGGCACGCACGCCACCACGCGTATTGGGCGATCCTGAACAGCCGCCCCGGATGCCGCGCGGTCGTCACAGATCTGTGTGTGCCAATCTCGCGCCTTGCCGAAGCGGTCGAAGCTACGCGCGCGGACATCGACCAAAGTGGCCTGCAAGGCCCTATTCTCGGTCACGTCGGGGATGGCAACTTCCACGCGATCCTGATGATCGATCCAGAGAAACCCGAAGAACTGGATCGCGCCAAAGAGCTTTCGGACCGTATGGTGAAGCGGGCGTTGTTTATGGGGGGAACTGTCACCGGCGAGCATGGCGTCGGCTACGGCAAGCTGGCGTACATGCCCATGGAGCACGGCGAAGGCTGGGATGTCATGGCGCAGATCAAGGCCGCGCTGGATCCGTTGAACATCATGAACCCGGGCAAGGTTGTGCGGTTCGGGGAATAAACCCAAGTCGATGAGTGATTGAAAAAAGAAAGGGCCGCTTGGCCCTTTTATTTTTGCTCGATCAGAGCGCGCGCCGCCTCTCGTGCAGCTTCGGTGATTGTGTCACCAGAGATCATGCGCGCAACCTCGTCCACGCGCTCTCCTGCATCCAAGGGCACCACGCGGCTCAGGGTTTGGCCATCCTGCACGGACTTGCTGACCTGCCAATGATGCTGCCCCAAGGCGGCGACCTGCGGCGAGTGTGTGACCACAAGCACCTGACCTTCGCTCGCCAATCGCGCCAGACGTCGACCCACGGCGTCTGCCGTTGCGCCACCCACCCCACGGTCAATCTCGTCAAAGATCATTGTCACGCCGGATGTGTTTTGGGAAAGGCAAACCTTGAGCGCCAAAAGAAAGCGGGAGAGTTCGCCGCCCGATGCAATCTTGGCCAAGGGACCTGCAGGTGCACCGGGGTTGGTGGCGACGGTGAACGAGACATTGTCGCGCCCTTCAGGACCGACATCCCCCTCGGTAATCTGGGTATGAAAGACCGCCCGCTCCATTTTAAGGGGGGCCAGCTCGTCCATCACGGCACGATCCAATCGCGCCGCAGCTTCGACACGCGACTCTGTCAACGCCGCCGAAGCGTCTGAATAGGCGGCATCAGTCGCTTTGACGTCTGCGCGCAAACGGTTCAGGTCCCCCTCGCCCGCATCCAGTTGGCCAAGGCGCGTGCGCAATTCTTCAGCAAAGGTCCCCAGATCGTCCGGTGTTACCCCGTGTTTCCGCGCCAAACCGCGGATCGCAAACAAGCGCTCCTCAATCGCTTCGAGTTCCGCCGGGTTAAAGTCGAGGTTCCCGAGAACACGTTCAACCCCTTGCGTTGCATCGCCAAGCTCGTTCAGCGCCCGACCAAGTGCCGCAATCGGTTCATCCAACTGCCCGTCCGCTTCTGCAGCGATACCGTCCAGCCAACGCATGCCGTCACCCATTGCGCCCTCGGCCCCATCGAGCCCAAGGATCTGGAACGCGCGCGCCAGATCATCGCGGATCTTCTCGGCTGCTTGCATCCGGCGGCGCTTCGTGTCCAGCTCTGCGTCCTCGCCCGGTTGCGGGTCAAGTTGGTCCAATTCGGCGACTGAATGGCGCAAGAATTCTTCTTCGCTCCGCATCGCGGCCAGCTTTTCCTCGGCCTCGGCCAACGCTTTGGTCGCGCGGCTGCGCGCCAGCCACAACCCACGCAGATCCGCCAACAAGGCCCCATGTCCAGCGAACTCGTCCAGCAGCTGTCTGTGACCGCGCGGGTTCAGCAGGCCGCGATCATCGTGCTGTCCATGCAGTTCAACCAAAGTCTCGGACAGATCGCGCAGCACCTGCCCTGACACTCGGCGATCATTGATCCATGCAGTCTTGCGGCCATCCACGGTGTTCACGCGGCGCAGGATCAATTCGCCATCCGCCTCGACCCCGGCCTCGGCCAGAATCCGGTGCGCGGCATGATCGGTGGGCAAGTCAAATTCGGCGATCACTTCGCCTTGGTCCGCGCCAGCCCGCACCAATTCGGCACGCCCGCGCCAGCCCAGAACAAAGCCTAAGCTGTCCAAGAGGATCGACTTACCCGCACCTGTTTCCCCTGTCAGGACATTCAGTCCCGGCTGGAAATCCAATTGCAGTCTGTCGATCAGCAACACATCCCGAATATCAAGCGTTCGCAGCATGTAGAATGTCCGGTTGCCCGCCTAGATGCGTGATCAGAGCCACTGGCCCTTGATCATCTGGCGGTAAATTTTGGCCAGCCAACTGTCACCCTTGGCCTCGGGTTTCAGACCCGCGTTGGTCAGCAGTTCATAAGTTTCTGCGTACCACTCGCTGCCCTGATAGTTATAGCCCAGAATAGCCCCGGCAGTCTGCGCTTCGTCGGTCAGGCCCAACGACAGGTAGCTTTCTACTAAGCGGTGCAGCGCCTCGGCGGTGTGGGTGGTGGTCTGAAAATCCGCTACCACGACGCGGAACCGGTTGATCGCAGCGGCATAGTGCTGACGCTTCAGATAGTAGCGACCGACTTCCATCTCCTTGCCCGCCAAGTGGTCAAAGGCGAGGTCGAACTGCAGGATCGAGCTTTCTGCGTATTCGCTGTCGGGATAGCGCTCGATCACCGTACGCAGGGCTTGCAGCGCTTGGAACGTCAAACCTTGGTCGCGGCCCACGTCGTCGATCTGGTCGTAGTAGGACAGCGCCAGCAGATATTGCGCGTAAGCTGCATCTTCGTCTGCGGGGTAGAAATCAATGTACCGCTGCGCGGCGGCACGGCTGTTTTCGTAGTCCTGATCCTGATGGTAGGCAAAGGCCTGCATGATCAGCGCGCGCTTCGCCCATTCGGAATAGGGATACAGACGCTCAATCTCGCCAAAGTAGACCGCGGCCTGATCGGCATCGTTGTCAGCAAGCTCGTATTCACCGCGGGCATAAATCTCTTCGGCAGTAAAGTTTTCCAAAGGTTCGCCCGATTGGCCCCCTTCGGCGAAACTGTTGTTGTTGGCAAAGGGCCGCGCGGAAAAATCGGAACAGCCCGCGACGCTGAGGCTGATAAATACTGTCCCGAAAATCGTCTTAAACGCTTTGCCCATGCTCATACCTGCCCACAATAATTCAGGATCCACGAGGCAGTGATGCCTCTGGTCAACGGCGTGTTAGCACAGAAAATTCCGGTGCAAAATGCCTTTGCCACCCTTACGCAATCATGCGACGGCAGCAAGGTCCGAGACATGCAGCCCAACGCCGGGCAAACGGGCGATGCAAGCCGCGTCGCAATCGACAATGCGGTAGGCGGTCGGATCGGCAAAGAGCGCCCGCAAGAGCATGTTGGTCAGGGTGTGGCCCGCCTTATATCCAGTATAAAGACCAAGGATCGGCGCACCTGCCAAAGCCAAATCGCCAAGGGCATCTAGCATTTTGTGACGAACGGGCTCGTCCGAATGGCGCAGGCCACCTGGGCTTAGAACCTCTTCTCCGTCAACAACTACGGCGTTTTCCATGGTTCCGCCAAGCGCGAGACCATTTTCACGCATGAATTCAACATCTGCGGCGCGGCAGAAGGTGCGGCTGTCGCACAGCTCGCGGACAAACGTGCCGTTCGCCATGTGCAGGCTCTTGCGCTGACGGCCAATTGCTGCGTCGGCGAAGTCGATCTCAAAATCAATTTTCAGCGAGTCGGCAGGTGTCAGAGTGGCAGTGGCGTCACCCTTCTCAACCGTCACCGGCTTCAGGACTTCGATTGCAAACAGAGGCTCTGCCAGCATACGGATGCCCTGCTTCACAAGCCCGCGAACAAAGGGGGCGGAGCTGCCATCAAGGATTGGAACTTCTGGACCATTCACTTCAATCAGGGCGTTGTGAATGCCGCAGCCCGCCAGCGCAGCCATCACGTGCTCGACCGTCGACAGGCTGACGCCGTCGGTGTTGACCAATTTGGTGCAGAGGGGCGAATGTTCGGCAACGTCCCAGCGTGCAGGGATCAGTGGGTCACGGTCCACAATGTCGGTACGCGTGAACCAGATTCCGTGTCCGGCCGTAGCAGGACGGATCGTCAGGCGCACAGGTTGACCGGAGTGAAGGCCAACGCCGTTGAAGCTGACTTGATTTCGGATCGTGGTTTGCACAATGGCCCCAATTGTCTGCGCGAATGTATCGCCTTGTTGAACAGACAGTTAACGCTCACCCCCCAGAGTCACAATTCAATCTTTGCAACACGGTGAAACATCCCATCCTAAAAGGCGGGCAAAAATACGCCTAAGGATTATTTACAGGATCAATGTCTTGATTCTCAAAAACAAAAAGGCCGCCCGAAGGCGACCTAGAATGTTTCGATTCACACGGATCAGTTGGCCTGACGGCGCAGGAACGCGGGAATCTCAATCTTGTCTTGTGCCGGATCGTTATCAACATCCTCTTCGAACGACGGCGCGGGCGGTGCCACACGACGCGCTGTCTGGGGCGCATTGCGCTCTGGCTGAGGCTGCGGACGGGCCGGAGGAGCAGGCTGCTCGTTGTGACCGGTCATGCGGTTGATCAGCGAGTTGATCCCAAAGCGCGACTTCTCGGGCGCAGCCGGAGCAGCGGGGCGCGCGGGCGCCTGCGGCTGGGTGCTGCCCATCGGGCGCTGCTGCTGGGTGCCACTGTGGTTCACGGCTGCCTTCAGACGTGCCATCGTCTCGGGGCTTGCAGCACCTGCGACAGGGCGCTGGGGCGCAACAAAGTCATCGCCCTGATGCGCTTCGGGCGCAGGCTGCTGATACTCTTCGGCACGCGGCTGGTACGCGGGTGCGGGCACATCCTCGGCGGGGTGCTGAGGTGCTGCACTGCGCGGTTGCTGCGTAGGCTGCTGGTAGGATTCCTGCGGCAGCGGCGCAGGGCGCTTGGGCTGCTGCGGTGCAGGAGTCTGGTAGCTGGTCGGCTGCTGCGGTGCGGGCTGTTGGTACTGCGGCTGCTGATACTGGGGCTGCGGCGCAGCGGCAGTCGGCGCTTGAGGCGCGGGCTGCTGCGGAGCGGGCGCAGGCTGTTCAGCGCTCACCTGCTGGGTAAGCGGCTCTGCCAAAGTACGACGGGGCGCGGGCTCTTCCAGAGCTTTGGCCGATGCGTCGATACCAGTTGCAACCACACTCACGCGCATCGCGCCTTCGAGCGATGTATCCAAGGTCGAACCAACGATGATGTTCGCATCGGGATCTACTTCTTCGCGGATACGGTTGGCCGCCTCGTCCAGTTCGAATAGGGTCAGATCGTGGCCACCGGTGATGTTGATCAGAACGCCCTTCGCACCGCGCAGGCTGATTTCGTCCAGCAGCGGGTTCGCGATAGCCTTCTCTGCTGCCTGAATGGCGCGATCTTCGCCGGTCGCTTCGCCGGTACCCATCATGGCTTTGCCCATCTCGTCCATCACGGCGCGAACGTCCGCAAAGTCGAGGTTGATCAGACCGGGGCAGACCATCAGATCGGTCACGCCTTTGACACCTTGGTACAGAACATCGTCAGCCAGGCTAAACGCTTCGGTAAAGGTGGTCTTTTCGGTCGCCAGACGGAAAAGGTTCTGGTTCGGAATGATGATGAGCGTGTCGACGACCTTCTGAAGGGCCTCGACACCCTCCTCGGCCTGACGCATGCGCTTACCGCCTTCGAACTGGAAGGGCTTGGTCACAACGCCAACGGTTAGCACACCAAGTTCACGTGCAGCCTGCGCGATGATCGGCGCTGCACCGGTGCCGGTGCCGCCGCCCATGCCTGCGGTGATGAAGCACATGTGTGCGCCTGCCAGATGATCGACAATCTGCTCGATGCTCTCTTCAGCTGCGGCAGCGCCTACGCTTGCCTTTGCGCCAGCACCCAGACCCTCGGTCACTTTCACACCCAGCTGGATGCGGTTGGTTGCTTGGGCCTGCTGAAGGGCTTGTGCGTCGGTATTCGCGACTACGAATTCCACACCCTCGAGCTGTTTCTCGATCATGTTGTTGACCGCGTTGCCGCCGGCGCCGCCCACACCGAACACGGTGATGCGGGGCTTCAATTCATCGTGTCCGGGCATCGAAAGGTTCAAAGTCATGATCTGTCCGCCTGCTTGTCGCCCGTGCCACCGGGCAGTTTTGTCCCTGATTACATATCATTCTACGCGCCATAAACGGCGACGTCATCCAAAAAGTCAGCCTGTCAACACAAAATCTGGCCACAAAGATGCCCCAAAAGGCGGCATTTCGCCTAAATGCACCAGATATTGGGCTTACCAGTTATCCTTGAACCATTTCATCGCGCGCTGCAATGATCGGGCGGGGTATCTTTCGACCGGCATGTCGAAGTCCCACCATTCGTCCTGTGGATGCGCTGCAAAGCAGCAAAGCCCCACTGCGCTGGCAAATCCCGGCCCTGTTGCGGCCTGAGGAAGTCCGTGTACGCGCAGAGGTCGACCCAGCCGCACCTGCTGCCCTAATATCTTACTGGCCAGCCCGTCAAGGCCGGGAATCTGACTTCCACCGCCCGTCAGGACGATTTGCTGGCTCGGCATATGGTCAAAGCCTGCCGCATCCAGACGCGCGCGCACTTCTTCAAGGATCTCCTCGACGCGCGGACGCATGATCCCGATCAATTCGGTACGGCTGACGGTGCGGCGATCATGCTCCCAATCACCGGAGTCTCCGTCCAGATCGATCAACTCTCGGTCATCCATGCCGGTCGCGTAGACGCCACCGTGGAAGGTCTTGATCCGTTCGGCGGTCGTCATGGGGACCTGAAGGCCCATCGAGATGTCGCTGGTGACGTGATCGCCGCCCATCCGAACGCTGTCCGCGTAAATCATGTGCTTGCGCATGAAGATCGACACGCCAGTGGTGCCGCCCCCCATATCGATGCATGCTGCACCTAATTCTTTTTCATCTTCGATCAGCGCCGCCGTGCCGGACACGTAAGCAGAGCTTGCGACACCTGCCAGCTCCAAGTCGCAACGCTTGATGCAGTATGCCAGATTCTGGATCACGCTGGCATCAACTGTCAGCATGTGCATATCACAGCTGAGTGTATTGCCGATCTGGCCGCGCGGATCATTCAAACCCGAGCGGTGATCCAATGCGAAGTTCACGGGCTGTGCGTGCAGCACCTCGCGGCCCGCTCCGTAATCGGGCACATCGCACGACGCCAGAACGCTGCCGATATCCTCTTCGCTGACCTGCTGACCATCAAGCTCGACCGCGCCTGCCAAGCCGTAGCTGCGGGGACGCGCGCCAGAGAATGTCGCGATCACGTGGTCGACGCGGACACCTGCCATCTTTTGCGCCGCCTGAACGACAGTGCGGATCGCCCGCTCGGTCTCGGCCATCGCGTCAATCTCACCAAACCGAACGCCGCGAGACCGGGTTGTCGCAGCACCGACAACGCGGAAGCCCGCCTGCCCTGCCATGGACCCGATATCCTCGCCTTCGACAAAGGCATCTGTGCGATCAAACCGCAGCACCAGACACGCGATCTTCGAAGTTCCAACGTCCAGAATGGCGATCACGCCACGCTGTAGTGCTGCCTTCCGTAGTCCGCGCATTGCGCGCTGTGTTTCATAAAGCTCGATCATCTGCCTCAATCCTCAGCTTCATACCCCCGGACGCGCAGCAATTCTTTACGTGCCACTTGTGTCATCCGGATTGTCGGCCTGTCGGCCAGTCTCATGTCCACGACGGAAACATCGCGGGTCAAAAGTTCTTTTGCCTGCTCCAGTGCGATCACGCGTTCCAGCGCGCGCACAGCGTCTTTTTCGGGCAGCAAAATGCGCTGATCCCGATCCAGTACCAAATCCCAGCGTCGGTTGCTGACACGCACCACGCCGCGCACCCGTTCACGGATGGGCGCAGCAGCTGCAATCAATTCCAGCGCTTGGGTGACGTTCTTGTTGGCCCCGTCCCCAACGATCAGGGGGAGGTCAGGACGTTCGATCCGCGCATCCAGTTTGTCCGCGCGCACACCCTCCTCGTCGATCACTTCCACGCCTTCGGGCCCACGCCACAGAGCAACGGGCTGGCGCTCTATCACATCAACCTGCAAGACACCGCCGGAACGGATCTGTAGGGACACATCCTTAACCGCGTCGATCTTGCGGATTTCATCGCGCAAGTCGCTGAGGTTCAGATCAAAAGAGCTGAGCGGGAAGCTTGCCGGCATCAGCTCGTGGATCGTCTTCAGGGTCTTTTCGTTCGCACCATCCACGGCCATCATCTGAACCATGAATTCGGGGCGCTCTTGAAAGTCGCGCTTCACCGCTTCGATGCTGGTGAACAGATCGGTGCGACGCTGTTCGTTGCCCAGATATGACGCTGCTGCCAAAGCCACCACCATCACGGGCAACCCCATGCGCAGCCCCATACGGAAGCTGGGGGTCAGCCACATGCGCTGGACCTTATAGGCCCAACGACTAGGAGCAGGATCGGCGCGGCGCGTCATCTGTTGCACGATGCGTCCTCCACCAGCCAGCGGCACAGGGCGCCAAAGCTCATACCAGCGAAGCCTGCCTGTTCAGGGCTCAGCGAAGTGGGCGTCATGCCGGGTTGAGTGTTGGTCTCGAGCAGGATCAGACCATCCACACCACGGCTTTCATCCCAGCGGAAGTCGGTGCGGCTCATGCCGCGGCAGCCCAATGCCTGATGCGCACGAACGGCATAGTCATAGCAGGCATCGCGGATGGCGTCGGGAACATCGGCGGGCACCACGTGGCGCGACCCGCCTACTTCGTACTTGGCGCTGTAGTCGTACCAGCCGTCTGTCAGAATATCGGTCACGGCCAAGGGACGATCCCCGAGCACAGTGGTCGTTAGTTCCCGGCCAGGTGCATATGTCTCGACCATGACGGTCTCGGGCATTTCGTCGGACAATTGCGGCGGCGTGTTTGCGCCGTCCATCACCAGATAGACGCCGACGCTGGACCCTTCGTTGTTGGGCTTCACCACATAGGGCGCGGGCATCACATGGCGGGTGCGGACTTCATCACGGCTGGCCAGAACGCTTTCGACAATCGGCAGACCTGCGGCGCGGTACACATCTTTGCTGCGGGCTTTGTCCATCGCAAGTGATGAGGCCAGAACGCCAGAATGCGTGTAGGGGATACCCATCCATTCAAGAATGCCTTGGACACAGCCATCCTCGCCCCACCGACCGTGGAGCGCGTTGAACACAACGTCAGGGCGAATCTCTGCAAGGCGTGTGGGCAGGTCGGGGCCAGCATCCAGCTCGACCACTTCGAATCCTTCGTCCCGAAGTGCAGCGGCGCACTCTTTTCCACTGGATAACGACACCTCTCGCTCTGCGGAGGGGCCGCCCAATAGCACCGCTACAGTCGGGTGAGCCCTGCTCGACATCACCACATCTGCCTCTGTATTCTCGGCCGTTTCGGCCTGTTTTTGTCTACTGCCAACACAAGAGCCTAAATGCTCTCAAAATGCCACAGATTTTTAGTTAATTTATCTTACAAATCGCGAGGATGGTTAGGTTTCGTCACCCACACGGATCACTTCCCATTCTAGCTCTAATCCGCTCGATTGGAAAACGCTTTTTCGGACAAGCTCGCCTAACCTTTCGAGATCGCTCGCCGTCGCATCGCCTGTATTCACTAGAAAGTTCGAATGCTTCGGGCTCATTTGCGCGCCACCTACGGTTGCGCCGCGCATGCCTGCATCATCGATCAGCTTCCATGCTTTCAGATCATGAACATCATCCGCGCGCCCTGTGCTGGAAAAGCCCGCGGGATTGCGAAAAGTACTTCCCGCAGTGCGATCTTTTGTCGGTTGGGTCGCATCCCGTTTGGCCAGTTGATCGGCCATTTTCTGTTCCAGCTCTGCGGGGTCACCAGTCGGCGCCTCGAACACCGCCTCGGTCAGCACCCACCCCTCGGGCAAGTGACTGTGACGATATCCGAATTGGAGATCTTCGGGGCTCAGTATGACCACTTCACCATTGCGTGAAACGGCCTGCGCGGAAACCAGATGGTCAGCCACATAGGTCCCGTAGCACCCTGCGTTCATACGGATTGCCCCGCCGATCGAGCCAGGAATGGTGCGCAAAAATGTCAGATCAAGACCCGCTGCCGCCGCCTTGCGCGCGGCCATGGAATCGAGCATCGCCGCACCTACGGTTACACGAGTGCCCTCGATGCTCAGGCCATTAAAGCCGCGCCCCATGCGGATGACCACAGCCCTGATTCCACCATCGCGCACGATGAGATTGGACCCGACACCCATCGGAAAAACTGACACATCACTCGGAAGGGCCTTGAGAAAGGCGCAGAGGTCTTCGAGGTCTGCAGGCTGATAGAACCAGTCCGCAGGGCCACCGACCCGTAACCATGTCAGGTCTGCCAGTGGACGGTTGGGGGTCAAATTTCCTCGCACCTCAGGCATCTGCATCGGGGGTCCTCCGTTTTCCGGTCAGCCAGCGCCACAGGTAGATCACCGGCCAGCGTAGAATTGACAGACCTGCTGCCAGAAACGCCAGCGCGATCCAAGGGCCATTCGTGAAAAACAAAGCGACGAGCAAAGGACTGCCCGTCGCGATCAGCCCATATGCACAGAGCCATAGCTTTTGCCCCTTGAAGAGCATGGTCATCAGAGCGGCGCTCAGCACCCAGACGCATGCCGCGCCCATTCCCAGATCCGCGGCAGTCATCAATTGTCGCCCCTCTTAGTCGGCCAAACGGTTCGGCAGGTTATTTGCCCACGCGCTGATGGTCCCTGCCCCAAGGCACACGACCATATCACCGGGCTGGGTCTGCTCGCGCACCAGACGCTCCAGATCCTCTTCGTTGTGCAGGGCGCGGGCGTGGCGGTGACCATGACGGATCAGTCCTGCGACCAAATCATCGCGGCTTGCGCCCTCGATCGGGGCCTCGCCTGCGGCAAAGACTTCTCCGATCGCAACCACATCCGCATCGTTAAAGCAGCTACAGAAATCTTCGAACAAGCTGTGCAGACGGCTGTAGCGGTGCGGCTGGTGGACAGCGATCACACGGCCCGTTGTGGCCTGACGTGCGGCTTTTAGAACAGCGGCAATTTCAACGGGGTGGTGACCGTAGTCATCAATGATCGTGACACCGGTCACTTCGCCCACCTTGGTAAAGCGGCGATTCACGCCACCGAACTTGGCCAGCGCTTCGCGGATTTCTTCGACCTTCATACCGAGATGGCGGGATACCGCGACCGCGGACAGAGCGTTCGACACGTTGTGGTCCCCGGGCATGGGCAGCGTGCAGCCCTCGATTGTCATGCCTTCTTGTTGCAGCCGGATGTCGAAGTGGGCGACGCCGGCCTCATAGCGCAGATTGATCGCGCGCACGTCCGCTTGGGCGTTAAAGCCATAGGTGGTCACGCGGCGGTCGGTGATTTTGCCCACCAGCGCCTGAACTTCCGGGTGGTCAGTGCAGCAAACCGCCAGACCGTAGAACGGAATATTGGACACGAACTGGTAGAAGCCTTCGCGCAGGGTGTCGAAATCGCCCCAATGCTCCATGTGCTCGGGGTCGATGTTGGTGACAATCGCGATGGTAGCGGGCAGACGGTTAAACGTGCCGTCGCTCTCGTCCGCTTCGACCACCATCCACTCGCCCTGCCCCATACGCGCGTTGGAGCCATAGGCATGGATGATGCCGCCGTTGATCACGGTGGGGTCGATCCCACCAGCAACCAACAATTCAGCGACCATCGTGGTCGTGGTAGTTTTGCCGTGGGTGCCCGCAATCGCGATGTTCGACTTCAGCCGCATCAGTTCGGCCAGCATCTCGGCGCGGCGCACAACAGGCAGACCGCGGCGGCGCGCTTCGTCCAGCTCTGGGTTGCCTGGCTTGATCGCAGAAGAGATCACAACAACCTCGGCCCCTTCCAGATTCTCGGCCCGCTGGCCTTCGAAAATGGTCGCGCCCATGCCCGCCAAACGATCAGTGATTTTGCTGGTTTTCTGGTCAGAGCCCTGAACGGTGTAGCCGTGGTTGATCAGAACCTCGGCAATCCCCGACATCCCGATCCCGCCGATCCCGACGAAATGAATGGGGCCAACATCGGTGGGCAGCTTGGTCGCAGCGTTCATGGTGAGAGGTCTTTCTTCGTCAGGAGTGTGCCAGCTCTTCGACCAGCGCGACAAGGCGCTCGGTCGCGTCGGGGCGGCCAATGGACAGGGCTGCTTGGGCCATGTCATGGGCCCGCGCGGGCTGTGTCAAAATATCGGTGATGGCGGTGGCAACGGCGTCCACAGTGAATTCTTTTTCAGACAGAGCGACGGCGCCACCAGCCTCAACCACGCCGCGCGCATTGGCGGTTTGGTGATCCCCTGTCGCCGCAGCGAAAGGCACGAGGATCGCGGGGCGTCCGATCACGGTCACATCCGCAACAGAAGACGCACCAGAGCGGCTGATCACCAGCTGCGCGCGCTCCATCCGCTCGGGGACATCGCTAAAAAAGGGCTGAACGTCGGCTGTGATACCCGCTTCTTGGTAAAACGCTTTGACGCGCGTTTCATCCTCGCCCCGCGCCTGATGGCTGACTGTGATCCGACCACGCAAATCGGCGGGCAATGCGGCAATCGCGGCAGGCACGACATCTGACAGAATGCGCGCACCTTGCGAGCCGCCGATCACCAAGAGACTGACGTCTCCTTCGGGCGCAACATAGGGCGCGGCAGCTTTGTCCAGAACGGCGCTGCGGACGGGGTTGCCGGTATAAATGCCTTCGACGCCCTCGGGCAGATCTGTCGGCCAAGTTCCACACGCCACCTTGTTCACTTTGGCAGCAAATACCCGATTGACCCGCCCCAAGACACCATTCTGCTCGTGGATCATGCGCGGCAAGCTCATCCAAGTCGCCGCCGAAATCGCAGGGATCGAAGGATAACCGCCAAAGCCGACAACGACCGCCGGTTTGTCCTTGGACATCGCGCTACGGGCCGACATGATACCGCCAATGATCTTGAACGGCACGAGCAGCTTCGCCAGCGCCCCGCCACGCGCAAAGGTCGCGCTTTTGACTTCCTCAATCTGAACAGCGTCAGGGAACGCGCCCGTGTAACGCGCACCCCGTGCGTCGGTCGACAACTTGACCCGCCATCCTTTTGCCAGCATCGCCTCGGCCAGTGCCTGAGCGGGGAACATGTGCCCGCCGGTCCCTCCGGCAGCGATCAGCAAAAGTGGTTGGGTCATAGACGCCCTCGTCCTCGCAAAAGTTCACCGATTTGGCCCTGCGGCCGCTTGCGGGTAAACGCCAGAAGCATCCCGACTGCAATACCCATCGCGATCAAAGAAGAGCCACCATAGCTGACGAACGGCAAAGTCATGCCTTTGGCGGGCAAAAGCCGCACCGCCACGCCCATATTAATCATCGCCTGCACGCCAAACGAACAAGCCAGACCCGTGCCAGCAAGGCGGATGAAGGGGTCGCGTTCTTTAATGAGGCGGATCAGCGACCGGACCACAACGACGGAATAGAGCGCAATAATCAGGCCCACCAGAACGAGCCCGTATTCTTCGGCTGCGACCGCAATGATAAAATCCGTATGTGCGTCCGGCAAAGACCATTTCACCTCGCCCTCACCCACGCCAACGCCAAAGAACCCGCCCTCTCGGATCGCATTGGTCGCGTAGCCCAGCTGTGTGCGCGGGTCGACATCGGGGCTCAGGAAGCCGTCAATGCGGCGCGCGAAGTGCTGCGAATTGTGATAGCTGAAGATGCCGCCCAAGACGACCATCCCCGCAATGCCCGAAAGCAGCAGCATCGGCGCACCGGCCACGAAGTACATCGTGCCCCACGCGAACAACACCAGCGCCGACTGACCAAAGTCCGGCTGCAGCGCCAGCAACAGCACAATAACGCCTGTTAGGCCAAAGGAGATCAGCTTGCCCGGCGGGCCATTCAACTCTTGCCCCGCTGCCATCAGCCACGCGGCGGTGACGATATACAGGGGCTTGAGGAATTCAGAGGGTTGGAACGAAGCAAAGCCAAGCGAGTACCAGCGCACCGCACCTTTGCCGAAATCCGTGCCCAAAAAAGGCAGCAGTGCCAGTGCAATGAGCGACATGACAAACCCCAGCACCGCGTAACGTCGGATCACTTGGGGCGACATCATCGACACCACCATTGCGACCGTCAGCGCCACGCCGCCAAAGAACGCCTGACGCTGCACGTAGTAAAACGCGTCCAAGCCATTGCGCCCCGCCAGCGGCGGAGATGCTGCGAACCCCAGCAATAGACCGATACCAAACAGTGAAACGATGCAGCTCAGCGTCCACTTATCAACCGTGCGCCACCATCGCGGAAGGATAGGTTCGCCGGTTTGGACGCGTACTGCGCCATAGACCATTTCTGTCATGGGATGACCTGCCGATTTGCCTCTGCCCTGTCCCTTTGCGGGATCTGCAAGAGATTCTATCGTGAAACTTGCTTCATGGCCAGAGTCCTCTTGATTCCAAGGCGATTTCGCGACAATCCGCCAATATGACCTATGACACGCTGATCCTTGGGGCCGGAGCGGCCGGAATGATGTGCGCCGCCCATTGTGGTGGGCGCGTACTGGTGATCGACCACGCCAAAGCCGCAGGAGAGAAGATCCGCATCTCTGGCGGTGGGCGCTGCAACTTTACCAACATGTACGCAGAACCTGCGAATTTCCTGAGCCAGAACCCGCATTTCTGCAAATCGGCGCTGGCCCGATATACCCAGTGGGACTTTGTGTCTTTGGTCGACAGCTACTGGATCAAGTGGCACGAGAAAACGCTGGGACAGCTATTTTGCGACAACAGCGCAAAGGACATCATCGCCATGATGCGCGATCTGATGGACAAAGCGGGGGCGCAATTGTGGCTGGAAACCGCAGTTGAAAGCGTCAGCCAATCGGACGGCCTGTTCCATGCGCGTCTTGTTAGGGGCGGCAAGCCTTTGACTGTGTCCGCGCGGCGGGTTGTGCTGGCGACAGGGGGCAAGTCGATCCCCAAAATGGGCGCCACCGGCATTGCCTATCAGATCGCAGAAAGCTTTGGCCTGCAGGTCACGGAGACCCGCCCTGCCCTCGTGCCGCTGACGTTCAGTGCACAGCCCTTTGCGCCGATCTCTGGCACCGCCATTCCGAGCCGTGTTCGTGCCGGAAACGGAAGCTTTGACGAGGCAGTGCTGTTTACACATCGGGGCCTGTCCGGCCCTGCGATCCTGCAGGCCTCATCCTATTGGACCGAGGGCGACAGCGTGCACCTGAACTTGTGCCCCGAAAACGACTGGATGGCGATCCTGCGGCAGGCCCGCACGGATATGCCCCGCCGCCAGATCGCCACAGCGCTGGCCGAACACCTGCCCAAGAAACTGGCGCAGCATCTGGACGAGGCTTGGGGTCTACAGGACCAACTGGCCAACACCACGGACAAACGTCTGGCCGAAGTGGCCGAGCAACTGGCGAACTGGGAACTGACCCCAACAGGGTCCGAAGGCTACCGGACCGCCGAAGTCACCCTTGGCGGGATCGACACAAATGGGCTGTCCTCGAAAACGATGGAGGCCAAGGATGTCCCTGGCCTCTACGCGATTGGGGAATGTGTGGACGTGACCGGCTGGCTTGGCGGCTACAATTTCCAGTGGGCGTGGTCCTCGGCGATGGCCTGCGCAAGGGCCATTGCAGCGTCGGATTAATCCTCGGTCTTTTCGATCCCGTACTGCTGGAAGAGTTTACCTTGCAGCATAAAGAACGCAAAAATCGCAATGGTCAGCCCAAAGGTTTTGAAGCTAACCCAAGTTTCCGTGCTCTGGGTGCGCCAGATGATCTCGTTCAGAGCAGCAAGCCCAAAGAAGAAGGCGCAGACCCGACGTGTCAGGATCATCCAGCCCTCTTGCTGCATGGGCAGCGCCTCTTCCATCACGACGCGCAGGTAGCTTTGACCACGCAAGAGGCCAAAGCCCAGAATGCCGCCAAAGATCAGGTAGATCAGGGTCGGCTTCATCTTGAAGAACCGCTCGTCGTTGAGCCAAACAGACAGGCCGCCAAAGACCACCACCAGCACCAGCGTCACGATCTGCATCTTGGACATGTGGCCTGTCAGTTTCCACAAGAGGCCCGAGCAGATCACCATCAGCGGAACAAAAGCCGCTGTCACGGCGATAAAGCCGCTGTATTCCTCGCCGCCGAAGGTGAAGGTACGATCCTTGAGCAGGACATATGCCACAAAGAACGCCAGCACCGGCCCGTATTCGAGCGCGCCTTTGACCATAGGGCTGACGGGTTTGGGCTCTGCCATGGGGTTAACCTCCGAATTCAACGACGACCGCCCCAAGGGCAATCAAGGACATAAGAGCGATGCGGCGCGGGCCGACTTTCTCGCCTAGGACGATCCATCCGATCAGGGCAGCAAACACGGTCGAGGTCTCGCGCAGAACCGCAGCCTCGCCGACCTTGTCCAGACGGGTTGCCAGCATAATGGTGCCGAAGCTGCCAAATGCAACCATTCCGCCGATCACACCTCGGAGGGCGAGCGGACCGAAGTCAGGCTTCACCTCCATCGCGCGCCAGCGCTTTGCCGCGTAGATCGGCATCGCAATCCCGTCGATGAAGAAGAACCATGCCAAGAAGGTGAACGGGTCGGCGGTCGCACGGATGCCGTAGGCGTCATAAGTGGTGTAAAGCGCCACAAACGCGCCTGTGATGAAGGCAAGTCCCAACGCGGGCAGCAGTGTCTCGCGATCCACGTCGATGTGGATGTAGTTATAAAGCGCGAGGCCAAAGATACCGGCCAAAAGAATGCCAACCCCGAGCCACTGGGCCGGAGCAAACGTTTCGCCAAAGATGAGAAATGCGCCGATGACCGTGAACAAGGGACCTGTGCCGCGTACCACGGGATAGACGACCGTATAAGCGCCGCGGGTGTAGGCCATCGCTTGCAGGATTTTGTAGGCCAAGTGGATCAGGAACATGCCCGCAAAGATTGGCCACATATGCGCTTCGGGCCACGGGACGACGAAAAGCGCGAAGGGCATCGCCATCAGACCATAGCTTAGGTCCATTGCGCCGCGGCTAAGCCACGGGTCGTGACGCCCTTTTTGCAGCGCGCCAAAGAATGCATGCAGGATTGCGGCGGAGACGGCGAGGATAAGGGCGAGGTGATGGCCCGCTTCGGTGCCTTCGAGAGAGAGGAGCCAATTGCTCAAGAGGTGCGCCTTTCGGGGACCGGGAATGGGGGCGCTGCCCCCGCCCGCTATCGCGGACTCCCCCGGAGTATTTGGGCAAAGATGAAAGGGTTACTCGAGGCCGACGAGCGCCTTGGCGAAATCTTCGGGATCAAAGGCGTCGAGGTCATCAATCTGCTCGCCCACACCGATGGCGTGGATCGGCAGACCGAACTTGTCCGCCAGCGCGACCAAAACACCGCCGCGTGCGGTGCCGTCGAGTTTGGTCATCACGAGGCCAGAGACATCGGCGATTTGTTTAAAGATTTCGACCTGAGTGACCGCGTTCTGACCTGTCGTCGCGTCCAGAACCAAGAGCGTGTTGTGCGGTGCGTCGGGATCTTTTTTACGGATCACGCGAACAATTTTCGCGAGCTCTTCCATGAGATCGGCGCGGTTTTGCAGGCGGCCAGCGGTGTCAATCATCAGAAGGTCTGCGCCTTCGGCCTCGGCCTTGGTCATCGCCTCGTAGGCGAGGCTTGCGGGGTCCGAGCCTTCGGGTGCGGTCAGAACGGGCACGTCGGCGCGCTGGCCCCAGACCTGAAGCTGCTCGACCGCAGCGGCACGGAAGGTGTCGCCCGCGGCAATCACCACGTTTTTGCCCGCAGCTTTGAACTGGCTGGCAAGTTTCCCAATGGTGGTGGTTTTGCCCGATCCGTTGACGCCGACGACCAGAACGACCTGCGGCTTTTTGGGATAGAGCGGCAGGGGACGCGCGACGCCCTCCATGATGCGGGTGATTTCGCGGGCCAGAAGTTCTTTGATCTGGGTCTGGCTCACACGCTGACCAAGGTGGCTTTGGGCAATGTTGGCCGCGACACGCTGCGCGGTTTCGACCCCCATGTCCGAAGCGACGAGCAAGTCCTCGAGTTCCTCGAGCATGTCATCGTCGAGGGTCCGCTTCGGGCCAGTATCGGCACCCGTGAGTCGCCCCAATATGCCCGTTTTTGCGGGTGCGGGCGCGGCGGGCTGCGCTGGTGCAGGTGCCGGTTCAGACGATGGGGCCGGTGCTGGCGCGGGTGCAGGTGTAGGCTCGGGGCTTTGTGCCTCGGTGGTTTCTTCTGCGCCATCCTCGATCAACGCCTCCAGACCCTGATCGAGTTTGGAGGAAGATTTGAACATCCGGTCGCGGAGCTTGCGGAAAAACGCCATGGGCACCCCTTTTTCTATCCGCGACAGAGGTAAACCTTCTGTGGATGAAAGAAAAGGCGCGGGACACTCGAAAAATACCGTCCTATGCTGCGCGCAAACCTCCGGAGTTTTTATGCTGCGCCTTATTACGTTTATTGCTTTGATTTTTCCCGCCCTCGGGCACGCCGAAACTCTTCTCAGCGCCGAGGAATTTGCCGCCCGCGTCGAGGGCAAAGTGCTGACCTACGGTCTGTTAGGTGAGCCTTATGGCGCGGAAGAGTACCTGCCCGATCGCCGCGTGCGCTGGTCTTTTCTGGATGGCGAATGCGACGAGGGGTTCTGGTATCCCGAAGGCGACGCGATCTGCTTTGTCTATCAGGACACCCCCACACCGCAGTGCTGGAAGTTCTTTGAAACTGGCGCCGGCATTCGTGCCGATTTTCTGAGCGACCCTGCCGATGACAGCCTGTACGAGGTCGATCGGGGAGAAGGGCCGCTCTATTGCACGGGTCCAGAGGTCGGGGTCTAGAACAAGCTGCCTTGCGCGGGACCGCTGTCCTTGGGCTTTTTCGCCGGTTTCGCGGCACCACCGATTTTCATGCGGCCATCGGCGAATTCGATCTCGATCGCACCTGCGTTTTGCGCTGCCTCTTTGGTCGTGACGACGTGACTGTCGGCACGGATCACGGCATAGCCGCGTTCCAGCGTTTTGCGATAGCTGAGGGTTTCTAGCAGGCGGCCTGCTGCATCCAGTCTTTCGGCGCGTTTGTCACTCAGGCGTTTGTGGCTGTCGGCCAAGCGCTGCGTCAGACGGTCTAAATCTGCGGTTTGGCGCGCAATCTCGGCGTTCAGGGCTTCGGGGCGCAGACGGGCCGCGCGGGCAAGGAAGGCGTCTTTGCGGTTGGCGATAAGCCTAGTTTGAGCGGGCGTCAGGCGCGCAGCCAGTTTGGTGGTCCGGCCCGCTTCGGTCTGAATGGCGCGGCGCAAGGTGGCGGGGCGCAAGGAGCCGCCCGCTTCGGACAGACGTAGGCGGCGCGCATCGACGCTACGGCGCAGGGCAGCGGGCAGACGTTCGGACGCGTAATCCAGACGCTGACGGGCAGGTTCGACCAAACGCTCGGGGCGCGGCAAGGCACGGGAGAGATCGCGCAGGCGTTGGCCGCGCAGGTCGAGCCCTCGGGTCAGGCCGCGGCCCAAGCGGGCGGCGAAATCGTCGAGTGCAAACATCAAATCGGTGCGCACGGGCACAGCAATCTCGGCGGCGGCGGTGGGCGTGGGCGCACGGCGATCGCTGACAAAGTCAATCAGAGTGGTGTCGGTTTCGTGCCCAACCGCCGAAATCAGCGGGATGTCAGAGGCTGCGGCAGCGCGCGCAACGATCTCTTCGTTGAAGCCCCAAAGGTCTTCGAGCGAGCCCCCACCCCGCGCGACGATCAGCACGTCAGGGCGCGGCATGGCACCGCCGGGGGTAAGGCGGTTGAAGCCTTCGATCGCGCGGGCCACTTCGGGGGCGCATTTTTCGCCCTGTACGGCGACGGGCCAGATCAGCACCTTGCGCGGGAAGCGGTCGCGCAGGCGGTGCAGGATATCGCGGATCACCGCGCCCGAGGGCGATGTCACCACGCCGATAATCTCTGGCAGATAGGGCAAAGGGCGCTTGCGGGCGGGATCGAACAGCCCCTCCCCTTCCAGCTTTTTCTTGCGGGCCTCGAGCATGGCCATCAGGGCACCCACACCGGCGGGGCGCATATCCTCGATCACCATCTGGTATTTCGACTGGCCGGGGAATGTGGTCAGACGGCCCGTGGCAATAACCTCCAGCCCTTCTTCGGGGCGGGTGGGCAAACGGCTTGCGACGCCCTTCCAGATGACCGAGGCCAGAACGGATTTGTCGTCCTTGAGGTCCAAATAGACGTGACCCGAGCGCGGAAAGGACACCCGCCCGATTTCTGCGCGAATCCGGATATGGCTGAATTCACCCTCGATCATGCGCTTTACCGCGCCTGACACCTCGGAGACGGTGAATTCTGGGGCATTGCCGCCCGGTGCCTCGTCCTCGAACAGGTCCATACTTGCCTCGCTTGTTCTTTGGTTGATCCCAAACTAGAACGCCAGCAACGAAAACCCAAGCGGGAGTAGCCCATGAACATCCTGATCCTTGGCGGCGGTGGCCGCGAACATGCGCTGGCGTGGGCCGTGTCGCAGAATCCCAAGTGCGATAAACTGATCGTTGCCCCCGGCAACGCGGGCATCGCACAGATCGCCACCTGCGCCACCCTGAACGCCGAGGACCCCGCAGCGGTCGTGCAGTTCGCTGAAGCCGAGGCCATTGATCTGGTCATCATCGGCCCCGAGGCCCCGCTGGCCGCTGGCGTCGCGGACCGCCTGCGCGAGGCGCAAATCCCCGTGTTCGGCCCCAACGCCGCAGCGGCCCGTCTGGAAGCCTCGAAAAGCTTTACCAAGGAAATCTGTGACGCAGTTGGCGCGCCCACAGCTGCCTATGCTCGCTTTACCGATGCCGAGCCTGCCAAAGCCTATATCCGCGAGCAAGGCGCGCCCATCGTGGTCAAGGCCGACGGTCTGGCCGCGGGCAAAGGCGTGATCGTCGCGATGGAAGTCGACGAAGCGCTGGCAGCGATTGACGACATGTTCGGCGGCGCATTCGGTGCGGCTGGCGCTGAGGTCGTGATCGAAGAATTCATGACCGGCGAAGAGGCCAGCTTCTTTGTATTGGTCGATGGCGAAGACGTCTTGCCCGTTGGCACCGCCCAAGACCACAAGCGCGTTGGCGAAGGTGACACCGGCCCCAACACCGGCGGCATGGGCGCTTACTCCCCTGCCCCGATCATGGACGCGTCCGTGACCGACAAAGCGCTGGAAGAGATCGTTCGACCGACCATGGCTGAGATGGCCCGTCGCGGCACACCCTATTCAGGCGTTCTGTATGTGGGCCTGATGATCGAAGACGGCCAGCCCCGTCTGGTGGAATACAACGTCCGCTTTGGCGATCCCGAATGTCAGGTGCTGATGCTGCGCCTTGGCGCTCAGGCGCTGGACCTCATCCAAGCCTGTGCCGAGAGCCGCCTCTCCGAAGTCACCGTGAACTGGGCTGACGATCACGCGATGACCGTTGTCATGGCCGCCGAGTGCTATCCCGGCAGCTACGTCAAGGGCACCGAGATCAAAGGCCTAGACGCAATCGAGAACGACAGTATGAATGTCGTCTTCCACGCGGGCACCAAAGCCGAGGGCGGTAAAGTCTTGGCTACCGGTGGCCGAGTATTGAACGTGACTGCGCGTGGCGAGAGCCTGCAAGAAGCGCGCGATCGTGCCTATGCTATGGTAGATCGGGTGGAATGGCCCGAAGGCTTCTGCCGCCGTGATATCGGCTGGCGTCAGCTGCAGCGTTGAGCGGGATGGGGGCGCTGCCCCCTCTTGGCCTCGGGCCGAGGCCAATTCACCCCCGGGGTATTTTTGCCGAGATGAAGATCAGGGCGCGCAGGAAAGCGCGCTCTGAATCGTTTGGGGGTCTTCGTATTTCGCAAGACGGCGCGATTTGAGTTCACCATCGACCAAAGTGGTCGCAATGACTTGGCTCCAGTCGCCATTTGCAGTGATGATCTCGGGCGTGCCGTCCCCTTCGCATGTGCGGATGCCACCAACGATATAAGGCCACCCGATCTGGTGGTTGGTCAGGCCATCTTGGTCCGCGATGGGCGTCAGACGCACCGTGCTCTCGGTCTTTGAATGTTCGATCCGCGTATAGCGGTAGATGCGCAGGGTTTTGTCCAAATGCGGGCGGTCGATATAGGCAATTTCCATGTTGCCGTCGCCATCCAGATCTTCTGCGCCGATTTTCGCGAGCCAGCGGTGCTTTCTGCCGATAAAGGGGGTCGCGATCAGCATCGACAGGGTGCCCGTTGAAATGCCGTAAATCGCAAGGCGCGAACCCAGTTCTTCGTGGCTTTCGACAGTCAGAAGTTCGGCGCTGCCGTCGTTGTCGAGATCAACGATGAGCGGCTCTGTGTCCTCAAACACGATTTGCTTGGCCCATTCGAGCGAGAATTCGCGATCCTCGTCCGTGCGCACGATCAGCTTGGTGTATTCGACCGGATCGCCAAGGACCTCATGATCATAGCGCGTGGTCGGGCCGTCATAGCCCGCCCACGTGATTGTCTCGGCCAGTGCCGGCGATGCCCCAAGGGCCAGAGCCAGTGTGACCGAGCGCAGCATCAGATTTGCTTCTCGGGCATTTGCACAACAAGACCGTCAAGCGCGTCAGACACCTTGATCTGGCAGGTCAAACGCGAGCGTGCAGGATCGGGCTCATAGGCGAAGTCCAGCATGTCTTCTTCCATCGGGTCTTTTGCAGGCAGCTTTTCAACCCAGTCGGGGGCAACGTAAACGTGGCAGGTCGAGCACGCGCAAGCCCCGCCGCAGTCTGCCTCGATCCCCGGAATGCCGTTGTCGCGCGCGCCTTCCATCACGGTCAGGCCATTCGCCACATCGACCACGTGCTGTGTGCCGTTATGCTCGATGTATGTAATTTTCGCCATCTTGCTGGTCTTCCCTTTCAAGTCCTCTTTAGTACCTAGACAATGAAGACGGGTCTCGCCAGTAGGAAAATCGGCGCAGGATCACTGGACTAGGCCAAGTCATTGTTTCAAGGTATCTTTGCCTGAAAACCGGTGAACACACGGTCGAGGAAGAGTGGTGACAAGGTTAAATTTACAGCTGTTTTCGCTGGGACTCGCGATGCTGGTCCAAGGCTGCGGCGGCGGAGTGATTACAACAGCTTACCTGTCCGAGCCCGACAGCATCGGGTATCACAGTGATGGTCCGGCGGGGGCAGCCCCCGGAACCTGCTGGGGAGTCGAGTTCACTCCGGCCGTCATTGAGACTGTGACCGAAGATATCCTTGTGGCACCGGCCAGCACTTTGCCCGATGGCACCCCCCAGCCGCCCGTCTATCGCACCACCACGCGGCAAGAGATTGTGCAGGACCGCGGAGAGCAGTGGTTCGAGACACCTTGCGAAAAGGATTTGACCCCAGACTTCATCGCATCGCTGCAACGGGCGCTGGAATTGCGGGGCTATTTGCGGGGAAACCCTGATGGGGTTCTAGACATTCGAACCAAGCGGGCCATCCAGTCATTTCAACGGGATTTCGGGCTGGACAGCGATGTCCTGAGTATGCGCGCTGCGCGGCAACTGGGGCTTGTCGCCTATGGCCGAGAAGAATTCGGCGTTGCCGAGACGCGACCGTCAGCCCTGTAAACGAAAAAAAGGGCGCGACCGAAGTACGCGCCCTCCTCCCTGTTTTTTTGACTTAGACCGGATTAGTCCTGTTCGACGGTCAGCGCGACAAAGCGTGGCTCGCCCATGCGGCGGATCAGCAAGAGCAGCGACTTGCGGCCGGCATCGCGGGTTTCCTCGATGCGGGTTTGCAGATCATCGATCGCTTCGATCGGCTGCTGGCCAGCCTCAGTGATGACGTCGCCTGCGCGCAGACCCTTTTCATAGGCTTCGCTATCTTCCGCGACCTCTGTGATGACCAGGCCTTTGCTTGCGGGCGGCAGTTCCAGTTCCGAGCGTACTTCGTCGGTCAATTCCGACAGGCTCATGCCTAGCACTTCGGCGCTCGACGGTTCAGCCATTTCCGCAGGTGCGGTAGCTTCGCTGCCCTCGGCTGTTTCGCGGCGGCCCAACGTCACCAGAATGGTCTGGCTCTTGCCTTCGCGGAACACGACCACGCGGACTGCTTTGCCATCGGGGGTATCGCCGACCTGACGGACCAAGCTACGGGTGTCTTCGACTTCGACACCGTCAAAGCTGGTGATCACATCGCCTGCCAGAATGCCTGCATCCTCGGCAGGACCCGGAGGTACGTCGGTGACCAGAGCGCCCTTAGCCTCTTCGAGGCCCATCGCTTCGGCCACATCAGGCGTCACGTCCTGAATGCGGACTCCCAGCCAGCCACGGCGGGTTTCGCCAAACTCTTGCAGCTGATCGACCACTTTGGACACGACGTTGGATGCCATCGAGAAACCAATGCCGATCGAGCCACCGTTGGGCGAAAGAATCGCGGTGTTCACACCAACGACTTCACCGGTCATGTTGAACAGCGGGCCACCGGAGTTACCGCGATTAATCGCAGCGTCGGTCTGGATGTAGTCATCATAGCTGCCCGACAGTTCGCGATTGCGGGCCGAGACGATACCAGCCGACACAGAGAAGCCCTGCCCCAGCGGGTTACCGACGGCCAGCACCCAGTCGCCGACGCGGGCGGTGTCGCTATCACCAAAGGGCACAAACGGCAGTGGCTCTTCGGCTTCTACCTTCAGAAGGGCAATATCGGTTTTGGGATCAGTGCCAATCACCTCTGCGGCCAAATTCTTGCCACTGGTGAATTCGATCATGATCTCGTCTGCGTTTTCGATCACGTGGTTATTGGTCACCACAAAGCCGTCTTCGCTGATCACGAAGCCAGACCCGAGGGCCGAGCTACGACGCGGCTGCTGGGGACCGTTCGGGTTCTGGAACTGGCGGAAAAAGTCTTCGAAGGGCGAACCTTCGGGCACCTGAGGACCGGGGCCGGTATTGACCTCGACCATGGTCGACGTGGTGATGTTCACCACCGCAGGGCTGACTTGCTCGGCAAGATCGGCAAAGCTATCGGGGGCCGCTTTGACGGTGGTCGCTAGACCTTGGGCCATCGTCATAACCGCGACCAGCCCCGCCATGACAACCATCCGAGCCGAAGTCGTGCTGCGGCGTACAATCGTCTGAGTCTGGGAATTCAATTGGGGTCTCCTTCTGGAACACGAGCCGTGTGCATTGTTGAACACCTAGGGTCGCGTTAACGCAACACAAAGGCCGGTAAGATTATCTCAAGACGATGTGATGCGTTGAAACTTCAATGCGGCAAGGCCTCGAACGTTATTGCGACCAGTGCAACGCCCACCGCCATCGCCGCCAAACCTATCATCCGGCGGTCTTCTGTCGACAGCTGCCTCATGGCTTCGAGCATACGCTCAATAAGCGAAGGGGCCAGCGCATAGGCCAGCCCCTCGATCACCAGAACCAGCCCTATGGCCAGAATGGCAGTTTGCATCAATTGGCCTCGGCCTCTGGGGTGTCGTTCTTCAGGTAGTCAAAGAACTGGCTGTTCGGAGTCATCACCATGCTGCTGTTGCCACCCTGAAGGGCGTTCTCATAGGCCTGCAAAGACCGGTAGAAGGCAAAGAACTCTGGGTCAGCGCCAAAGGCTTCGGCGAACACGTTGTTTCGCTGCGCATCGGCTTCACCGCGAACGATTTGCGCTTCGCGCTCTGCCTCGGACAGCGTTTCTACCACGGTACGATCTGCGGTTGCACGAACACGCTGCGCCGCTTCGTTACCGCGAGCGATTTCGTCCGCCGCTTCGCGTTCACGCTCAGCACGCATACGGGCAAAAGTCGCCTCGAGGTTCTGCATCGGCAGGTTGGTCTGCTTCAGGCGCACGTCTACCACGTCCAGACCCAAACTACGCGCTTGGACACGGGCGTTGTCCCGAATGCGCAGCATCAGCGAACCACGCTCTTCGGACAGGATGGTGTCCGAAGTCACCTGATCAGCACCCAGAACTTCGCGGATCTGCGCGTTCAAGATCGAGCTCAGGCGGTCTTCGGCGGCACGAATGCCCCCCACACCAACGGCTTGACGGAACTGCACAACATCGGCGATGCGGTAGCGCGCGAATGCGTCAACGACCAAACGACGATCATCCGACGGCGTGACCTCGATCACATCGGTGTCCAGAGACAGGATGCGATCGTCATATTTCACAACGTCTTGGATCAGCGGAATCTTGATTGCGAGGCCGGGCTCTTCCTTGACCGCTTTGATCTGGCCGAACTGCAGGACGAGCGCCTTCTCGCGTTCGTCGACCACATAGAGCGAGGACAGAATGACCGCGACAACGACGACGATGGCGGGCAGGATGATGGCTGATTTACGCATCTTAGTTACCTCCCTGCGAGCTGTTTCGATTCAGTTCATTCAGCGGCAGATAAGGCACGACACTGCTGCCGTTTTCTCCGCTCACCAGCGCCTCGTCGAGGATGGTCTTGTCGACACTGCCAAGGACCTTTTCCATCGTCTCGATATAGAGACGGCGGCGGGTCACTTCGGGCGCCTTCTCATATTCGGCCAAAACAGCGCTAAAGCGCGATGCTTCACCTAAGGCGTCGTTTACAACGCGCGCACGGTAGCCTTCGGCCTCTTCAAGGGTCTGAGCCGCTTCACCGCGGGCTTCCGCCAGAACACGGTTTGCATAAGCATCGGCCTGACGCTGCAGACGATCACGCTCTTGCTCAGCAGCCTGCACTTCGCGGAAGGCGTCAATCACTTCGCTCGGCGGGTCTGCACGATCAAGGTTCACACGCACAACGCTGATGCCGCTGTCATATTCGTCCAGCGTCGCTTGGATGTTCTGCATTGCGGTATCGGCAATCAGACCACGGTCACGGTTCAGAATTGGCGCGAGGGTCGAGGCCGCGATGATTTCACGCATGACCGACTCAGACACAGCCTGAACAGTCAGCTGGGGATCACGGATGTTGAATAGCAATTTCGCGGGATCGTTGATGTTCCAGACGACCTGAAAGTCGATATCCACGATGTTTGCGTCCGTGGTCAGCATCAGGCCATTGCCATTGCCGCCGCGCGAGACGCCCACGTCTTCGGTCCGTTCCGAGGTCACATTGATGACTTCCGCAGTCACCAGCGGCCAAGGCGCGAAGTTCAGACCCGGATTACCGGTGCTGTAATATTCACCAAGGAACAGCTCTACCGACTGCTCTTCGGGTTTGACGGTGTAGAAGCTGCCGAACGCCCACAGGGCGATCGCGGCCAATACGCCTAGTCCGATGGTGCCACGACCGAAGCTTGGTCCGCCGCCGCCGTTTCCACCACCAGTCGAGCCACCGCTGCCACCGCGACCGCCCATCAGGACGCGCAGTTGCTCTTGGCCTTTCTTCACCAGTTCATCGATTTCGGGGATTTGGTCATTGCCCTTAGGAGGACGCTGGCCATTGTTATCGCCGCCCCCTCCGTTCGATCCGCGGTTGCCACCGCCACCAGAGCCTCCGCCGCCCCAGGGGCCGCTCCCGTTTCCAGCCATATAGCCTCTTCCCTTTCGTTTTTCTGTTAGGCTTTGCCTTAAGGTGAGGGCAAAGCCTGAGAATTCAAGCCGTGCGGGTTGGATTCCGCATGGTCACAAGTTCTTCGGACATGGTCGGGTGGACGGCGCACACACGATCAAAGTCCTCTTTGGTTGCACCCATTTTAACGGCGATCCCCGCAAGTTGGATCATTTCGCCTGCCCCGGGCGCGACGATATGGCACCCCAGCACCTTGCGGGTTTCCTGACTGACAATCAACTTCATGAGAACACGCGCCTGACTGCCCGCAAAGGCGGTCTGCATCGGGCGGAACGATGTCACATAGACTTCGATCGGTTCCTGCGCCGCTGCGGCCTCTTCGCTCAAACCGACGGTGCCCATCTCGGGCTGGGTAAAGACAGCGCTTGGGATCAGGTCGTGATCAACAGCGGTTTTGTTGCCTTTGAACACCGTCTCGACAAAGGCCATACCTTCGCGGATCGCAACGGGTGTCAGGTTAACGCGGTTGGTCGCGTCGCCAATTGCGTAGATCGAGGGCACAGCGGTCTGGCTGTACTTGTCCACGATCACTTCGTTCGAGCGGCCGAGTTCGATGCCGACCTCTTCGAGACCCATATTGGTGGTTGCGGGCAGACGGCCAGTCGCGAACATCACCTTGTCATAGGTGTTGGTGTCGCCGTTGGTCGCTTTGGTCCAAATCTGGCCGTTCTCTTCTTTCATCTCCAACACGTTGGTGCCGGTGTGCAGCTTGATGCCGTTGGCGACCATCTCGTCCGCGATCAGTCCGCGCGCTTCGTCGTCAAAGCCGCGCAGGATCTGCGCACCGCGATAGTACTGGGTCACTTCGACGCCAAGGCCGTTCATGATGCAGGCAAACTCACAAGCAATGTAGCCGCCGCCGACGATCAGCATCTTCTTGGGCAGCTCATCCAGATGGAAGATGTCGTCCGACACGATCCCCAGTTCTGCACCCGGAATGTCGGGGCGCATGGGCGTGCCGCCGGTGGCGATCAGAATTGTTTTGGCGGTCTTTTTGGTGCCGTCAGCCAGTTCGACCGTATGTGCATCTGCGATCCGCGCGCGCTGGTCAAAGGTGTCGACGCCAGAGCCAGCCAGCAATTTACGATAGACGCCTTCGAGACGATCAAGTTCTGCGTTCAGCTTGCCCTTGAAGGTACCCCAGTCGAAGTCGGTGACGCTGGCCGTCCAGCCATAGGCCTCGGCCTCATCCGCCATGCCGCTATATTCGCTTGCGAACACCATCAGCTTCTTGGGCACGCAGCCGCGGATCACACAAGTGCCGCCGTAGCGGTCGCCTTCTGCCAGACCAACCTTGGCCCCTGCTTCGCCCGCAGCGACACGAGCAGCGCGCACGCCGCCCGACCCGCCGCCGATCACGAACAGATCGTAGTCGAAATCCATCTCTTACTCTCTCTCTGTCGGCGCCTGCTCAAATGTCGCGAAAGAGGTTGTCGGACTCGACAAACTCGATCAGCGACTCTTCGACGGTGCCGTTGTTAATGTCCCGGGTTTCGACACGACCGTCGCCGTATCCGATGACCACCCGATCGCAGATATCAATGAACAGCCCGTTTTCAACCACACCAGGCACCTGATTCAACACCATTGCGAGCTGACGCGCATTTCCTATGCGTTTCAGATGCAAATCAATGATGTAATTGCCTTCGTCGGTGATATAGGGCGTATCCCCATTCATGCGTAGCGCGGTCTGGCTGCCCATCACATCAAGGCTCGCGACCATCTCTTCGATCAGGGCTTTGCTGGTTTGCCAGCCAAAGGGGATAACCTCGACCGGCAATGGGAAAGCGCCCAGGGTATCAACCCCCTTGGCCGCGTCCGCGATCACAACCATCTGGTCGCTGGCCGTCGCCACAATCTTTTCCTGCAGAAGCGCTCCACCACCGCCTTTGATCAGGTTCAGATCGCCGTCGAATTCGTCTGCGCCGTCGATGGTCAGATCCAGCCACTTCGCCTCGTCCAGAGAAACGACCTTGATCCCCACATTACGGGCCAGTTCTGCGGTGCGTGTCGATGTCGGAATGCCTGTCACCCGCAGGCCATGTTCGCGGACAAGCTCCCCGAGGCATCGCACCATCCAGGCTGCCGTACTGCCGGTTCCGAGCCCCACACGCATACCATCTTCTACAAACTCAACCGCTCGTTTGGCCGCGACGAATTTTGCCTTATCAATAGGCGAAAGTTCTCCGGTCATCGACAGACTCCATACTGTTTGTCCTGCTTATAGAATGGTTCCCCCTGCTTCGCGAGTGCGAAGGCCGCTTTCCGCAGCGTTTCATAGATAATTCGAAGTATCAGGCGAGACTGACGCGCTGCTTTCGCTGGTTTGACAGCACCTTCTTCTTTCACATCACCAAGGGCGTCGGCGACTGCGGCTTGAGTATTTTCAGCAAAAAGAAGCGGGCACAGCGTAGCGCATCGTCCGAAACCGCAAGAGCGGAGTTGCCGACGCTGCGATTTTGACGGGGTTTGGGCCAAGCTATGAAGGCGTGACGCCATCCCACTTGGGACGGTCGTATTTAGAGCGGTTTGGCTCTGCGCGCTGGGTCATGCTGAGATCAGACTGCGCGATTTGCCCGATTGGAGGATGCATGTTTATTTCGGTCTTTGATGTCTTCAAGATCGGGGTTGGCCCCTCATCTTCCCACACCATGGGCCCCATGGTGGCTGCGGGCCGCTTTCTGGAATTGCTGCGGGCAGCGCCCTTTACCGCTCATGGTCTAAAAGCATCGCTTCACGGATCTCTGGCTTTCACAGGCGTAGGTCACCACACAGACCGCGCAACCATTCTCGGCCTTGCCGGTTTCACCCCTGCCGAGTTTGACGCCGAACGCGCCGCAGAGGTTATGGCCGAGATCGAAACAAGGGGCCGCATCAATCCACCAGACCTGCCCGAAATGGTCTTTGCGCCTAAAGATGACCTGAAATTCGACTATGGTCCAAACTTGCCCGGCCACGCGAACGGTATGATCCTGATGGCGACCGACAAACAAGGCGACGTCATTCTTCAAGAGACCTACTATTCGATCGGCGGAGGATTTGTCCTGACGGCTGACGAGTTGGAGCATGGTGCAGACAAGGATGAGGGCGCCCCTGTTCCCTACCCCTTTAAGTCCGCTGCCGAGATGCTGGAAATGGCCGCGAAGTCCGGCAAAACGATCGCCGAAATGAAGAAGGCGAACGAGTTGACCCGCCGGAGCCATGCCGAGGTAGATCGCGGCCTTGATGCCCTGTGGCAGGTGATGGACGGCTGTATCAACCGTGGCCTCGCAAACGAAGGCATCCTGCCCGGTGGTCTGAATGTGCGTCGCCGCGCGGCGGGAATTTACAACGCACTGATGGCCGAGCGCGGCATGAACCTGACCGCGCCGCACACGATCAACGACTGGATGAGCACTTATGCCATGGCCGTGAACGAAGAGAACGCGGCGGGCGGTCAGGTCGTGACAGCCCCAACGAATGGCGCCGCAGGCGTGTTGCCCGCGACCATACGGTATTGGCTGGACCACGTGCCGGGCGCGACGCGCACGCGCATCCCCGAGTTCCTGCTGACCGCAGCTGCAATTGGCGGCTTGGTGAAATTCAACGCCAGCATCAGCGGAGCCGAAGCTGGTTGTCAGGCCGAGGTTGGCAGCGCAAGCGCCATGGCGGCTGCGGGGCTGTGCGCCGTGATGGGCGGCACGACCGAGCAAATCGAAAACGCGGCCGAAATCGCGCTGGAGCACCACCTCGGGATGACCTGCGATCCGGTCAAAGGCTTGGTGCAGGTGCCCTGCATTGAACGCAACGGCCTTGGCGCAATCAAGGCGGTGAGCGCGGCCAGCCTGTCCCTACGCGGCGACGGCAAGCATCTGGTCCCGCTTGACGCCTGTATTGAAACCATGCGCCAAACGGGCCATGACATGAGCGAGAAATACAAAGAGACCTCGCTTGGGGGCCTCGCTGTCAATATCCCGAACTGCTGAGACGTCATTGGCGAACGACCGCACCCTTCTTGGTATCCTGTATATGGTGGGCTTCTGCCTTTTGGCGCCCATCATGGATGCCTTTGCCAAGGCTACACCTGCCGAAATTCCGGCCGCGCAGATCATCACGGCGCGTTTCGTGCTGCAGATTGTGCTGCTGGCGCCGCTCGCGGTGCTGATGGGGAACTTTGCCCTGCCGGATCGACGCTCTGTGGGCATGCATTTCGTGCGCGCGGGATCGCTTCTGCTCGCGACTTGGATGTTCTTTACAGCGATCCGCGAGATGCCTCTGGCCAGCGCAATTTCAATCTTTTTTGTTGAGCCATTTATCCTGACACTTCTCGGCGCACTGTTCCTGAAAGAGGAAGTCGGCATGCGCCGTATTGTGGCCTGTGTGGTCGGCTTTGGCGGGGCGCTTCTGATTATCCAACCTAGCTTCAGCAATGTCGGGCCGGTTGCTCTGTTCCCGCTGGGGACTGCATTTTGCTTTGCGATCTACATGATTCTGACCCGCATGATGTCGCAAAAATTGCATCCAGTGACCACGCAGCTGCATACCGCCGTCGCAGCATCCGTCCTAATCACGCCCGTGCTTTGGCTTTATGACGGCAGCGGGATCGCAGCGCTGGACCCCGTCTGGCCCAACGGGCTGGCGGTATGGACCCTGCTTGGCGTCGGCGTCATGGCGACCATCTCCCACATTTCGATCACGTTTGCGTTGCGCCACGCCCCTGCCGCAACCATTGCGCCTCTGCAATACCTCGAGATCGTGTCAGCGACGGCCGTGGGCTACCTCATCTTTGACGAATTGCCGAACGGTCTGACGTGGCTGGGGATCGCGATCATCGTGGGGTCTGGCCTATATGTCTTTGCCCGCGAGCGTGCCCGCGATCAGAAACTGAACAAACCGACGCCGCCGCGCTGACCTATGGCCAACGCGTACTCTGGTTCAACGCCGCAACCGCAGCGTCAGCACAGCCGCGCGGCAAAATAACCAGCATGCGCGGCCCTTCCATCGTCAAGCCTACCCGGCCAGCCTGATCGACGCGATTTGACGTCCCAACACGCCCATCCGTCTGCATTGGAATGCCATCAATCGGCCAAACCAATCCAGTCGACCGACCCTGCACCGGCCCCATGGGGTACAGCGAAAACGCCGTCCCCTCTGGCACATCCAACGCCAACTCAGGCGGGCAAAGAAAGATAACCTCTTCTTCGGACAAGAGTAGGCACAGCACATTCGCCCGTGCGCACAGGGTCGAGAACGCCGCTAACGTGTGGTCAAGTCGTCGCCCCGTGAACCCGAGACCCAGAATCATAGGTGCCGCCACGTTCCGAAGACATTTATCGAAATCCGTGCTATCTTGTTCTGATATTGGAAATAGCCTGTTGGGCCCGACTTTTTCGCGCGCCACGTCGGAAACCGAATCGAAATCCCCGATCACGGCGTCAGGAACCCAACCTAATCCCAGCGCCTGATCCGCACCCCCATCGGCCGCGACTAAGCGTTTTGCATATTTTCGGGCCCAAGCGACGTCCTCAGAGGTCACACGACCCCCTCCAATCACCGCTACTGGCTCGTCAGACTGAACAATTACTGCCATAATGCCTTTATTGTATCTTTTTTAGAAACTCGCCACATTTGAGCCACGGATTTATACTGGAATGACCTTTGTTTTGATCCGTTTCCCAACTTTGTAAGTGGTATTCACAGTTCTGCTAACGAAAGGAAGCGAGCGAGAGATGGTAGGCAACAACAAAATTCTCACCGTGTCGTATGGGACGTTCTCATGCACCCTAGAGGGGTTCGATGAGTCTTTCGACACGATGAAGGCGATTGCCGAATATTTCCGGGATCTCGCCGCAGAGGACCGGTATTTCGGAGCAGAGCCCCCGACACCAGATGCAGATATGTTGGCCCGTATCGCGGAGCGTGAAATCGCCCGCCGGGTCGAAGCACGCACCGAACAGGGCGGGATTGTCCTGCGCGCAGAGAGCCAGATCGCCGCGCCGGTGCAACAACCTGCGCCCGCTCCGGCCCCCGCGCCGCAAGCCGAAGCGCCCATCACCAAGGCTGCCGAGCCAGAGCCGCAACCCGAGCCCTCGGTCACACCAGAAGCTGTGCCAGAGCCTGCGCCTGTCAAAGCCAAACCGGCACGCAAATACAAGCAGCCCTCTGCTGCGCCCGTCGCGTTCACCGAAGAGCAAATTGCAAACCAGAAAAGCCGCGCCGCAGAGGCTGCAGAAGCCGCAAGCGTTGCCGCCAAATTGCGCCGCATCCGCGCTCTGATGAACAATGAAACTGCCAGCGACCTGGATGATAGCAACGAGAACCTTGGCGACGACGCACCGCTCTCTGTGATGAGCGCGACCCCCGTCATGGCAGCAGAGGAGATCGACGAGCCTGCCGCCAAGCACGAAGAACCTGCAGATACCCCGGAAGAGACCATTGAAGACGTTCTGGTTTCCGAAGTTCAGGACGAACCAGTCGACCTGACCGCCGAGACAGATGACGACGCCAACGCCGACGCAGTCGAGAACCTGCTGGCCGAAGAAGCGGAAGCGGAAGCGGAAGCGGAAGCGGCAGCGGAAGCGGAAGCGGCAGCGGGAGCGGCAGCGGAAGCGGCAGCGGCAGCGGGAGCGGCCGCGGCAGCGGAAGAAGCGGTGGCCGCAGAGCCCGAAAGTGAAGAGGAAATCGAAGCCGAGCCGCAGGTGGCAGAAATCGCCACCGATGACGACTTTGAGGAAGAGGCCGAAGAGGTCCCGACTTTCACCCTGCCCGCAAGCTTTGATCTAGAAGCCATTGCAGCAGCCGAAGCCGCCGCACGTGCTGAGGCTGAGGCTGAGGCTGAGGCTGAGGCTGAGGCTGAGGCTGAGGCTGAGGCTGAGGCTGAGGCTGAGGCTGAGGCTGAGGCTGAGGCTGAGGCTGAGGCTGAGGCTGAGGCTG